>NZ_JBGOSH010000005.1:0-433664 GCF_041537925.1 Ruegeria hyattellae | reverse complement strand
ACAGCCCCGCTGAGCCGCGATAGGGAATGGCAACCGGCAAGGTCTTCTGTCGTCGACACAAGGTGCTAAAGCCTGGCACCTTCCAGTTCAGCCCGGCCAATGCCAGGAGGCTTTCGACAAACCCCGTCGTCTGCCTTAAGGGCAAACCAAACAGCACTTTGATCGTCAGACAGGCTTGTATCGCCGCATCACTATACGCCTGTTGACGGCCCCGTCGACCAGATGGCGTCGCATCCCACGCCATTGAAGCGTCAAACCAGATCGACAGCGAACCTCGTCGCTTTAGGGCTGCGTTGTAGTCTGACCAATTCTTGGTTTTGTAAGTCGTCGGTGTCCAGCTGCTCATGGCTGTCAGCTACCACGCTGGATTCATAACATGAATCCCATCACCCAATTGGTGCAACAAAGCCGAGATGCGCAAAAAAAACGGACCTTGGTTGGTTTAGTATAAACAACCGCTATGTTCGCTTCACAACAACCGTAAGAATCGGCCTGCACATAAAGCGGAAGCTGAGCCGGCTTATTCGACTGAGCCACTCCCAGCATCACCACCAAAACCCTCACCCCCGGGCAACGGCATCGCCGGCTTTGTTGCCCGGCAGAAACACAATAGCCGAGCAAATCCCATTATCTTGAACAAAATGCGCTGACGACAGATGCCGCCAGCGCATAGCGCATCACTGGGTTATGATTTCCGGTCCCATGAACGTGTTGGGGAGGAATGTAGACAGGAACGGAACGTAGGTGACGATGATCAGGAACACGAACAGCACGGCCAGGAACGGCAGGGCTGCCTTGACCACGCTCATCATCGGCATTCCGGCAACGCCCGACGTGACGAAGAGATTCAGGCCCACTGGCGGGGTGATCATGCCGATCTCCATGTTCACCACCATGATGATGCCCAGATGGATCGGATCGATGCCCAGCTCGATGGCAATCGGGAACACCAGCGGTGCCACGATGACCAAGAGGCCCGAGGGTTCCATGAACTGACCACCGATCAGCAGGATGATGTTGACGACCACTAGGAACATCACCGGCCCGAAGCCCGCCGACAGCATCGCATTGGCGACCTGCTGCGGGATTTGCTCGTCCGTCAACACATGTTTCAGGATCAGCGCGTTGGCGATCACAAAGAGCAGCGTCACAGTCAGTTTCCCCGCATCGAACAGAGTCTTTTGAGTGTCCGGATGCACAATCGCGGTGACCACTGCCCAGGGCTTGTTATTCAGGGGAACGCGAGTGCCGGCAGGCGCGTCTTCGATCACCGCGGCGGCCGACAGGCTGCGGGTTTTGGGAGCGGCCAGCGGCCCCATGTCCTTGTAGACAAAGGTGGCGATGAAGAAGGCATAGACTGCAGCCACAGCGGCGGCTTCGGTAGGCGTGAAGATGCCGCCATAGATACCGCCCAGAATGATCACGATCAGGAACAGGCCCCAACCGGCCTCACGGCCCGACTGGAAAACTTCGCCCCAGCCCTTCCACTCGCCCTTGGGCAGGTTCTTGATCTTGGCGATGACGTAGATGGTGACCATCAGCATCACACCGGCCAACAGCCCCGGAATGACACCTGCAAGGAACATCCGGCCCACCGAGACCTCGACCGAGGCGGCATAGACCACCATCACGATGGAGGGTGGGATCAGGATGCCCAGCGTACCAGCGTTACAGATCACACCGGCGGCGAATTCCTTGGAGTATCCGACCTGCCGCATACCACTGATCACGATTGTGCCGATGGCAACCACCGTGGCTGGCGATGAACCTGAAAGCGCGGCAAACAGCATACAGGCAAACACGCCCGCAATCGCGAGGCCGCCCGGGAAATGGCCCACACATGCAATCGAGAAGCGGATGATCCGCCGCGCCACGCCGCCTGTCGTCATGAAGGCCGAGGCGAGTATGAAAAACGGAATCGCCAGCAGGGTAAAGTGGCCTTCGAATGCGGCAAACAGCGTTTGCGCGACCGATGCCAGTGAACTGTCTGAAAACCAGAGCAAAAACAGGATGGATGACATCCCGAGCGAGATTGCAATTGGGACACCGATCATCAGTAAGCCGATGACCATTGCAAAGAGAAGGACGACTTCCATTATTTCGCCTCCGCGTTCTTGGCTTCAATTTCAGCCAGTTCATCTTCAACCTCGTGGCTGGCCACGAGCCGATCCATCTTGCCGTTCAGTATGCTGAAGGTGGCCTGAACAAACCGCAGCAATAGCAAGGCCATCGACACCGGCAGCACGATATAGGGCAGAAAACGCGGGATCTTTTCGTAGGCCTCGCCCTCGTTGAAGGTGTCTGCCATCCAGGCGAGGATACCGGGCATCGGGATGTCGTTGGTCTCGTACCAGCCCTTTTCGCGGTAGTCCTGTTCGAATCCGAGTGGGAACCAGCGCCCTTCGGTGGCAGGCAGGTTGGCGAAGTTGGCCCAGTAGTCCCACGACCCTTTCAGCATCAGAAGCGAGAAGGCGACACAAACAGCGGCAGCGGTCAAAGCCAGCCATTTTCGGGCGTCTGCGTGCAGCATGTTAACCACCAGATCGACCCCCAGATGCGCGTGTTTTTTCACCGCATAAGACGACCCCAGCAATACCAGCCAGGCGAATAGGAAAACCGTCATTTCCAAAGCCCAAAGGATATTTGAATCAAAGACATATCTGGCAACGACGTTGGCAAATGTCAGTGCGGTCATCAGACCCAGAATACCGGCGATCAAAGTCTCTTCGATCCGGTCCGTGAACGAGTGCTTGTCGGCCATAGCCTACCCTCCCAACAGCAGCTTACTTGACAGAGAGCGGGCAGGAATGTCCTGCCCGCTCCGAGTGATTCAGAAGCCAGAGTTGATCTGAACTGCCGCGTCGAGGGAGTCTTGACCGATATCGCCCGAGAACTGCTCCCATACCGGTTGCATGGCGACGACCCAGGCCTCGCGCTCTTCATCTGTCAGCGTACGAATGGTTCCGCCCGCCTCCAGAATTGCCTGACGGTTTTTCTGGTTCACAGCGTAGGATTCCGAGTTACGGGTCGCCGTTACCTCGCCCAGAATGGTCAGGAACTGATCACGCACTTCGGGATCCAGGCTGTCCAGCCAGTCCACCGACGTCACGACCAGATAGTCGATGATGCCGTGATTGGTCTCGGTGATGCCGTCCTGCACCTCGAAGAACTTCTTGCCGTAGATGTTGGACCAGACGTTTTCCTGACCGTCGACAACACCTTGCTGAAGTGCGCCGTAGACCTCGGAAAAGGCCATTTTCTGCGGGCTGCCGCCAATAGCCTCCATCTGCGCCACCAGCACGTCCGAGGACATGACCCGGAATTTCAACCCATCCGCATCAACCGGTGTAACCAGCGGGACATTGGCCGACATCTGCTTCATGCCGTTGTGCCAGAAGGTCAGCCCCTGAAGGCCGCGACGCTGCATCGAATCCAGCAGGGCTTGCCCGGCGTCCGAGGTTTGGAATGCATCGACCGCCTCGATATTCTTGAACAGGAACGGCAGGTCGAAGATGCGGAATTTCTTGGTGAATTTCTCGAATTTCGACAGCGACGGCGCTGCCAACTGCACATCGCCCTGCAACAGCGCCTCAAGCACTTTGTCGTCATTGTAGAGGGTTGAGTTCGGAAAGACCTCCATACAGGCTTTTCCGTCCATCTCATCGTTGATGCGCTGTTCCAGCAGTGTTGCCGCGATGCCTTTGGGGTGTTTGTCAGTATTGGTGACGTGGCTGAACTTGATGACGACTTCGCCGGGATCACAGGCGGCAAAGGCCGCACCTGCACCGGTGACAAGCGCAACGACCAGACTTGATGTCTTCCAGAACTTCATAGCTTCCTCCCTTGCAGTCAGGCCGGTCTGACCTGAATAAACATGCGGATCGAGACTACATGCTTGAGCGGTGATGATTTTTCGGAAGAATTAATTAGTAGATCCGATTAATAACATCGAAAAAGTCGGCTATCTTGAATAACCAATCGATCTAGCGGAGCGCACTGGCATGTTTCTGGATTTCGAGGAACTGACTTTAAATGTCGGCGAGCAGGAGATTTTTGTTCGCCATGGTGGCGACCCCGGTAATCCGGGTCTTTTGCTGCTGCACGGTTATCCGCAGACATCGGCCATGTGGCATGCTATTGCCCCGCAGCTCACCGATCAGTTCCATGTCATCTGCGCTGACCTGCGCGGATATGGCCGGTCATCCAAACCCGCCTCAGATGATCGACATGCGCCCTATTCGAAACGTGAAATGGCAAAGGACATGGTCTCAGTCATGTCTCAGATGGGGCATGAGGCGTTTTTGGTCGGTGCCCATGATCGCGGTGCACGCGTCACCCATCGCATGGCGCTGGATCATCCGCAGAATGTCCAGGCGATGGTCCTGCTTGACATCGCACCGACGCGCGAAATGTACCGGGATACCTCAATGGAATTTGCGCGCACCTATTGGCACTGGTTCTTTCTGATTCAAAAGCACCCCATCCCGGAACAGATCATCGGCAATGATCCAGCGCAGTTCTGGAAATTGAAATGCTTCAATCAAGCGAAGGGCGAAAATCCCTTTATCCCCGCGGCGCTCGACGAGTACATCACCGCCTTCAGCACGCCCGAGGCTATCCACGCCGCGTGCGAAGATTACCGCGCCGCGGCGACCATCGACATCGAACATGACGATCAGGATAACGAGCAAAAAGTTGAACAAACGTTGATGGTCCTATGGGCCAAGCGCGGGGTGATCGAGACCTGTTTCGACGCGATGGCGCTGTGGCAAGCGCGGGCCCACCGGGTCGAGGGCGAGGCCCTCGATGCCACGCATTACATGGCCGAAGAGATTCCGGACGAAATTGCGAGCCGAATGCGCGCGTTTTTCCTGCGCCAGAGTGAACAGAAGGATGCTGCCGAATGAGCAGGACGCTTTACGATAAACTGGTGGACGCACATAAGGTTTGCGACCTGCCTGACGGCGACATGCTGATCTATGTCGATTTCCACATCATGAACGAATACACCAGCCCGCAAGCGTTTTCAGGGCTGAATCAGAAGGGGCTTTCCGTCTGGAGACCCGAGGCTCATTTGTCGGTAGTTGATCACGTGAATGCCACACGGCAGCGCGATCCGCATGATGAGGCCTCCAAGCTACTGATCGACAATCTGGAAGCCAATTGTGAAAAGCACAACATCGCCTTTTATGGCCTGGGCGACCGCCGCCAGGGCATTGAGCATGTTGTTGTCCCCGAACAGGGGCTTGTTGCGCCGGGGATGTTGATTGCCTGCGGCGACAGCCATACCACGACCTATGGGGCCTTCGGAGCGCTTGGTTTTGGCATCGGCACGTCCGAGGTTGAACATGTGCTGGCAACGCAAACCCTGCGCTATAAGCGACTGAAGACCATGCTGGTCAATATCGATGGCGACCTTGCACCCGGTGTGACCGCCAAGGACATAATCATGAAGGTCGTTCAGGTGGTCGGTGCGGGCGGTGCCAATGGCTATGCCGTTGAGTTTTCCGGCTCGGCCATCCGCGTTCAGGAAATGTCCGGGCGGATGACGATCTGCAACATGGCGGTCGAGTTGGGCGGACGGGCCGCCCTGATCGGGGCTGACCAAAAGGCGCTTGATAAAATAAAGGGGCGCGCGCATAGCGGCACGCTGGATTTTGGCGGTCTGGCCTGGAATTCGGACGCGGGCGCGGAATATGACACGATGTTCGAGATTGACGCCGCCGACATTGCCCCGCTTGTCAGTTGGGGCACCAGCCCGGATCAGTCGGTTCCCGTCGACGGCTCAGTCCCCGCCGAGACCGAAGGGATGACGCCCAAGGCAAGCGAGGCGCTGAACCGGGCGTTGGACTATATGGACCTGAAAGCGGGTCAGGCGATAACCGATATCGAGATCGACAGCGCCTTTATCGGCTCGTGCACCAACAGCCGTATCGAGGATCTGCGCGCCGCTGCCACAATCCTGAAAGGTAAAAAGGTCGCCGGGTCGGTAAATGCCATCGTCGTGCCCGGCTCGACCTATACCCGCCTACAGGCCGAGGCTGAGGGGATCGACCGGGTGTTCAAGGAAGCGGGCTTTGACTGGCGCCCGGAAAGCGGCTGTTCGATGTGCCTTGCGATGAACGACGATGTCGCCATGGATGGCGAGCGGATTGCGTCCTCGACCAACCGCAATTTCGAAGGTCGGCAGGGCCGCGGGGCACGCACCCATTTGATGAGTCCCGAAATGGTGGCCGCCGCCGCCATCCATGGTCGTATCGCGGATGTCCGCGAATTCCTGAGCGAAGGAGCGGAATAAGATGCCAAAAGCTGTTCATGGGCTCGCCGCCGCCCTGCCGCTTGCCAATGTCGATACCGATGTGATCATGCCCAAACGCTTTCTGATCACCATCACGCGCGAAGGGCTGGCGGATGGCACATTCGCCGATCTGCGCTTTCACGACGATGATACGCCGCGCGCGGATTTTGTGCTGAACACACACCCGTGGCACGAGGCGAGAATATTGGTTGTCGGCGATAATTTCGGCTGCGGGTCCAGCCGGGAACACGCGGTCTGGGGGCTAGTTCAACTGGGTATTCTGGGCATCATCGGCACCAGCTTTGCGGGCATTTTCTATGACAATGCGCGCAAGAACGGCCTTGCCTTGCCCATCGTTAGCCACGCGGTCCGCGATCAGTTGATACAGGCGGCGTCGCACGAGGATGGCGCCAGCTACACGATTGATATTGAAAAGCGAGTCATCAGACACGGCGAGGCAGAGCTGCCGTTTGATATGGACGACGCGACGCAGACCGCCCATCTTGAGGGGCGCGACGACACCCTGAACTCGCTGGAATTCGCGGGAGCGATCCGAAAATATGAAAGCGGTCTGGGCGATCAGCAACGGGTGCGCGTCATACAGTAGTCGGGATAGGTTGCCTTGGAATTTCGCCAACTTCAGTGCTTTGTGGCCGTTGCCGAAGAGTTGCATTTTCGAAAGGCGGGCGAACGCCTTGGCCTTAGTCAGCCAGCTTTGTCTGACCGTATTTCTGCGCTGGAACACGAGTTGGGCTTTGCCCTGTTCTTTCGGACAACCCGGCAGGTCAGCCTGACACAGGCCGGATCCGAGTTCCTGCGCGACGCCAAGCGTATTCTGGCGGATATCGACAAATCCGTTTCCAAAGCCCGGCACACGGCAGACAGCGGGCTGAAAACGTTGCGGGTCAGCGGCGTTGATGAGGCGATCTCGATGCTGTTGCCGCCTGCGCTGATGGAATTCCGCAAACGGCAACCTTCGGTGCATGTAGACATTCTTGAGATTTCGTCCTCGGATTACCATACGCAAGAGCTTGTAAATCACCGCACCGATATCGCTTTTGTGCGAAAACCTCCTGAGGACGAGTTTCTGAAAGCGGATCTTTTGTACCAGCAGGATGCTGTCGTGGTTTTGCCCGCCACGTCCGAACTTGCGGGCCGGGGATCGCTGTCAGCGGCGGATATCCGGGATCACCCAATTATCGGATTTCCAAAACACGCCCGCCCGATCCTTCACGACCTGCTCTGGAACAGCTATCGCGCCCATGGGTGGCAACCGGACATCGCCTGCGAGGTCATCGACAAATCCACCATGTTGCAGCTGGTGGCGCACGGGGTTGGCATCGGGCTGGCACCCGCGTGGATTCGTGCCCTCGCCCCCCCTCATTTGAGTTGCATACCGTATCAGACGGAAGGCCAACGCATCGAACTCTACGTCGCGCGACGGTCGGCGGGGAACTCGAAAATGGTGGACGAGTTCGTGTACGTGGTCAAAGACGTCTCCTCGGGCCTGCACCCCGACGGGGCGGGTCAGTGACACGATCCCGATTGGGATCGACCGAAGCATTCGGCTACTAAAACAGAACAGATCCGAGCGCCTTGAAATGGCTCCGGCGCTCGCCTGAAGTGTATATATCGGAATACTATGCAAAGGGGCGAAACGCATCGGCGAAAGTGCTGGCGGCGATCCGGCGAGTTTGGGCCGTTCGTGAAGTCTGGCTTGGATCCCTCGCCCATACACTAATGGTAGTAATCTACGGACTATGGCCGTTCGTGCGTACTGCGGCATCAAACACTTTGGGCTCGAAGCCCCGTTTCGCCGCTGTCGAAACGAACGACAGCTGTCTTCTGGCGAACGGCAACGGATCGGGCCAAGCAACGGAAAATCAAGAGTTTGACGATCTTGGCAGACAGTCGCTCTCGCGTGGGCCCAGTACCGGTGCATGCTGCGCTGGCATTCGGCGGCTTTGAGCCGAGGGTGTGTGAAAACTCTGGCCCATGATCTCTCTCGTCGCGCTCGTTTTCAGCACCTGTGCAAAAGCTCTCTCAGAAGCGCGAGAGAACGCACATAAAGGGCGTTTTTGCCCTATAGCGCCGGACGGTCGGAGTTTTCACACAGCCTCAGCCCATAGCCGCCAACATTTCCTTCTGTCGATTTATCCGATTTCCGTGACGTTTCGAAAGCTGCGCAAAGGTCAATGACCTGAACTGGATGCCGGGGTGGTGAATACTGCTGTTGTCAATCGGGATGGGCGCATTCATCGAGCAGCCATTTGCGGACGGCCTGAACTGCCTTTCGGCGTTTCGCCCGGCTGTTTACCGCGAGATAGTAGCCTCCAAATGGGACCTGTACGGGTGAGATTTCCACGAGGGCACCCGAATTGAGTTCTGGCTCGCACAGATGGGCATCCATCAATACCGCACCGAGGCCGGCGACGGCCGATTGTATGGCAAGTAGGGCCCCAAGCGGGTGGGGCAGATCAAGTTCGGGGACTTGCTTAAGGCCTGCTTTCTCGAACCACTCCGGCCAAAAACGGAATGTTGCCTCCTCAATGAGTGGGCCGTTTGCCAGTGCCAACAAATCCAGTTCCTCGTTTTTGGACGGAGCGAAGCCGGGCGCAGCATATGCCCGGGCTATGGAAGGAAAGAGAAGATCATAGCCTGGGGGCGGATCGGAACGCAGGTATCTAAGCCCCATATCGAAGTCATGCGCATCGATGTCCATAACCTGGGTGGCAACCGAGAGCCGCAAATCGACCTCAGGGTGGCGCGCTTTTAGATTGGCAAGTCTGGGCACCAGCCATTTCTGCGCAATTGTACTTTCTGTGGTCAGCGTCACCGAGCCTTCCGGCGGGTCAGAAAGTGCCTCGGTTGCTTCGGCAATCCAGTCAAGAGCCGGAGTGATTTCTGCGAGATAGCCTGCACCTTGATCTGTCAGCGCCACACCGGTGTTCTTGGTGCGAAATAGGTGGGCATTGAGTCGTTTCTCAAGTCCGCGAACGTGGCGAGAAATAGCGGAATGGGACACATTGAGCTCTAGAGCGGCCTTGGTGAAACTGCCTAGTCGGCCTGCGGCCTCAAAGGCACGCAATGCGTTTAGTGGTGGTAGCGATCTCGGCATTCTCCTTTGTGACTTTTTGGAACAATGGATGTCAAGGAACGGCGATTGTGCGCTGTGGCGGCGCCAATGCAGTCTGTCTGCTAACTGGAAGGGAGACCGAAATGGATTTCGCAGATGAACATAGTTTCGAGGACTTTGGATCGCAGGTCACGCGGTTCTCCGGTTTGGCCAGTCTTGGCCGTGGGTTCCTGAGTGTCCTTTGTTCTGCATTTCAATCAGAAACTACAGCTCTCAACCTGAGCGCGCGACTGCGCCGCGATGCCGGGCTGGACGAATACGAACTGGAAGAAACCAGGATGAAAAGAGCGCCATTGATCCGATAGTTTCTTTGGGTGGAGGCCCAAAATCCACGATGTTCCAATGGTAATCCAATGCCAGCTTCGTCCGCGACCGGCTTTGTTGACAAATCGGGGAATGGGTGCACTTCCCCTTTCTCCGGACGGACTTATCCTGTGGCCACAGTCAAGGGCATGCCAAGAGCGGTGTAAGAGTTGAGGTCGGCGATGCGGATTTGGATTTCCGCTACCTGCCTGTCGAAGTCCCGGGCCATGACGGATTGGCCCAACAGTTTCATACCGTGCATCTTTGTCTCTAACCGCAATCGCCTCGTGACATTTGCGTGTGTCGTACGCACCGTCCGCCGCAACCGAGCCGATTACCTGATTGGGTGGAATTTGGTTCAGCAACTCGGGCAGCATAGGCGCGTCCCCCACATTGCTGGTCGTGACCTCGACGGCACGTATCTCTCGTGTTTCCTCATCGATTCCCCTCTCGGCAGATTGCTTTGCAATCGCCTGCCGGGCAGTGGATGTGTATCTTGCGCCAAATCCGGCGTTTGGGGCCACCATGCTTGCGTGCGTTCCACTCTCCTTCGCCCTCCGCCTTGATGCCTGTGCTGTCTATCAGAAGGTGCAACAGCCCCGCTGAGCCGCGATAGGGAATGGCAACCGGCAAGGTCTTCTGTCGTCGACACAAGGTGCTAAAGTCTGGCACCTTCCAGTTCAGCCCGGCCAATGCCAGGAGGCTTTCGACAAACCCCGTCGTCTGCCTTAAGGGCAAACCAAACAGCACTTTGATCGTCAGACAGGCTTGTATCGCCGCATCACTATACGCCTGTTGACGGCCCCGTCGACCAGATGGCGTCGCATCCCACGCCATTGAAGCGTCAAACCAGATCGACAGCGAACCTCGTCGCTTTAGGGCTGCGTTGTAGTCTGACCAATTCTTGGTTTTGTAAGTCGTCGGTGTCCAGCTGCTCATGGCTGTCAGCTACCACACTGGATTCATAACATGAATCCCATCACCCAATTGGTGCAACAAAGCCTGCATAAACGCCTATGTTGGATCCATGGATTAGCAATCGTTAAAAAGCATTGGGGCCCATAGGGGACAGAACAATAGTGTTAGCCGAAATCCAACAACATTTCATAAGGTGGGGAGACCACTAATGGTGGCAAATGAATACTACTCTTCATTGGAAATACATCCGGCTCAGCAATAAGAATTCTAATAAGGTCAATCCGGAATGCCTGCTTTTCGCAGCAGGCCAGTAATGCGTTTCAGGATTTCAGCGTCACGATACGGTTCGTGCTGACGAAACATTGCGAGAGTGAATCTCGGATGGGTTTGGCGCATGGCCGCAACTGTTTGGGCAGCCAGTTCGGATTGGCCAGCCATGCCCTGAGCCGTGGCCAATAAAGTATAGCCGTAAACCGTCGCGGGCACCCGCAACCGATATTCTTCCGCCAGAATGATCGCTTGTTCGTATTCACCCATCAAAGTCAAACAAAGGGCATAATGGAACAGTGCATCGTCATGGAGCACGAGCGACGAGTTGATACGTTCTGCAAAAAGCTCCGTCGCCTTTTTTACGCTTCCGCCGTAGATATGCACAATTGCATATCCCCACAAATAGCTTCGGCCCGCGTTGCGCCCTTGATCGGCCCGCTTTTCAGCTGCTTCATGCTCGCCCTCCATCATCAAAAGCACCGCATCCAGGTGAAGGGTGTCAGGACGGTTCGGCCATCGTGAGATCAGCGCATCAACCAGAACCCTGCATTCGCGCAGAGCGTCAACCTGACTGGCATCAATTGACGAGCGCGCATCCATCCAAAGTGCCCAGGCGTCGGCAACCATCGCATCAAAATATTCGGGGTCAATGTCCAGCGCCCTGCGATACATGCGACGGGCAGCCTGAAAAGACTCAGGCCTGTATTTGATGTGCTCCAGCAGGCCTTGATGAAAATACTCCCAAGCCTGAACACTTCGCGTCTGCCGAACGGCCAAGTGCGCAACTTCGCCATCGGTAAGCGCAACCTGGGTTTCCGCGATAATTTCACCGACTAGATCGTCCTGAATTTCGAAGATGTCGTACACACGCCGGTCATAGCGTCTCGATAGAACAATGGCACCGTTGCTGTTGTCCAACAGCTGAACCGTTACTCGAACCTTGTCACCCGCCCGCCGTACTGTGCCTTTGATCAGGAACTCGGGCTCAAATTCAGCGTCCGCGTTCTCGGCGCGGATGAAATCTCCGCCAAACGTAAAACGTGATGGCACTGCCAAAACTGTCAGCGCTCGTACCATCGACAAGCGCGCAATGAGATCTTCGCTTAGTCCCTCGGCAAAAAACGTCTGCTCTTGATTGTCGTTCAAGTTAGTGAACGGCAGGACAGCAATCGCCCGACGTCCCGCCAGATCGGGCAAGGCAAGGGCTGGAAGATGTGGCGTAGCGCGGCCCGAATTGAGCCGATAGCCGCGTCGTGGCAGGGTCTGGATCACCTTGTGATCCCGATCACAAATGGCACGGCGAATGTCCGAGATGCATTGAACAAGACTGTCATCAGTAACAAAAGTTTCGCCCCAGACTGAGTCAATCAGGTTGTCCTTGCTTACGACCCTCCCGACCTGAGCAGCCAAAAGACACAACACAGCAAGACTTTGGCTGCGAAGGTCGACCGGTTCTCCAGACGCATCGGCCAGTCCCGGCAATGCCGGATCAAATATGAAATCTCCGAGAGAGAGTATCTGTTGTGATTTCGTCTCAATTTCGGACCCGTTTCGGGACAATTCACCAGCTGACATGTCCAATTGTTCCTACTGGCTGCCCCGTTCAATTCGATGGGTCGTCGCAATGAGTGGGCCACAATACACTTGGAGGATAACACAATGAACGTTTCTGCACCAATAATTGCACTGTGCATGCTAACCGGCACTGCCCACGCTGAGTCGATGATAAGCGGGCTTTGTGGGCAGGACCACATAAACGAAGTTGCCGCGCTAGATGATGTGATGCCAAATCCTGATGGCTACTACGTGCGCAGCATGCAAACCCAACTTAGTCACGGAGATGCGCGGATTGTTGAAGCCGTGGGTACGACCTTCCACCTTTGCCTTCGCAGTGCCGCAACGCCCGACATGGACACTAGTCGCGCGATCAACTTTGCAACTCAAAAAAGGATCAAATACCTGTTCGTTCCGGTGTCCTATAACGACATCATTGCCGGTTTTTGATGCCAAACTATTCGCAAGGCAATAGAGGCCTGAACGGCCTTCCGCCAAATAAATTCATAGAATGTATGAAGAGAATGGCTTGACCTCTGGGGCGGAAGCCAAAAATGCCGAAATTTTCCCGCGCCCGCGCCTATACTGCCTGACGCTGTACCGAACATGAAGGTCAGTAATTGCTAGTGCCAGATCTCCGTGACCGCGTTATTCGACGCACTTGCTCATGCAAGTCTGCTCATCGCGCATTCTCAGATTAGTGGTTCATTTCGAATGTGAAACGAAATTCAAGTCCCCAAAAATTCTGATTATCGTCTACAATGCTCGTCAGTCACGTGAGGAGATCATGAAATTCTACACATCAGCTAGCGACACTCTACCAACACGCATCGAAGACTCCGCTTTGGATGAAAGATGTAAAAAAGACGCTGCCAGCCGACGCGAATTTCTTGCCATGGCGACAACATTCGGAGCCACAACCTCAACCGCTTATGGGATGTTGGGCATCTGTGCTCCAGCGCAAGCATCCGAAGTGCCCAGGATCGGAGGAACGATCCGGATCGGGATGGTTGTAAGCGCTGGAAAGGACCCACGTTCCTATGATGGTAGCCCGCTGGCCAACATCAGTCGTGGCTGGCTGGAATATCTTGTACGCTACACGCATGCGTGCACCTTTGAACCGATGCTTCTGGAAAGTTGGGAAATCAGTGAAGACGCAAAAACCTACATTCTGAAAGTGCGTCCAGGCGTGACCTGGCATAACGGTGATACGCTGACTGCCGATCACGTGGCCTATAACATTGCTCGCTGGTGCGAACAGGATGCCGAAGGCAACTCGATGGCTGGCCGGTTTGGAACACTTATTGACCCCGATACCGGTGTCGCTGCTGATGGGGTCATTGAGGTCGTCAACAATTTAACAGTTCGCCTGAACCTGCCCAAACCGGATATTACGTTGATCGCTGGGATGGCTGACTATCCGGCGGCAATCGTACATTCCAGCGAAGGAAGCGTGGATCCGTTCCGTTCCCCGATGGGCACAGGCCCCTACACTCTTGAAAGCCACGAGGTTGGAGTGAAGGCGGTACTTGTTCGCAAAGAGGGGCACAGATGGTGGAACGAAGGCAACGGGGCTTATTTGGATCGGATCGAATACATCGATGTGGGAACAGATCCGGCGGTCCTCTTATCAAGCTATGAATCCGAAGAAATCGACGCGAATTTTGAATCCAGTGGCGATTTCGTCGCCTTGCTGACCGGGCTGGACCTGGAGCAGAACGAAGCGGTAACGGCGGCAACCATTGTCATCCGGCCCAATCAACTCGCTGAAGTGGAGGGAAAGAGACCTTATTCTGACCCACGCGTGCGGCGCGCGCTATCTATGGCGGTTGATAACACAGTCTTGCTGGAACTCGGTGTCAATGGGCTGGGTATCCCCGCTCAGAACCATCATGTCTGCCCAATCCATCCTGAATATGCCGAAGTGGACCGGTTGCCCTATGACCCGGCAGGAGCAATGGCGCTTCTGAAAGAGTCTGGGATGGAAGACTTTGAGCATGAGTTGATCTCGATTGACGACGACTGGCGCAAGAACACAGCCGATGCCATGGCAGCGCAATTGCGAGACGCGGGTATCAAAGTCAAGCGCACCGTCATTCCCGGCGCGTCCTTCTGGAATGATTGGGCAAGGTTCCCATTCAGTTCGACCAACTGGAATATGCGCCCGCTCGGCGTTCAAATCTTCGCGCTTGCATATCGGTCTGGAGAAGCCTGGAACGAAACGGGTTTCAACAATGCCGAGTTCGACCGCCTTTTGGCGATTGCCCTGGCAACTCCGAACGCGGACAAACGCCGGGGCATCATGACCGAATTGGAGAAAGTCATGCTGGCGGAAGGGGTCGTGACACAGCCGTATTGGCGTTCACTTTACAATCACAATCGGTCGTATGTGAAGGGCATGGGTATGCATCCGACTTTTGAAATTCACATAGACAAAATCTGGCTGGACAACTGACACTAATTGCCAGCTTACCGCCTTCTCGCGGAGGGGGCATAAGGCGTGATTTAAGAATGAGTACTGTCATAGCCGGCACAAGAAGCATGACACTGCATTTATTTACGAAGACTGGGCGTTGGTGCAGAAATGTTGTTGGTGGTTGTCTGAGATTGGCCGAATGCAGAACAAGTCGAATTGCACTTGGTCGAGATATGTTGGCAAGCAGACATCTGCGAACGGGTTGCTTTATTATGAGCTACAGAAACTATCTTGAATGCCTGCTCTTGGGAATTCACGCTGTAACGCGGCGGTGCATTTGCTGCGTTGGAAGTTTTATTCGGGGATTTACGATAACCAATGCCGCGTTTGCATCTGGCGGCTTTGTCCGCGAAGCCGACCTTGATGTCGAATTAACTCAGAGGGAGTCGTTTTGGTGTGAAAGCAGCTTGCGTTGCGTTTCCGCCACAGCCTGACTTCGCCCCGCTTGCTTCCACAGTGCTTCCATTGCGGATTGCGGAACGCGAAGAGCCACCCGAAGGTGGCTGTTAACGTGTTGTATATGTTTGTTTATTTTGGTTGCGGGAGTAGGATTTTATCCTACGACCTTCAGGTTATGAGGCTTTTGCGGATGGCGGTCATCGACCGCGCGCCCGAAGACAGGCGTCGCAATGTAATCAAAGAGATGCCCGGGAAACCGGAGGCCATTTTATCTGATTTACCGGTCAAGGCTTTAGTCATACGTTCATTTTGGCAAGGTTTGTCCGGTGATGTAGGTATATGAGCTTTGAACTAATTGGATCACGACGGCCAGCTCTTCCTCGGTGGTAGGTGTATAGATCATGACGAAACCCTCCCAACCTTGCCGTTGGTTTGCCCAGGGATGTGCAGTCGCCCAGCCCGCCGCAATGGCACGGCGGGCGATGTTAGGGTCGAGCGATGCGTGAAGGCTGCCATCCGGATGCACATGGGCAAACTCGCGCCCGCCAACTATGGCATTGGGTTGCGCAAGCGCAATGTCAGCGTCCAGTTGGAAACCCACCGCCCCCGGCAGAGAGACCCGCGTTGGGCCAAGTCTGACACTGGGAAATCCAGCAACGCCGCGCAGCAGGTCGTCCGTGAGTTCCGGGTCAGCTTTGACACCAAGTTGCACATGGGGCACGCCATTTGTCGTTTCTGGCCGGGGCGACTCGCGTTGTGGCAGGGGCGGCTCCTGCGCCACAGCAGGCAGTGCCGCAAAAGCAAAGAATACCGCAAGCAATGGCAATAGAACGCTCAAAGGGTTTGGCATATGGCCTCTCATAGCTTTCTATTCTGATTTGAGGGCTTCGATCGAAATAATGATGGCGATTTCGTCACTCACTGCGGGGGCAAAGGCACCGACGCCAAAGTCGGAGCGAACAATGGTTGCTTTGGCTTCAAACCCCAAGGTTGGCGTGCCCTCTTTTGGGCCAAATGGATAAGGCGCGGTTTTGTTCAACGTAGTTTCCAGAACGACAGGTTTCGTCACACCGTTCATCTCCAAATCTCCTGAGATCTTGGCGGTGTTGTCCCCGGTCACTTCAATACCGGTAGACGAGAAGCTCACAACATCGCTTTCTGTGGCCCCGAAAAAGTCGTCAGACATAAAGTGTTGCTTGCGCGCTTCCCAGCCAGTGATCATGGTCAGGACCGGTATTGAAACATTGACCGACGAGGCTGCGGGGCTTTCTTCGTCAAACAGGATTTCCCCTTCAAAGCCACCGAACATCCCAAATGTGCGCGAGAACCCAATGTGGTTGTAGGTAAATACGACCTGACTGTGGCCCGGATCCAGAGCATATTTTCCCGAATATCCATCCGCCAAAACAGAGCTTGAGGCCAAAAACGACAAGGCTGTGGCCGTAGTTGCGAGAAATTTGCACATTGGTGATCTCCGTATTGCTTTGATAAAGATTTTTAGCGCTGTGGTCAGCGTGGCTGAACCTTTGTAAAACAAAGTGTATCGCAGCGCAACAATATGTTCTATAGCAGGCAATCAAATGACAGACACACAAGATCCCAGACTGATTGCAACCCGGGCGCAAGCGCTGGATGCAGCGTTGGCTATCTTACAGGCAGATGGGGTTTTAGCCGTCACGCATGGATCGGTCGGCAAGGCGACAGGAATTTCGCGCAGCACGCTTTACCGTCACTGGCCCAAAATTGAACATCTGCGCAATGACGCGTTCAAACGCGCTGCGAGCTCCGCAAAAGTTACACCCAAAACAGATGGCCCCTTGCGTGTTGATTTGACTTGGCTGTTGAGCATCTTGGTGAGCGCCTTGTCCGATACGCCTTGGGGGCAGATCGCGCCACAAGTGATTGCTGCGGCGTCAACGGACCCCCAAGCGCGCCTGGTCATAGGTGAGTTTATGGAGGATCGTATTGTCAGCGTCGAAGCGATTTTCAAAGCTGCTGAAGGACGTGGTGAACTTAAGTCAAACGTCCACGTCCGTACCCTCGTCGAATTGGCCATCGCTGGCCCCTATTTCAGAAAGCTGGTGCTGGGAGAACCGCTTGATCCTGACTGGCTTGAGACACATGTGGAGATGATTTGTCGACTGGCAGAAAACCCTTCACCAGACTAATTTGAGCGATACTTTTCTGGTTGCGCTAGCTTTGTTGCACAAATCCGGTGAAGAGCGTGCTTCGCCTATCCCCGGACGGACTTATCCTACGGCCCCTGTGACAGGTATTCCGAGGGCGGTGTAGCGGTTGAGGACGGTGACGCGGATTTGGAGGTCCGCGACCTGCCGGTCGAAGTCCCTCGCCATAAGGCTTTGGCCCATCAGCTTCACGCAATGCATCTTCGTTTCGACGCGGCTTCAGCGGTGATACCCGGTCAATCTTCGCCACAGCGCGCAGCTAACTCCCAACCATACTGACCATTCTTGCACCGGGAAACTGACCCCATTTGCACCGGGATTGTTAAAGTTAAGCTGCGTTCGAAAATCTGTTGAGTGCATGATGGCGAAGCGGACATTGGCAGTGCGTGATTTTTTGAATTTGCGCGCCAATAGATACAGTCAACCTGAATGCCATGAGCAGACACATCTGTTCTCTACAGTGGAGCTCGAAGCTTCCGCAATTCCGTGTTTGGCAATTATTTAATTTCAGGCTTTCTGAAATTTTTCGCTTACAATCCGCCTCTCGTATCAAGTCATAACACCTGTTTCATTGCGAACTGTATTCCGAAATTCCAATAGCGTTTTCCAATCCCTGTGAAACGCAGCTTCTGCAGTGGTTCTGATATGCTTTTGTCCATTGCATGTTTTGATGTCCGTTTCGGAAAGGATCTCCCGTAAGGCGAGTCCAATGCAATGCGCAGACGGGTCTTCCAGGAACATTGCGCCGAACTCGCGATGGTCTTTCAGCCCATCAACGTCCGCGCACAACACGCTTCGACCGGCGCATAGTGATTCGACGGCGACAAGCCCGTAAGCCTCCCAACGCGACGGGACTACGACAACATCCACTTCGGCGTATATCTGTACAGGGTCTTGAGAGAAACCTTTGAACTGAATGCGTGGGTCGCCATTTGCGAGAGTTTGAAGCGCTTCCAGTTCGTCACCGGTTCCATAAATGTGCAAGGCGACGTCGTCGGCAGGAATTGCTCGAAAACCTTGTATCAAGGTATCGAAGCCTTTTTGACGATCCAGCCGACCGATGGCCCCGATCACTTTGGGGGTTCGCCGTGTGGGCTTCAGTATTTCAAACGCCGTCAGATCCACACAGGAACGGATCACAATGAGTTTGCGTTCTGGACAAAGGCGTGCGCGTTTTAGCCAGTCGCACTGCGCATGGCTGACGGCGACCACCGTATCAAACATAGAAAACCCAAGGCGAAGCAACGCATGAAAGCGACGGAGGTTGGGAACGTTATGATGAACGAAGCCTTCCGTGTAACTGTGTTCCACATGCACATATCGCCTAACGCGATTGGCCATCCGAATGGCAAAAAGCGCGGGTAGCGTCTGCCATGAGATCGCAAGATGGGAGACGATGACATCACAATCGTATCGGCGCAGGCTGACGCGGCCACGTTTAACGCTTTCAAAGCGGTGTTCTGCCAATTCCGCCATCTCAGGCGATGTCTTTATGTAATCGAGCACACGCATCACCCCACCCGCGGTCGTGTCGTCGATCAAATGTAAAACAGTCGGTCGGCTATGCATCTTTTTGGGCCCTGGCTGACGACAGAAGATCAAGCGCAAGGCTGCCACCTGCGTAGAGAAAGATCGCTGCAAGAATGGTGATGCCGCTCTTAACCGGTTCTTCGATAAGCGGTCGCAACGACTGTGTGAACGTGGATTTCACCAAGGACAACGCTCGATCTGCATCGCGATCAATAATGGCACGGCGAGCGAGATAGCGCAGTTGGTAGGCGCGTGCAGCAGCGGTGTGTTTGGCAAAGAGTGCGGGGGCATGCGGGGTGAGCTTGTCGATCATCTGTTGCCAAGTGGCGAATTGACGGTCCGTGTTCGCCGACAAAGCGCCGCGGGAAATGCGGTAATGTGTCAGAAGCCCAGGGACACCTTCGAAGACCCAAGGCGTGGTAATGACAATACGCAGCCAGCATCCGATGTCTTCGGACTGGCGGAGCGTTTCATCGAAGTACCAATCGCGTTCGGTTTCATGCGTCGGGCGATATGCGATCGCCTCGAAAACATCGCGCCGGATGACCGGTGCAGACCCATTGCCAACTGGATTGCGTTTGAGGATATGCGCAGCGGTCACGCCTTCAAGCTTGGGCTTTTGCCCTGTTTCGAGAAGGTTTCCGTCATCGTCGATCAAAGCCGAACCGGAATAACTGACGCCCACATTTGGATTGCGACGCAAATGGATGACATGTGTAATCAGTTTTTCTGGCTCCCACAGGTCGTCTGCGTCACAAAAGCCGATGAACTGGCCTTTTGCCGCAGCGATACCTGTATTGCGCGCCCCGGCAAGGCCACGATTTCGCTGATGAACGACCCGAACGCGCGGGTCACTTTGGTGGCTTTCGGCGAGTTGAGCGGTCTTATCCGAGGACCCATCATTGACGATGATCACTTCGAAGTCGGCAAAGCTTTGCAGCAACAGCGAGTCGATTGTTTCAGAGAGCGTATTCTCAACGTTGAAAGCGGGAACGATGATGGAGGCGACGGGCATTTCGCAAATCCTTTGTTTATCGGGAAAAAAGCAAGTGATTGACGCGGCGTGGCAGCACGAGGGCTACCAACGCGCCGAAGAGTGTCAGCGCGCCCCGACGGGGCTGGGCGAAAAAGCCAACTGGGCTAAAGAGCAGACCGCGCATGGCAAACCGCACCGCTCCAAGACGGCCGTAACCCAGACGCAAGGCGCGGCGCGCAAGATAGCGCATGTGGACGGCTTCGTCTTTTTTGCTCGGATGGAACCCGAACCGAGCCGCCGTTTTCAAAGCGGCATCGCGGCCTTTGGCCATGGCCGGCAAATCCGCTGACAATCCACCATGGTTGCGCCGATAGTAAGTCAACGCATCTGCGATGCTGACAACGCGCGCGCCCTGACCGACGAGGCGGATTAGCCATTCGAGATCTTCGTTGTGGACGATTTGAGCGTCAAACCCGCCGGTGTCTGCGAACACTTCGCGGCGGACGGCAAGGTTGGACATGGTGCAGACCGGATTCTCTCCCAAAAGGTGAGAAACTTTCAAATCACTTTCGGGCACTTCTGAATACGTAGTCGCCTTTTCTGGGCAGGCGTCGAAAAAAGCGACCTGAGAATAGGCAGCGTCAACAGACGAGGATCGAAAAGCAACATTCAGGTAGGCAAGTTTTGACGTTGCCCAAAGGTCATCAGCATCGCAGAACGCAATGATCTCACCCTGCGCCAGCGTGAGAGCTCCCAAGTTGCGTGCATCGCTCGGGCCTTTGCCAGTGTTACGGGCAAGGCTGATACGCGAGTCTTGCTTTTGCGCTGCAAGGATCAATGCGCACGTCGCATCTGTGGAGCCGTCATCGACACAAATGATCTCAAAGTCAGGGAGGGTCTGTTCACTAAGACTGTCGAGCGTTTCAACGATGGTTGCTTCTGCATTGAAGCACGGAACGATGATCGAAAAACAAGGCATGGATCAAACCTCCTGCACAAGGTTGGGAAAGAAGGCCGCACGCATTCCGGGCCACGCGGCAATGAGAAAGATCACAGTGGTAACGCAGGCGTAGCCAGTGGCCACTGCGGACAGGCCATACGGCGCAAACACGAAGGTGTTTGCCACCGTGGCCAACGCAAGCGCGACCGTGACCATCAGCTCTACCTCGGGGCGGTTGTTGGCGCGTAGCCATCCGGCTGTGGCGGTCCAAACCGTTGTCGGGATCGCAACAAGGCACAGGATGGAAACGATCCCAGAGATATGCGCCCAATCCGGACCAAGAAGGATCGGCACGTAAATTGGGGCTGCCAGAGCCTGCAAAACAATGATCGGCGTGATGAGGCAGAGCGCAATACAGATGCTGTGCCGCAACGCCTGTGCTTGATCGGTCGAGCGGCTGAGCGTTGGGAACAGAACGGTCGCAAAGGCCATCGTGAACGCGTTGGACAGGCTGAGCCCAGCGTTGAACGCCATAAAGTACAGGCCCAACGCTTCTCCACCAAGCGTCAGACCAACAACAATCTTGTCCGCCTGAAGCCGGATCGCCTTGACCAGTTCGGTTCCTAGGACGGATCGCCCATAGACAAAGAACGGGCGCAGCGACGCAAAGCCTGCTGATGTGTCGCGCGACCAAGGGTGCAGGCGACGGACTGCCACCAGCCAGATCGGGGCGGACAGCAAACGTGGTAGCAAGAGTGCGATGGCGGAAGGCCAGATGAACACTACGGCGGCTGCCATAAGGTTCGCGCCCACAACTTGCGTGCCCGTAATCGCAGCGGTTTGCTTCAGTTTGCCCGCGCGCATGGCAAGCGCGACCTGGACAAGACCAGCAGGCATGAACAGAAATTCTGCCCCAAGGATCAAAACAAGAAAGGCCAGCGTTGTGCTGCTACCCATCGCGTAAAGAACCCCGGCGACCGCGACTTGAAGCACAAAGAGAGAGACGCACCAGACCCAAAAGATGCGGTGGGCCGTGGCGCATGTTGCTTCAAGTTCGCGATCTTTGGCGGCGATGATGCGCTGAACCACGCCATTTTCCGTGAGGGACTTCAGGATATCCGCCGCCGCCATCGCCGCCGCTGCTATGCCAACCTCAATCAGGTCCAGCGTGCGCGCGACCACAATCACGACCAGAAGACGCGAGGCTTTGGAGGCCACCTCGGATGCCCCATAGGACACAAGGTTTGCAGCAAAGGTTCGAATGTTCTGGTCGAAAGTCATGGCACGGGGCTTTCGCGGTTGCGTGAAACAACACCTACGTTGGCCGCGCGCGCCTGTCTCGGCCCCCTCCGGGCAGCCCATGGGTGCATTTGAGCCGCAACATATCCCATTGGATAGCCCCCTTGTCAGAGTTCCCATGGACCAGCCACGCTTCCTCATTTAGAACTGGGAGGAAAACTAGGATTGAGGCAGCAGCACATCATGAGCACGTCAAAAAGCGCGATCCTGACGCTGCTGTTTTGCACCGCATGCAGTGCCTATGGTCGCCCGGACAATCTTGAACCAGTCGCTGAAGGCACGGCCTACCAGGCCCAATGGCGCGAACCTGATGTGTCGCGTGCGAATGCTGATTTTCTGCGCTCTGCAGAGATGAACGCGCAATCCTGCCTGCCTTTGGGCCGGAGTGGCGGCAAAGGATCTACGATTGCGGCCAATGCGCTAGTGGGTGAACGCCTGACGCGCAACGATCTGCTTGATGTGCGCGTCGGTGACGACGAGACCTTTAACGGAGACTACGTGATTTCTCGCGATGGAACGTTGAAACTGCCATTCCTGCCGCCAATCCGGGCTCAAGGGCGCAGCACGGGTCAGATCGAAGCCGACATTGTGCAACAGCTGCTGGCAAAGGATTTCTACACAGAACCTCCACGTGTGTCCGTTCGCGCAGCAGATTTTGCATCGGTGACGGTCGGCGTTTCCGGAGCTGTCTTTGAACCGCGTGCTGTAGAAATTGGCGGTGTGCCGGGTGATCTTTTGGACACCCGCAGGCAAACGGCCCTTGGCGCGTCGACCGAGGGGCGCAATCTGTCGGCCGCTTTGCGGGCCGCTGGCGGTGTGCGCCCAGATGCCGATCTCTCGGCCATTCAGGTGCGCCGTGGTGGTCAAGTCTACCGTCTCGACATGCGCGGCGTGTTTGAGGGTCAAAACGCGGTCGACATCATGCTCCTGACCGGAGACGAGGTCACTGTGCCCAGTCGCCGGTGCTTTCAGGATGATCTGATGCGGCCCAGCCCGATCAGCCCGCCAGGTGTCAGTTTGTATTTGTCAAACCTAACACAACCTGCCAGCAACAATTCAGCCTCCGCAATCGGTCAGACCGTGCGAGAAGTTCCGTATGGGTCACGCTATATGCAAGCTGTGATCGACGCGAATTGTGTCGGAGGGCCGCGTAGCACAAGTGCGGATCGTTCGGCAGTCTTGTTCACTCGCAATCCGGTAACTGGCACGTCCGCGGTTATTGAACGGGACATTGAAAATCTGTTGCGCCGAGCGGACCGGGATGATTACGATCCCTATCTTCTGCCCGGAGACGCGCTTGCCTGTTATGATAGCACGGTCACCAATATCACGGAAATCGCGCGTTTGCTTGGTATTGTCGGAGTCGTAAACCTGTTGCGGTAGACAGGATCAGCGAAGCTGTTGTTTGGTGTCGGCCCAGATGCCCGGCAGCGCCTCAAGCTCGGACCGTAACCCATTGCCATCACCCCTCTTCGCCGCGTTCTCGATGGATTTCAGATGCTCTCGCAGCGTCACTGCACCAAACACCGCTGCGCTTCCCGCAACCTTGTGACTGCGGGCAGCGACCTCCAAGTAGTCGCGCGATACGTCTGAGTCGAGCCAATCGACAAGGTCGTCCACTTCTTGCGTGAAACGCGCGATCAGCTTTGCGAAGGACTGTTCGCCCAAGGCGTTTCGTGTCTCTGCGTTATGTTCGATGCTGACGACGCCCTGCGAGTTCTGGCCCGCCGCCCCGTGCTCTACCAGAACGGCCCGCAGCGCATCTCGCGACAATGGTTTCGTGAGAACGGCGGTCATTCCATCATTGAGAAGCTCGGTTTGATCGCTTGCCATCGCATTGGCTGTGAGGGCCACGATGGGCGTTCCGGAAGAAGCGCCGCCACCGGATCGGATATGGCGCGTGGCCTCGCGCCCATCCATAACGGGCATGTTGATATCCATGAAAACCAGATCAAACTTCTGGTGGGCGGCCAGTTCAGACCCTTCTTTGCCATCATGAGCTTCGACGACTGTGTGGCCGTCCGTTTCGATCATTGTTCGGGCCACGATGCGGTTCACTTCGTTGTCTTCAACCAACAGCACACGCAGGTTTTTCATCGCAGCATGATCAGGGCCAGTTTCAATCGTCTCGCCCGGCGCTTCGGCTTCTTCGACTGGCAAGGTCACGACAAACTTACTGCCTTGCCCAAATGTGCTATCTACCGAGATGTCGCCGCCCAGCGCCTGCACGAAGCGTTTCGCAATTCCGAGGCCAAGCCCGGTGCCGCCAACCTCGCGATTGCGCGTCGTGTTGCCTACAACGAAGTCGTCAAAAATTTGATGCACAAGCTCATCCGGAATTCCCGTGCCTGTGTCGGCAACAGTAAGGCTTAACATCTCCTGCCCATCCACATCTTCGACATGCGCAGTGACGCTGACCTTCCCGCGCCGCGTGAATTTTACGGCGTTGCCGATCAGGTTCATCATCACATGCTGCAACCTGTCATGATCAGACACGATCCAATGCCTGGGCGGTCCGTCCCACCCCCAATCCAGTGAGGTTTCGTTCTCAACCGCGGTACTGCTTTGGTTATCGATAATGTCTTCCAGCAACGCAGACAAATTCACCGGTTCGCGGCGTGTATCGAGCTTGCCCGCATCGTAACGGGTGATGTCGAGCACGTCCGAGATGTGGCTCATCAGCAAACGGCCCGATGACTCCATATATCCCAAATAGCGATCCTGCTCTTTCGACAGACGTGTATCGCGCAGAAGACTCAAATTTCCCAAAAGGCCATTCAAGGGCGTGCGTATTTCATGGCTCATCGTGGCGAGGAAATCAGTCTTCAGCTTTTCTCCGGCCAGAGCTCGGTCGCGGGCTTCAACCAAAGCCTGCTCGTTCTCAACCCGTTTTGAAACGTCACGCAAGAAAGCAATAAAGATGTCTCCGTCGTCGGTCTTCGCCGACTGAATTGCGAGTTCCACCGGGAAGGTCTCGCCGTTGGCGCGTTTGCCCTCTAGCTGTACGCGCCCTTTGCCCACGACCCGCCGTTCACCGACGCGGCGCATACGCTCCATCCCGGCGTCGTGCGCCGCCCGCAAGTGGTCTGGCACGATCACGCTTCCAATATCCTTGCCCAAAACATCCTCGGCCAGATGTCCGAAAATCGCCTCAGCCGCCGGATTGAACTCCAGAATTCCACCGTCCTCATCGCTGACGATCACTGCGTCCAGTGACGTTGAAATGACTGTGTTCATCCGCGTGGCAGTCTGTGCCTGCGCGCGTTCGCGACCGGCAATGCGGGCGTTCAACTGGTTGAGGTAAACCACACCCAGAAACAATGCACCGATCAAGGCGGCCAAAGCGACGGCAAGTTGCGTGAGTGTCGATGCCACCTCAGTACGCTGCGCGTCAGAGGCGATGGCGAAGACGTCAACGCCAGACTTCGCAAGCAATCGCACTGTAGGGCGCACATCTTCTGCAAGCGCGCGAAGTACATCCAATTGCGCCTGAACCGCCTCCCCCCCCTGATCAATCACGAGGGCGCTTTCGGAAAGGAACCCGGCAATATCCTCAAGCTTAGCCTGCGTGTCGGCAGGCGCACGCATTTGTTCAAAAACGGTGGCGTTTTCTATGGTCTTGATACGGCTGTAAAACACATCAAATCGGCGCGTCAATTCGGATACGTCTGGTGGTTCTCGGTCCAACTGACGCGCGTATTCAAGGAATTCCACTTCCGCCTGCGCAAGTGACCATTGCACATTATCGGACTGCGCGGACCCCAACTGGCGGATTTCCCGCTGAACATTCAGCGTCAGGAACGCAATGGCGACCACAACCACAAGTCCGGCCAGGACCAAAAGGACCAGACGTGACTTGGCTCGCACGTGAGGGGTGGCTGGCACCGCGACCTCCTTAAGATCGTGAGAAGTCATTCGTTTTTTGGGTGCTATCGCACGAACTCAATTCTGTCGAGTTGCCAGATGCTGCGAGAATAAATGACTTCGGTCCGATAGTCGGCACTTTGGTCATAGGGGTAGATGATCCAGAGTGGACCTTTGTCGCGCACTGACATCCCTTCTCCGTTAGAACGATAGGCTATGATGGGCCCATTTTCGACGGCATCTGAGACGGGAATTTCGACTGTGTAGTCGTTGATGGCAGACGCAAGCAATTTCCCGCTCTCCGCGCCAACCAAATCTACGAGAGTCTTGAGCGAGACCCCCTCGAACGTATTCACGCCCTCGGTCCAGATCGTGCTTGTCTCAATGCTGACCGTGCCCAGTGCCGCAAATGTATCGGCATCAAGCACCAAGGCATCGCCGTCATTTGTCGTTTCGATCTCGCCGGAGATTGTGAGGATCGGCACGCCGGTGGGAGCAGGAATGTCCTTGGCGCTCACGGGTACGGTGAGAACAAGTGCAAGCGCAAGGCTAAGG
The DNA here is from genome assembly GCF_041537925.1 of Ruegeria hyattellae. Lineage (NCBI taxonomy): Bacteria > Pseudomonadati > Pseudomonadota > Alphaproteobacteria > Rhodobacterales > Roseobacteraceae > Ruegeria > Ruegeria hyattellae. Next base: position 406,960 of record NZ_JBGOSH010000005.1, on the reverse strand, counting down.
GTGGTTTTGGCAATGTGTGTCAGCATTATCGGCTCCAAGTCTATTGCGGGTCTTATTCCACATGGCTTGACGCTCTGCATCTGGGCATCAGGATATCGACCTATCCGAAAGGATAGGTTTGCTGTTACGCAGCAATTGTGGGATACGACAAGTCGCGCGACAGAAAGACCCCGAGTTCATCGGCAAGGTCTGGACGAGACAATGCTACGGCCGCGGTCGCCTGAACAAAGCCCTGTATCGACCCACAATCATAGCGGTCCCCGACAAAGCGATAGCCGCTCACCTCGATCTGATCGACATCGGCGTTTATCGCATCCGTGAGCTGCATCTCACCTCCTGCGCCCGGTCCGAGATTCTCAAGGCGATCAAAGATATTAGGCTGTAGGATATAGCGTCCGATCACGGCCTGCGTCGAAGGGGCGACCTCTGGGCGTGGTTTTTCCACCATGCCGCGCGCCTTCGCGATCCGTCCGTTTTCCGACACCACGTCAAGAACGCCGTATGCACTGGTGGCTTTCAAAGGCACGTCCATCGTCGCGACCATGTGGCCACCAACCTCGGCATGGGCATTGACCATTTGCGACAAAGCTCCGGGTGTCCCCTGGATCAGGTCATCCGGTAGAAGAACCGCAAACGGCTCATCCCCGATGTGCCTCCGCGCCTGACGCACCGCGTGCCCCAAACCTTTGGGCTGGGCCTGACGCAAGATCGTCAGGGCCCCTTCGGGCATGCGCGTCGGGACCAGCGCATCAAGAGCGGAGGATTTCCCAGCAGCCTTCAAGCGCAATTCAAGAGCAGCCGCAGTGTCAAAATAATCCTCGAGCGCGCCCTTGCCTGCGGCTGAGACCAAAATGAACTCTTCGATCCCGGCTTCGCGCGCTTCATCGATGGCATATTGGATCAGAGGGCGATCCACGATCGGCAGCATTTCTTTCGGCACTGATTTTGTCGCCGGAAGAAAACGGGTTCCCATGCCAGCGACTGGAAATACGGCTTTGCGGATATGTGTCATGTCAGGTGTCCTTGAATGAGGTAACGAGGGGCTCAGTGCGCGCCGCGTCCCGAGACGACAGCGCGGAATGTGAGGGCGATGATCAACAGATCAAGCAGAACTGTGCGGGAGCGGGTATAGTCGAGGTCCATATCGACCATCTTGTCAAAGCCGATATCGGCGCGACCCGAGACCTGCCAAATTCCTGTGATGCCGGGTTTGACGGCCAGACGCCCATACGCGCGGGTCGGATAGGCGGCGACTTCGGAGGGCAGCGCGGGACGTGGCCCAACGATGGACATCTTTCCTCGCAGGACGTTCCAAACCTGTGGCAGCTCATCAATCGACGTACGGCGGATGAAGCGACCAATTTTGGTGATACGTGGATCGCTTTTGGATTTGAAACAAATGCCGTCGCGGTCAGAAGTCTGAACAAGGTCGGCACGCAAGTCCTCGGCGTCCTGGACCATGGATCGGAACTTAATCATTTCGAACGGAACACCGTCTTTGCCGATCCGTGTCTGACGGAAGAATACCGGCCCTTTGCTTTCCATGCGGATCGCGATGGATGTTGCAGCAAAGACGGGTGCAAGAAGGATCATCGCGCTTGTTGCAATCGCAATGTCAAGAGCGCGCCGTATCGCAGATGCTGGAGTAACATGGCGCAAGGCCTTCTTGGCGGCGCGTGCCATGAAGGTTGCGTTTCCGACAAGATACCGGTTTGCCATGCGTTTGGGTTCCATTGCCAAACGCCAGACCCATTCGCAGCGCGCTTTGCGGACCATTGCAGGTGCACGGCGCACGTTCCCCGCAAGGAAATCGAACAACGCGCCGACGCCAAAAGTAACCGATGCATCAAGGTGCGCGGCATTGCGGTGCAGCCATAACTCTTGCAAAGGCACACCTAGCGCCACAAGTACGATGTCCGCACCACTGGCGTTGATATCGGCAATCGCGTCTTCATCATTCTGCGCACCGCTGTACCCATCACGCGTTCCGGCAATGCGCAGGCCCGGCGTTTGGGCGGCGAGCTTCATCGCGGCCAAATCTGCAGTGCCTGGCTTGCCCCCAAACAGGAAGACCGATTTCCCTAACTTGGCCGCTTTGACCAAAAGTGCCGGGATCAAATCCGTCCCATTTAGGTTCGCAGTCAGGGGCTGACCATCCATCTTGGCAACCAGCGACACGCCAACCCCATCGGGCAGCAGGACATCTGCGGTTCGCACCGCCAGTCCATACGCATGGTCCCGCTGCATGACATTGCAGCAATGTGCGTTCATGAAGTGGACGCGACGGCGACCCGGGGCAAGAAGCGCGTCGATTGCGTCTTCGCGCGTCGCATCGACAAGGCTAAGATCAAGCGTCTTGAGAAATGCGGTCTTCAACCTAACCACAGGGTGTGAAGTGCGAAAATCAATGGCAGCGTGTTGCATGGTCATGTGTCCTGAGTTCGTGTTCGATTGACCATTAAATCAACGAAGTCAGGCAGTTGTATCAACTGAGCAACCGGACAGTATAGTTGGTTAGCCGGTTAGCTGACTAATACTGTCGGGCGTTTGGAGGCACCCAAGGCGCATGCTGACCTATCCTTTTGGTGCAATGCGCCACCCCATTTTCCCCGTGCATCTTGCCTTTCCACCGCCATAGTTGATGGCTAATGTGACGGCTCAACTCGAGGACAACACCATGCGCGTTCTGATTGCTGACGATCATGATCTTCTCCGGGACACTCTTGTTCTGTTCCTGGATAACGAAGGAAGCATGGAAACGACCGCGGTTGCGTCGTTCGATGACGCACGTGTTTGTATAGAAAACGAGGACCCCTTCGATCTGGTTCTTCTCGACTACAATATGCCGGGCATGAATGGCCTCGACGGTTTGAAGCAGGCGATCACGATGAAAGACGGCCAGCGCGTGGCGTTGATCTCAGGCGAAGCAACCAAGAAGATTGCTGAGGAGGCATTGGAAGCCGGTGCAGCTGGCTTCGTGCCAAAATCGTTGCCTGCAAAGTCTTTTGTGAACGCTGTGAAGTTCATGGCTATGGGCGAACAATATGCGCCGCTCGACTTCATGACGGCTGAAGAAGAGACGGTCTCAAACCCACTTGCTGAGAAACTCACTGAGCGTGAACTGCAAGTGCTGGAAGGCCTGACGCAAGGGATGTCAAACAAGGAAATCGCGCGGCACCTCGATATTCAGGAGCCGACGGTGAAGCTTCACATGAAGACCTTGTACCGCAAAGTCGGAGCCGCCAACCGGACCCAGGCTGCCTTGATTGCGCGAGAGGCTGGTCTGTTCTGATGTATCCATTCGGATAGTCCACGCATCCCCATGAAACTCGGCGTGTCCGTCCGCGCGCGTGAACGGTCTTCAGTGCTAGTTTAGAAGTATCGGCAAAGGAGAATGCCGATGACCGATCAAGCTTCATGGACATACGCACCAACGCAGCCCGCAGCGCCTAAGCGCAGCCGTTTGCGTCGTATGCTGGTGGGCGGCGCGCTCAGCGACCTGGGTCGCTTGCCGCGTTATGTGGCGTTTGCACTTCTCGGCGGGACCCTGATCTGGGCCCCGATCACCGGCTATCTGAAAACTGCACCAGAGCGGTACAAGTCAGTGGCCTCGCTGATCCTGCCTGGGTCGGGGGCCTCAGCCTCGCTCAACCTCAATGGCATTGGCCAAGCCTCATCGTACGCAAATTCCGCCTTTGCCAGCAACGCGGTTAGCCCCACAGAAACCTACAAACGCTTGCTGGGTGCAGACCGCATCCTCGCAGCAGCCGCAGCGTCACTTGAAATCCCAAGATCCGCACTGGGTCGCCCGCGTGTAAATCTCGTGGATCAAACCAGCCTCATCCACATCGAAATGGTCGGCAACAGCCCGGTTGATGCACAAGCACGCGCAGACGCAATCTTGTTCGCCTTCTATGCAGAACTTGACGCCCTGCGCACAGATGAGGTCGACACACGCGAAGACAGCGGGCTCCAGGCCATCGCAGACTACCGCGACTCTGTGGCGGCCACACGGTCCGAGATCACCGCATTGCAGGCCGAAACAGGTTTGCTGTCCATGAAACAATACGAAGACCTCGTGGACCGGCACATGACGCTTGAGGCGCGCCTTAAGGACGTAATGGCTGTCCTCAGCGACAAGACTGCAGAAGTGCAACAATTGCAGATGCAGCTCAACATCACCGCACAAAGAGCCGCCGTCACGCTCAAGCTTTTTGCGGACGGGGCGTATTTGACGATGCTCGACACGGTCGCCGAATTCGAGGCTGACTTTGCCGAAACCAGCGCCCTCTACGGCTCGCGCCACCCCAAAGTGCAAGAGGCCCGCAGGACCCGAGACGAGGCCCTGACCGCTGCACAGCGATTGGCTACTGGTATCACAGGACTGAGTGACGAAGACATTGCAGCGCTCGATCTCGCGCCCAACGGGGTCAGGGCGGACCTTCTGTCGCAACTCGTCGAGAAAGACGCGGAACGGGCCGGCTTGGCACAGGAACTTGCCTCCCTTGAAGGTCAATTTGCGGACGCAGAAGACGATATCGACCGCAAGCGCGTTGCAGCCGCTACGTTGCAAGACCTTGAAAGGGATTTCGCGGTCGCGGAAGCCGTGTTTGCCTCGGCCATCGCCCGTACGCAGTCCAGCAAGTCCGACTTCTATGCCTCCTACCCACTGGTGCAGATGCTTGAGAACCCGTCGCTACCTGAAAAGCCCTCATCCCCGAACAAAAAGCTGGCCATCGCCGCCGGTGGTGCCGCGACATTCATGATGCTCATTGGTTTGCTGATCGGGTGGACACGTCAGGCCATCATCGGACGCTTGCTTTCCTCGAAGACGTCGGCCTGATGACACCGCAGAACCCGATAGAAACGATTGTGTTGCGGACTCTTACGCTGACCTGGCCGTTCTACGCCTTCGGTGCGCTTTATGTCGTGGGCCCAGTCCTTGCGTGGCTGCTGGGTGCGGTGGCGCTCGTCGTGCTTTACCTCGGGCCGGCGGTACGCGACGACATGCGCGCGACTGGTTCCATTCCATTGATCGTTTGGATTTGGATCGCAGGCATGGTGATGATGCTCGTCGCATTGTGGGTCGGGCATCTTGATTGGGGACTCGGTCTGAAGAAGACGATCAAATCCTCCATCGGCTGGGCCAAAGGCTGGGCGCTTTTGGCCTTGTTCCCCTTGATAGGTGCGGTCCTGCCCATCCGCCGCGAAGTCCTAGTACGTGGGCAATGTATCATCGGGCTGTGGACGCTTATTCTGGCACCGATCCTGTTGATCGCCCCCCATATCGGCCTGCCAGAACGCATCTTCACGTCACCGCTGAAAACCGTCGGAGGTCCGGGGCCGGAATACTTCTCGGTCTATTTCTTCACATGGGATCCAGCCACCTGGACACCACGCTGGCAGTTCTACGCCCCGTGGTCGCCATTTGCGGCGTTGCTCGGTGTCATCATGCTCTTGTTCGCTTTGGAAGATCGATGCGTAAAATGGCGCAGCATCGGTGTTGCCGCAGGGCTCTTGATGATCTTGGCCTCCAAATCCCGCATGGGGTTGGTCGGCGTCGTGGCCTGCACAATAGGCCCCCGCATGATGCCACTCATTCTGCGCGGTTGGGCGTGGCAAGCCGTCTCGGGCCTCGTAGCATCCCTCGCCGTGTTCGGAACCGCTGCACTCGCCACCGCCTCGGATTTCGTCGCGGCCTTCAAGGGGGCCCGCGCCGACAGCACACGGGTCCGCGCAACCCTGCAACGCATCGCATCGGAACGCTGGCAAAACGATGCTTTCTGGTTTGGCCATGGCACCGTGCACCCTGGATCTCATGCCGTCGAGTACATGCCTATCGGCAGTCACCACACATGGTTCGGTCTGCTTTTTGTGAAAGGGCTGGTCGGCTTGGTGAGCCTGCTCATCCCATTTGTCTGGCAAACCGCTCTGACAATGATAGACGCCGCACGTTCAAAGCGCGGTGCGCTGCCCATGGGTATCATGATGACGTTTACACTCCTTTCTTTCGGCGAAAACATCGAGATCGAAGCATATCTTTTGTGGCCCGCCCTCATGATGCTCGGTATTCACGCGCGGGAAATGGATGGGGTTCCCCGCAACGCCCTTGCGACGGGATAGTCAAGATAGGCATGAATTGACTTGGTGATCTCATTTCGGTTGATGAACATTGAGTGGTTTCGATGAACTAGAAATTCCGGTCAGACCGCGCACAAACTATGCGCGATAATTCGCCTTTATTTGCAGTTCGTTCGGGATTTGGGACGTTTCAAACAATCGCGAGCTTTTTGAAACCTGCCGGCGTCATCCCGGTCTCTTTCTTGAACACTCGGGCGAACGCGGAATCCGATGCATAGCCCGCCTGTTCTGCAACCTCTGTGAGCGTACAGGCCGGGTTTGCGAGATGCTTCTTGGCAACCTCCATGCGCCAGCGTGTCACATATTGCATCGGCGTCAGGCCCATCTTTTTCTGAAAAAGGACCGCGAAACCAGTTCGGGACATTCCGGCTGCCTGTGCAAGCATCTCGACGGTCCAGACTTCATCCGGCGCCTTGTGGAAGGCATCGAGCGCTGTGCGGAGATGCCGATCGGAAAATCCGCACAGCCCCCATTTCGAGGCTTCGTCGCTTTCCATGAAAGCGCGAATGGCTTGGGCAAGTATGGCCTCTGACATCTTCAATGCGATAAGATCCCCGCCCATCTTGCTTCCGCCGGCCTCGTCGCCAATGACGCGCAGGGTGGCCTCCATCCATCTTCCCGCAGCCTCTCCATAGTTCATCAGATGGATATAGGATGGCAGTCGTTCCAATAGCATATGTTGCGCATATGGATCGAACGAGAAATGCCCGCAGATCAGCTGGGTGTCCCGTTCATCATCGTCACCGCCATAGACCAGCACGCCAGTTCCGGTGAATCCAGACCGCTCGACAACTGTGTCTAAGGGTAAGATCGCATGTTTGGTTTCAGGCGAACAGTAGAGCCTATGCGACGCCCCGTGCGGGATGATGATCAGATCGCCCTGCGCTAGCGCAACCACTTTGTCGCTGCCGTCAACTTCGATCAGACAACCGCCGCGATGGGCAAAATGAAATCGCGCAACATTCTCGAATGCCGGAACCGCGATCCCCCACGGAGATGTCAGGGATGTTCGAAAATAAAGCGTGCCGCGAACGGCCAGCTTGCTGAGGATGTCGCTGAGAAGATCAAGCATGTGACCGGAGTATACACAATTTAGCTTTTGTACAAAGACCTGAACGATCTGCACAGAATTAAGAATGATCTGGCATGTTTTATCTATTTACCAGGGGCTAGCGTTGACTGACAGAAAACTGATTGGAGCTAGATTATGAAACTTTTCATGTCCGCCATCGCCGTTGCCACGGCGATGATTGCCACTCAGGCATCCGCGCAGGACGTCGCAGATTTGAACGATGTTGAGATGGCGCATGTCGCTTATACAGCCGACAACATCGACATCCGCTATGCCCATCTGGCGCTCGCACTTTCGTCCAACCCAGATGTCCATGAATTCGCAAACACCATGATCCGAGACCATACGGCGGTCAACGAAGCTGCGTTGGGCTTGCTGGACAAGTTGGGCGCAACGGCTCAGGACAACTTTTTCAGCCAGGCTCTCAATGAGAATGCGGAGAAGATCATTGATGACCTGTCGAAGCTGCGCGGGGCTGAGTTTGACGAAGCCTATGCCGCTAACGAGTTAGCGTATCACCAAACGGTCAACGAACTGGTCGAAAACACACTGATCCCGAATATCGACAATGACGAGGTGCGCGCGCTGTTCCAACAGGGGCTGGAAATTTTCAGGGTGCATGAGGGGCATGCCGAGATGATGGTATCGGCGCTCAACGGATGACCGAGTTGATTTCCCGGCGCAAGATCATGATTGGAGCGGTCACATCGCTGACCGCTCTCGCTTGTAGAGCCGATGGTGCGCGGAAACCGAAAACACATGTGGTCAAGATCAGGAGCTTCACATTTGAGCCCGCGCATCTTCAAGTCCAATCCGGTGACAGCGTCAGATGGATCAACGAAGATCTCGCGCCTCATACCGCGACGGCAGAAGAATTCGGCTGGGACACAGGAGAACTTGCCAATGGTGCCAGTGCCGAAGTTGAGGTTAGTGATGGCATGGAGACCACTTATTTTTGCGCTTTCCATCCGCACATGAAAGGGTCCTTTGAGATTATTTGACCGGACTGGCCGCCGCGATCTGAGCATATCTAAGGGTGTTGTTATGTTAACCGTCATTAGGGTGCTCGTGCATGGATTTAGACAAAGGTGGCATTGATGAATTCACCTTCCGCCAGCTACAAGCGCCACCGCTTTCCGCTCGAGTTCATCACGGACGCGGTGTGGCTGTACCGACGTTTCAATTTAGCTGCACAGTCCGCGCACCTGGTGGATTGGGTCATCGATGGATTATTCTGGCTCCGAAGCCCAGATTTTGCACCTTGAGGCGACCGAAAATGATTTCGATCCGATTGCGTCGCCTATAGCGACGCTTGTCGTATTGGACGGGCTTGTCGCGCGACTTCCTTCAAGGGATGCAAGGCGTAATTCCCCTTTCCATTAGGGCCTCACGGAACCAGTCTGCATCATAGCATCGATCGCCCAGCAACCAACCGGCCGATGGAAGGCCGTTTGCTAGGGCTCTGGCTCCAGCGTAATGACTGATCTGACCGGCGGTTATGAGGAGCGGGATCGGGTGGCCGCGGGTGACACTGACGGTACGCAGTTTCGTATTCATGCCGCCCTTCGTTCGACCAATCAGACTGCTAAGCTCGCCCTTTATTAACTGTTCAGGGCGGCTTTGATGGAAAGAACATCCCGTGATCACTCATCCCTTTACATCGCGTTTTAGCAAGAATTGGTTCTTGTAGTTCTTCAAGCCAAACATGACGTCTGCATTGGCGATGTCGTTGCTGGCATGGATTTCGTGCTCCAGAAACCCTTTCAAAGCGTCGTCATCATCGCTGACCAGTTCAACAATCAAGTCGTAGCGGCCCGCAACCCATAAGATAAAAACAACCCGCGGATCCACTTCCAGTCGCTCGGCCACTTGGCGTGGAGTGATGCCAGCGGCCACGTTCAGGCCGATCATCGCATCGGTGGAATATTCTGTGGCCACCGGATCGGACATCGCCACGATCCGCAGCATGTTATTCTCGCGCAGCCCGCTTACCCGGTTGCGGATAGTACCTTCAGAAACATCCAGCCTCTGCGCAATCTCCGAGAAAGCCATCCGCCCATCCTGTTGCAGCAATCGGATGATCTGCTGGTTCAGGTCATCTCCCGGAGAACGTATGCTTTGGCTGGCACGTTTTGCACGCATGGAGGTTTGTTGCTTTCCTGTCATTTTTCTTTTGCTCGATTACTGTATCCGCAGCCGAGATTAGGCGGGTCTGCCGGAATTCGCAAATCTCGCCTTGAGGATTTCGCGAAATTCGCTGCGCAATCCGACAGATTTTCATATAGCCCCAAAATGACTCGGCGTTGCGCCGCCTAACCGCCACTGAATCCGGTGGAGAATCTTGAAGAGATTGCGATTTTCACCACAAAAGCGTCAATAATATGTGTTTTTCGCACCTTCACGCCGTTTTTGGACCAGATTTTTCCTGATTCATGCCAGAAAATCCCTCCTTGTAGCGAATATCGCAGATTTTTATTGCCAAGACTTACGATTTTCGCAATCATTATTCCCAGAACCGTCCAACCCGTACAGAATCTGCAAACAGGTCGGCACGGACGGGGACGGGTTTCATGCGCAAACCTGAAGAAAGGTGGACCGCATTTGGCAGTGTCGGAGGGAGGACAAATGACTATTGCCGAGGAGAGATCACGGATCAGCGGCGGTCCACAGCACGGCCTGACGGCGGATGCCTACCGTAGTGAGGAGATCTGGCAGCAGGAATGCCAGACGATCCTGGCCAAAAACTGGGTTTTTATCGGATTTGCCCATCAGATCGCCGAGCCCGGCGATGCAAATCCAGTCACCTGCGCAGGCTTGCCGTTGCTGACGGTGCGAGGTCGGGACGGCACTATCCAGGTGTTCCACAACGTCTGCCTGCACCGCTGCATGACCTTGGTCGACAAGCCCAAGAATGTGGGCAAACTGATCCGCTGCCCCTATCACGCTTGGGCCTACGATCTGGATGGCCGCCTGCGCGCGGCACCCCATTTCGCGGGTACCGGCAAGCAGGAATTCGAAGGCTTCGATCTCAGGCAACATCGTCTGAGGCAGGTACGCACCCATGTCTGGCACGACTGGATCTTCGTCAATCTTGATGGCGAAGCGGCCGCGTTCGAAGACTACGCTGCCCCGTTGATCAGTCGCCTCGAAGGGATGGATTTTACCAAGATCGAACCAATTGGCCTGCTCGATTTCGGTGAGATCAACACCAACTGGAAGCTGATTATGGAAAATTTCATAGAGCCATATCATGTTCAGTTCGTACATGCCTCGACCACCGATCAGCCGCTTGAAGACCACTACACGATCATCGACGGAAATTGCATCGGCAGCGCGGTCGATCTTAAGGAGGAAATAGGTACCTCTGGCAGTCTTGGCGTCAGCTCCCGCTACTTGACGCTCTATCCCAACTTCATACTGGGCCGCTATTTTCCCGACCAGCTGGGGGTCTATCTGAACGTCCCAATCGGCCCCGGTCGAATGCGGCAGTACCGCGCGCTTTACACTACCGAAGGCCAGCACTTGAGCGCCGAGGAAATTCAGGGACTGAGAAACCTTTGGTGGGATGTCCACAAGGAAGATCACGAAATGGTCGAGCGCATGTTTGAAGGCCGCAGATCACCCGTTGCTTGGGATGGCGGCCTGCTGTCGCCCGCATGGGAAGACAGCGTCCGCGCCTTCCAGGATCTGATCGAACGCGATCTGGCGAGCGACTCGAATGGAAAGGAAAAGGTCGATGGATGATCGCATCTCCACGGGATTCCGCCTGGCTCATACGATGATGCGGGTCATCAACATGGAGAAATCGCTGGAATTCTACTGCGGGATTCTGGGCATGCAGGTGCTGCGCCGCACGGATTATCCCGAAGGCAAATTCACCAATACGTTCATTGGCTATGGGCCCGAGGCGGACTCTCCCACGCTGGAGCTTACCTCAAACTGGGACCGGAACGCGCCTTATGACAAGGGCGACGGCTGGGGCCACATCTGCATCGAGACCCCCGATGTCTATGCGGCGTGCGAACAGCTGGCAGCGGCGGGCGTGAACATCACCCGCCCGCCGGGACCGATGAAAAACGGCACGCGCGTCATCGCCTTTTGCGAGGACCCGGACGGCTACAAGGTCGAACTGAACGAATCCATTCTGAAACATCTGGCCAAGGAAGGGTCCTGACCCATGGGTGACACACCGCAACTTTTTAAATTCGACATGGTCGAGGATCGCTACAACGCGATGGGAGAAAGCGACACCTACATCAAGCCGATGGTAACCAGCCAATTCAGCAAGTCCATGTGTGGCGGTATCAATGTGCTCAACAATATCAAGGTGCCGTGGGACCTGACTTGCGATGAGATCATCTATTGCCTTGAGGGGACCTTTCGACTGATTTGCGACGGTGTCTCCTATGTGTGCAACCGGGGCGACGTTCTGTTCGTTCCCAAGGACAACCACATCTCCTACGAGGCGGACGGGAAGTGTGTGATCTTCTACGCCGCCTATCCGCATAACTGGAAACAACTGGCCGGGATCACCGAGGTCCCGGGGATCGACGCCGAGGACTTTGTCCCCGGCTGAACCATGCCACCCCTGGTCATCGGGCGTTGTCCTAAGCACTGCGAATGATGGATCGCCCGCGCTTTTGGCCAGGCACCTGCAAAATAACCAACTGAACGCTGGCCGGTCGCGGGCAGCGGGCGACTTCTGATTGCTATTCAAAGGGAGAAACACCATGCTGAAAGTCAATCCCGAAACCAGGATTTACTACGACAGCTTTCATGACGCGGTGGAGCGCAATCGCCCCCGCATTTCAGAAGTGCGCGAGCGTTTGGAGAACGCCGGCGTCAAATACGTGATGGCCGCCTGGATCGACCTGCACGGCATCCCCAAGACCAAGCCTGTCCCGATAAGCGATTTCGAACCGCTCTGCCTAGGCAAGGGCCCGCAGTTTGCCGTGCACTCGATTTCATTTGTCCCAGAACTCAGTCCTGCAGATAGCGATCAGGTTGTGGTGCCGGATCTGGACGCCGTCTATATATGCCCCTGGGACACCTCGATAGCGGTGATCTTCTCGGACCTATACTGGGAAGACGCGCCCTACAATCTCTGCCCTCGTCAGGCCCTGAAGCGTGCCATGCTTGAGGCCGCCCAGGAGGGATATACCGGCTATGCCGGTGTCGAACCGGAGTTCATCGTCATGAGATATGATGAGGCTGGCCAGCCGGTAAAAGCCTTTGACGATGATCCGGTTCACGGTGTCCGCCCGCGCCGTCAGGCATTTGGCTATGACGTGGAGTATTCAGTCGACTCGATGCCGTTCCTGAAGGACATGATCGACATCATCGAGGGTCTGGGCTGGAACCTGCACGACGTGGTGGCTGAAGGCGCATATTCGCAGTTCGAGTTGGATTTCCACTATACTAACATGCTGGAAATGTCTGATCGGCTGGCCTTTCTGCGCATAACACTCAAGGAAGTTGCCAAGAAGCACGGATGTTTCGTGACCTTCATGCCCAAACCCACCGTGGGCGACTGGCGCTCGGGCGCGCATATCAACATGTCGATGCAGCACGAAACCCGCCCGGATGAGAACATCTTCGAGACCCCGGATGGTGAGTGGAGCGACGAAAGCCGCTGGGCGGTTGGCGGGCTGATGCAGCATGCCGAGGCGATCACCGCGATCACATGTCCCACGGTGAACTCCTATAACGGCCTGGTGCCGCGAGTGGGTGGTTTTGAGGGCGGCACTGTCACCTGGGCGCCGACCAATATCACTTACGGCTACAACAACCGCTCGGCCCAGTTCCGCCTGCCGCAAAGCCGACACTGCATCGAAAACCGCGCCTGTGACATGACCATGAATGTCTACCTGGCGATGGCAATGCATCTCAGCTGCGCAGTGATGGGCATCAAGAACAAGATCGACCCGGGCAAAGCGACCGATTTCGATCTCTACGCCAAATCCGAGGCCGAACTGGCCGAGCTTGGCATTCGTCGCCTGCCGCGCACCTTATGGAACGCGATCGAAGCGTTGCGTCACGACAAGATGGCCGAACACGTCCTGGGCCCGGTGATGCGCAACTCGTTCCTGGAATACAAGAACGACGAATGGGAGCGGTATCACCAGTCGGTCACCGATTGGGAGGTGCAGGAATACCTTCGGCTTTATTAAGGCAGATTGGACGATGACCCAGGCCCTTCGGAACTTTGCAGATCCACGGCGCAGGGCCGCGCGCCCGAAACAGCGGATATTCGAATTCAAATCGGACATCCCCCTTTCCTGGCGCATCACGCTTGGCGTGGCGGTCTGGGTCATCTTTTTCAGCATCTGGCAACTGGCGGCTTGGTCTGGCGTGATGCCCGCGATCCTGCTGCCTGGGCCGGGCAAGGTCCTCACGGCGCTTTACACGCTCTTTGTCGATAACGGTTTTCTGGGCGATGTGCTGATCAGCGTCTTTCGGGTCATGCTCAGTTTTGCGCTGGCCTGTGCTGTGGCGGTGCCGCTCGGCATCCTGATGGGTGCGTTCAAGGTAGTTGAAGCGTTTTTCTCCCCATTCGTTTCTGCCTGGCGCTACCTGCCCGCCCCGTCCTTCATTCCCCTATTGCTCATGTGGTTCGGGGCGGGCAATACGCAAAAACTGGCATTGCTGTTCATTGGGGTGATCTGGTTTCTGATCACCCTTATCGCCGACCATACAAAGGCGGTGTCCAAAGATCTGATCAACACATCCGTCACCTTGGGCGGATCGCGCTGGCAAGTATTGCGCAGCGTGGTGGTTCCGGCAGCGCTGCCCAATATCGTCATCGCCATGCGCCAGATGCTGGCAGTCAGCTGGACCTATCTGGTGATTGCTGAAATCACTGCGGCCGATGCTGGAATTGGCGCCATGATGATGCGTGCCAAACGCTTCCTGCATGTGGACCAGATCATGGCAGGCATCCTGGTAATCGGTGTGCTGGGGCTGATCTTCGATTACCTGCTTCGGGCCCTGCACCGCCGGGCTTTCCAGTATCTCGACGAATATTCCTGAGGAGCCGGAACACACCGATCGAAACAGACAGACACATTCACCCACATCGCAAGAGAGGTATCGTGACAATGACCATGACATTGCTGAAGACAGTCAGCCGCTGTGTTACAGCCATAGCGCTGGCAGGCACTCCAGGGCTGGTATCGGCCGCTGAAAGCGTCAGGATCGCGGGCTTCACCTGGCCTGGCTACGGTTTCTGGCATATCGCCATTGAAAAGGGTCTCGCTCCAGATCTGGACATCGCTTACCAGACCATTGAAGACCCGTATGAAAGCTTCAATCTGGTTGCCGCCGGGCAGCTAGACGTTGTTTCCTCCACCGCCGAATTCACCCCCGTCGGGGTCGAACGTGGAATGCCGGTCAAGCTGGTCGCTTTTGGCAACCTCTCTTATGGCACCGACAAGATCGTCGCCGGTCCCGGGATTGAGAGTGCCGCCGATTTGGCAGGCAAAGAAGTTGCAGTCTTGGAGGGTGGTCTTGCCCAGATCTATGTCGCCATGTGGCTGGAGCAGAACGGTCAACCCTATGACTCTGTCACCTACCGAAACATCATTGCCGATGATGCCTTTGCCGCGATGATCGGTGGCGGGGTGGCGGCCTCGGAATTCTGGGAGCCCTATGGCACCAACACCCTCAAGGCCTTGGAAGGCGCCAGCGTTCTGGCCCAATCCAAGGAGCCGTTCTGGCTGAAAAGCGGCGTCATTGCCGATGGCCACTACATGAGTGACGCGCTGATCAGCGACCGCCGCGACGTCGCCCTGCTGACCATGAAAGCGATGTATGACTCCATCGGCTGGTGGAAACAAAACCCCGCCGAGGGCAACCAGATCATCGCTGACGGTATGAACATGAGCATCGCGGATGTCGAATTGGTGATTGGCAAAGACGGCACGGGGCTGGACGGTGGGCTTTATGTCTACGACTTCATGGAAGCTGCGCAATTCTGCGGCTCGGCGCCCGGCAACCCGCCCTTTGATCAGGTGAACGGCCAGATGACCGAACATTGGAACTTGGTCAGCGATTGGTGGGTCAAATTCAACCTGATCGAAAAGGCCGCAGCGCCGGAAACCGGCATCGATTGCAGCCTGCACAAAGAGCTTTACGACGGCGGTTATCGCGGCT
This sequence comes from Ruegeria hyattellae, assembly GCF_041537925.1. Classification (NCBI taxonomy): domain Bacteria; kingdom Pseudomonadati; phylum Pseudomonadota; class Alphaproteobacteria; order Rhodobacterales; family Roseobacteraceae; genus Ruegeria; species Ruegeria hyattellae. Next base: position 391,596 of record NZ_JBGOSH010000005.1, on the reverse strand, counting down.
GACCAAAATCGGGTCCGATCAGCAAAGAGGGTTGCATCATGCCGTCCAACACCATGCTAACCGTCCAGAATGTCTGCAAATCCTTCCCCACCAGAGGTGGTGGGATCGAGGCCTTGCGCGATGTGTCCTTCTCGGTGGCTCGGAACGAGCTTTGCGTGTTGCTAGGGCCTTCGGGTTGCGGCAAGTCTACGCTGCTCAACATAGTGGCAGGATTGCAAGCGCCCACCAGCGGCACTCTCAGCCTGGAGGGTCGGCCCATCCGCGGTCCCGCGCGCGAACGCGGCATGGTGTTTCAAAGCTATACCTCCTTCCCCTGGCTGACCGTGTTGCAAAACGTCGAATACGGGATGAAACTGAACAATGTCCCCAAGGCGCAGCGCCGCGAGCGCGCGCTGCACTACATCGACCTCGTGCATCTCACGAAATTCCGCGATGCCTACCCCAAGACCCTTTCCGGCGGCATGAAACAGCGCGTAGCCATTGCCCGCACCCTGGCCAATGCCCCGGAAATTTTGTTGATGGACGAACCTTATGGCGCACTGGATGCCGAGACACGCTGGCACATGCAGGAGATGCTGCTGGAGATCCTGCGCACCACACAAACCACGATCCTGCTGGTCACCCATGACATTCAGGAGGCAATCTTTCTCGCCGACCGAATTATCTTTCTATCGGCCCATCCCGGGCGTCTGAAAACCATCCTCGAGCTCGATTTCAAGAAAGGCAAAGAGATTCGCAGCAAAGAGGAACTGGTCGAACTGAGCGGCTACCCAGACTGCGAACGCGAAATCATGCAACTGATGCGCGGCGAAGCCAAGTTCGAAGCGGCTGACACCTGACGTGACGGGCGTCACAAGCCCCAGGGCACAATATTTCGGAGGACCAACAGAATGCCGGATTACGAAATTTTGGAACTCGGTGATTTCCCGCTGGTGTCCGGTCACGTGCTGAAAGACGCGCGGCTCGCCTATCAGACCTACGGCAAGCTGGCGCCGGCGCACGACAATGTCGTTGTGCTGCCCACATTCTATACCGGCACCAATTCCCGCAACGAGGGCTTCTTCGGCCCCGGTCGCGCCATTGATCCGGCGCGCCATTACATCATCAGCCCCAATCTTTTTGGCAATGGCCGTTCTTCTTCGCCTTCGAACACACCACCCCCCCAGGACGGCCCCCGCTTCCCTCTGGTGCAGATGTGGGACAACATCGCTGCCCAGCACCAACTGATCAGGAGACATCTGGGAATCAGGCACATCGCCCTGGTGGCCGGCTGGTCGATGGCTGGATGCCAGTCCTATCAATGGGCCGCGCAATATCCCGACATGGTGCAGGCGATCCTGCCCTTTTGCGCTTCTGCCAGAACTTCGCCGCATAACTTCGTTTTCCTCGAAGGGGTCAAGGCTGCCCTCTGCGCGGATCATACTTGGAACGGGGGCGACTACGCTGCCACGCCAGAGGGTGGGCTCAAGGCCTTTGGCCGTGTCTATGCCGGCTGGGCGTTTTCCCAGACATTCTACCGTGAGAGGCTGTACCGGAAGTTGGGGTTCAACACCGTCGAGGACCTGCTGAAGGACTGGGAACAGGACCATGTGCAGGGTTGGGACGCCAACGATCTACTGGCAAAACTCGCAACCTGGCAGGCTGGAGACATCTCGGCCGGGCCGCTCTATCATGGAGATTTCCAGGCAGCTCTGAGCGCCATCAAGGCCCGCGCCATCCTGATGCCCTGCACCCAAGATCTCTATTTCCCGCCCGAAGACAACAGGATCGAAGCCCAACACATGCCCAACGCGATCCTGCGTCCCTATGACTCCCCCTGGGGTCATTGCGCCGCCAATCCGGGCAACGACCCAGGCTTCACAGCCCAGCTAGACGCCAACATACGAGAAGTGTTGGGTGATTGAACCTGCCGAGACACAGCAGGGTAGTGCTTGGGTTTTGACCTTTTATTTCTCTTAAAATCGCGAGTGAAAGCTGCGCTGCAGCGTTAACCAACATGGCAGCAGCCGATAAGGGCCAATTTTGACAATGTATCTAGCGGTCCAGACTAGATGCCGGAGTTAGCCTCAAGTGAGTTCTCTTCTCAACTCGCATCCAACGTTCTTGATAGGGCCATAGTATTGTAGTTTTGGGCTGAGGCTGAGTGACCACTGCGGATGAGGTATGTTTGACGACATAGATCGGAGGCAGGCATGTCGGGGGTGTTGCCAAGTTATTTGAGCCTGAATGACCAAGTTGCATGGAACCGATTTGAAGCGAATTTGCGCCATGCCCCCTTAAGTCAAAGACACGTTCCTACGCCGCACGACCAAGAGATGTCATACGGTTGAGCGCTATTGATGCAACTTTCGCTTCAGCTACTCCCCACGAAGTTCCGCTTGCCGCCTTTTTTGCAGGATTTGGCAGAAGAGCAAGCTGATGGATTAGTGTGCCAGCCACTTACCCCGCCAACTTGATGTCAGTATATTCGAACACCAGTTTCTAATAATCTGTTCCTTGCTTGGTAGGGCATACTTCCATTCCATCGAACGGATCGCAGCATCAACTTTGGGAACGAACACCTAGAACTCGACAGTGGCCGGGGGCGGGCCTGTCCAGATTTCAATCGGCTCGAGTCGACCGCGAAGCGTGTGTTGACCGGCGGGGCGCAAACCCAATTTCTCAGCTCGATCGCGCGTTTCTGGATTTGACTGCAGTACCGTGCTCGACAGAGCAATGGCTGCGCCTTGAGATTTGGCAAAATCCTGCAGGCGACTGGCCGTATTTACCACGTCACCGCTGACGGCGAGCTGTTTGTGACGCTTGCCACCGATGACGCTGGTCTGGACCGGGCCAGCATGTCCACCAACCCGCAACCCGAGACCGGGCCAGTCTGAACTTGCGCCAACCGTCGCATACAGCGCATCTATGAAGCATAGCGCGCGAATTGTGTCGTCCGGACCCGGCTCTGGCAGGCCGAAGACGACCATGGCACCATCACCTGCAAAATGTGTGATGATCCCGCGCAGTGGTTCAACGGACTGTTCGACAAGTCCGTGAAAGAGCCGCAAAAAGTCGGCCGTGCCTTCGGGGCCGAGGCTTTCGGAATGTGTCGTGAAGTTTGCGACATCGACAAACAAGACAACTGCGGGCCGGGCTGAGGCTTCGAAGTGGGGGTCGGTCGCGTCTGCCAACCGCTCAACCAGCAGCGGCGACTGATAGAGTGCAAGATTCGCTGCGCGTCGACGATGTTGCATAAACCGCAGCCCGGCACCGGCACCAGCGCCGAGCAGTAGCGAAAAGACCGCCGTGACCCCGTCCAGCCACCAGCCCGCGACGAATGCGGCTTGCAACACAAGGGCAAGTGCACTGAATACCGTGGCAGTCGCAAGGACCCCCAACCAGGGCCGGTCCAGCCTTGCCGCGAAGAACCCGAGCGTGGATGCCGTTAGCGCCAATGCGATGTCCCATATCCACGTCAGTGCGTCGCGTCGCAGGAAACGCTGTTCGATCACGTTTGCAGCCAAGGTTGCATGCAACTCAACTCCGGGAAACGTGGCATCGTAGGAAGTTGCATGTCGGTCTCCGAACCCGGTTGCCGTAGCTCCAACAAATACGATCTTGCCCTGCAGGTTCGCATCGCCGAGTTCTGCGAAGGAATAGGTCGGAACCGTACCTCCCTGCCCATAAAAGTTCAGCGGAATCGCTCCCTGCATGTCCAATGCGATCAGTGTGTCCCCGACTGACAGGCGCCCGCTAGTTTGCGATAACCTCAGCCGCACGTCCAGATCATCATCCGACGCCTTTAGGGCCGAAATGGCGAGCGATGGATACCAGGTGTTTCCGCCTTCGGTTGCCAAGTACTGCGCCGCATTAAGTCGGCGCGCAGCGCCATCGGAATCATGGCGTAGGTTCACATGACCGATCGACGCAACGCCGCGCAGGGTCTCAGCCGGTCCCAGCGCCGGGAGCGGATTACCCACATCGGGAGCAATCACGACCGCAAAGTCGCCACTCTTGAGGTCTTGCAGAGATGTTTCAGCAGGAGCCTCGGCCACCCCGAGAACTGCGTTGATCCCTGCCAATGCCCCGGCAAGATCTTCGTCGCCCTCACGCGGATCAATCAGCAGAAAATCCAAAGCAATCGCTGCTGCACCAGCCTCGGTTGCAACAGACACCGCCTCTGCCAAAGCTGATCGAGACGGCGGAAAGGCCTCGAGCTGTGACATCGCGGCATCGTCAAACGCAATAATTGCGACACCGTCCGGGCGCGCCATAGGGCCGCGCCAATAGAACCTCGCGTCAATTAGTCGGCCTTCGACCCCCTGCCAAAATGCACTGCGGTCCCCGGGATGCCAGAGCGCTATCAACAGGCTCAACAGCAGTACGATCGCTCCGGTGATGCGCCGTTCTCGTCGAAACCCGTCGCGTGCTACCATTCCGCCCCGAGAAGTGCGTCGAATTCGTCAATGCGCGCCTGTCCCCAACTCGTGACCGAACCAATCTCGCCAGAGGAGGAGACATCAATGCCTTCCCCCGGGCCAAGTTGTGCATCGGCGTCATCTACTGCAACAAACACCGTGCCTTCGCGTGCGAAAACAGCGCTCGCACGGTTCTCGACTCGCATGGCCCATTCAGTGGAGCGTACCGCGGCGACGGCAGAAGGTGTTCTGACCTGGACGCCGTTCCCGTCTTCCGAGGAAAAAAGGAACCCGGCGATGCCGTCAATCAGGCGAAGTCCAAAGGGGCGCGCATCACCATCAAGCAGACCAAGTACGTCAATCTCACTCTCGGGTCCCACGACAACTTCAAGACCACCAGAGCACGCCATAGTAACCCGCGCCTCGGCTTCGGTGCGCAACTTCGCATTCAACCCTAAGCCCAAACCGATGACCGCGGATTGGGCACCTGCTCCTCGGGCAGAAACAACCGCCTGCCCTTCCACGCGAGCTACAACACAGGTTCCTTGTGTTTGAGCAACGACAGGGCAGGCCAAGCCGATCCAGAAATAGGTAAGAAGGGCAGCAAGCAATTTCTTATGAATCATTACGGCCTCGCGGCAAAAGGTACCCTCCAAGAGTGAAGAGTATGATACGAGAGGTCAACCAATGGCGGCCTTACGTTTCTGCTGCATCGGTGGGAAGCTGCACGTTTCGATCAACATCAATACCCATACCGGGCAAAAGATGACACGACTTGGGATGCGTCTGCGCTTGTACCGGGAATGGCGAGAAAGTTCGCTACAGATCCCTGAGAGACTCCTCTTCTACCCCGAATTCGCCCTGCTCCACTAATTTGAGCCTGAAAAACCTACATCCCTATCCACATAGACGCCCGCGGCCCGCCCATCCTCGGCAAATGCCGGAAGAAACGCTAGGATATCATTATCCATCGGCGTGGTCAGATCGAGCCTGGGATATCGAGAACTTTCACACAGGCATCCCGATCGGCAATCCGCTGAAGGACATAGATGCCGTCGATCATAGATCGGGTTGCTGGTCGTCTGCTCTCAAATCGCACTGAGCGATGCCGCCAGCCAACGAAGCTGGAAATCGTTGGGTAGGAAAGGCCGAGCTTCAGGGATGAGATAACCAAATCGGATAGCGATCCTGAATAACAATCAACGACCCCATAAGAACGAATTATTCCGGCACGCAACATGGGTTGGCTACGTGCCGGAACAACATGGCAACCACAAATGAGAATGCCATGGGAGGGAGCCTATTTTCGATTGTGGAAAATGAATCCGATGAAGTTCAGCAACAGTTGTGCTGCCAGAATCTGGGTGCTTTCTGACGGGTCATAAGCCGGAGCAACTTCGACCAGATCGATGCCAACGACGTCACCCCGTTTGGTCAACCCCTGCAAGATCTCCAGTACGTCGTAATACTGGAACCCACCATGACTAGGTGTTCCGGTACCCGGCGCGATCGACGGGCAGAAGGCGTCGATGTCGATTGTGACGTAATACCGGCTGCCTTCGGGGACGCGATCCAGAACAGCCTCGGTGCCCAGTTTACGCACCTGTCGAACCGACAGAATATCCGACCCACGGGCGCGCGCATCATCATACCCCTCCTTCGCCGTCGAAGACACATTGCGGATGCCCAGTTGGGTCATGCCGGAAACATAGTCTTTCTCGATCGCGCGACGCATAGGGTTGCCGTGGCCCACTGTGACACCATGACGTTCATCGACGAAATCCAGATGCGCATCGATTTGAATCACGTGGATCGGGCCGTTTTTTGCGCAATCCTCGGCATAGGCGTTGATGCAGGGAATGTTAACCGAATGATCCCCACCGATTGTGACCGGAATCGCACCAGCATCCAGGGCCTTTTTGACACCATATTCGATATTGGCGTGGCTTTCTTCGGTTTTGGTGTGGACGATATCGGCATCGCCCAGATCGACGATACGTACGTCGCTGCCCAGATAGGTGGCGTCATCCTCGTGATCATATGCGCCGGCATGACCAAAACTGAAAAGGGTTGACGCCTCGCGCACCGAGCGCGGCCCGAAACGCGCGCCCGAGCGGAACTGGCAACCGAAATCGAACGGAGCGCCAAGGATGGCCACTTCGGCATCGATTTCGTCCCAGTTCCCGACATAGGGTTTCTTGCCAAAGGTCGCTATGCCAACGAAAGGCAGATTCAGACGACCAGCTTCATATCCATGTCCCGACATGATTTCTCCGATTCTTGTGGATTAACGATAGGCCAGTTCCGGCAGGAACAGCGCGATTTGAGGAAAAGCTACCAGAAGGCCGGTCACAATCAAAAGGATGATCAGGAACGGGGGCACCCCGCGCACCACCTCGACAAAGGGCCGGCGGAAGACGGCAATCGCGGTAAACAGGTTGCAGCCGAAGGGTGGCGTGGCAGCACCGATGGCCACCTGAAGTGTGATCAGAACACCGACCAGAACCGGGTCCAGCCCGCTGGCCTTGATCATGGGCGCAAAGATCGGCACGAGGATCAGGATCACCACGATCGAGTCGACAAACATGCAGCCGACGAAGAACGCGATGTTGATAGCCAGCAGAACCATGAGCGGGCTTGCCTGCTCCAGCCCCAGCGCGGCGATGATGGTCTGCGGCACCTGCGCAAAACTCAGCGTCCAGCTAAAGGCAGCGCCCGCGGCAATCAGGATGAACACAACCGAGGTGATGGCTCCGGTGGACAGCGCGATATCGAACAGATCGCGTAACTTGATCGAGCGGAAGATCACAACTTCTAGCACAACAGCATAGAGCACACAGATGGCTGCCGCTTCGGTCGGTGAAAAGATACCGCCATAGATGCCGCCGACGATGATAGCCGGGAACCCCATGGGCCAAAGCGCCTTGCGCAGAGAGGACAAACGTTGCGCCCAGCCTTCGCGCGGCAAAACGGGGATATCATGGCGATAGGCGTAAACCATGCAATATGCCGAAAACAGCACCACGATCAGCAATCCCGGCAGGATACCCGCGATGAACAGCTGCGAGATCGATGTGCCCGACACTACGCCGTAGATGATCATGCCGATGGATGGCGGGATCAGATAGGCCAGGTCAGCGGCGTTCACGATCAGTCCGATGGTGAAACTGTCGCTATAACCCGATTTCAGCATGCGCGGTCGCATGGCGCCGCCGATGGCGACCACGGTGGCCTGGGTCGACCCGCAGACCGCACCAAACAGCGCGCAGGCCGACGTGACCGAGATTGCCAGCCCGCCCTTGATGTGGCCCATGAAGCTCATCACCAGATCGATCAGACGGTTCGCGGAATGGCCTCGGGTGATAATGTCCGCCGCAAGAATGAACATCGGCACCGCGATCAGCGCCGCAGGTTTCACACCACCGATCATCTGCTGGATCAGGATCTGCATGTTCATGTCGGGGAAATAAACGAGCAACCCCAGGACCGCCGCTGATATCAGCGGCATTTTCATTGGAAAGCCTGCAAGTAACAGGACGATCATTACGGCCAGCATCAATTCAGTCATTTGTCTGCCTCCGTCGAATCTTCATATTTCCTGATTGCAGCAGCCGTTTCCGGATCTTCATAGCTGTCGATTTCGAAGTAGGAGACATAGACGTCCTTCTCGGCGAAATTCAGATTTCGGATCGCTGTCAGCACGTATTGGATTGATGCCAGCGCCAACCCGATCGCCACCCAGACATAGGTCAAGTAAAGTGGCAGTTGCAGCGCCGGAGTGATCCGGCCGCGCGAAGCGACCTTCTGCACATATTCCAGCGCGTACCAGGCCAGTACCGCCATCACGACCGCCGTCGCGGCCGCGATCACGACCATCAGACCCTTGCGTATATTGATTGGCAGGGCGTCATAGATCGCCGACATGCGGATATGGATGCCCTTGCGGGTGGCATAGCCCAACCCCATGAAGGTGACGATCACGATCAAAAATTCATTCAGTTCTTCGGAAAAATAGATGGACTGGCTGAACACGTAGCGGCCAAAGACATTGGCGATTGTGTTCAAGGCCATCAGGATGATCCCCCAGCTCAGGATCCAGACTTCGATCCGTCCGATGACGGCGTCTATCTTTCCCAACAAGCCGAAACGAGTGGCAGTACCGCTTTGCATCGCGTCCTTCCCTTTTGAAGTTCCTCACGCACACAGCGCGTGAGGACGTTTTGAGTGAGTGGCGCATTTGGTCGGGATCAGTTGCCGGACAGCTCTGTCTGCAGGGCATCCAGCAGTTCCTGACCACGGTCGCCAACGATCTCGACATAGGCAGCAGATGTACCTGTGCTCTGGGCTCGGAAGGCGTCGCGCTCTTCGTCGGTCAGGACAATCAGACCGATGTCGGGCTTGGCTTCCTTGATGATGTCCAGGCGCTGCTGGTTGAAATCGGTCACAACGCCATCAATGAAACCGGTCATGTCGGCCATTGTGTCACGCACCAGCTGCTGACGGTCGGGGTTGAGAGTGTCGAACCAGTCCGATCCGGCGACAACAGTGGTCACCAGCTCTTGTTCGCCAGCCCAGATCAGGTGGCTGGTCACCTCGTAGAACTTCATCTCTTCGATGGTCGGGATCGGGTTGACCTGACCATCCACGGCACCCAGCTGCAACGCGCCGAATACCTCGCCAAACGGCAGCGGCGTCGGGCTGGCGCCCATGTTCTTATAGGTCTCCAGCAGGATCGGCGAAACCATCACCCGCATCTTGAAGTTTGAGAAATCCTCAGGTGCGCGGATTTCACGGTTGGTGGTCCAGACCTGGGGGCCTTCGGAATACATGGTCAGAACTTCCAGACCGCGCTGACGGAAATCATCGTTCAGCGGACCATAAATGGTTTCCGAATTGCTGAGGATGTTCGAAGTCGCCGCCGGGTCGGACGGCAACAGATAGGGCAGCAGGAACACCTGGCTTTCCGGCACGATGGTGCCGAGGTTGCCGATGGAGACGTTGGTGAACTGGATGATGCCATCAGCGGCCTGCTCGACCGTTTCGGTTGCCGTGCCAAGCGTGCCCATCGGATAGACGGTCACAGTAACCTCGCCATCTGTTGCGGCTTCGATGCGGGATTTGAACTCCTGTGCATAGGCGTCCATGATCGAGCCCGGAATTTCCTCGATCGCGAATTTCCAATCCTCGGCCATCGCGCCAATCGGCGCCAGGCTGAGCAGCGCTGCGGCTGCGGTTGTCTTCAGTATGTTGAAAGAGAATGTCACGCGATTGTCCTCCCATATCGCTTAGCGGTCACTTCTGGGAACAATCACATCATGAGTTATTGCATAAAAAAATATCATATTGTTAATGTTCACATAACCAAATTTCATGTATTGGACGGCGAGAGGATTGTCTGTTGAAACTGCTGAGAAATACACTTCTCGAAACATTTGTGGCTGTCGTCGATTGTGGCGGTTTCACCGATGCACAGTTTACGTTGGGCATCACGCAATCCGCTATCAGCATCCGGATCCGCGATCTGGAAACGGCTCTTGGCTACCGGGTGTGCGAACGCGGCCGCGGTGGCTTCCGACTCACCGAACGGGGTGAGATCGCATATGGCAAAGCCAGAGACATTCTGCGCAGCGCACGTGATTTCGACGCCGAACTGCTGGAACTCCGGGACGTCACAACAGGCGATCTCCGGATCGGTGTTGTCGATGCCGTCAATACACTTGCGGATCTGAACTTGGATAAGTCGCTAAAGCGGTTCTTGGACCGCCCGAACGACGTACGTTTGGAAATCGTAGTCGCCTCACCAACAGAACTAACGCAACGGCTGATAACCGGAGAATTGCACGTGGCGATTGCACCGTTTCGCAATCAGGTCGCCGAACTGACCTACACCGAACTGTGTCAGGAAGAGCATTGGCTGTATTGCGGTCGCGACCATCCACTGTTTGACTTGCCCAATGACCAGATCGATCTCGATGTCATTTCGCGCTATCAGATATGTCAAAGATCCTACAGCATGCTGGTGTCACCGGAACTCCAGTCGAATGACCCAAAAGCAATCGTGGCAAATATGGAAGCGATGGCGACGCTCATTGAAACCGGCCATTATTTGGGACCTTTGCCAGTTCATTTTGTAGAAAGCCGGGGGCAGAACGGAAAGCTCAAAGAGCTTGCACCTAACCGATTGCACTGGACCTCGACATTCCACCTCGCAACCCGGTCTACAAGTCTGCACAGACGAGCAGTTGAACTGTTCGTTGCAGATGTAGTCCAGTCATGTGAAGCAAACAGAGATTTGCAAGATGCCGGAACCTAAGAGTGGTCACTATGTGTCATGTACTAATGTCCGCTTCGAGGCGTCTATCTGCCTTTTGAATGCGTCGCGGCATTACGTAGTAAAGGTAGAGTCTCAAGACGCTCAAGGGCCTCACATCATACGAATACATCTGCAAAATCTGGACTTCAGAGCCAGACAGATTCATTGCTGATCCGATCCACCAGTTGCCGGGACCGAACACGATCGGGTTGCATGACGCGCCTTGGCTCGTCCGCGGTCAGCCCGGCGCTGCGGCGCCTTTGGGCACCACTTCATACCCAGACTCCTCAGGCTCGTCATCGGACATTTCGGCGGGAAAGCCGGGCGTGCGGATATCGAGGCCGGTGGCCTCTTCCAGCCGTCGGATGATGTTGGGGGATAGTTCACGTGTGCCGAAGCGGGCGATACCGTCATCGATGATGCCCATCAGAAGCGGGTTGACCTCGAGCGGTACACCGGCGCGGTCGGCCACATCCTGAAACAACCCGATATCCTTCTTCACCAGATCCATGGTGAAAGAAATGTCGCGCGAGCCGTTCAGGATCACCTGGCTTTCGGTTTCATGTACAAAGGACGTCCCCGACGAGATCGCAATCGCCTCATAGGTCGTGTTTAGGTCCATTCCGGCGGCCTTTGCCGTCACCAACGCCTCGCAGCAGGTCACCAGATTGGCCGTGGCCAGATAGTTGGTGATCACCTTCAGCACCGAGGCCGAGCCCAACTCGCCGGTATGCAGGATGCGTCGACCCATCGTCTTGAGGAACGGCGCGATACGTTCGAAGGTGGCGCGATCACATCCGGCGAAGATCGAAATATTTCCGGTCGCCGCGCGGTGACAGCCGCCTGAAACCGGACAATCCACCGCCGCCCCGCCTCGCTCTATCACCAGCGCACCCAAGCGTTTGACTTCGGCCTCGTCGGTGGTCGACATCTCCATCCAGATCTTGCCGGGCGCAATCTCGGGCAACATCTGCTGCATCACCGCATCAGAGGCAGCGGGTGATGGCAAGCAGGTGATGACCGCATCGCAGTCGCGCATCAATTGGGCCGGGCTCTCACCACTTTTTGCCCCTTGGGCAACAAATGCACCGACCAGATCGTGATCCAGGTCGTGCACGGTCAGATCGACACCGTTGCGCAGCAACGATCCCGATAGCTTACCGCCCACATTTCCCAATCCGATGAACCCTACTTTCATGCCGCTTACTCCTTCGCGCATTTTGCTCATGCATGCATGGTGACAGACGCGCGGCATGCCGCTGTGCGACCCCGGCCTGTCGCTTTTTCACCCTTGGGGTCCATAGCTGTCGCGAAGCGCTTGACAACACCGCTCTGCCTGCCGCATGTCGCTGGCGTTGGTGTCCTTGAGAGAGGATGAAAAGGGAATGTGCCAGCGGGATCCCCCGTCAAGCACAGCCGCCCCCGCGACCGTGACCGGAGAGGGTGCCCAAAGCCACTGGCCTGAATGGCCGGGAAGGCGGGTCAGCCACCGGGGCCAGATGGCCCCGACATCCGCAAGCCGGGAGACCTGCCAGCGCCCGAACTGAGACCGGACGGGGTGTGCCGGTGACGGGTCCATGTCTTGCAGCGTGGCCCGCATGTACCCCGTCCCCCGCGACCCGAGGGGGGATGAGACGTGACCGAGACCGCACCAGTGGAACTGCTGGTCTGCACCACATGCCGCCGTGGCCTGGCCATCGAGGATGATGCCCAGCGTCCAGGCAGGCTGTTGCATGACGCGCTGACCGAGGTCGAGCTGCCCGAGGGCGTGCAACTGAAACCCGTGGAGTGCCTGTCAAACTGCGATCAGGGATGCTCCATCGTGCTGCGCGGCGGTCCGTCGCGCTGGACCTTCGTGTATGAGAACCTCAACGAGGCTGCCGACGTGGACGTGATCGTCGACGGCGTCACCAAATACCACGCCACCGCAGACGGGCTCGTGCCCTGGCGCGAGCGACCCGTCCATTTCCGCAAGAACTGCGCGGCCCGCATTCCCCCGATTGGAGCCTGAGAATGAGCACTCTCGAAAAACTTCCCGTTACTGTCATCACCGGCTTTCTGGGCTCGGGCAAGACCACACTGGTGCGCCACCTGATGCAGAACCCGCAGGGCAAACGTCTGGCCGTGATCGTCAACGAGTTTGGCGATGTCGGCGTTGATGGCGACATCCTCAAGAGCTGCGCCATTCCCGATTGCCCGGCAGAAAACATCATGGAACTGGCCAATGGCTGCATCTGCTGCACCGTTGCCGATGACTTCATCCCCACCATCGAGGCGCTGATGGCGCTGGACCCGCGACCCGATCACATCCTGATCGAAACCTCCGGGCTTGCGCTGCCGAAACCGCTGCTCAAGGCGTTCGACTGGCCCGATATCCGCTCGAAAATCACCGTCGATGGCGTGATTGCGCTGGCCGATGCCGAAGCTGTCGCGGCCGGCCGTTTCGCCCCCAATGTAGAAGCCGTGGACGCCCAGCGCCTTGCGGACGATTCGATCGACCATGAAACGCCGCTCTCCGAAGTGTTCGAGGACCAGATCTCCTGTGCCGACATCATCTTGCTGACCAAGCCAGATCTGGCCGGTCCCGAGGGCGTGGCCAAAGCCCGCAAGATCATTGCCGCCGAGGCCCCTCGCCCGCTGCCGGTGGTCGAGGTTGCCGAAGGTGCGGTGGATGTGCGTGTCGTGCTGGGCCTTGAGGCTGCGGCCGAGGATGACATGGACGCGCGGCCCAGCCATCACGATGGCCATGACGACCACGAGCATGACGATTTCGAAAGCATCATCGTTGAGTTGCCCGAACAGACCGATCCGGTCGAACTGGTCGCCAATATCGAACGTCTGGCTAATGAGCAGAACATCCTGCGGGTCAAAGGCTATGCCGCCGTCACGGGCAAGCCGATGCGCCTGCTGGTTCAGGCCGTTGGCGCGCGGGTGCGACATCAATATGACCGCCCTTGGAAACCGGATGAAGCGCGTCGCTCGCGGCTGGTCGTCATCGCCGAACATGACGACATCAACGAAGGTGCGATCCGCGATATCCTCGTCGGCGTTTCCGAGCCTGCCGAGTAAGGACCTCCGATGCACGTCGTCTTCCGCGAAAGCCACGGGTTAGAGGAAACGGAAACCCCGACCGATCTGGGCCAGAGCCCGGCGGATCTGGTGGTGCTGTCGTTCTCGGACAGTGACCTCGGCGCTTTTGCGGCGGGCTGGCATCGCGGTGGCGGATCCGAAGGTCGGATGCCGACCCTGCGGCTGGCCAATCTGACGGCGCTGAAACATCCTTTGTCCGTCGACACCTATGTGGAACAGACGCTGGAGGGCGCCAAAGGCATCCTGATCCGCCTGATCGGCGGCGTGCCCTACTGGCCCTACGGTTTGCAACAGGCTCTGGCGCTGGCGCAGGCCAAGGATATCGCGCTGGCCGTGCTGCCCGCTGACGGGCGCGAGGATACGCGGCTGGACGACTATTCCACCCTGCCCGTCTCGACGCTCAGGCGGCTGGCGCATCTGTGTGACACCGGTGGCGAGGTAGCAGCACAGGCGGCTTTGGCGCAGATGGCGCTAGCGGCGGGGCTTTATGCCGGGCCGGTAATGGGGTCCAAGACCATTCCCGAATGCGGCGCGTGGTGTCCCGATCACGGCGTGATCGCGCCCGAGACGGCCCTTGACGCAAGCAAACCACGCATTCTGGTCAGCTTCTACCGCGCCTACCTGACCTCCGCCGACACTGCCCCTATTGCTGCCCTGATCCGAGCCTTCCGTGCGCGCGGGGTCGATGCGGTGGGTCTTTTCGCGCCGTCGTTGAAAGCACCCCGCGCGGCGGATTGGCTATCGGACCAGGTGGCCGCACTTGCGCCCTCCGCCATCGTTAATGCCACGTCGTTTTCCGGCAAGGGTGCCTCGGGCACGTCGCCGCTGGATACCGCCGGGGTGCCGGTGTTTCAGGTCGCGCTGTCCACCTCGCGCCGCAAGGCGTGGGAGGAGGCCGAACGTGGGCTCTCGCCTGCCGATCTGGCCATGCATGTGGTGCTCCCCGAGGTTGACGGCCGCATTTCGGCGGGCATCGCATCCTTCAAAGAGCCGAGCAAACGTGACCCGGATCTGGAATATTCCCGGTTCGCCCACCGGGCCGAGCCTGAACGGATCGAAGCCATCATCGACCGGGTGACCGGCTGGTTGAACCTGAATAACAGGCCGAATTCAGAACTGGTGCCCGCACTTGTCCTATCGACCTATCCCGGCAAGGATTGGCAGATGGCCCATGCGGTGGGTCTCGACGCGCTGGCCTCGGCCGAAGCGATGCTGTCCGATTTGCAGGACGAGGGCTATGACACCGCCCCCGCCGCGCCAATTGCCGACACTCTGCTCGATTCGCGGATGTCCTGGCCGCTACAGGATTACCTGAGCGCGCTCGCGGAGCTGCCAGACCAACTCCGCACCGACCTCGAAACTGTCTGGGGCAAGCCCGAGGACGACTCCACTTTTTTAGACGGTGCTTTCCACTTCACCGTGGCACGGCGCGGCAAGGCGTTGATCGCCCTGCAGCCCGAGCGCGGCACGCCCGAGCTGCGCGAGGATGACTATCACGACCTCTCTCGCACTCCGCGCCATGGCTATGTGGCGTTTTACCTATGGCTGCGAAAGGCCCTCGGTGCCGATGCTCTGATCCACATCGGCGCCCATGGCACGCTGGAATGGCTGCCGGGCAAATCCGTCGCCCTCTCTGCGGAGTGCTGGCCCGAGGCGCTGATCCGCGATCTGCCGGTGATTTATCCCTTCATCGTCAACGACCCCGGCGAGGCGGCCCAAGCCAAACGTCGAATCGGCGCGGTCACGCTGGGCCATATCCCGCCTGCCCTGAAAGAAAGCGGTACGCCTGATCGTATGGTGCGGCTGGAATCGCTGCTTGACGAGTTCTCGAATGCCGACGGGCTGGATCCGAAACGCCGCGACAGGCTGCAGGGTGATATCCGCGACGAGGCGCAGGCCATCGGCCTGGAAAACGATTTGGGTCTGGATCAGGCCACCTGCAGTGCCGAGGCCATTACCCGCATCGACCGCTTTGTCTGCGACATCAAGGAAAGCCAATTCGGCGACGGGCTGCACATCTTTGGCCGCGTGCCCGTAGTGGCAAGCCCCTTCGATGCCGCACAGTCGGCGCACGCCGAACGCCGCGCCCTGCTGGATGCGCTCGCAGGCAAGCGGATCGAGGCTGGCCCCTCGGGCTCGCCTTACCGGGGCCGCGAAGATGTGCTGCCTACAGGGCGCAACCTCTATACCACCGATCCGCGTTCGGTGCCGACTCGGGCGGCCTATGCACAGGGCGTGAAACTGGCAGAGGAACTCGTGCGGCGGCATCTGCAGGAAGAGGGCGACTATCCCAAGGGGCTGATCGTCGACCTGTGGGGATCGGCCACCATGCGCACGGCAGGCGAAGAGTTCGCCATGGCGCTGCACCTGTTGGGGGTGAAACCGGTCTGGGATGCCGGGTCCGAGCGGGTGTCCGGCATCGAAGTGCTGCCGATCACCGATCTGGACCGCCCCCGCCTGGACGTGACCCTGCGCGTCTCGGGCCTGTTCCGCGATGTCTTTCCGACGCTGTCGGCGCTTTATGGGCAAGCGGTTCGCGCGCTGTCTGAGCGGGATGAAGCGCCGGATTGGAACCCTTATGCCGGTCATGCCCCCGGCGTTCGGGTCTATGGCCCGGCGCCCGGCAGCTATGGTCTGAACATGACGCATCTGTCGGAAACCTATACGGACGAGGCCCGCGCGCAAGCGGGCGAGGCTTGGCTGGACGCCAGTTCCTTCGCGCTTGAGGGCGAGCATATCGCACGGGATGTCGAGGGGATCACCCAACGCGTCGCCAACGCGGACAGTTTTGTGCATCTGCAAGATCTGACCGAAACCGACCTGCTGCTGGCCAATGACTATGCCACCCACGAAGCCGGGTTCGCCGCCGCAAAAAAAGTGACCGGTGGCACCGCCCAGCTCTATCACCTCGACAATACCGATCCGGAGAAACCCCGCGCCCGCACGCTGCCCGAAGAGATTGCCCGCGTGGTGCGTGCCCGCGCCGCCAATCCCGGCTGGATCGCCGGAATGCAGCGACATGGCTTCCGTGGGGCGGCGGAAATCGCGGCGACGCTGGATCACATGGCATCCTTCGCGCATCTTTCGGGCACCGTCGCGCCGCATCTGTTCGATCTCTATCACGAAGCCACGCTGGGCGACGCTGATGTGGATGCCTTTTTGCAAGAGGCCAACCCTCAGGCGCATCAGGCCATGCAGGACAGGTTCCGCGCCCTGTTCGAGGCTGGCCTCTGGGACACGCGCCGCAACTCGATCCGCGCCGGGCTGGAGGCAGGGCTATGACCAAGCCAGTCGTACAGGGCTGGTGCCCCGGCGCCCATCGCCCGATGATGTCAGGGGACGGGCTGGTGGTGCGGGTGCGGCCCCGGCTGGCGCGGCTGACAGCGGATCAGGCGTTGGGGCTGTGTGACGCGGCCGAGCACTTTGGCAATGGCACGATCGACTTGACCAACCGTTCAAATCTGCAATTGCGCGGGGTGAAGGAGGCCGACCTTCAGGCCCTGCTTTCCGCCCTGTCGGATCTTGGCCTGCTGGATGCTGAGCCCGGGATTGAGGTAAAACGCAATATTCTGGTCTCGCCACTCTATCAGAAGGGCGATCTGACGGCGCGGCTGGCGCAAGAGCTGATCGACCGGCTGGACGAGTTGCCCGCCCTGCCTGCGAAGTTCGGATTCGCCGTCGATACCGGCCCCGAGCGCCTGCTGACCCAGGACTCTGCCGATATCCGGGTCGAGCGTGGTCAAGGCGGGCTGATTCTGCGGGCTGACGGGGCCGAAACCGGGCGGTCCGTGACTGAACGCGACGCGACCACGCAGTTGATTGCGCTTACCCGCTGGTTCTCAGAAAATACCACGCAGGACGCGCGCCGCATGGCACGACTGATCGCCTCTACGGAGTTGCCTATAATCTGGCAGGGCAGCGCGCCGGGTCCGCTCGGCAATCGCATCGAACCGGGCCAGACCTTCCTCGGCCCGCTCTACGGCGCGCCCTTCGGTCAGCTTCCGGCGCGGGCTTTGTCTGACCTTATCGGGGCGTCCAGGGCGTCGGCGTTGCGCATCACGCCCTGGCGGCTGTTCCTGCTGGAAGGCGGGGCGGCGCTCACTCCTGCAGAGTTTGTGACCAGTGGCACCGATCCGCTGATGACAACCGACGCCTGCCCCGGCGCCCCTCTCTGTCCGCAGGCGCAAGTGGAAACGCGCGCACTGGCAAGGTCATTGGCCCCAATTACGGGCGGCGCGTTGCATGTCTCGGGCTGCGCCAAGGGCTGCGCCCGCATTGGCCCTGCCGATGTCACGCTTGTCGGCAATGCCGGACGATTTGATCTTGTCAAACGGGGCCGCGCGGGGGATGAGCCCTGCCAGCGCGGCCTGACCGCCCACGACCTCATGACCATGGACCTGACCTGATGCCTTATGAATACGAAACTGATGGCGCGGCGATCTACAAGCAGAGCTTTGCCACCATCCGGTCCGAGGCCGATCTGGCGCGTTTCGATGCCGATGAGGAACAGGTCGCCGTCCGCATGATCCATGCCGCTGGCATGGTTGGGCTGGAAAAATTCGTGCATTTGTCGCCCAGTTTCGTCACCGCCGCCCGGTCCGCGCTGGAGGCGGGTGCGCCGATCCTGTGCGACGCGCGGATGGTCAGCGAAGGTGTGACCCGGTTCCGCCTGCCCGCCGAGAACGAGGTGATCTGTACTCTACATGACGATCGCGTGCGCCCGCTGGCGGCTGAAATGGGCAACACCAGATCGGCCGCGGCACTGGAGCTGTGGCGACCGCATCTGGGCGGCGCGCTGGTGGCCATTGGCAATGCGCCCACGGCACTATTTCACCTACTGAACATGCTCGAAGACCCCGATTGCCCCCGCCCCGCTGCGATCATCGGCTGTCCGGTGGGCTTTGTCGGCGCTGTTGAAAGCAAGGACGCATTGTGGGAGGCGCAGCCGGTGCCGTCCTGCATCGTCAAAGGCCGCCTGGGCGGCTCTGCCATCACCGTGGCCGCAATCAACGCCATCGCGAGCCGCTCCGAATGAGCGTTGGCACCATATTTGGCGTCGGCCTCGGCCCCGGCGACCCGGACCTGATGAGCGTCCGGGCAGACCGACTGCTGCGCGGCGCACAACATGTGGCCTATTTCCGCAAGGCGGGCCGCACTGGGCAGGCGCGCAAGATCGTCAATGGCATGATCCCTGACGACGCCGTGGAGTTTCCCATGGAATACCCGGTCACCACCGAGATTCCCGTCAGTGACCCGCGCTACAACGACCTGCTGTCGACCTTCTACGAAGACTGCACTGCACGGTTAAAAAAATTGTCGATTCAGGGCCAGAACGTTGTGGTTCTCTGCGAGGGTGATCCGTTCTTCTACGGATCTTTCATGCATCTTTACAGTCGCTTGCGCGACGAAGCTCCGGTAGAAATCGTGCCCGCCATCACCGGTATGTCCGGCGCCTGGACCGCAACGGGTGATCCGATCACATGGGGCGATGATGTGTTGACCGTGCTGGTGGGCACCCTGCCGGAGACAGTGCTGGCTGAACGCATGACGCAGACCGACGCGCTGGTGGTGATGAAGATCGGGCGCAATATCAACAAGGTGAAACGGGCGCTAAAATCCGCCGGACTCTATGAGCGGGCCTGGATTGTTGAATATGCCCAGATGCCCAACCAGACAGTGACCCGTCTGGCCGAGGCCTGTGGCGGGATCACACCTTATTTCTCCATCATCATCGTGCATGGGCAGGGACGGCGGCCATGAGCGGCTGGGTCAAGATCGCAGGGCTCGGCCCCGGCGATGCCGCACTGGTCACGCCCGAGGTGAGCGAAGCACTGGCCGACGCCACGGATGTGGTGGGCTACATCCCTTATGTTGCCTGCCTCGCCGAGCGCGCGGGGCTGACACTGCACGCCTCGGACAACCGGGTCGAGATCGACCGTTCGCAGCATGCCTTGCAGATGGCGGCAGACGGCAAGCGCGTGGTTGTGGTTTCCTCGGGCGATCCCGGCGTATTCGCGATGGCCTCAGCCGTCTTCGAGTCGGTGGAGAACGGTCCGGCAAATTGGCGTAATCTGGAGATTTCGGTGCTGCCGGGCATCACCGCCATGCTGGCCGCCTCGGCCCGCGCCGGTGCGCCGCTGGGGCATGATTTCTGCACCATCAACCTTAGCGACAATCTCAAGCCCTGGGCGTTGATCGAAAAACGTCTGCGCCTTGCCGCACAGGCGGATTTCGCCATGGCCTTCTACAACCCGCGCTCGAAGTCACGCCCGGAAGGCTTTGTGAAGACACTGGAAATCCTGCGTGAGGAATGTGAAAACGAGCGGCTGATCCTGTTCGCCCGCGCCGTCTCGACCCCGGATGAAGCACTGAATATCTCGACCCTGGCCGAGGCCACACCCGAGATGGCCGATATGCGCACCATGGTCATTGTTGGCTCTTCACGTACAAGGATCATCGAACGGCAAGGCGGCTCAATCCTTTACACGCCGAGGTTCACCCCGGAATGAGCGAGCCAGTTCAAAACCTGATCCGGGGTGGCGCATTCGCGGCGCGTAGGCAGGACGGGCCGGTCGATCATCAGAACCGGCAGGCCCAGCATCCGCGCCGCATCGATCTTGCCGCGCGCACCACTGCCCCCGGCATTCTTGGAGACCACCAATTGAGTGTCGTGGCGGGTCATGAGTGCCATATCGTCCTCCCCCGAAAAAGGTCCGCGCGCGACCACCACGTCCGCATGCGGCATCGGGATGTGCTGCGGCTCATCTACCAACCTCAGCAGGTAGTGGTGCTGGGGCTGAGCGGCGAAGACGTCAAGATGCAGGCGGCCCACGGCGAGGAAGATCCGTTTGGCGGGCCCAGCGAGTGCGCCCACTGCACCTTCGATATCCGTGACGCGCGACCAGTTATCGCCCGCGCATGCCTCCCATGGCGGACGCACCAGCGCCACCAAGGCAGTACCGGTGTCCGCGCAGGCAGCGATGGCGTTGCGACTCATCTGCGCCGCAAAGGGATGGGTGGCGTCGACCACATGGGTCACGGTCTTGTCGCGGATATAGGCGCTCAGACCAACGACACCTCCAAATCCGCCAATCCGCGTCGGCAGCGGCTGTGGGCGCGGTGTATCCACCCGGCCCGCATAAGAATATGTCGCGTTCAGACCCCGCGCGGCGACTGCGCGGGCCAGCGCGTTGGCCTCGGTTGTGCCACCAAGGATCAGAATGTTGGTGTTCGCGAGGTGCGGCATGGCTGAGCGTCCGTGGCTGACCGTGATCGGGTTGGGCGAAGATGGACCGGATGGCCTGCCCCCTGCAAGCCGTCACGTACTTGATGCCGCGCAGGTGGTGATGGGTCCGCCCCGTCATCTGTCGCTGCTGCCTGAAGGCCCGGCAGAGCGGGTGGAATGGCCGGTGCCGTTTTCGGACGGTTTGCCGCTGCTCGAAGCTCTGCGGGGCAAGCGGATTGTGGTGCTGGCCTCGGGCGATCCGTTCTGGTTCGGGGTGGGCAGCGTGATCGCGCGGCACTTCACGCCGGAGGACTGGACGGCCCTGCCCGGGCAGTCAACATTCTCGCTTGCCGCATCCCGGCTGGCATGGCCACTGGAGAAGGTTCTGACATTTGGCCTGCATGCGGCACCATTGACCCGCCTGCGCCCGTATCTGGCACCGGGTATGCGCGCGCTGGTCCTGCTGCGCGATGGCACGGCGGTGCGCGATCTTGCAGCGTGGCTGATGGATAGCGGGTTCGGGGAGAGCCGATTGCATGTGCTGGAAGCGCTTGGCGGCCCACGGGAACGGCACCGCGAAACAACCGCCGAGGCTCTGGCATATGACGACATTCAGCACCCGGTCTGCGTCGGGCTCGAGGCACATGGTGACGGCCGCGTCCTGCCCCGGGCAAGCGGATTGCCGGACGATGCATTTGAAAGCGAAGGTCAGATCACCAAACGCCCGATCCGGGCGCTGACCCTATCCGCTCTGGCCCCGAAACCGTGCGAACATTTGTGGGATATCGGCGGCGGCAGCGGCTCGGTCGGGATCGAATGGCTGTTGAGCGATGAGAGCCTGACGGCAACCTCCATCGAGCCCCGCGCCGACCGGGCGGCGCGCATCCTCCGCAACGCTGATGCTCTAGGTGTCGACCGCCTGAACGTGGTGCAGGGCGAAGCACCGGGCGCACTGGCCGGGTTGCCGATGCCGAATGCCGTCTTTGTCGGCGGCGGGTTGAGCACTGCTCTGCTGGAATGGCTGAAAGCCTATCTGCCAAGCGGCACAAGGCTGGTCGCCAATGCGGTGACGCTGGAAAGCGAGGCGCTGCTGGCCGTCTGGCACAAAACACTTGGCGGTGATCTGCTGCGGATCGAATTGGCCAACGCTGCCCCGCTCGGGCCGCGCCGGGGCTGGAAAGCGGCCTATCCGGTGGTGCAGTGGAGCGTGACGTTTTGATCGTGGCCGGGTTCGGATTTGCCTCTGCCGCGACGGCGGAAAGCCTGCAAGATGTCTATAACCGCGCGGCCCGCGATCACTTTGTCACCGCGCTGGCCACCGCAGTTGACAAGGCAGTACACCCCGCTCTAACCGCTCTGGCCGCCGACCTGCACCTACCGGTTCTGCGCGTTGACGCCGCAGCATTGCAAACCGCCAGAACACTCACCCAATCACAACGCAGCGCAACCGAGCGCGGCACCGGCAGTGTGGCCGAGGCCGCCGCCCTTGCCACCGCCGGGTCCGATGCGCGGCTGATCGCCCCCAGACATATCTCGGCCGACCGCCTTGCCACCTGCGCGGTCGCTATCGGAGGACAGACGTGACCGTTCATTTCATTGGCGCCGGACCGGGTGCCGCCGACCTGTTGACCCTGCGCGGGCGCGACATCATCGCCGCCTGCCCAGTTTGCCTATACGCCGGATCGCTGGTGCCGGAAGAGATCCTCGCCCATTGCCCCGACGGCGCAAGAATCGTGAACACCGCATCGATGGATCTGGATCAGATCATGGCAGAGATCGCCGCCGCCCATGCCGAGGACAAAGATGTGGCACGGCTGCATTCGGGCGACCTGTCGGTCTGGTCTGCCATGGGTGAGCAGATCAGACGGCTGAAGGAGAGGGGTATTCCCGTCAGCGTCACCCCAGGAGTGCCTTCATTCGCCGCCGCTGCCGCCGCCCTGGGAACCGAACTGACCCTGCCCGGTCTGGCGCAATCGGTGGTGCTGACCCGCACACCGGGGCGC
Source organism: Ruegeria hyattellae (assembly GCF_041537925.1). Classification (NCBI taxonomy): domain Bacteria; kingdom Pseudomonadati; phylum Pseudomonadota; class Alphaproteobacteria; order Rhodobacterales; family Roseobacteraceae; genus Ruegeria; species Ruegeria hyattellae. The sequence goes on along the minus strand of NZ_JBGOSH010000005.1, from coordinate 368,565 downwards.
GCCTCGTCCATGCCCGAGGGCGAGACGCTGGAGAACTTCGCCCGCACAGGCGCGACCCTGGCCATTCACCTGTCGATCGGCAATCTCGACAGGGTCATCTCCGATCTGACACCTGCGTATGGTGCGGACTGCCCGGTCGCCGTGGTTTACCGCGCCAGCTGGCCGGATGAGCGGATCATCCGCGCCACGTTGGACACGCTCAAGGGCGCGCTGGAAGAGAGCATCTCGCGCACCGCGCTCATCCTGGTCGGCCCGGCGCTGGCGGGCGAAGGCTTTGACGAAAGCTGCCTCTATTCCAAATCCTATGACCGCCGCTACCGTCCGCAATCCGCTGACAGCCCTTGGTCCAGTTGGAACCACGGTGATGACTGAAGCGATGATGACCCCTCCCGGCTTGCTGATCTCGGCCCCATCCTCTGGGACCGGGAAGACTACAGTGATGCTGGGGCTGCTCAGGGCACTGGCTGAGGACGGGCTGGCGGTGCAGCCTTTCAAGAGCGGACCGGACTATATCGACCCTGCCTTTCATCTGGCCGCCGCCCGGCGACCCTCTTTCAATCTCGACACATGGGCAATGGACGAGGCGCTGCTGGGGGGCATCGCGACCCAGGCAACAGGGGCCGATATCGTCTTGGCTGAAGGCTCGATGGGGCTGTTCGACGGGGTGGCCAAGCCCGGAGAGACAGGCCACGGCACCAGCGCCGAGACCGCTTTGCGCATGGGTTGGCCGGTTGTTCTGGTGCTGGATGTGGGCGGTCAGGCGCAATCGGCGGCGGCCACGGCGCTGGGGTTCCGGATGTATAACCCGGACCTGCCCATTGCCGGCGTGATCCTGAACCGCTGCGCCAGCCCCCGCCACGAACGCCTGACCCGTCTGGGGATGGAACGGGCGGGCCTGCCGGTTCTGGGCGTGCTGCCGCGCCGTGGCGATCTGACCCTGCCCGAGCGGCATCTGGGCCTGATCCAGGCGGTCGAGCACCCAGATCTGGAGAGCGCCATCGCAGGCTATGCCGCATTCCTGCGCGAACATGTCGATCTGGACGCCATAAAGCGGGCAGCGGCCTCATCAAGCCCCAAGGGGCCATCTTCGACCGCGCTGCCGCAACCTCCGGCGCAACGGATCGCATTGGCCCGCGACGCGGCGTTTTCCTTCACTTATCCGCATCTGCTGGAAGGCTGGCGCGCGGCGGGGGCAGAGATCCTGTCGTTCTCGCCGCTGGCGGATGAGGCCCCTGCTGCGGACGCCGATCTGGTTTGGCTGCCCGGCGGCTACCCGGAACTGCATGCGGGCAGGCTTGCCTCTGCTCAGGTCTATCTGAACGGCCTGCGCAAACATGCCGAAACCAAGCCGGTGCATGGCGAATGCGGTGGCTACATGGCTTTGGGCGCGGCGCTGGTCGACAAGGAGGGCATACGGCATCCGATGGCGGGCCTTCTTGGGCTGGTTACGTCATATGAGAAACGCAAGTTCAACCTTGGCTACCGCAAGGCCACTCTGATCGCACCGATGCCAGGCTTCGACACCGGTTCGGCGCTGCGCGGGCATGAGTTCCACTATTCCTCGATCCTCGAACAGCCCGACGCGCCGCTGGCTCGCGTGGTGGATGCCGAAGGCGTGGAAGGCCCGCAAACCGGCTCGGTTCGTGGAACTGTGACGGGGACCTTCTTTCACATGATCGCCGAGGCTCGGTCATGAGCGGATTTGTCTCCTTCGTCGGCTCCGGCCCCGGTGACCCCGAGCTATTGACGCTGAAAGCGGTGGACCGTCTGCAAAAGGCCGATGCGATCCTGTTCGATGACCTCAGCAGCGGCCCGATCCTGAGCCATGCACGCGAGGACGCCGATCTGGTGGGCGTCGGCAAACGTGCCGGTCGCCCCTCGCCCAAGCAGGACCATGTAAGCCGGTTGCTGGTGGATTACGCCCGAAACGGCGCACGCGTCGTGCGGCTGAAATCCGGCGATGGCGGCATGTTCGGCCGACTTGAGGAAGAGCTGGTCGCCCTGCGCGCTGCCGAGATCGGTTATGAGATCATCCCCGGCATCCCCTCGGCCTGCGCGGCGGCAGCGGCGGCGGGCATTCCGCTAACCCGGCGGCTGACCGCACGGCGGGTACAGTTCGTGACCGGTCACGATATCAGCGGCAAGCTGCCCTCGGACTTGAATCTGGCCGCGCTGGCCGACCCGATGGCGACCACGGTTGTCTTCATGGGCAAACGCACCTTCCCTCTACTTGTCGAGGCGCTGCACGAGCATGGCCTGCCGCTGGACACGCCGGCCCTGCTGGCACAATCCGTTTCGACGCCCGGTCAGAGCCTGCAGCGCACAACGATGGGCGCATTGGCGGATCAATTGGCCTCGGAAATCGGGACCGCACCCGCGCTAATCCTCTATGGGCCGCTCGCGGATGGATGAATGCCGCTTTTAGGGTTGACGCAAATGGGGTTGGCAAGACAAGAGTGCGGATACGGTGCTCGGGCCGCAAGGTCCGGGAAAAAGGGAACGGGGTGCAAATCCCCGACTGCCCCCGCAACTGTAATCGGGGAGCAAGCGTGGTAATCGCCACTGGCATAACGCCGGGAAGGTCCTCGCTTGTGACGATCCGTGAGTCAGGAAACCTGCCGTGAATTGAAACAGCCGGGCAACCGGCGCACGTATTCGCCGGGGTTGGCGGAAAGGAGACTATACATGCATATCGAACCGGGCGTCGTGCATGGCGCAAAAATGGTTTTCGCCTACGGAACAGCAGCCGCTGCCGCTGGGTATTCTCTGAAACTGATCGCAGACGATCTGAAAGAGCGCGCCGCGACTTCGTTCATCGCGCGCTCCATCGCTGCCACTCTGAGCGTCTTCATCTTCTTCGAGGTGCTGCCGCATTTCCCGGTCGGCATTTCCGAGGTTCACTTCATTCTGGGTACCACGCTGCTGCTGATTCTGGGCACCGCACCCGCTGCGGTCGGTCTGGCCGCTGGTCTGGCGATTCAGGGCCTACTGTTCGCACCCAGTGACGTGCCGATGTATTTCGTGAACCTCACCACCCTGCTGGTGCCGCTCTTCGGTATCCATGCGCTGGCCAAGCGTGCGCTGCCGCGAGACATCGCTTATGTCGATCTGGGCTATGCGGACGTGCTGAAACTGTCGGCGGCCTATCAGGGCGGCGTAATCGCCTGGGTCGCCTTCTGGGCCTTTTACGGTCAGGGTTTCGGCGCCGAGAACATGGCCGCCGTTGGCAGCTTTGGGCTGGCCTACATGCTGGTGGTTCTGGTCGAGCCGATCTTCGATCTTGCCGTTCTGGCGGGCGCCAAGTCGCTGAAGGGTCTGAAGGAGTCCGGTCTGGTCACCTCCCGCCTTTATCACGCGGCCTGATCTGATCTAACGTGCAAAGGATGGCTCCGGCTCGAAATGGGTCGGAGCCATTGTTTTTTATGCAAGAGCTTCTTCTGATCGGCATCGGCACCGGCAACCCCGATCACGTGACCCGCGAGGGCGCGCGCGCGATTCGCGACGCGGACCTGATCCTGATACCTCATAAAGGCAGCGGCAAAGAGGATCTGGCCGGTCTGCGCGAACAGATCATTACCGATCTGAGTGACAGTCCGCCGCCGCTTGTCCATTTCGACATCCCCAAACGCCACGCCGACGATGGTTACCTGCAAGGCGTGGAAGAGTGGCACGACGCCATCGCGGGGCGCTGGCAGGAGGCGATCGCAGAGCATCCTGATGCACGCCGCGTTGCCCTGCTGATCTGGGGCGATCCGTCGCTCTATGACAGTTCGCTGCGCATCGCAGACCGGCTGGACCCGAAACCGACGATCCGGGTCATACCCGGCATTACCGCCCTTCAGGCGCTGACCGCTGCCCACGCGATCCCGATCAACGAGCTTGGCGCGCCCTATATTGTCACCACCGGGCGGCGCATCCGCGACGAGGGCTGGCCCGACCCTGTCACCTCGGTTGCCGTGATGCTGGATGGCGAGTGTTCGTTTCAGTCGCTCGACCCCGCGCTCTATGACATCTGGTGGGGCGCGTTTGTCGGGATGAAGGAGCAGATCCTGATCCATGGCCCCCTGCAAGAGGTCAGTCAGCGGATCATTGACACACGCGCCGCTGCCCGCACCGAGCATGGTTGGATCATGGATATCTATCTCCTGCGCAGGTGCGCGGGCTGATCGCACGGCTCGGTCCACGGAAAAGTGATGCCACTCGTCCGCGCGACATGGCATCAAGGACCCGTGGACCTCGGAGGATGCCATGCTCAGAATCGCTTCTCTTTTTGTTGCCCTGCTGACCGCCACAATGACCCATGCAGATGATATGTCTGCGCGCGAAGGGTGGACCGTTCTGCCGACCGGCAAATCCCATGACCAACTCGTCAACGACCTGAAAGCTGCGGTGAAACAAAACGGGCTGATTGTGGTGACGCAGGCCGGGCCGACCAAGGCCGCCGCCGCGCGTGGGATCACCATACCGGGCAATCGCGTCATCGGCGTGTTCAACAATGACTTCGCGGTGCGGGTGCTGGAGCTCTCGACCGCTGCGATGATCGAAGCACCGATCCGGTTCTATGTGACCGAGAATGCCGATGGGACTGCCACGCTGTCTTACAAAACCCCCTCCTTCGTCTTTGCGCCCTACACCGATGGTGGCACCGAATTGCAGGCCATTGCGCAGGATCTCGACACCCGATTTGACACCATCGCCAAATCTGTCGCGTCCTCACAGTGACGTGATTCCACTTGCCTCTCGCCGCGCAACGCGCAATCTCCGCTCAACGTTTGTTCGGAGACCCTTTGATGCAGGAACACCCGATTCGCGCCGCTGACCTTCTGGCCCGCAGGCTGTACGAGGCGGGATGCCGTCACGCGTTCGGGATGCCGGGTGGCGAGGTGCTGACGCTGGTCGATGCCCTGGAGAAGGCCGGGATCACCTTCCATCTGGCCAAGCACGAGAATGCAGCAGGCTTCATGGCCGAAGCAGTGCATCACCGCGACGGGGCGCCCGCGATCCTGGTTGCCACGCTGGGTCCCGGTGCGATGAACGGGATCAACGTGGTCGCCAACGCGCAGCAGGACCGGGTGCCGATGATCGTGCTTACGGGGTGCGTCGATGCCGATGAGGCACTGACCTATACCCATCAGGTGATGGACCACCAAGAGGTGTTCCGCCCGATCACCAAAGGCACCTTCCGGTTGACTGCCAAGGGCGCCGACATCGTGGCCGACAAGGCGGTGTCGCTGGCGACGCAACCACGCTGCGGGCCGATCCATATCGACGTGCCAATCTCGGTTGCTGATGCGCAGGTCACGCCCCCTCGCCTGCGCCGTCTTGCCCCCGCAGCCCCGGTGGCCCCCTGCGGCACCGAGATGGAGCAAGCGCGCAAATGGCTGGCCGCAAGTGATCGGCCCATCGCGATCATCGGGCTGGATGTGCTCTATGACGGATCGGCCTGCGTGCTCCGCGCCTTTCTGGAACATTTCGGCATTCCATTCGTGACCACCTACAAGGCCAAGGGCGTGATCCCAGAGGACCATCCGCTGTGTCTGGGTGGCGCGGGCCTGTCGCCCTTGGCCGACAGCCATCTGGTGCAGTTGGTCGAGCGCGCGGATCTGGTGCTCTGTATCGGGTATGACCCCATCGAGATGCGCCCCGGCTGGCGCGAGATCTGGGACCCTGCCACGCAAAATGTCATCGATATCGTGGCGGTACCAAACGACCACTACATGCATCAGGCCGGGGTGAACCTTGTGGCCGATACCACCGCCACGCTCGAAGGTCTGGCCAAGGGCATCCCGGCCCGCCCGACATGGACCGACGGTGCGCCCGATGACACGCGTCGGGCGCTGGCCGTAGCCTTTCCCGCCCACGACGACTGGGGCCCGGCGGCAGTGATCGCCGAGACCCGCGAGGTGATGCCAGATACCACGCTAGCTACCGCCGATAGCGGCGCGCATCGTATCCTGCTCAGCCAGATGTGGGGCTGTTCCGAGCCGCGCGGGCTGATCCAGTCTTCGGCGCTGTGCACCATGGGCTGCGCGGTGCCGATGGCGATCGGGCTGAAACTGGCCGCGCCTGAACGGCCCGTCATCAGCTTCTCGGGCGATGCCGGATTTCTGATGGTTGCCGGAGAACTCTCGACCGCCGCAGAACTGGGCGGCAACCCGATCTTTCTGGTCTTCGTGGATGCCAGCCTCGCGCTGATCGAACTGAAACAGCGGGGTCGGCAAATGACGAACCGTGGCGTGGATTTCGACCGTCACGACTTTGCCGCCATCGGGCGCGCCTTTGGCGGCAATGGTCATAGCGTCCGAAACCGCGCAGAACTGCGTGCAGCTCTAGAGGCCGCACAAAGCGCCGACCGGTTCACCGTGATCGCCGCCGAGATTGAACGCGAGGGTTATGATGGCCGTATCTGAAGGCGCATTGAGCGGCGTCAAAGTTCTGGACCTCAGCCGCATTCTGGCCGGGCCGACCTGCACGCAATTGCTGGGCGATCTGGGGGCCAGCGTGCTCAAGATCGAAAACCCCGCGACCGGCGGCGACGACACGCGCCAATGGGGTCCGCCCTATGCCGAGGATGCCGACGGCAATCCCAGCGATCTCAGCGCCTATTTCATGGCTGCAAACCGCAACAAGAAATCTGTGGCGGTCGATATCACCACTCCTGAGGGGCAGGCCACCATCAGGCGGCTGGCGGCCGAGGCCGACATCCTAATCGAGAATTTCAAGCCCGGTGGGTTGGCAAAATATGGGCTGGACTACGCCAGCCTGTCGCATGAGCTTCCGGGGCTTGTCTACTGTTCCATATCGGGTTTCGGGCAAACCGGCCCGCACGCCTCGAAGCCCGGCTATGATCTGATGGCGCAGGGCTATGGCGGGATCATGTCGCTGACCGGCGATACCGATGGCAGCCCGATGAAAGTGGGCGTCGGAATCGCGGACGTGATGTGCGGGATGTATGCCACGGTGGGTATTCTGGCCGCCTTGCGCCACAAGGAACGCACCGGAGAAGGCCAGCAGATCGACATCGCGCTGGTGGATTCGCAGATCGCCTGGCTGATCAACGAGGGCGTGAATTACCTGACCACAGGCGAAACGCCGCAACGGCGGGGAAACGGGCATCCCAACATCGTCCCATATGAGGTCTATGAGACTGCCGACGGTCATGTGATCCTGGCGGTGGGAAACGATTCCCAGTTCCGGCGGTTCTGCGCATTTATCGACCGTCCAGACCTGCCCAACGACGCACGTTTCGCCACCAATCCCCAGCGCCTGGATCATCGCGAGGCGCTGAACGCCGTGTTGCGCCCGGCACTGCACCAGCGCAGCACCACAGAGGTCATCACCGGGCTGGAAGCAGTCAAGGTTCCGGTCGGTCCGGTACAGACGCTCGATCAGGTGTTTGCAACCGATCAGGTGGCGGCGCGCGACATGCGGTTGTCATTGCAGGCAGATCCCGGCCCTGTCGAGCTGATCGGCAATCCACTGAAGTTTTCCCGAACACCGGTCACCTATCGCCGCGCCCCGCCGGTCTTTGACGCGGATACGGATCAGGTTCTGGACAGCGATACGCCCTTCGACGGCTGAAACAGATTGCCTGTTTTGCAAGCGTTCGGCTGAAACATGCCGCCCCATCGGCGGATTTTTTCGCGTTTTCCGAACACGTCGTTTCACCAATTCGCGAGCAAGGTCGATACTGTTACTGGCCTTGAATAGAGTTTGCTAAGGCAATGGCAGCCTTACGAAAAATTACAGAGTGGACCCCGGCATGAAACAAGACGTTTTTGGACAGATGAACAGCCTCACACGCGCAGACAGCGCCGAGGCATGGGACGGTGTCCTGCTCGGCTTTCTGGCGCATGCCGCGGTGACGCCCGATCATCTTGCCAAAGTGCTGACGCTGGAGCCCGATTTTGCGCTGGGTCATGCGGTCAAAGGGATGTTCCTGTCGCTGCTTGGGCGGCGCGAATTGGTCCCCGCCGCCAACGAGGCGCTGGAACTGGCCGAAGATGCCGCCAGGCACGGCACGATCACACTGCGCGAACAGAAATATGTCGCGGCTCTGCGCCTGTGGTTGACCGGCAACCTAACCGAAGCGGTGCAAACCTATGAGGCTGCGCTGCGCGACCACCCCGACGATACACTGGCGATGAAGCTCAGCCATGCGTGCCGCTTTGTGCTGGGCGATTCCCAAGGAATGCGCCGTTCCATCGAACGGGTGATGCCCGCTTATGCCCCAGACCATGCCGGACGTGGGTACCTGCTGGGCTGCCACGCGTTTTCGCTGGAAGAAACCGGCGCCTATGAAAAGGCCGAGATCGCCGGGCGTCAGGCGCTGTGGATGGTATCCGACGATGCCTGGGGTCTGCACGCGGTGGCGCATGTGCATGACATGACGGGCAATGCCAAAACCGGGCTGGAATGGCTGTCAGGGCGCGAGGCCGCCTGGGCACATTGCAACAATTTCCGCTATCACGTGTGGTGGCACAAGGCGCTGATGCATCTCGACCTGGGTCAGGTGGACCGGGTGATGGAGCTTTATGACGCCGAGATCCGCAAGGACCGAACCGACGATTACCGCGATATCTCGAACGCCACCTCGCTGCTGATGCGGCTGGAGCTGGACGGCGTCGATGTCGGCAACCGCTGGGACGAGCTGGCCGATCTGAGCGCCGCGCGAACCGAAGATGGTTGCCTTGTCTTTGCCGATCTGCATTACCTGCTGGCCCTGACCGGCACCGAGCGCGGCGACGCCAGCGCTCGCATGCTGGCCCGCATTCACGCGGACGCTCAGCGCAGTGATTGCGATGTCACCCGCCGAATGGCCGATCCGGGGCTGGCCGCGGCCAGCGGACTGTGTGCCTTTGGTGAAGGCCGCTATGGCGAAGCCTTCAATAACCTGTTGGCGGCCCGCGACAAAATGCACATGGCGGGCGGTTCACATGCGCAGCGGGATGTGTTTGAACGCCTCACCATCGATTCCGGACTGCGCGCCGGGCGGTTGGACGCCGTGGAACGCATCCTCGACGACCGGCAGGCCAAGCGTGCGGGCGGTGAAGACAATTATGCCCTGGCCCGTCGCGCATTGATCGCGGCCGGGCGCGGCGGCGTAGACGCGCAAAGCGTGCCCGCCGAATAACGACCTGGAAGGACCCAAGCAGTATGGCGACGATTTCGCCCGCTTCCGATTTTGCGATGGTCCGGGACCGCGCGGAAACTCCCGTGCGCACCCGCGATCCCCGGCTGGATTTCTATCGCGGCATCGCGATGTTCATCATTCTTGTCGCCCATATTCCCGGCGATCCCTGGGCCCGATGGATACCGGCCCGGTTCGGATTCTCGGACGCGACCGAGATCTTCGTGTTTTGCTCGGGCATGGCTTCGGCCATCGCCTTTGGCGGCGCGTTCCTGAACAAGGGCTGGTGGATGGGCACCGCGCGGGTGAGTTTTCGCATCTGGCAGGTCTACTGGGCGCACATCGCATTGTTCCTTTTTGTGGCGATGTCGATGGCCGCGTTGGACAATTCCGGTGCGTTTGAAAAGAGTTACGTCAGCGCATTGAACTTGCAACACTTCTTCCGCGACCCGGCCTCGCAACTGGTGGGGCTGTTCACTCTCAGCTATGTGCCGAACTATTTCGACATCCTGCCGATGTATCTGGTGGTGCTGGCGATGATGCCGCTGTTCTTGGCGCTGCACCGGATTAGCTTCTGGGCGGCGGCGCTAACCTCGGTCGGTATCTGGGTCGTGGCACAGACCGGCGCGCTGGCGCTGCCCGCTGAACCCTGGTCGGACCGGCAATGGTTCTTCAACCCGTTTGGCTGGCAATTGCTGTTCTTCACCGGGTTTGCCTTCATGCGGGGTTGGATTCCGGCCCCGCCAATCTCGAAAGCGCTGATCTGGATCAGCGCGCTGTTTCTGGTTCTGTCCGCACCGTTCGGGTCGTGGAAGGTCTTTCTCTGGGTCGATGCCTGGAACGGACAGGTCGGAGACGCAATTCGCGACGTCTGGCCACTGACCAAGGAATTCCGCGACAAGACCGATTTCGGCCTGTTCCGCTACATGCATTTCCTGGCGCTGGCATATCTGGGCTGGGTCGTGGCGGGTGACAAGGGGCAGCGGTTGGTGGCATCCGGCAGCGGAGTGCTGGCGCAGATCTGGCGGGTGATGCTGACATGGATTACCAAGGTCGGCCAGCAATCGCTTGCGGTCTTTGTGTTCTCGATGGCCGCGGCCCGCCTGATCGGCGTTTTTCTTGACATCGCTGGGCGGAACTTTGCCAGCGTAACAGCCGCTAACCTCATTGGTTTTGCAATGTTAATCGGAGTGGCCTATGTGGCCGCCTGGTTCAAATCGCACCCCTGGAAGTCCAAGACATGACCCTGACCCGCCGCGCCTTTCTGACCACAACTTCGGCCTTTGCGCTGGCGCCTGCCATGGGGTTAGCCACCGGTTCAGGCGTGTCTTTTGATCGCACGACGGTGATCGCTCAGGCCCGGGATCTGGCCAGCCGTCCCTATGCGATGCGCGACGCGGTTCCGCAGCCGTGGCAGAACCTGACCTATGAGCAATACCGCTCGATCCGGTTCAACCTGGAGCGGGGTCTCTGGCGCGACACGCCCACGCCCTTCAATATCGATTTCTTCGCGCCGGGCCTCTACTTCCCGCGCTCGGTTCAGATCCTGTCGGTCGAGGATGGTGTTGCGACGCCGGTCGGCTTCGATCTGTCGATGTTCAACACATCCAAAGATGTGCCAGACCTGCCATCGGATGAAACACTGGGCTTTTCCGGCTTGCGCCTACGCACCGAGATGCACCGCCCCGGCCTGACCGATGAGTTCTGCGTCTTCCAGGGTGCCAGCTATTTCCGCGCCATCGGTCTGGACGAGGCCTATGGCCTGTCCGCCCGCGGTCTGGCGCTGAACACCGGCGAGCCGGATGGCGAGGAATTCCCCGAATTCACCCGGTTCTGGCTGGAACGTCCCACGCCGAGTCAGCGCAACATGGTCGTGCACGCCTTGATGGACAGCCCCAGCGTGACTGGCGCCTATCGCTTTGACATCACGCCCGGCGAGGATTGCGTGATGGAGGTCGAGGCAACGCTCTTTGGCCGCGAAGAGTTGGACCATGTGGGCATCGGCCCGCTGACCTCAATGTTCCTGTTCGATCAGACCAACCACACCCGCTTCGACGATTTCCGCCCCGCCGTACATGACAGCGACGGGCTGATGATCGAAAATGGCGCAGGCGAAGTGATCTGGCGGCCGCTGGCTAACCCGACCCGGCTGCAGATCTCGTCCTTTGTCGACCGCAACCCGCGCGGCTTCGGTCTGATGCAGCGGTCCCGTACCTTCTCGGATTTCGCCGATCTCGAGGCGCATTACCACCGCCGCCCTGGCCTCTGGGTCGAACCGAAAGGCGATTGGGGTAAGGGCACGGTGACCCTGGTCGAAATCCCGGCAGATCAGGAAATCTACGACAATATCGTCGCCTACTGGCGCCCCGCGACCCCGTTTGCGGCGGGCGAACAGGTCGACATAGCCTATCGCCTGACTTGGGGGCACGAGCCGCACCGCACTTCCCTGCCCCGCGTACTTAACACCGCGATGGGCGACAATACCTTTGGCGAGGGCCGTCTGGCCGTGATCGATTTCGAAAGCACCCCTCTGCTGGATGACTTCGACGAGATCGACGTCATCACCTATTCGCCCCATGCTAAGGTCACCGATGGTGTCTTGCAGCGCAACCCCGACACCGGTGGGCTGCGGCTGGCCTTCGGGTTCGAGCCCGCCGATCGCGACCATGTGGAACTGCGCGCGCAGCTGCGCCGCGACGGCAAGCCCGCCTCCGAGGTGTGGCTGTACCGGTGGACCACATGATTCAGGACCTGCATATCATGCCCTCCCGGGCCGAACTGAAAATGCCGGTTCAGGATTTCGGCGCGCGCTTTCATGACGCCGATGCCCCGCGCAAAGCTACCGATGCGGGTTCGGCATGGCTGTGGCGCTTTTTGGCCTTCACCCCGGCGCTGGCGGCTACGCTGGGGCTGGTCTGGGTGATGCAGGAATGGTTCGCCGATGAGGGCGTCTCACTGGTCGAAGGCATCCTGCTGGGCTTGATCTCGTTCAATTTCTTCTGGATCACCTTCACGGTCAGCACCGTGCTGCTTGGGCTGGTCTCGCTGTCGCGCCGCGTACCCCAGCGCATCCGCGAACGCCCGCAGCCGCTGCGCGTGGCGCTGTTGATGCCGGTCTTTAACGAGGTGCCGTGGTATGTGCTGGGCAATGCCCGCACTATGCTGGAAGAACTCAAGGCGCGCGGCGGCGCGCATCACTATGCCATGTTCATCTTGTCCGACACCCGTAATGACGCGATCGCCGCACAGGAACAGGCCAGTATCGAGGCACTGCGCACCACGCTTGCTCCCGATCTGGACCTCTATTACCGCCGCCGCGTGCAGAATACTGATCGCAAGGTGGGCAATATCTCGGACTGGATCAGCAATTGGGGTGCCGATTGGAACGCGATGCTGGTGCTGGATGCCGATAGCCTGATGACTGGCCGCGCCATCGCACGGCTGACCGATGCGCTGGCGCGCGATCCTTCTGCCGGGCTGGTGCAGAGCTTTCCGCAGCTGATCGGCGCGCAATCGGTCTTTGCCCGCGTCCAGCAGTTTGCCAATGGCGTCTATGGCGCCGCCTTTGCAGAAGGGTTAGCGCGCTGGTGCGGCGAGGAAGGCAATTACTGGGGCCACAACGCGATCATCCGCACACAAGCTTTTGCCAATTGTGCAGGCCTGCCGCATCTGCGCTCGCTGACCGGTCGTGAACAACTGATCATGAGCCATGACTTCGTCGAGGCGGGCTTGCTGCGGCGCGCGGGCTGGAGCGTGCGGTTCCTGCCGCGCATCCGCGGGTCGTACGAGGAAACTCCGCCAACGCTGATCGACCATGTTCAGCGCGACCGGCGCTGGTGTCAGGGCAACCTGCAGCACCTGAACCTGCTGGGCTCGAAGGGCTTCCGCTCAATCTCTCGCTTTCACATGTTCCATGGCGCGATCGGCTATCTGCTGTCACCGATCTGGTTCGCCCTGCTGGTGATGTGGGCCCTGATCGGTCGGGGTGAGGATGCCAGCGTTCTGCATTATTTCAGCCCCGACAACCCGATGTTCCCGCAATGGCCCGAAATGACCGAGGCGCGCCACGCCCTGATCATTGTGCTGATGTACGCCATGCTGCTGGCCCCGAAACTGCTGGGCGCAGCGGCGCTGCCACTGACCGGCGCGCGTTATCGCGAGTTCGGCGGAGGTGGGCGGTTCAGCCTGTCCTTCCTGTCCGAGATCTGCCTGTCGATCCTTTATGCGCCGATCCTGATGGTGCAGCAGATGATCGCAGTGTTCCGCAGCCTGTTCGGCGTGCAGAAGGGCTGGTCGCCCCAGGCTCGCGACGGCGGCAGCTATGGCTTGCGTACACTGCTGATCTGTCACGCGCTGGAAACCGTGAGCGGGTTGATGCTGACGGCCGGTATTATTGCAGGCGTGGTTTCGGCCTGGCTGATCCCCATTGCGCTGAGCCTGACACTGGCGGTTCCGCTGTCGGCCCTGAGCGGCGTCAGTGCCGGGGCGGCACGGCGTCTGCTGGGTATGCGTGAAGATTTTCGCGAACCGGCAATCACCCGCACTGCCCGCACCTATCGCAGCGAATTGAAATCCCTGCTGGACGGCAAGGGCGCGGTGACCCCGGCTGAGTGATTGGTCGAGTTGGACGCCGGCATTGCGGACTTTGTTTCCGTTCCTTGTCCGCGTGTTAACGTCCGCATTGGAATGCTGCTGCAAAATATCTTGAACGCATCAATTCGAAAGGATGCAGATTGAACATTGATAGGGTACCCAGCCGCGCTGCAGGCCGTAGCGATGCCGCTTCCTTCAACGGCCTTGCCTTTGCCGTTGCTTACGACCCGGACGCTGCTGACGGCATCAAGAAACAAACGCTGAACAGTTTAGCGTTTCTGGATACGAAACTTGCGGAAGTACACAGTGGGAAAGACGCGCTCCTCCAGGTGACTGTGTATTTGAGCGATATGTCTATGAAGACCGAGATGGATGAGGTCTGGTGTGAATGGATTGGTCCTCGCGATAACTGGCCACAACGGGCCTGTGTCGGCGCTGATCTAGGTGACGATGTAACGCTTATCGAGATCGTGGTCATCGCAGCACAAAAGTAGACACGACCCCAGCATCAGCCGCCTATCTATGTGCGACCACTCGCAATTCCACGACGACACCCTCGGAAGCAAAACCTGCAACCTCTATAGCTGTCCAAGCTGGGTATGGCTCACACATCCTTTCTGTCCAAATCGTCTTGAACGTTTCTAGGTGCGCCCTCAGTCCAATATGATAGCTCGTCACCTCTATGACGTGGCGGGCATCCATGGCACCTTCATCCAGGACGCTGAAAACCTGATCAAAGGCTGTGTTGATCTGCGTTGCAGCCTCTGATGAGGTTACCCCGTCGAGACCTGTTCCATTGAACCCGGTCAGGAAGACGAAACCATCAACTTCAGAACCTGGTGCCATCTTCCAGTCTTGATAAAGGCTGGTCATGTTCTTGGGGATGATCGCTTGCTTTGCCAATTGCGAAGCCTTCCGAAAGAGAATCTTCTTCAATGCAGACGTTAGCTGCAAGGCCGAAGGCTGTCACTATGGGCTCAAAGCCGACAAATGTAGCGAGTAGTGTTCGGAACGATACCTCCCTTGTCATGATCAGACGGCCCCGTGTTTCGCTCTAAGCACGCGAAGATTGATTATGATTGGCAAGCACCACGGGCACCACTGCTCAGTGCGCGCAAGCTCTCAGCTTCCCGGCAATCCCTCAGCCCAATTGACGACCATATCCGCCCAGCCCTGTGGGACCTGATGACCACCTGGAAACAGCGCAAATTCCAGTGCGCTGTCCTCAGCGCAGCGGGTCCATTTGCGGCGCATGAACTGGCCGGTTTCGGAAAACCCGTCAGGCTTGTTGTCGACGCATTCATTGGCCGTGCGCCAGATCTCCAGTCCCGCGAAAATATCGCCCTGAATGAAGCGCCCACCGCCAAATTGCCGCCCTTCCAGCGGCACCACCGGGTCGGTCCATCCATGGGTCTGGAACAGGCGCACTGGGCCGGCGCAGCTTTCGGGATGGGGCCGCCAGAACCCGCCGGACACCGGAGCATAGGCGGCGAATGCGTCAGGCGTGGCGCAAGCCAGATAGCTGACCATGAAGGCACCGCCCGAAAAACCCGACAGGATCGTCCGTTCGGGATCAACCCCGAACCGTGCGCTTGCATCGGCCTGCACAGCCTTGAGGAATTCCGGTTCGTCTCGCCCCTCCCAGCCCGGGTAGAAAACCCAGCTAAGGGGGCCGTCTTCGCCGCGCGGCTCACCGGTTGGGGCGATCACCGCATAGCCGCGCGCCTTGAACCTCTCGACCATGCCGCGCATTTTCAGCACGCCCTGCCCCGACCCTCCATAGCCATGCAGGAAAATGACGGCGGGCATGCCCTCTTCGCGAATGTCGGGTAGTTCGATGTGATAGATCCCGGTGTCAATCTCACAAGCGGCTTCCAGTTCGGCGCACCCGGCCTGCGCCCCCTGCGCCACAAATGCCATTGCCAGGGCCAGACATAGTGAACGGATCATCCATTATTCTCCTTAAACGCCAAAACAGGCAGATCCGCGTCGAGCCACCCAGTGGCATTGCGCGAGCCCAGCATGCCACCGGGCACGTCGATGATATTGGTAAAGCCCGCCTCGGTCAGTTGCAGGCTCAAATTGGCCGAGCGCACACCGCGCGCGCAGATCAGCGCGATGGGTTGGTCGGTGTCGGGCCCGGCAACCGACCTGAGCGCGGCGATGAAATCCTCGCGCCGCATGTCGATCGGATGTGCACCCTTGCCGATGCCCGTCCGCGCCCATTCATCGGGGCGGCGGATATCGATCAGCACGATGTCATCGCGCGCCGCCTTGTCATGCGCCTGCACTACGCTCAGCTTGCCGCCCGCATAGGCAGGCGGAATCAGCCGGTATTCCCGGATTGCAAAACCGGCAGCCACCGCCGCCGCGCCACCAAAGAACATCCTCCTGCGGGTTATCAGCCCGGTTTTTCGAGGCTCTGCCATATTCTCAACCCATTGCGTATCGACAGATGACACTTAGCATATTCGCCATAAATTGCCTGCGTTTGCCACCGCCCATGCGATCACCATCGCGTCAACCACGGGTGGATCCTGCCCTGCGCACACAGTTTTTGCAGACCTTGTTTACCCTTATGGGAAATTTGAAAACTTGCATTAACGGTTGAGGTTGGAAATTATCCGTGACAGCGCGTTGGCAGATTTCAACCAAAGACCGGAGAGCAGCTGGTGTCCCTATTCCTGATCGTGGCCCTTCCATTTCTTGGAGCAGTTTTTCCGGCCTTGCTGATCCGCGCGGGCCGCAATGCCTGCGCCTGGTCCGCCGGGGTCACGAGCGCCTTGGCCTTTGTCGGTCTGATGATCAACCTACCCGCCGTGCTGCGTGGCGAGGCAGTGACCGCCCGGCTGGACTGGCTGCCCTGGTTGGGGTTGAACGCGAACTTCTTTCTCGACGGGCTGGGCTTTCTGTTCGCCGCGCTGATCCTCGGGATCGGGCTGTTGATCATCCTCTATGCGCGGTTCTACCTGTCGCGCGAGGACCCGATGGGTCAGTTCTATACCTATCTTCTGCTGTTTCAGGGCGCGATGGTGGGGATCGTTCTGTCCGACAACATCCTGCTATTGCTGGTCTTCTGGGAGCTGACCTCGCTCAGTTCATTCCTGCTGATCGGATATTGGAAACATCTGCCCGAAGGCCGGCAAGGCGCGCGGATGGCGCTTGCGGTGACCGGCTCGGGCGGGTTGGCGATGATCGCGGGAATGCTGATCCTCGGCCATATCACTGGCAGCTATGACCTGAGCGTCATTCTGCAAAACAAGGAGCTGATCCAGTCCTCGCCGCTGTACCTGCCTGCGCTGATCCTGATTCTGCTGGGCTGTTTCACCAAATCGGCGCAGTTCCCGTTCCACTTCTGGCTGCCGCATGCGATGGCCGCGCCCACACCGGTTTCGGCCTATCTGCACTCGGCCACGATGGTGAAGGCGGGGCTGTTTCTGATGGCGCGGATGTGGCCGGTGCTTTCTGGCACACCCGAATGGTTCTATATCGTGGCCACGACCGGGCTGATCACCATGGTGCTGGGTGCGATCATCGCGCTGTTCAAGGACGACCTGAAGGCGCTGCTGGCCTTTTCGACGGTCAGCCACCTGGGTCTTGTGACCATGCTGCTGGGCTTCGGGACCGAGATCGCCGCCATCGCTGCGATCTTCCACATCATCAATCACGCCACCTTCAAGGCCGCGCTCTTCATGACCGCCGGGATCGTCGATCACGAGACCGGCACCCGCGACATCAAGCGGCTGGGCGGGTTGCGGCATCTGATGCCGGTGACGTTCACCATTGCCGTTATCGCTGGTCTGTCGATGGCAGGTGTTCCGCCGCTGAACGGCTTCCTATCCAAGGAAATGATGCTCGAGGAGACGGTCCATACGGTCTGGGGCCACTCGCATCTGCTGGTGCCCGGTCTGGCGCTGCTGGCGGCATTGTTCTCGGCGGCTTATTCGTTCCGCTTCATCGTGCATGTGTTCTTCGGTCCCGAGCGGAACGATTATCCCGCCCACCCGCATGATCCGCCGGTGGGCCTGTGGCTGGCCCCTGCCTTTCTGGTGGTGCTGGTGGTGGTCATCGGGTTCCATGCCCAAAATGTCGTTGGCCCCATCGTCAAGACCGCCTCGATGGCGGTGATCGGTGGCGAGCTACCCTATTTCAAGCTCAAGCTCTGGCACGGCTTCACGCCCGCGCTTTACATGTCTATGGCGGCGGTGATCGGCGGTGCGATCCTGCTGTCGCTGCATCGCCCGTTCGAACGGGTGTGGAATGCGATGCCGCGCCCAGAGGCCAAGACCATCTTTGACGCTGTTATCGGCGCACTGACCCAGGTCAGCCGCGTCGTGACCGACACGCTGCACAATGGCGCGATCTCGCGTTACGCGATGATCTTTGTCGTCTTCACACTGGCGATCGCGTCTTACGCCTATTTCACCGGCACGATGGAGCTACCTACGCGCGACGTTCAGGACGCGCCACTGCTGCCCATCGTAGCCTGGTTCTGCCTGATTGCTGCCACGGCGATGCTGACCTTCCTGCACCGCAACCGGCAACTAGCGCTGGTGCTGATCGGGGTGGTCGGGCTGATCGTGTCGCTGTCGTTCAACTTCCTCTCGGCGCCGGATCTGGCGATGACGCAGATCTCGGTCGAGGTGGTGTCGATCATCCTGCTGCTTCTGTGCCTGAACTTCCTGCCCAAGACCACGCCGGTGGACAGCAGCCTGTCCATCCGGGTCCGCGATGCAGTGATCGCGGGCGTGGCTGGCGTGGGCGCGGCGGCGCTGATCTACGCGGTGATGATCCGTGATTTCTCGTTCCCGACGATTTCCGAGTTCCATCTGGCCAACTCCTATAAAGGGGGCGGCGGCACCAATGTGGTCAACGTGATCCTGGTGGATTTCCGGGGCTTTGATACCTTTGGCGAGATCATTGTTCTGGGCATCGCCGCGCTGGTGATCTTTGCCCTGACCGAGGCGGTGCTGGCCTCGAACGTCCGTGCCTATCTGCTGAACCGCAAACCGGAATGGCCGCAATCGGGTGACGCGCACCCGCTGATGATGGTGGTCGTCACGCGGGTGATGATGCCGATCGCGCTAATGGTGGCGACCTATATTTTCTTCCGCGGTCACAACCTGCCGGGTGGCGGCTTCATCGCTGGGCTGGTCGCGGCGATTGCCTTTATTATGCAATACATGGCCAGCGGGTTCACCTGGGCCGCCGAGCGGCAACGGATTTTCTATCACGGCATCATCGGCAGCGGCGTACTGATCGCCGCCGCCACCGGCATGGGGGCGTGGTTCAACGGACTGCCCTTCCTGACCAGCGCCTTTGGCTATGTGCATCTCGAACCGTTGGAAGAGTTCGAGCTGGCCACCGCCGCTCTGTTTGATCTGGGCGTGTTCCTGGCGGTTCTTGGCGCGGTGATGCTGGCGCTGGAGAGCCTGTCGCGCTTTGCCTGGCAGCCGGGAATGGCAACCGAGCACGCGATGGACATCAACCCCAAACGCGACGATCCGCCCGACCCGAACGCTGATCAGCCCACTTCAGAAGGAGAGGCATAACATGGAACTCCTTCTTGCCACTGCGGTGGGTGTGTTGACGGCATCCGGCATCTACCTGATCATGCGCAAGCGCACCTTTCCGGTGATCCTGGGCCTGTCGCAACTGACCTATGCGGTGAACGTGTTTCTGTTCGCCACCGGACGCCTGGCGGTGGGCCAACCTCCGATCCTCAACAAATATGCCGAGGTCGCCTATACCGACCCGCTGCCGCAGGCGCTTGTCCTGACAGCCATCGTGATTTCCTTCGGGATGACGGCAGTGATCGTTATGCTGGCGCTCAGCGCCTACCTGTCTTCCCGGGATGACCGGATCGACCTGACCGAAGAGCCGGGAGACGACGCATGAACCATCTGATCGTTGCGCCCATCGTCCTGCCGGCGATGCTGGCCCCGTTCATTATCATGGTCATTCGCCACCATCTGGACCTGCAGCGGATCTTCTCCGTGGCGGCCACTTTGATCCTGCTGGGCATCTCCTTTGCTCTGATGGGGCAATCGCTGGGCGGTGAGATTCAGACCTATGAGCTGGGAGACTGGCCCGCGCCCTTTGGCATCGTCCTGGTGCTGGACCGGCTTTCGGCGTTGATGGTGCTGCTGACCTCGGTACTGGCCCTGCCCATCGTGCTTTATGCAATCGGTTCGGGCTGGGACAAGCGCGGGCGGCACTTCCACGCGCTTTTCCATTTTCAGTTGATGGGTGTGATCGGCGCGTTCCTGACCGGAGACGCCTTCAACCTGTTTGTTTTCTTCGAAGTGCTGCTGATCGCCTCCTACGGGTTGATGACCCATGCGGGTGGCACAAGGCGGTTGCGTGCAGGCGTGCAATATGTGGTCTACAACCTGCTCGGCTCCACCCTGTTCCTGTTCGCGCTGGGGACGCTATATGCGGTGACCGGCACGCTGAACATGGCTGATCTGGCGGTGCGGGTGGCCGAGATGCCGCCTGAAGATACCGCATTGCTGCGGGTCGGCGCGGTGCTGCTGCTATTGGTCTTTGCGGTCAAGGCGGCGCTGTTGCCGCTGCATTTCTGGCTGCCGCTCAGCTATGCAAACGCTCCTTTGCCCGTGGCCGCCCTCTTTGCGATCATGACCAAGGTCGGGGCCTATTCGATCCTGCGTATGTACACGCTGGTTTTCGGGCCCGAGGTGGCCGCGACCCAGGGGCTGGTCGGAGACTGGCTGCTGCCCGCCGCCATGCTGACCCTGGCCACCGGTGCCATTGGTATCCTGGGATCAAGGGATATCGGGCGGATTGTGGCCTTTGCCGCGATTGCCTCGATGGGCACGCTGCTGATCGCCGTGGGGCTCTTCACACCGGCGGGAACAACGGCGGCGCTGTATTACATGGTACATTCCACCTTTGCGACCGCGCTGATGTTCCTGGTCGCCGATATGGTGATGGAGCGGCGCGGCCCCGACATCACCCCCCACAGTCCTATGCCGCAATCGGGGCTGATCGCCAGCATGTTCTTCGTTGGTGCTATCGCGCTGGCGGGGATGCCACCGCTGTCGGGCTTTATCGGCAAGCTGCTGGTGCTTCAGGCCTCCTGGCCCGTGCCCGAGAGGGTGGCGATCTGGGCCGTCGTCCTGATCGGATCCTTTGTCACGATCGTGGGCCTCGCTCGTGCCGGGTCGCTTATCTTCTGGAAAAGCCATGCGGTGGACCCGCAGACCGATCCCGACACCAATGAACCGACCGAGATTGACACTGCTCCGGAACCCTATCCGGGCCTGACATTTTCCGCCGCCTTTGCCCTGCTCGCCGGATTGATCGCATTGACGATCTTTGCAGGTCCGGCAAGCGAATTCGCAGGCGCAACGGCGGATCAACTGTTCAACCCGGACCGCTATATCGAGGCGGTCCTGAAAGGAGCAGAGAAATGAGACTGCTGCGCCGCCTTCTCCCGCACCCAATGCTGACCCTGCTGCTGACACTGGTCTGGCAGCTTTTGGTCAACGACCTCTCGCTCAATTCGCTGCTGTTCGGGTTCTTCCTGGGCATCGTGATCCCGGTCGTGACCATGCCCTATTGGCCCAACCGGCCCAAATTGCGGAACTTTCCGATGGTGGTCGAATACATCCTGATCGTGCTCTATGACATCGTGATCGCCAATATCGCCGTGGCGCGGATCGTGCTGTTCAAACCCGATGCCGCGCGCAACCCCGCATGGGTCCGCATCCCGCTGGAGTTACGCTCGCCCGAGGCGATCACCGTGCTGGCAGGCACCATCACCATGACACCCGGCACGCTCAGCGCCGATCTGTCGGCCAAAGGCCACAGCCTGCTTGTGCATTGCCTGGACACCGAGGACCCAGAGGCAGTGCGCGACGAGATCAAGCAACGCTATGAACGGCGCCTGAAGGAGATTTTCGAATGATCACATATGCCATCTACTTCGCCTTCGCCTGTTTCGGCGCCGCGCTGATGATGAATCTCTGGCGCATCCTGACCTCGGACGGGGTCGGCGTGCGGGTTCTGGCGCTGGACACGATGGTGATCAATACCATCGCCCTGCTTATCCTTTACGGCATCAGCATCTCGTCCGAGATCTTCTTCGAGGCGGCGATGATCATCGCCATGCTGGGGTTCGTTTCAACGGTTGCCTATGCGCGCTTCATGCTGCGTGGCAACATTATCGAGTGAGGCGGGCATGGCATTTGCAGCAGAACTCCTTATCTCGTTCTTCCTGATCGTCTCGGGGATTTTTGGCATTGTCGGCTCTTTCGGCCTGCTGAAACTCAGCGATCCGATGTCGCGGATGCACGCCCCCACCAAGGCCACGACGTTGGGCGTGGGCGGTGTGCTGATCGCGTCGATCCTGCATTCTGTCTTCATCGATCATCACCTGTCCCTGCACGAGTTGCTGATCACGCTGTTTTTATTCCTGACCGCACCGGTCAGCGCGCATTTCATCGCAAAATGGCATATTCACCGGCATGAGACACCGGAAACGCTGCCCGATCCCGGTGAGGACGGCGTCTGGGCAACGCATGATATCGACGATGATAAGGACGTGGCCGAAAGGCCGCGATGATCTGACCATATGCATCTCCCTCCCCTGCCACTGACCCGCGATCTGGTCCTGATCGGGGGTGGTCATACGCACGCGCTGGTGCTGCGCAAATGGGGGATGAACCCGCTTGCCGGGGCACGGGTCACACTCATCAATCCCGGTCCCACCGCGCCCTATTCGGGCATGTTGCCGGGCTTTGTCGCCGGGCATTACGAGCGAGACGATCTGGATATCGACCTTGTCCGCCTGGCACGCTTTGCCGGTGCGCGGGTGATCCTCGGCGCGGTCGAGTGGCTGGACTCCGCCCGCCGCGAGATTCACGTGCCGGGGCGGCCGCCCGTCGCCTATGACGTCGCGTCGATCAATGTGGGCATCACCTCGGACATGCCCGCACTGCCCGGTTTTGCCGACTATGCGGTGCCCGCCAAGCCGCTGGGCGTGTTTGCGCAGCGCTGGTCCGCGTATCTGGACGGGGCGGGCGCGGCTCGCGTGGTGGTGATCGGCGGCGGTATTGCCGGTGCGGAACTGGCGATGGCCATGGCGCATGCGTTGCGGCAGCGCGGGCGCAACGCCATGGTCAGCATCGTCGACAGCGCCACCGCACTTGCAGCGCTTGGCGAGCGCGCCGCCGACCGGCTGCTGCAGGCGTTGGCGGCACTCGACGTCAAGCTGATCGAACAGACGCAGATCCGGTCCGTTCACGCTGATCATTTAACCCTGTCCGATGGCAGCCGCCTTGAGGCCGATTTCATCACTGGCGCCGCCGGGGCGCGGCCCTATGACTGGATCGCGCAAACCGGGCTGCAGCTAGACAATGGTTTTATCGCCGTGAACGAACGTCTGCAAAGCAGCGACGCAGCGGTCTTCGCGGCGGGCGATTGCGCGCATCTGAGCCATGATCCACGCCCCAAGGCAGGCGTCTACGCGGTGCGCGAAGCGCCGGTGCTGCACCGAAATCTGCGCGCGGCGCTGGGGGCTGGACGCATGGCGCGCTACGCGCCGCAGGATGATTACCTGAAACTGGTCTCGCTGGGTGCGCGAGTGGCCCTTGGCGAGCGGTTTGGGAAAGCTCTGAGCGGGCCTCTCATGTGGCGCTGGAAGGATCATATCGACCAAAAGTTCATGAACAGGTTCCGCTACCTGCCAAAGATGAAGCAACCCGCCCTGCCTCGCGATCATACCGACGGCATGGATGAGGCACTTGGGGGCAAACCGCTCTGCGGGGGCTGCGGCGCAAAGGTCGGACGGCTTGCCCTGCGCGACAGCCTACCCGCCCCGCAGGACCGCGCCGACATCACCCCCCTGCCCGGTGACGACGCCGCGTTGATCCGCACTGGCGGTGCGCGGCAGGTCCTGACCGCAGATCACCTGCGCGGCATCACACTGGACCCGGTCGTAATGGCGCGGATCGCAGCGCATCACGCGCTGGGGGATATCTGGGCGATGGGGGCCGCGCCGCAAGCCGCGACAGCGACGCTGATCCTGCCGCGCCTGTCGAGCGAATTGCAGCGCCGTACCGTGGCCGAGATCATGCAGGCCGCGCATGAGGTGCTACGCCACGCCGGGGCCGAGATCGTCGGCGGTCACACTTCGATGGGCGACGAGATGACCATCGGGTTCACCCTGACCGGCCTGTGCGACCGCGATCCGATCACGCTGGCGGGGGGGCGGCCCGGCGACGTCCTGATCCTGACCAAACCGATTGGCAGCGGCGTGATCCTCGCCGCCGAGATGGCCGGAGCGGCCCGCGGCGAACATGTGGCCGAAGCCTATCGCCTGATGCAGCAGTCGCAGGGCGCAGCGTCCGATATCCTGCGCGAGGCACATGCAATGACCGATGTTACGGGATTTGGCTTGGCCGGGCATTTGATCGGGATCTGCGAGATGTCGGGAACCGGCGCAGTGCTTGATCTGCAGGCCGTACCGATCCTGCGCGGGGCTGAAGACTTGGCGCGTAGCGGCACCCGCTCAACGCTGTTCACCGATAATCGGGCGCTGACCCCGGACCTGCCCGAGGGCGACAAAGCCGACCTGCTTTACGACCCGCAAACCGCCGGAGGATTGCTGGCTGCCATTGCGCCCGAAACGGAGGATGACGTCCTGTCCCGACTGCAGCGCGCAGGCTATGAGGCCGCGCCTATCGGCAAACTGACCGAAGGGGCCGGGCTGCGGCTTCAGAGCTGATCCAGCATCGCCTCGATCCGGGCCGCCGCCTGATCCAGATCAGCGGGTGACAGCGACGCCAGCTGCAATTGCGACAATACGGTCGCGCCGCGCGCCTTGCGCGATTTGTCATAGGCCGGATCGTAGTGCTGCTGCATCAGCGCCCGGGTCAGCCCGGGTTTGTCCTGCGCGTCGATCAGGGCGTTCCAGCCATCGACCACCTCATGGCCGCGAAAGAACCGCAGCGGATCAAGGCACGCGCGCAGCGGACCGGGATCCGAGAGGATATCGTCATAGGCCCGAACCAGATAGGCCGTACGCGCCTCTATGCTGGCCTGCAACTCGATCCGGGGCGCCGCACAAAGCGCCGACCACAGGCTGGGCGGCAGGATACGCTCGCCGATCTTGCTCGATTCCGCCTCGACCACCACAGGGCGGCCCGGGTCCAGCCCGCAAAGCAGCCCGGCAAGACCCGATTCGAACCCCTTCTGGCTTGGTTGCCCGCCTGGCCTTGTCCCGAGAAGCGAGCCGCGATGATTGGCCAGTGCCTCAAGGTCCAGCACCTGAACGCCGCGCGCCCGCAGATACACCAGCAAATCGGTCTTGGCGGTGCCGGTATAGCCATCCAGCGCGACCAGCCGATGCGGCAGGGGATCGTCATAGAGGTAACGCTTCACCAGCCGCCGGTAGCTGCGATAACCGCCCGCCACCACCTGCGCCCGCCAGCCGATCTGTTGCAGCATCCAAGCGAACGAGCCCGACCTCTGCCCGCCACGCCAGCAATAGACCAGTGGCCGCCAACCGCCCTCGTGATGGCCAAGGTGGTGTTCGATGTGATTAGCGGCGTTACGAAACACCAGCGCCGCACCCAACTTGCGGGCGCGAAAGGGGCTGTCCTGCACATAGATCGTGCCGACCCGCGCGCGCTCCGCGTTGTCGAGAACCGGCAGGTTTATGGCGCCGGGCATGTGATCTTCGGCAAATTCCGCCGGGCTGCGCACATCGATCACGGTATCGAAACCATGCGAGAGAATATTGGCGAGTGTTGTGAATTCGAGTGCCATGCAAAGGCTTTAGCGCGGCTGTCGCCGGAGTGAAAGCTCAGGCCGCAAGCGGCGCGATCAATTCCGCGCCGCTGGCCCGGTTCGAATTCACTGCCGGGTCAACTCGGTGAAAGGTCAGGACCTCTTCTGCTCCGGGCTGCATCAGGCGCGCTGCGCCATGGCCTGCCTCGCCCAGCCAGAGCGGCCAGTCGTCGGGTTCCAGGATCAGCGGCATCCTATGGTGAACTGCCCCCATATGCCGGTTGGCGGCCGTGGTGACGATGGCGCAGGTGGTGTACCTGCCCGCCTCCTCCCCCCAGTCCTGCCAGATACCGGCAAGGGCGATCACAGCCTGATCCCGGCGGTGGATATACCAGGGCAGGCGCGCTCCTTCTCGCGTCTTGGTCCATTCATAGAAGCCAGTGGCGATAAGGATACAGCGCCGTGCACGGCAGGCCTCGCGGAAGGCGGGCTTTTCGGCAATGGTCTCGGAGCGCGCGTTTATCAGCAGCGGTCCGGCAGTCTCTGAATTGTACCATCGGGGCAGGAAACCCCAGCGCATCGGCATCAACTGACGCCCGGTATCGCCCGTGCGCACCGCATGCACCTGATTGGTCGGGCAGACATTGAAGTTTGGTGTTTCAGGCAACGTATTTGTTGGTTGCGCCGCGAATAATTGCGCCATCGCATCATTCGGCAAAGTGACCGCGATCCGCCCGCACATGTGTCATGCCCCCCACTCTGGTCCTTCAGAGACATACCAGACACGACACGATTCGCCCTTGTCCAATATGCACCGCCTGTCGCTACCTTCAGGCGGGTTCCGGCACCGGGTTGATCCTTTGCCAGGTATCAAGCGTCTCGATCCGGTCCATCCAGCGGTCGATGTTGTCATAGGCTTGCAGCGGATACTGACAGGCCTCGCGGTAACACAGAATGGCCGCGACCGAGATATCGGCGGTGGTCATTGCGGACCCGGACAGCCAGTCGCGCCCGGACAAATGATCGTCAAGCACCCGCGCAAACGGCTCAATCTGACTGGCCGCCGCGCCCAGGTCCACATCCTGATTGCCAAAGAAGTGGTGCGCGATGAACGGGCTGCAGGCCGGCGTCCAATGGCAGGATTCCCAGAATTGCCACCGCATGATGTCATAGCGCTGGTTCGATTTTGGCCAGAGCGCTGTGTCCACCTCGGCACACAGCCGGTTCACGATCGCATTCGATTCCCAAAGTGTGCTGCCATCGTCCAGTTCCAGAACCGGCACCCTACCATTTGGATTGAGTGCGAGGAACTTGGCACTTTTTTGGTCTCCCGAAGCCAGATCCACCTGTTCGGCCTCGACACCAAGATCCAAACAAGCATTCACGAACAGCGCCTTCCGACTGTTTGGCGATTGCGAAAAAACATGCAATTTCATCAAAGAACCTCCCGAATGTTAGGTCTTTATTTTACATTAAAGTTAAATAATGTTAAGTCACCTTTTTACGCGGCGCAGATCAGGAAAATATTCCCACTTACCGGACCGGTGCCATGATTTGGCTGGAGGCCCTCTAAAACCACGTTTTCGCTGGCCCTTACCGATGACCGTATCGCGACCAACCACACCCGTGCGCTTGTGCAGGCTGGTACTACCGGACACTCCGACTTGATCCACCGGCAGAGTCTGCAGCGAACACCCAACCGGGCAAGCAACCTGTTAGAGCTGGCACGATTCCATCCGGCAGAAAGTGCCGGCCTGCTTGCTGACGAGATCGAAGCGGCCCTAGCACAATCCCTGAACACCGAGAATGCGAATTGCTTTGCTTTGACCGATCTGCTGAACCTAGCAGGCGACATGGATGATACGCTGCACTGGGCTGCGCAGGCCAATGCGCTCACTCCCGACGCGCACAAACGGCCGCGCCTTTATCGACAAGATGCCGCATAATTTTCAGCTGATCGGCTTCTTCCTGACCGCGTTCCCCTATGCGCGCGTTATCCACTGCCAGCGCGATCGGCGCGACGTGGCACTGTCAAAGTGGCTGGCCCGCTTTCCGGCTGCCGGGCTGACTTATACGTCCGATCTCGACGCCTTGGCCGAGGCCGCCAACACCTACCGGCACCACATGGCACGGTGGGAAGCGCTGTATCCGGAACAGGTTCTGACCATGCGGAACGAAGATCTTGTCGCGATGCCGGAACCGCTCAGCCGCCGCATGTTGGATCATTGCGGGTTGGAGTGAAGCGAAGAGATCTTGCGCCCGGAATAAAACACCGCGTGCGTTCACACAGCAAGCGCGCATCAGGTGCTCAATCCTATCTCGGGCAAGGCGGCGGGCCGCTGGCATCAGGCCGAGAATTTCCTGCAGCCCTCTGTCGACAAACTAGATCCGGAACTTTGGCCGGAATTCGACCTGCTTGAACAGGCCTGAGCGGTAGACCGCGCCGCGCAAAAGGCGCGACGCGGTCAGGTGTCACTTCTGTTTGATACGGCCGTCCGTATAGGGCTGATAGGGCGAGTTTGCGGCCAGGTATTCAGCCGTCACATCCGCCAGATCGGGACCGAAATCATAGGCGTTCTTGTCGTCGCCCGAAAACACGTCATAGCCGTCGCCGCCATTGCGAACATAGTCGTTGGTCACCACCAAATAGGTTTGCGCCAGGTCTATCGGCGCAAACCCGTCGGGCCCGGCCACCATCACTTCGGCGATCCGTCCTTCGTTCGGGGCGGCGGACGGGTCCCAGGTGAATGTCAGTCCCGCCACCTGCGGGAAGCGACCCTTGACCTCTTCGACCTGGCTGACGCCGTTTTCTAGCGCGTCGACCAGACCCTGGCCGCTGATCTCGAATGTCGAAAGCGTGTTCTGGAAGGGCAACACGGTCAGCACCTCGCCCATGGTCACTTCACCCGGATCGATCGAGGCGCGCAGCCCACCGGAATTTGCGATAGCGATGGTCACGCCCTGATCGGCGACCCGATCCAGCATCGCATCGGCCACCAGATTGCCCATCGCGCATTCCTGCACCCGGCAAACCTCGCGCTCGCCCATGATCGGTTCGGCAGCAGCAGCGACGACCTTTTTGCGAATCTCTTCAAGCGGTTGCGCCAGCTCTTTGATCCGGCTAACGGTGTCGGCATCCTCGACCACCTGACCGTCCATGACCAGCGGCTCGCCGGTGGCGGCGGTGACGTTGCCCGCGTCATCGAACGTGACGTTCAATTCCCCCAGGAACTTACCATAAGCATAGGCCTGCACGATCTGAACGCCGTTGACGACAGTGGGATAAGGCCCCGCAGCCTTGTCCGAAACATTGCTGAGATAGGTGTTGGAATGGCCGCCTACGATTACGTCGACACCGGTGGTGTTCTCGGCCACGCGCTGATCGACGGCAAAGCCGGAATGGCTGAGCACAATGATCTTGTTGACCCCCTCGGCGCTCAGGCGATCCACCTCGCCCTGCACTGCCGCCACCGGGTCCGAGAAGGTGATATTGGGACCGGGCGAGGCCAGATCATGGGTGTCCTCGGGCGTCAGGCCGATCAGGCCCAGCTTTTCGCCGCCCACCTCAAGCACCACGGATTTGCTGATCTTGTCGGTCAGCAGTTCTTCGTCGGCGATGTCGGCATTCGACATCAACACCGGGAAATCCACCGCGTCGATGAACCCGCGCAGCACCTCGGGACCGTCGTCAAACTCGTGGTTGCCCACGGTCATCGCGTCATAGCCCTGCTTGTTCATCATCTCGGCAGCGACTTTGCCCTTGTAATAGGTATAGAACAGCGAACCCTGAAACTGATCCCCGCCATCGACCAGAATGCTGTTCCCGGCTCGCGCGCGCGCTTCGCTGATGGCGGTGACCAGACGGGCGGACCCGCCAAAACACTCGCCTGCGGCGTTATCCTCGGGGTCGCAGCCGCTGTCATATTTCGAGATCGGTTCGAACCGAGAATGGAAATCATTGGTATGCAGGATCGTCAGCTCATAGTCCGCCGCAGCCAGACCGGCGGTCAGACCCAGTGCGGCAAGCGATGTCAGAAATCGCGTCAACATCGTTATTCTCCCAGTTGTTGATTGGCTTGGATGGTGCGCCGGACCGCGACCGGAGTCAAAGGGGAGATATCAGGAAAATGCCGCTTGATTCCGCGTCAACTGCACGGCATCAGGACGGTCATGCTGATCTACAAGATTTTCCGCGCGGACGAGTGGTCCGCCCTGCAGGCGGCTGGCGAAAGCGCCGGTGCGCCCATTGATCTGACCGACGGCTATGTGCATTTCTCGACCGCCGAGCAGGCACGAGAAACAGCGGCGAAACATTTCGCCGGTGAAGAGGGCCTGTTCCTGCTGGCCTGCAACGGCGATGCGATGGGCGAGGACCTGAAATGGGAGGTGTCGCGCGGCGACGCGCTATTTCCACATCTCTACCGACCGCTTCGGATGGCGGATGTGCTGTGGTCGGTGCCCCTAACCCTGTCCGAAGGCAGCCACCATTTTCCCGAGGACATGACATGACGCTGAGAGAGAGGTTTGGCCTTGCCGTCCTGCACCGCCTGGACCCCGAAACCGCACATGGCCTGTCGATCAAGGCGCTAAGACTGGGGCTCGGGCCCGCGTCCGGCCCGGTGACAACGCCGCGACTGCGCACGCAGATTGCCGGTCTCGATTTGCCGAATCCGGTCGGGCTGGCCGCAGGCTTTGACAAGAATGCCGAAGTGCTGGGGCCGCTGTCGCGCGCGGGCTTCGGGTTCATCGAGGTGGGCGCTGCAACGCCCAGACCTCAGGCGGGCAATCCCAGACCGCGCCTCTTTCGCCTGACCGAGCATCAGGCAGCCATCAACCGGTTCGGCTTCAACAACGAGGGGATGGGCCCCATTGCGCAGCGTCTGTCACAGCGCCCGCGCAACGCGGTGATCGGCCTCAACCTGGGCGCCAACAAGGACAGCAGCGACCGGCCCGGTGATTTTGCGACTGTGCTGGCGCATTGCGGCACGCATCTGGATTTTGCGACGGTGAATGTATCCTCGCCCAACACCGAAAAGCTGCGCGATCTGCAGGGCAAGGCTGCGCTTACGGCCTTGCTGGGCGGCGTGTTGGCCGCACGCGATGATCTTGCGCGCCGCATTCCGATCTTCCTCAAGGTCGCGCCAGACCTGACCCAGGACGAGATCCGCGACGTGGCCGAGGTTGCGCTGGAGACCGGCATCGACGGGATCATCGCCACCAACACGACGCTTGCGCGCGACGGTGTGGATGAACGCTACCGCGATACTGCGGGCGGGCTGTCGGGCCAGCCGCTCTTTGATCGTGCAACGCGGGTCGTGGCGCATCTGAGCGCCGCAACCGAGGGGCGTCTGCCCCTGATCGGCGTTGGTGGCGTATCCTCGGCACAGCAGGCCTATGCTAAGATCCGCGCCGGGGCTTCGGCGGTGCAGCTTTATACCGCGCTGGTCTATCACGGGCTATCTCTGGTGCCCGAGATCGCGCGGGACCTGGACGAGTTGTTGGCTCGGGACGGGTTTGCCAATGTGGCCGATGCGGTCGGTACCGGGAGGGACGAATGGCTGTCATAACCTATTGGCATAATCCCAGATGCTCGAAATCCCGCGCGGGTCTTGCCCTGTTGGAGGAACCCGGTGCAGTGGTCACGATCCGCAAGTATCTGGATGATGCGCCCAGTATCGAAGAGTTGCGGCAGGCGCATCTGGCGCTGGGGCAACCGCCCGCCCTCACCATGGTGCGAACCGGCGAGGCGCGGTTCAAGGAATTGGGCCTGTCGAAACAGGACCCCGACGTCGTGCTGCTGGCCGCCATGGCGGACAATCCGATCCTAATCGAGCGACCGCTGGCGATCTGCGGCGATCGCGCTGCGATCGGACGTCCGCCCGAGGCATTGTTGGAACTGCTCTAAGCAGCAATCTGTGCCTCCAGCCTTGGATAGCGCAGCCCCAGCGTCACGCCGCGTGCGATGTTGAGCACCATCAGCGCCGCCCAGAGCCCGTGATTGCCCATCAGCGGCACCAGCGCCAACAGAGCGACGACGTAGATCGCGACCGAGACCAGCATCGCGTTGCGCATCTCGCGGGTCCAGGTGGCGCCGATATAAATCCCGTCGAACATCCAGCTTGCGATGCCAATCACCGGCGCAAGCGCAGCCCACCACAGATAAGCACGTCCTGCGGCCCGCACCTCGGGCGCCGTGGCCATCAGGTCGATCAGCGATGGCCCGACCAGCCAGAAGAACAGCCCCAGCAGCACCGAGCCACCCACGCCCCATTGCGACGCGATGATGGCCGAGCGGCGCAGATCCCCACGCGACTTCGCCCCCACCGCCCCGCCCACCAGTGCCTCGGCCGAAAAGGCGAACCCGTCCAGCGCAAAGGCGGTGATCTCGAGGAATTGCAGCAGCACCTGATTGGCTGCCAGCGTCACATCGCCCAGATCGGCCCCGACAAACAGGAAGGTGGTGAAAGACCCGGTCAGCAGCACCGACCGCACCATGATATCGGCATTTACCTGCATCATCCGCCGCAACCGCGCCGGGTCGAACACCCGCGCCCAGTCGCGCCACTGATCGCCCGCGAACGCCTCGCGGCATAGCCACAACCCCAGCGCGATACCGGTCCATTCGGCGATCAGGGTCGCGATAGCCACGCCCTCGATACCCCAGCCGAGACCCAGCACGAACCACAGGTCCAGCACGATGTTGAGCCCGTTCATCCAGAGCTGCAGCACGAACACTCCGCGTGTCCGTTCAACCGCGATCAGCCAGCCGGTCACCGCATAAAGCGCAATGGTCGCGGGCGCCCCCCAGATGCGGATTGCCAGATATTGCCGGGTCAGCGCCTCGACCTCTGCGCTTGCGGGCGAAAGCTTGAACGCGCCCCAGAACAGAGCTGCCTGCGTCACGATGAAGAGCAGCCCGGCCGCCCCGCCGATCATTACGCCGCGCATCAGAAGCGCGCCGGTTTCGGCGCTGTCTCCTGCCCCGCGCGCCTGTGCTGCCAGGCCGGTTGTGCCCATGCGCAGAAAGCCGAAAATCAAGTAGACCGTCGACAGGATCACCGCCCCCATACCGACCGCGCCGATCGGCGCGGCCTGTCCCATCTGGCCGACAACCCCGGTGTCGACCGCGCCCAGAATCGGTACGGTGGCATTAGACAGAACGATCGGCGCGGCGATGGCCAGCACCCGGCGATGGGTGATCGGCGCGCGCGCGGCGCTCACGACGCGGTCTCGGAATCCTTGGGCTGAGGCATCAGGAAATGCCCGGTCCCCTGCGCAAAAGGTTTCGAGCGTGAATCCTGCCAAGCCTCGACCCGGATCGTGGCATAGCGGCGGCCCGACCGGCCCACCCAGGCCCGCGCATAGGCGTCGCGCGGCAGTCCGGTGCGCAAATAGTCGACGGTGAAATCGATGGTTTTAGGGAAGCTCGGAATATTCTCGAGCGTCAGCGCTTCGATCTCAATATCTCCGGCCTCGACCATTGGCAGGAAATGTTGCCAAGCGAGCGTCAGGATCGCGGTGGTTTCCAGAAAGGCCGAGATCACGCCACCATGCAGCGCGGGCAGAAACGGGTTACCGATGAGCTTGTCGTCGAAATTCAGGACGCCGGTCAGTTCATCACCCCGTCGTTCCAGCGAGATGCCAAGGAATTGCGCATAGGGAATGCCATCGACCAGCGCCGTGAACGCCGCATCGCGCCGCTGCTTGACCACATGCATCGGTTCGGGACGGGCGCGGGCCATCAGCGCCCCTCAACCGTAAAGGCACCGGTGGCGGTGGCGACAGGATTGTCCACATCATCGTCAGTTGCGACTGCCCGGACAAAGGCCACGTTGCGGGTGATGTGGTAACAGGTTGCCTTGGCGGTGATGGTCTGGCCGGGGTTGGCGCCGCGCATATAGTCGATCCGCAGGTCGATCGTGGCGGTTCCCGCCGGGGCCTCGGGGTGACACATCACCGCAGCACCGCAGCACGTGTCCATCTGCGCCGAGACCGCGCCACCATGCACGACACCGTTTCGTGGATCGCCTACCAGCTCGGGCTTGTAGGGCATTGAAATCTCGGCCTGCCCTTGGCCCAGCTCGACAAGTTCAAGCCCCAGCGCCCGCGCGTGCGGGATCGCCTCGATGAACTGTTTTGCGATTTTCTTGCTGTCGACCAATTGTGTCTCCAATACCGGTGCCACCTCTTTATGATGTGCCGCGCCGCAAAAGAGCAAGCCCCACTGTTGCGCAGAAACAGACGACGCAATAGGTTGCGATACAAGGAGATTATCGATGACCGAGACGCGTCTGTCCTTCAAGGAAATGTGCTCCAAGTTCGAAGTGACGCCACGCACTTTGCGATATTATGAGTATATCGAACTGCTGCAGCCCGACCGCGAAGGCCGGTCCCGGTTCTATGGGCACAGGGAAGTGGCGCGCATGGAATTGATCATGCGGGGGCGACGCTGCGGATTTGCGCTGGAAGAGATTCGCCAGTGGCTGCTGATCTACGAAGACAAGGGCGACAAGGTGCAGATGGCTACCTTTGTCGAAATGGCCGACCGTCAACTGGCTGAATTAGGCAAACAGCGCCAGCAGCTGGATGATGCGATGAACGAGTTGATACGCCTGCGGGATCAGACGGCGAACCTGCTGAAATAGGCATTTTCGGCCCGGTCCCGCCGATGTAAGGGGGCTAACGCATTGTTATCGTTGTGTAAAATCTGCGTTCGACGCCACGCCCGTTTGCTACCCAACGAGATGATCCGACGTCAACGCAGCAAGTGACGCAGCGTCTCACTTACGTCAACGTAAAGATGGTGTTGTATTGCGCCCGCAGGCTGCGCATTTGCATGGCGTAATGCTTGTTAGTTTGAAGGTCTGAGAACATGCACGAAGACACGATGACAATTCGCGAGATGTGTGATGCATATGAGGTCACGCCTCGCACCCTGCGCTTCTACGAAGCCAAGGAGTTGCTGTTCCCGATCCGGGACGGCCAGAAACGCCTGTTTACTAAACGGGACCGAGCGAGATTGAAACTGATACTGCGCGGCAAGCGCTTCGGTTTCAGCCTCGAACAGATCCGCCAATTGCTCGACCTTTATCACATTGGTGACCAGCAACACACGCAGCTGCAACGCACATTCGAAATTGCCCGTGATCGCCTTGCCGACATGGAATCGCAGCGCGAGGAACTGACCCAGGCGATAGACGATCTGAAAGCGCAGTTGAAATGGGGCGAAAAAATCCTCGTCTCGATGGAAGAAACAAAAAAAACCGCCAAATGATCTTAATACCCTGAAGATTGCCGACCAGTCCAAAAGGAAGCCCTTCATGCCAATCTACAACGCTCCTACCAAAGACACACAGTTTGTGCTGCACGATGTGCTGAATGTCTCGGCCTCGGATATTCCGGGTTATGACGATTTGGAAGCCGATTTCACCGGCGCCGTCCTGGCGGAATCCGGCAAGATCGCCAGCAACGTGCTGCACCCGCTGAATGTGGTTGGCGACAAGGAAGGTTGCCGCCTGGAAAACGGCGTCGTCTATACACCCTCCGGGTTCAAAGACGCATTCGAGCAGATGAAAGCGGGCGGCTGGACGGGTCTGGACATGCCGGAGGAATATGGCGGGCAGAACATGCCCTATGTCCTGGCAACCGCCGTGGGCGAGATGTTCTCGGCCGCCAACCAGGCGTTCACCATGTATCAGGGTCTGACCCACGGTGCGGCCTCGGCGATCCTGGCGCACGGCACCGAAGACCAAAAGAACACCTATCTGCCCAACATGGTCAGCTGTGAGTGGACTGGCACCATGAACTTGACGGAACCGCATTGCGGCACCGATCTGGGTCTGATGCGCACCAAGGCGGAACCTCAGGCGGATGGCAGTTACAAGATCTCGGGCCAAAAGATTTTCATCTCGGCCGGCGAACATGACATGGCCGACAACATCATTCATCTGGTGCTGGCTAAGATCGTAGGCGGCCCCGATGGAATCGGAGGCGTGTCGCTGTTCATCGTGCCTAAATTCGTTGTGAACGAGGATGGCAGCCTGGGCGAGCGCAATGGCGCGGCTGTCGGCAATATCGAAGAAAAGATGGGCATCCACGGCAACTCGACCTGTGTGATGAACTACGACGAAGCAACCGGTTACCTTCTGGGTGATGAACATAAAGGCATGCGCGCCATGTTCACCATGATGAACGAGGCCCGTTTGGGTGTCGGCATGCAGGGCCTGAGCCAGGCTGACGCCGCCTATCAAAACGCCGTGGAATACGCCAAGGACCGTCTGCAGGGTCGCGACGTGACCGGCGTGAAAAACCCAGATGGTCCGGCCGATCCGCTGATCGTGCACCCCGACATCCGCCGCAGCCTGATGGATCAGAAGAGCTTTGCCGAAGGCGCGCGTGCCTTCATCCTGTGGGGCGCAACCATGATCGACAAGGCGCACCGTTCCGGTGACAAGGATGCAGACGGCCTGATCTCGCTGCTGACCCCGGTCATCAAGGGCTTCCTGACCGACGAAGGTTACGACATGACCGTTAAAGCCCAGCAGGTCTATGGCGGACATGGCTACATCGAAGAATGGGGCATGTCTCAATACACCCGCGACGCCCGTATCGCGATGATCTACGAAGGCGCCAACGGCGTCCAGGCTCTGGACCTGGTGGGCCGAAAGCTGGCGCAGGATGGCGGCAAGCATGTCATGGCGTTCTTTGAAATGGTAAAAGGTTTCTGCAAGGCAAACGCCGGTCAGGACGAAGCCTATGACCGCGACTTCATCGAACCGCTCAAAGCGGCCTCGAAGGATCTGCAATCGGCAGGCATGTATTTCATGCAGCACGCTGCGAAGAACCCGAACGAGGCGCTGGCTGGCAGCAACGACTTCATGCACATGTTCGGTCATGTCTGTCTGGGTCTGATGTGGGCCCAGATGGGGCTGGCCGCGCGCAACGCGCTAGCCGAGGGTGCCTCGGACAAGGCCTTCTATGAGACCAAATTGGTCACCGGCCGCTACTACATGGCCCGCCGCCTGCCTGCCACCGGCATGCACCTGGCTCGCATCCAATCGGGTGCGGCACCGGTGATGACACTAGACGCCGATCAATTCTGATCCCAGATTGGCACCGGGCCACCCGGCCCGGTGCCCTTCAACCTCGAGGATCGAGATGCCGAAACGTTTCCGCCTGACCCGCCGCTTCCCTGTCGCCATGACCGAGGATGGCTATCGCAGACTCAAGAGGTTTGCCACCGAGGCAGGGTTGGACGAAGGCGAAGCATTGTCGTTTCTGTTCGAGAATTTCAACAGCGTCATCAATGACGAGAACCTGACCCACAGACTCCGTCTGTTCAATGCGGAACTGGAGGACCGAAAACGATAACCAACCCCCTGACGGCCTTCACCAGGGCCTAGGGCGATGCGCCTTTGAAGCAAGAAGATATTGCCGCGGTGCATCCGCGCGACCGATCCTGTCTTTTTTCTTGAAATACGCGGAACCAGATATCTGCGACACGCACCATGGGAGGGGCGTAGAGATGGCAATAAAACTCCACTGCTTCGGAGAAAGCGGGAATTCATACAAGGCGGCGCTAGCCCTTGAGCTGTCGGGGCTCGACTGGGAGCCTGTGTTTGTCGACTTTTTCAACGGTCAGACCAGAACCCCCGAATACCGCCGTGACGTCAACGAAATGGGCGAGGCGCCGGTGCTGGTCGACGGCGATTTCCGGACCAGCCAGTCCGGTGCGATCCAGGCCTATGTCAGCGACAAATCCGGCAGATTCGGTGGCAGCACCGAGGCCGAGAGATACGACATTCTGCGCTGGGTCCTGTGGGACAACCACAAATTCAGCTCGATGGCGGGCCTGACCCGGTTCCTGATCAACTTCCTGCCCGAAGACAAACGCCCCGCCGAGGTGATCGCCTTCAACCAGGGCCGGCTCAAGGCCGCTTATGCGACACTGAATACGCATCTCGACGGGCGCGACTGGATTGTCGGCGACGGGATCACCAATGCCGATATCAGCTGCTGCGGCTACCTCTATTATCCGGAACCTTTCGGGTTTGACCGGGCCGACTGGCCCCATATCGACACCTGGCTCACGCGGATCAGTGAAACGCGTGGCTGGAAACACCCATATGATCTGATGCCCGGCAAACCGTCGGACCGAGCTTGAGGAGAGCAACATGACCGAAGCATACATCTACGATGCTCTGCGTACCCCCAGGGGTAAGGGACGCAAGGATGGCAGCCTGCATGAGGTGACATCCGCGCGGCTCAGCGCAGAGACGCTGAATGCTGTGAAAGAGCGCAACGGCCTGGAAGGCCATGCCGTCGAGGACGTGATCTGGGGCAACGTGACCCAGGTGATGGAACAGGGCGCCTGCCTGGCACGGACTGCCGTGCTAGCCTCCGACCTCGACGAATCGATCCCGGGTCTTGCCATCAACCGGTTCTGTGCCAGTGGCATGGAGGCAGTCAACCTGGCCGCCAACCAGGTCAAGGGCGGTGCAGGCGATGGCTATATCGCCGGTGGTGTCGAAATGATGGGCCGCGTGCCGATGGGCAGCGACGGGGCAGCGATTGCGGTCGATCCCTCGATCGCGATGAACACTTATTTCGTACCGCAAGGCATCTCGGCCGATCTGATCGCCACAGAATACGGCTTCACCCGGGATCAGGCCGATGCGCTGGCCATGGAATCGCAACGCCGCGCGGCGAAGGCATGGGAAGAGAACCGGTTCTCGAAATCGGTGATCACCGTCAAGGACCAGAACGGCATTCCGATTCTGGATCATGACGAATACATGCGCCCCGGCACCGACATGCAGTCGCTGGGTGGCCTGAACCCGGCTTTTCAGATGATGGGCGAGCAGATGCCCGGCTTCGACAAGGTCGCGCTGATGAAATACCCCCATCTTGAGCGCATCAACCACATCCACCACGCGGGCAACAGCTCGGGCATCGTGGATGGTGCGGCCGCCGTTCTGATCGGCAACAAGGAGTTTGGCGAGAAAAACGGTCTGACGCCGCGCGCCCGCATCAAGGGCACTGCAAAAATCGGCACCGAGCCCACGATGATGCTGACTGGCCCGGTTCCGGTGACCCAGAAAATCCTGGCCGACAATGGCATGAGCATCGGTGATATCGACCTGTTCGAAGTGAATGAGGCCTTCGCCAGCGTCGTGCTGCGCTTCCAGCAGGCCTTTGACGTCGATCCCGAAATGGTCAACGTCAATGGCGGCTCGATCGCGATGGGCCACCCGCTGGGTGCGACCGGCGCGATCATCATCGGCACCTTGCTGGACGAGCTCGAACGCTCGGACAAGGAAACCGGCCTTGCCACGCTCTGCATAGCATCGGGCATGGGTGCCGCAACGATCATCGAGCGTGTCTGATGCCAAAGCTGGACCTTACACAGATCGAGCGGCAGACCGGATCGGGCTATCCCGGCAAGCTCGCGCGCAATGGCGAGGGCCGCAGCAGCCAACGGCTTGGCGATGCCGGTGGCCTGACCCAATACGGGGTCAATCTGGTTCGGCTCGAACCCGGCGCTGCGTCCTCCCTGCGCCACTACCATATGGAACAGGACGAGTTCGTGATGGTGACTGAAGGGGTCTGCACGCTGATCGACGACGACGGCGAACATGCGATGCAACCCGGCGATTGCGCCACCTTCCCGGCCGGAGATGCCAACGGGCACCACCTTGTAAACAAATCGGATGCCCCTGCCGCCTTTCTGGTGGTGGGCACCCGAACCCCGACTGAAACCGGCTATTACAGCGATATCGACATGATGGTGAAGGTTGACCAGAACGAGTTCACCTTCACCCGCAAGGATGGCAGCCCGCTGACGGCTGACCAGATCGGAGATGAGACATGACCGATTTTAAATATGAAGTGGACGCTGACGGCGTCGCGATTATCACCTGGGACGCCGAAGGCAAAAGCATGAACGTGCTGACCCGTGAGGCTTTTGGATTGGTCGAGGGCTATATTGATCAGGCGCTGGCGGATGACGCCGTCAAAGGGATCGTGATTACCAGCGCAAAGAAGGACTTTGCCGGCGGCATGGACCTGAACACGCTGGCCACGATCCGCGAAGAAGCGGGCGATGAACCAGCAAAGGCGCTGTTCGATTTCACCATGAGCGGCCACCGCACCCTGCGCAAACTGGAGCGTGCGGGCATGGAGCCCAAGACCAACAAGGGCGGCAAACCGGTGGCCTGTGCCATCAACGGCACCTGCGCGGGCATCGGCACCGAGATCGCGCTGGCTTGCCATCACCGTGTGATGACCGACAATCCGAAATCCAAGATCGGTCTGCCCGAGATTCTGCTGGGTATCTTCCCCGGCGGCGGTGGCACCATCCGCTATTCGCGCATGGTAGGGCTGATGGCGGCCTCGCCGGTTCTGCTGGAAGGCAAGATGCTGGACCCGGCCAAGGCCAAGGGCGCTAAGCTGGTGGACGAGGTTTCCGCTGATCCGCTCGCTGCGGCGCGCGAATGGGTACTGAACGCCACCAACGCCGATATCATCAAACCTTGGGATGCCAAGGGCTACAAGATGCCTGGAGGTGCGCCCTACAACCCCGCCGGGTTCCCAAACTTTGTCGGTGCCTCGGCGCTGGTCAACAGCAAGACGCAAGGCGCCTTCCCCGCCGCCCAGGCGCTGCTTTCGGCAATCTACGAAGGCGCGCTGGTCGATTTCGACACCGCGCTCAAGATCGAAGCACGCTGGTTCACCAACGTGCTGATGAACCCGTCCTCTTCAGCAATGATCCGCAGCCTGTTCCTGAACAAGCAGGCGCTGGAAAAAGGCGCCGTGCGGCCTGCGGGCGTCGCGGACCAGACGGTCAAGAAGCTCGGCGTTTTAGGCGCGGGCATGATGGGCGCGGGCATCGCGCTGGTCTCGGCGCAGGCCGGTATCGAGGTTGTTCTGATCGACCGCGACCAGGCCGCCGCCGACAAGGGCAAGGCCTATACCGAAGCCTATCTCGACAAAGGCATCAAGCGCGGCAAGGCGACCCCCGAAAAGAAAGAGGCGATGCTGTCGCGGATCACCGCAACGCCCGATCTGGCAGCACTTGAAGGCTGTGACCTGATCGTCGAAGCCGTCTTCGAAGACCCCGCCGTCAAGGCCGAGATGACCAAAAAGGTCGAAGCGGTGATCCCCGAGGATTGCATCTTTGCCTCCAACACTTCGACCCTGCCGATCACTGATCTGGCCAAGGCGTCCTCGCGCCCCGAACAGTTCATCGGCATTCACTTCTTCTCGCCGGTCGAAAAAATGCTGCTGGTCGAGATCATCAAGGGGCGCGAAACCGGTGACCGCGCGGTGGCCAAGGCGCTGGACTATGTGCGCCAGATCCGCAAGACGCCGATCGTGGTCAACGACGCGCGCTTCTTCTACGCCAACCGTTGCATCATTCCCTATATCAACGAAGGTCTGCGGATGCTGACCGAAGGCGTCTCGCCTGCCCTGATCGACAATGCCGCACGGCAGCTCGGCTTCCCAGTGGGTCCGATCCAGCTGAACGACGAGACCTCGATCGATCTGGGGGCCAAGATCGCGCGTGCGACCAAAAAAGCGATGGGCGACGACTATCCCGAGAACCCCGCCGACGAATTGATCTTCTGGCTGGAAGACCTGGGCCGTCTGGGCCGCAAGGCAAATGCCGGCTTCTTCGAATATGACGAGAAGGGCAAGCGCGTCGGTTTCTGGGATGGTCTGGCCGAGAAATACCCGCTGGCCGACGATCAGCCCGATCTGACCGAGGTGCAGGAACGCCTGATGTTCGCACAGGTTCTGGAAGCGGTGCGCGCGCTGGAAGAGAACGTGCTGATGGACATCCGCGAAGGCGATGTGGGTGCGGTTCTGGCTTGGGGCTTTGCGCCCTGGTCCGGCGGCCCGCTTAGCTGGCTCGACATCATCGGCACGCCTTATGCCGCCGAACGCTGCGACCAGTTGACCGCTGCCTATGGCGACCGGTTCGCCTGCCCGCCGCTATTGCGCGACATGGCCGCCAAGGGTCAGAGCTTTTATGGAAGGTTCGACCCCGAAGCCAAAGCGGCCTGATCGCAGCTCTATATGAAACGGAAACCGGCGCCCCGTAATTGGGCGCCGGTAATGTGTTTGGAGGTAGAGGGGGGGGCTCCAAACAACCCGCCAAAGCGGGATCTCATTCCAGGGAAAGTGTTTTTTCTACCATCCCCAAGGACCCAGCCCAAGACAGGGCTTTGCGACCCGCCATTGCAGCGGCATCGCACTTGGTCCTAGGTTCGGCCATATGCTTCTCTCCCCAAGGTAGCAAAATAGACCATCCATCCCAAGTTTACCTTAGGTAAAGCAAGGCCGATTCGGAAGTCTTATTCAAGCTCCGAACTGAACGGATTTGTGTCAGATATCAACGCGATACAGACAATCTCGCGAGAGGTTCAATCATCAAGTCTCATTT
This sequence comes from Ruegeria hyattellae, assembly GCF_041537925.1. Taxonomy (NCBI): domain Bacteria; kingdom Pseudomonadati; phylum Pseudomonadota; class Alphaproteobacteria; order Rhodobacterales; family Roseobacteraceae; genus Ruegeria; species Ruegeria hyattellae. Next base: position 326,644 of record NZ_JBGOSH010000005.1, on the reverse strand, counting down.
CGAAACAATTTTTCCTGAAAATCACTCAAATTGGTACTGCATCCTGTGGATGTCGTCGGCGCAGGCCCCGGCGATCGCATCGACCATTGGCGGTGTATAGTAGCGCCGGTAATCTGCCAAACGTTCGGACCGGTTGGTGTGTGACATGACAACCTCAAAGCCCAGATGCTGCCAGAGCGTTGTGGCATCGGCCTTAAAATGCTCGATACGGATATAGAGACTGCCGCGGTCGACCCCCGCCGCATCCCGCATGTAGCTGGCAAAGGGGTGGCTGCGGAAGGCGGCCAGCGTGTCGGGATGCTGCACGAAAGCTTCAAACTCAAGCCGCTTCGCCAATGTCACTGCCGGATGGCCAAAACGCTGCTCTCGCAACCAGTGATAGTAGCTGACCGCGCGATCCCAGGGGTTGCGCACCAGCGTGAACACAAAGAAATCCCCAAGCTCATCACCGCTGACCACACCGTCGATATCGCGTAGCGTGGCGTGTTTCCACAACCGCCCGCTCGCGGGCAGCGTCTGCTGCCGTTGGCGGCGGCGGCGGGCCTTTGGCGTATCGCCGATCAGGATGTCATCCTTCATCGCCCGCGCCTCGAGAGCCAGCGCCAGCGACGTGCCCCCGGTTTTGGGAATGTGAACAAAGATATAGGACCGGCCGCGCGAGATGATCATGGGGGACACGCTAACCGCTTGGGCCGCCCGGCAAAACCATTAACCCGAGCGCAAGGCGATGGTGATACCCGCAAGCGCAATCAGGCCGATGCCGAAGATCTGCGTTACATCTAGGGACTGACCGAAGGCAAACCAGGCAAAGAGCGGTCCGAAGATCATTACCGAGTACTCAAAAACCGACACATAAGAAGGCTCCGCCAGTTGATAGGCCTTGGTCAGCATATAGACCGCGATCACCGATCCCACGGCTTGAAGCAGCACAAACGGGATCGCCGGTGTCATCGGCCAGACCCAACCGCGAGCCGCAAACCCGTCCGGGCCGGGCGCTGCCTCAAGCGGGAACAGGGACAAACCCAGAAGGGCAATACCTCCGATCAGACCAAGCGCGCCGATCGATGCGCCGAGCAGGACAACCGTACTTTCCTCTGCACAAAGGCTCCGGGTGGTAATCGCGCTCAGCGCATAGAAGAAACCACCACAGAGCGGGATCAGAATGCGATAGTCAAAGGCGTTCGGATCGGGCTGCAAAACCAGCAGGATACCAGAAAACCCGATCAACACCGCACCGATCCGCCATGGTCCAACCGGTTTGCGCAGGACGAAGGCGGTGATCAGCAGTACGAAGATCGGAGAACTGAACAGGCCGGCCAATGCCTGCGCGATAGGCATAAAGGCCAGCGCGGTAAAATAGCACATCATTGCTGTCGCGAGCAAAAGGGACCGCAGCAGAACCGCCCAGTATCGTACCGGCCGCAACCCGCCCAGCCCCAGCAATGACAGGCCGGCAATCAGCGGCAACGCCACCAGTGTACGCGTCACATGGAATTGCCAGAGCCCGATAAACTCGGCCAAAACGACGATATAATTGTCGATCACTCCAATGATGGACATCGCCGCGATCATCAACATGGCCGCGCTGAGCAACGATCCCTGCGATGTTGGTTGCATGTTCCGTCCCGCGCCCCATCCGATCCGGCCCATGCTGCGGTGCAAGACCGGGCCATTGCAATCCCAAATTCGTGCCCCTTCGCGGGTGCAAGGCGTTTGCGGCGCAGGCAGCCCGCATGTTAGGCTGCGCCAAAAGACAAACGAGCAGTTTCAGCGCATATGACCGCCCTCACGCAATATGACCGGATCGAGGCCACCGGGCTCTGGCGCCCGCATCCCGATGAACAGCGCCGCGAGGTTGTTGTCTCGATCGGTGAAGCGACGCTGACCATCTCGGACTTCAACGATCAGGCGATCACCCATTGGTCGCTGGCCGCGCTGGAGCGTCAGAACCCGGGCGCTTTCCCGGCCATTTTCCATCCTGACGGCGATCCCGAGGAAACGCTGGAACTGGCCGAATCCGAAACCACGATGATCGAGGCAATCGCGCGGCTGCAAAGCGCCATCGCGCGGGCGCGCCCGCATCCCGGCCGCCTGCGTTGGGCCAGCGTCACCGGCGTTATCGCGGCAGTTGCGGCGCTGCTGGTGTTCTGGCTGCCTGGCGCGTTGCAGCGGCATGTGACTTCGGTGGTGCCCGAGACTAAGCGCATCGCGATCGGGCACGCGGTTCTGGACCGCATCGAACGCGTTGCCGGGCGCGCCTGTTCGGCCAATGAGGAGGAAGCCGCGCTCGGCGTGCTAGCGCGCCGCACCGGTGTGGACCGGCTGGTTGTCCTGCCAGGGGGCATTGCCGACACGCTGCATCTGCCCGGCGGCATCGTCGCCGTGAACAAGACTCTGATCGAGGATCACGAAGACCCCGCCGTTGCCGCCGGCTACATTCTGGTGGAACGCGCGCGGGCACAGGCGGTGGACCCTCTGGCCGAGTTGCTGGATACCGCAGGCCCGCTTGCCGCTTTTCGCCTATTGACCACCGGTGATCTTACCCGCGAGAGCCTCGATCACTATGCCGAACAGGTGCTGTCGGCGCCGCGCGCCGAGTTGCCCGATGATGTCATACTGTCGGTCTTTGGTCAGGCCGCTATGCCCTCGACGCCCTACGCCTATGCCCGCGACATCACCGGCGAGACCGTTCTGGGCCTGATCGAGGCCGACCCCATGGCCGGACGCACTCTTGAACCGGTGCTGCCGGACAGCGTCTGGGTGCGGTTGCAGAATATCTGTGGCACTTGATCCGTTACTTTATCATCCGCGCCTTGCGGAACCCGGCCTTGCGCGCCTTGGCAAGCGCCGCCTCAGCCGCATTCTCACTGCCGAATGGCCCGGCCAGAACCAGCGTCCGGTCGCCGCGTCGCGTCACGCCATAGCGCATGGGCAGCCCGGTTGCCTGCACCTGACGCGCGACACTCTGTGCTTCTGCCCTGGTGTCATGCGACGAGATTCGCAGGTAACGCTGCGGTTCCAGCGACGGGTCCGACCGGGTCGAGACCCGCAGAACCCCCCGTTCGTCCGGCGTGGCGGCCAGCAGGTCGTCGGTTTCAGTCAGATCATAGACGGGTTGATCGGTCGGCAGTTTCACCAGTTTACGCGGTACCGTACGCTGCCAGATCCGGTCGGTCTGCGCGTCACCTGCAGGTGTGCGCAGCCCGCGCCCGGGATTGAGGCGGTCATCTTTACGCAAGACATAGCGGTATCCGCGCGGGACCTTGTAAGTCTGGCGCGTCACCGCCACCGCCGGGGCGACGGTAATCTCAGCGCGATGCGTGTTCAGCCGGTCATCATCCCAGACCCGACGATAGCCGCGCGGCACGTACTGGCCGGTCGTGTTGCGCCTGTTGTCATAGACATGCCGGGGCACGATGCGCGTCCCCGGCTTTAGCGTGATCGTCTGTGCCGCTGACTGAGGCTGGTTCGAGGTCTGCGCCAATGCGTCCCCGCCACCGATCAGCGCTGCGGCAAGTGCGGATACGATTGTTCCCGTTAGCTTCATGACGACCTCTCAATATTTTGAAAATCATGACCTATTGGACGCGATGAGTAAAGGATGCAACCGTTAGAATGCCCGTTACTTGGTGCCGAACATCCGGTCGCCTGCATCGCCCAGACCCGGCATGATATAGCCCTTGGAGTTCAACTCGCGGTCCAGCGAGGCGGTGACGATGGGTACATCCGGGTGCGCCTCATTCATCCGGGCAACGCCTTCGGGGGCGGCCAGCAGGCAAAGGAACCGGATATCGGTGGCCCCTGCCTTTTTCAGCAGATCAACCGCCGCAGCCGAACTGTTGCCGGTGGCCAGCATCGGATCGACCGCGATCACCATCCGGTCCTTCAGCCCCTCGGGCACTTTGAAGTAATACTGCACCGGTTGCAGCGTTTCCTCGTCGCGGTAGAGCCCGACAAAGCCCACCCGCGCCGAGGGGATCAGTTCCAGCACCCCGTCCAGCATCCCGTTGCCCGCCCGCAGGATCGACACCAGCGCCAGCTTCTTACCCGCCAGGATCGGCGCGTCCATCTCTTCCATCGGGGTCTCGATCTGCCGCGTGGTCATCGGCAACTCACGGGTGACCTCATAGGCCAGCAACTCGGTGATCTCGCGCAGAAGCTGCCGGAACAAGGCGGTCGAGGTGCCCTTGTCCCGCATCAGCGTCAGCTTGTGCTGCACCAGCGGGTGATCGACGACGGTCAGATGTTGGTTCATGATGTCTCCAGTCTTTTTGCGACACGCGCACGCGTGTCCTCATCGCAGAATGCAGCGCCCAGTGCGGTCTTGTTCACCTCGGCGAAATCGGCCTCTTCCCAGCCGAATGCCGCATTCAGCATCTCATATTCGCGCACCATGGTGGTATGGAAAAACGGCGGGTCGTCGGTTGAAACCGTGACTTTCACCCCTGCCTCGCGCAGACGCTGGATGGGATGCGCCGCGATCTCAGGGTAAAGACCCAGAACCACGTTCGAGCCCGGACAGACCTCCAGCACGATGCCGCGATCGGACAGTTCGTGGACCAGATCGGCATCCTCGATGGCGCGCACGCCATGGCCCAGCCGTTCCACCCCCAGATCACGCACTGCGTCGCGCACGCTGTCAGGGCCGCCGAACTCGCCCGCATGGGTTGTCAGGCGCAGCCCAGCCTCGCGGGCACAGTCAAAGCTCCAGGAGAAATCGCCCTGTTTGCCCATCCCCTCATTGCCGCCCATGCCAAAGCCGACGATCCGGTCTCCGGCGGTTTCGGCAGCACAATGCGCCGAGTCGCGCGCCAGTTCCGGCCCGCGATGGCGGATACAGGTCACCACGCTGCGCATGGTGATGCCCAGCTTACGCTCGGCCTCGTCGGCTGCCTCGTGGATCGCGTGCACATATTCGCGCCAGGCGTTCAGGTCTCCACCACCGCAAAAATCCGGGCTCACAAAAGTCTCGGTATAGACAACGCCATTTGCGGCGCTCTCTTCCAGAATGGCCATGGTGAGACGCCGGAAATCCTCGGGCGTCTGCAACACTTCGCAAGCGGCATCATAGACCGACAGGAAATGCGCGAAATCGCGGAATTCATAGGTGCCATCGGCGCGGAAGATACGGCTCAGGTCGATCTTTTTCTCATGCGCCAACTGGCGAATGAAGGCGGGCGGTGCGGCCCCTTCGTGATGCAGGTGCAATTCAACCTTCGGCAATGCGGCAACGCTCACAGGACACTCCTTGTCTTTCCCTTCGCGCCATAACGCGCACGGTCTCTGCGTAGTCGGCGCTACCTATCACTTGTTTGTGCTCATGCAAGCGGATCAGGCGCGGATGACCTCGTGAATCAACTGCGGCGCTTCAATCGGATCAGGCGACAGCGTGATCGCCGCGCGCACCGCCTGTTCCGTGTGCCGCGCCGCATCCTCGCGCGCGGCATGGATCACCGCCAGCGGCGCGCCACGTTCGACCTTTTCGCCCAGCCGCACGACCGAGGACAGCCCGACCGACGGATCAACCACGTCGCTTTCCACCTGACGCCCGCCACCCAAAGCAACCACCGCAAGGCCCAGCGCCTCGCCATCGATGGCGCTGACATAACCCGCTTCGCGCGCTGAAATTTCCTGAATCACATGTGCCTCGGGCAAGAACCGTGACCAGTTTTCGACAAATTGCACCGGGCCACCCACAGCAGCGAGCATGCGCCCGAAGCGCTCGGCCGCGCGGCCATCCGCAATTATGCCCGACAAACGCTCGGCTCCCGCCTGCGCATCATCGGCAATCCCGGCATCGGCAAGCAGGACACCGCCCAGTTCCACCGACAGGCGCGACAGCGGTGTCTCGGTCCCGCAGGTCAGGGCCTGCATGACCTCATCTACCTCAAGCGCATTGCCCAGCGCGCGTGCCAGCGGCTGGTTCATGTCCGAGATCACCGCCGATGTTCGGCACCCGGCGGCATTGGCCGTCTCAGTCAGAGCCGTAGCGAGCGATCGCGCTTCCTCAAGCGATTTCATGAACGCGCCAGAGCCCAGCTTGACGTCCAGCACCAGCGCATCGGGGCTGACCGCCAGTTTCTTCGACAGGATCGAGGCGGTGATCAGATCGAGGCTTTCCACCGTCGCCGTCACATCCCGGACCGCATAAAGCCGCTTGTCCGCTGGGGCGATCTGCGCGGTTGCACCGACAATCGCGGCACCGGTGTCGCGCACGATCTGCGCCAACCGCTCCTGCCCCACCTGCGTTGTGACGCCGGGGATCGCCTCCATCTTGTCGAGCGTACCGCCGGTATGGCCCAGCCCGCGCCCCGAAATCATCGGCACATAGGCCCCGCATTCGGCCAGCGCCGGAGCCAGAACCAGCGAGACGCAATCGCCTACGCCACCGGTCGAATGCTTGTCGATCACCGGTCCGGGCAAGTCCCAGCGCAAGACTTCACCGCTGTCACGCATAGCCACGGTCAACGCCGCGCGGCCCTCTGGGCCCAAGCCACCCATGCAGACGGCCATGGCGAATGCCCCGGCCTGTGCATCGCTGACGCTGCCGTCGGCCAAACCTTGCGCAAACCAGGCTAGTGCTGCGGCGTCCGGCACTTCACGGCGGCGAAGCTTGGCGATGATTGCCCGTGCATCCATACTCTCAAACATCTTTCATATGCTCCGCGCCGAAAGCACCGGGCAGCAGGTCGCCGATGGTCATCACCTGCTCCATACCGCCGGTAGTCGCCATGGTCACCACCACGTCACTTGCGCCAAATTCCGAGAGTTTCTGCCGGCACCCGCCACAGGGTGGCACCGGCGCAGGGCTGCCCGCCACCACGTAGACCTCGGTCAGTTGGGTCTCGCCTGCCGCAACCATAGCCGCGATTGCGCCCGCTTCGGCGCAAGTGCCTTCGGGATAGGCGATGTTTTCAACGTTGCATCCAGCATAGATCACGCCCGAGGCAGACCGGATCGCCGCGCCCACCTTGAAGTTAGAATAAGGCGCATGGGCGTTTTCGCGGACCGCAAGTGCACTGTCTTTCAAACTCATGGCGATTCCCCGGTTTTTGATCATCTGGTCAGGAATAAATACCGCAAAGCAATCCGCGAGACATCCCCTATCGAAGCACGGTATTGAACACGCCCGGCAGCGTCACCTCAAGCAGTTCCACATCCGCGCTGGGATCGCTCAGCCGCGTCTTCATCCCCGGCGGAATGACAAATGCGTCGCCCTGTTCCAGCCGGTACGGCTCACGCCCTTCGCCCTCCAGCGTCACCGTACCGTCCATGACGAAGGTGAAGTGAATGTCGGTGTCATGGCTGGCCCAGACCGGATCGCCCTGCCCCTTTTTTATCACCTGCACGCCCGCCACGCCTCTGGTGTTCTCGGCAATCGTGGTGTCACGGCAGACATAGCCCGGCAGGCGAAAGGGCATCCACGCAGCCCCGGCACCCTTGTTGAAAACGAACCTCTGGCCCTGCCATTCGCGCTCGGGGCGCAGATGCGGTGTGGGCAATTCCATCTCATGGTCGATCTCGGTTACATGCTCGGCCGGAACCCCGATCTCGATCACCTGCACATTGTCCGACGCCTCCAACACCCGATGCCGGATCTCGGGCGGCTGGATAAAGCAATCTCCAGCATATAGCCGCATCTTCGGTCCCTGATCCTCATAAACCACGTCAACCCAGCCATGGATGCAGAAGATCAGCTGAAATCCCACCTTGTGGAAATGCACCATATCCGGCACCGGGCCGCCATCGGGGATGCGGATATGGCTGGCGATGATCGACCCGCCCAGACGGTCCGGCACCAGATCGCGATAATGCATCCCGGCCCGCCCGATGATCCACGGCGCCTGATCCTTGAGACGACACACCACAAAGGAATGTACCGTCTCGGGCATCACCATCGGTGGGTTGCGCGCATCAATCTCGATCCGTGTGCCATTGGGCGCGGTCAGGGCGCGCGCGCCATCTGCAAACCCGTCGGGATCATCGGTAAGGATGCGGATCGTACCCGGCGGCTCGGGCGCGTCTTTTTCCACACGCAACCGCAAACCATGGCCCGAAAACACCGCAACACGCGGGTCGTCAGCGGGATAAATCATATCCATCCGCATCCCCAGAACCCTAGTGAAAAAGGGAATATCTTCGCGCAATTCCTGCGTCGGCAGGCGCATTTCGGCAATCGTGTCTGACATGTGGTCCGGTCCTCCGCCGCGCAGATTGGCCGCGCCCTGCCGCTTTTGCAAGAAGCCGCCCGCGACAGCTGTTGACGAACGCCCCCATTTCCCTCACGCAAGAGATAGTTTAAGGGTAAACTAAATTCAGCCGGGAGCTTTGGAATGTCTGACACACAGAAACTGCGCGAAACCGCGCTGGACTATCACGAATATCCAAAACCCGGCAAACTCGAGATCCGCCCGACCAAACCCATGGCCAACGGCCGCGACCTGTCGCTGGCCTATTCTCCGGGCGTTGCCGAAGCCTGTATCGAGATCAAGGGCAATGCCGAGCACGCCGCGCGCTATACCGCACGCGGCAATCTGGTGGCGGTGGTGTCGAACGGCACGGCGGTGCTGGGGCTGGGCAATATCGGCGCGCTGGCCTCGAAACCGGTGATGGAAGGCAAGGCCGTCCTGTTCAAGAAATTCGCCAATATTGACTGTTTCGACATCGAGCTGGACGAGGCCGATCCCGAAAAACTGGCCGATATCGTCTGCGCGCTGGAACCCACCGTCGGCGCGATCAACCTCGAAGATATCAAAGCCCCCGATTGTTTCATCGTCGAACAGCTTTGCCGCGAACGGATGGGCATCCCCGTCTTTCACGACGACCAGCACGGCACCGCCATCGTGGTGGGGGCCGCCGCCAAAAACGCGCTGCATGTGGCGGGCAAGTCATTCGAAGACATCAAGATCGTGTCGACGGGTGGCGGCGCGGCGGGCATTGCCTGCCTGAACATGCTGCTGAAAATGGGCGTGAAGCGGGAAAATGTCTGGCTCTGCGACATTCACGGGCTGGTCTATGAGGGCCGGACCGAGGATATGAACCCGCACAAGGCCGCCTATGCACAGGACACCGATCTGCGCACTCTGGACGAGGTGATCGACGGCGCCGACCTGTTCCTGGGCCTTTCCGGCCCCAACGTGCTGAAGCCCGAGATGGTTGCCAAGATGGCCGATCGCCCGATCATCTTTGCCTTGGCCAACCCGACGCCGGAAATCCTGCCACAGGCCGCGCGCGAGGTTGCCCCCGATGCCATCATCGCTACTGGACGCAGTGATTTTCCCAATCAGGTCAACAACGTGCTGTGTTTTCCGTTCATCTTCCGGGGTGCGCTTGATGTGGGCGCGACCGAGATCAACGATCAGATGCAGCTGGCTTGCATCGACGGCATCGCCGAACTGGCCCGTGCCACCACCAGCGCCGAGGCGGCGGCGGCCTATCGTGGCGAGCAGCTGACCTTCGGGCCGGACTACCTGATCCCGAAACCCTTCGATCCACGGCTCGTTGGCGTCGTCTCCTCGTCCGTGGCCAAGGCTGCAATGGAGAGCGGTGTCGCGAAACGGCCCATTGAGGATCTCGAGGCCTATAAGCAGAAACTGAACCAGTCGGTATTCAGATCCGCCCTGCTGATGCGCCCGATCTTTGATGCTGCCCGGATCGCCTCGCGCCGGATCGTGTTCGCCGAGGGCGAGGATGAGCGCGTGCTGCGCGCCGCCCAGGCCATTCTTGAGGAAACCACCGAAACGCCGATCCTCATCGGTCGCCCCGACGTGATCGAGGCGCGCTGCGAACGGCTTGGCCTCGACATCCGCCCCAGTCGGGATTTCCAGATCGTGAACCCTGAAAACGACCCGCGCTACTATGACTATTGGAATTCCTACCACGAATTGATGATGCGGCGCGGTGTTTCGCCAGACATCGCAAAGGCCGTCATGCGCACCAACACTACCGCCATCGGCGCGATCATGGTGCATCGCAGCGAGGCGGATTCGCTGATCTGCGGCACGTTCGGGGAATATCGCTGGCATCTGAACTATGTGAACCAGGTGCTTGGGCGTGGCGGTCTCTATGCCCATGGCGCGCTGTCGCTGATGATCCTCGAGGAAGGCCCGCTGTTCATCGCCGACACCCATGTCTACCAACTGCCCAATCCCGAACAACTGGCCGAGATCGCCATCGGCGCTGCCCGCCATGTCAAACGGTTCGGGATCGAGCCGCAGATCGCGCTGTGCTCGCAATCGCAATTCGGTAATCAGCCCGAAGGGTCGGGCAAGCGCCTGCGCGAGGCGCTGAACATCCTCGATTCCGAACGCCGCGATTTTGTCTACGAAGGCGAAATGAACGTCGATACGGCGCTGGACCCTGCACTGCGGCAACGAATTTTCCCGCATAGCCGATTGGACGGCGCGGCCAATATCCTCATCTTCGCCCATGCAGATGCGGCAAGCGGTGTGCGCAATATCCTCAAGGCGCGAGCCGGCGGACTTGAGGTCGGGCCGATCCTGATGGGCATGGGCAACCGCGCCCATATCGTCTCGCCCTCGATTACCGCGCGCGGGCTGCTGAATATGTCTGCAATTGCAGGAACGCCGGTTGCGCATTACGGTTAAGCCATCTGAGTTCAGTGGGAGGTGTTCAGATGAAAGGACATTGCCATTGCGGCGACGTGCGCTGGGAAAGCGATGGGGCCGTCGCCTGGAGTTGTTATTGTCACTGCGCCGATTGCCGACGAAACTGCGCCGCCCCGGTCACCGCCTTCTTCGGCGTCCCGGCTGACAGCGTGCGCTGGTCCGGCGGCGATCCGCGCATTTACCGGTCGTCGGAGCGGGTCGAGAGGCTGTTCTGCGGCACCTGCGGAACGCCGATGGCCTACCGCAATGACACGGACCAAGAGACAATGCATCTCTATGTAGCGACGCTGGATAACCCCGAGGATATCGCCCCCCAGATCCACGTATTCCACGGCGAGCATATCCCGTGGCTGCAGATAGGAGACCATTTGCCGAAATACGCGAGCCTTCCGGGCTGACCGGCGCGAATCAGGAAAGGCGGCTTTGCAACGCGTGAGAGACGGGTTTGCAAAGTGACGGTCAAAGCAAACATAACTCGTGAAAACGCTCAGGGTTTGCAGAGTTTAGCAAGCCACCCGAGAGCAGAATTGCAAATTCTTGCGATAATATGACGCAATGGAACTTATTGGTCTTGCCCCGCCCAGCACGCCCTTTCTAACACCGGTGCCAGACGAATGGAGGAGACAGGGACTTGGCCTATCAGGACGTGTATGACAGCTGGAAAAACGACCCCGAAACATTCTGGCTGGAGGCGGCGAAGGGAATCGACTGGGTCGAGGCGCCGACACGGGCGCTCTTTGATGACAACGCGCCGCTTTACGAGTGGTTTTCCGATGCCAAGGTGAACACCTGCTGGAACGCTGTGGACCGTCATGTCGAGGCGGGGTGCGGCGAACAGATCGCCATCATCCATGACAGCCCAATCACCCATAGCAAGCGGCAGATCTCTTATATCGAGCTGCGCAACCGGGTGGCCTCGCTGGCCGGGGCGCTGCGGGCCAAGGGAATCGAAAAGGGCGACCGGGTGATCATCTACATGCCGATGATCCCCGAAGCGCTGGAGGCGATGCTGGCCTGCGCGCGGCTGGGCGCAGTGCATTCGGTGGTGTTCGGCGGCTTTGCCGCTAGCGAGTTGGCGGTTCGGATCGACGATTGCCAACCCAAGGCGATCATCGCGGCCTCCTGCGGGTTGGAGCCGGGCCGCACCGTGCATTACAAACCACTGCTCGATGGGGCCATCGACCTGGCCAAGCACAAGCCCGATTTCTGCGTCATCTTCCAGCGTGAACAAGAGGTCGCGCAGCTGATCGAGGGGCGCGATGTCAACTGGCACGGGTTCCAATACGGCATCGAACCCGCGGAATGTGCGCCGGTGAACGGCAATGATCCGGCCTATATCCTCTATACCTCTGGCACCACCGGCGCGCCCAAAGGCGTGGTGCGACCCACCGCGGGCCATCTGGTGGCGCTGAACTGGACCATGAAGAATATCTACAATGTCGATCCCGGCGAGGTGTTCTGGGCGGCCTCGGATGTGGGTTGGGTCGTGGGCCATTCCTACATCTGCTACGCGCCGCTGATCCACGGCAACACCACCATCGTGTTCGAGGGCAAGCCGGTCGGCACCCCCGATGCGGGCACCTTCTGGCGGGTGATCTCGGAACACCACGTCAAGAGCTTCTTCACCGCCCCCACCGCCATCCGCGCCGTCAAGCGTGAGGACCCCAATGGCGACCTGATGGCAAAATATGACCTGTCCTGCCTCAAGGCACTGTATCTGGCCGGCGAACGCGCCGATCCGGATACGATCGAATGGGCAAAGAAGGCGCTGAACGTGCCGGTGATCGACCATTGGTGGCAGACCGAAACCGGCTGGACCATCGCCGGAAACCCGCTGGGGATCGAGGAACTTCCGATCAAGCTGGGCTCTCCGGCCAAGCCGATGCCCGGCTATGACGTGCATATCCTCGACGAGGGCGGTCATCCGGTGAAACCCGGCGAACTGGGTGCCATCGCCATCAAGCTGCCCCTGCCCCCGGGTACGCTACCGGGGCTGTGGAATGGCGAGGACCGGTTCCGCAAATCCTACCTGACCCAGTTCCCCGGCTATTATGAAACCGGCGATGCGGGAATGATGGATGAGGACGGATACCTCTATATCATGGCGCGTACCGATGACGTGATCAACGTGGCGGGCCACCGCCTGTCCACCGGCGGGATGGAAGAGGTTCTGGCCGCTCACCCGGATGTGGCCGAATGCGCGGTGATCGGCGTCTCGGACCAACTCAAGGGCCAGATGCCAGTGGGTTTCCTCTGCCTCAACTCCGGAGCCGCGCGCGACCCTGCCGAGGTCACTGGTGAAGTGGTCAAGATGGTGCGCGACACAATCGGGCCCGTTGCGGCCTTCAAACTAGCGGTGGTGGTGGATCGACTGCCCAAGACCCGCTCAGGCAAAATCTTGCGCGGCACCATGGTGTCGATCGCGGATGGCAAGGACTACAAGATGCCCGCAACAATCGACGATCCCGCCATTCTGGGCGAGATCGAAACCGCGCTGCAAAGCATCGGCTACGCACGGTAAGCAGCAGGGGCGCCATCAGGCGCCCCGCTTTTTTCTCAAGCAAAACCGATCCCGTCGGGCTTCAGCCCCGCAAGCCGGATGATCGACGCCAGGCTCCAGGACGGATCATCGATCTTGTCGTCCTCTTCCAGCAGCGGATCATCATCCGGCGACCAGCAAGGCGCGACGTTGATCCACGAACACGGATCGCCCTTGAGCAACCCGGCAAAGACCGCAGCGACAATGATCGAGCCCACTGCGCCCAGTGAATTGCCGCCAACATCCTGCCCCTCGCGCAGGATGTAGTACCACAGCGAATCCGGCTCGCTCTCGCACAGCGCAATCGGTTCGACGCAGAGTTTCCGCGCCACGTCACTGCCCGAGGGCAGCCCCATCTGCATACCGCGTTTGAGGTTTCGGAAAGCAAGGATGTTCAGATTGTCGCCCACCGGCCCCTCGTGCAGGAAGGACAGCGCGTTGCTCATTTTGGCGTCGATCTTGCGCGCCATCTGCGGGAACGGAGGCCGCGAGGTTGTCATCGGCAGGAACCAGTCCCACTGGATCGAATTGCGCGCCAACATCGGCCGGAACCCTTTCAGATCGTCCGGATCAGGCGCGCCGGAATTGTCGAAGATCGGCGCAAAAACGCCAAACCCGCGCACCGGGAAATTGGTCTGATAGGCGTTGCGCACCATCGAATGGCCAAAACGATACGCCGCGACCGAGAACTCGACCGGCATGTAGGGCTGATGCTTCCAGCTATAGATATCGTCCAGTCCACACACCCAGTGTTTGCGATCACCGCAGGCTTCCTCAAGCGACAGCGCGCAGCAATGAGTGCCCGGCAGCAGAATACGCCGCAGGAAGTCGTGCCAGACGATATGCTGGTAGAGCCAGCGCAGCGTTGTGCGTGCGGCCTCGAACGCGTCTGACGTGCTGATCCCCGGCGTGACGGCCCGGGCGCGATCGACCAACCTGTTATGGGCCAGCAGAAAAGCCAGTTGCAACTGGCTGACCATCGAGTTCTCGTCATTGCGCATATCGCCGATCACGGCGGTGCCGTTCAGGCGCGGCAGGTCCGGCAGTGAGGCATCGTCGGACACCGCACCGATGGCCAGCTTGGCCTTGTCCGCGGGATCGTACAGATAGGGTTGATCCGCCGGCCCGCGCCCATAGACATTGTCCAGGTCCAGCCGCGGCGTACGGAAATTCAGCAGCCCGTTGGGATCGGTACGGCGCATCGACAGGGCCGTGGGATCAAAGGTAATGTCGTGATCGACGAACTGGCCGAAATAGGTATAGCCCGCCGGAATGTCCGAGCCGAACTGATCCTCCAGATCGTCGATGGTCCCGGGATCGGTCAGCTCTCCGGGCGTTTTGCCCGGCACCTCGACCATCAGATCGTTCGCTACCTGCTTCAGCGCGGCGTCATCCATGCCCGGCCATGCCGGAAGATCGGGGCAAATACGGCCAAACGGGCCTTGGTAGAATTTTGAACGGGGGGCAAGAATGTCGAAATGTCTTGAGCCATGGGCCATGGTCAAATCCTCTTTAAAGTAAGCTAATTATTAAAATGTGTACTTATATGCGCATTAATTCGCTCATTGAGTGTGCAAATAACCGCTTGCACCCACAACATGTCGATTCTGGTTGCTGGAAACTCGGCGGAATTCCGCCCAACACACCGTTCTTGTACCCACCCGGTTTCGCTTGTACTTGCGTCCCGCCCGGCTAGGCTGCGTCGCGGGAGAACGGGCATGAACAGCAATGAAATCTGGCAACTGACTGCAAGCGAAACGGTCGAAAAGACCCGTTTGGGCGAACTGAGCGCCGAGGCCACGGTCGCCGCTGCGCTGGACCGGATGGAGTTTGTGAACCCGGCGCTGAACGCCGTGGTGGACAGTTGTGCGGACGAGGCATGCGCACGCGCGCGCGCGCTGGACAAGGCGCGTGCTGCGGGAACCCCCTGCGGACCGCTCCATGGTGTCCCGGTGACCATCAAGATAAATGTGGATCAGAAAGGCTATGCGACCTCGAACGGGATACCTGCGCTGAGGGACCTGATCGCACCGGATGACGCGCCGGTCGTGCGCAACCTCCAGCAGGCGGGTGCGGTGATCATCGGGCGCACCAATACGCCCGAGTTTTCATTCCGCGCCGATACCGACAATCCGCTTTTCGGACGCACCCATAACCCTTGGGGCGATCATGTCTCGGCAGGCGGTTCCTCGGGTGGTGCGGGTGCCGCGGTGATGGCAGGGATCGGCGCGCTGGCCCATGGCAATGATATTGGTGGCTCGCTGCGCTTTCCTGCTGCAGCCAACGGCGCGGTAACGGTCAAACCGGGGATCGGCCGGGTGCCCGCCTGGAACCCCAGCCAAAGCGCAGAACGCGGCATGCTGGCGCAATCCATGTCGGTGCAGGGGCTGTTCGCCCGCACGGTGCAGGACCTGCATCTGTCGATGCCTTCGCTCATCGCCGCCGATCCGCGCGACCCGTTCCATGTGCCGATGCCTTGGCGGCTCGACCCACTTGAGGAGCCGCTCCGTGTGGCTTTCACCCGCGAAACCTATGGCTATGACCTGCACCCCGAGGTCGAGGCCGCGCTGCTGACCGCACGCGACGCGCTGATCGACGCCGGATACCAGGTCGAAGAAGTCGAGACCCCGGATGTCTTCACCTCTGGCCGCGCGGGCTATCGCGCGCTGATGGGCGAGGTCTATTCGATGATGAAGGATGATGTGGACCGCATCGGCTCACAACAGATTCGCGACATCTTCGCCACCTACTTTCAGGAGTTTCCACCCTATCTAGGCCAGGACCTGCTTGAGATGATGGCCAAGCGCAGCTTTTTCACCCGCGAATGGACGATGTTCCAGCAACGTTACCCGCTGGCCCTGACCCCGTTTCTGCCGCAGCCTTTCTTCCGACCCGACCGCGACACCGAAGGCGCCAAGGGCGTGCATGAAGTTCTGGGCAGCGCGGTCTGGTCCTATTCGATGAATTTTATGGGGCTTCCGGCGGCCAGCGTGCCGGCGCGTCTGGCGCATCTGCCCGTCGGAGATCAGCCGATCAACGTCCAGATCGTTGCCCCGCGCTGGCGCGAGGATCTGGCGGTTGATGCGGCGCTGTCCATAGAAAAGCGGGTCGGGCACATGTGTTCCCATCTCTGGCAACGCATGACCCGACCCGGTCTGAGCCCCCAACTTTAATATCAAAGCCCCCCAGCTCTAATACGTGCCGCGTGGCGTCCCCCCGGACTCGCCAATGGTATTCACGGCTTTGTGACGGGCCCCGGATGAAACCACTCAAACTTCATCCGGGACCACTTCACTTCTAACTGCCGACTTTTGACGAACACAGGTGCTACCCCCCGGCTTTCCCTGCGCTCACTCATGCAAAACAATGCATACTAGTTAGCGAACGCGTCCCCGAATTGCCACTCACTCAATTTGTCGGGACCATGTCGTCGGCAAGATCAAAATTAGCTGATTCTTGCCGACCCGGCTGTGACCTGCTTCACAGAGCTTCCAAAAAGTTGAAAATTTTAAGAGACGGGACCGTTTCAGGTGAACTGTTCCGAGATCAACCGCTCTTCCAGCCCATGGCCGGGATCAAACAGAATCCGGTGCGAGACCGAGGGGTCGGACCGGATCTCGACCCAGTCGATATCGGTGATCGATATCGAGTCCGCATCCGCCATGACCGGGCGCTTTTCCGGGTCCTGCACGTCAAAACGGACCATTGCGGTCTTGGGCAGCAGCGCCCCGCGCCAGCGCCGCGGCCGGAACGCAGCAATCGCGGTCAGGGCAAGCACATCCGCGCCGATCGGCAGGATCGGCCCGTGTGCCGAATAATTATAGGCGGTCGACCCCGCTGGCGTCGCCACCAGCGCGCCGTCGCAAACCAGCTCTGCCAGCCGCACCCGGCCATCGATGGTGATCTTCAGACGTGCCGCCTGCGGCCCGGCGCGGAGCAGCGAGACCTCGTTGATGGCCAGCGCCTCGTGGGTCCTGCCGTGCTGATCCATCGCCCGCATCGACAACGGATTGATGATCTCTTCCTCAGCTTCGGCCAGCCGTTCCAGCAGATCGCTTTCGCTATATTCGTTCATCAGAAAGCCGATCGTGCCGCGATTCATACCATAGACCGGCGTGTTCAAATGCTGCGTGCTGTGCAGCGTGCGCAGCATGAAGCCATCGCCGCCCAGCGCCACGACGATCTCAGCCTCTTGCGGGACGGCATCTCCGTAGCGACCAATCAGGGCGGCGCGCGCAGTTTGCGCCACGGGCGCCTCGCTGGCCAGAAAGGCGATTCTCTTGGTCATGTCACTGGGTTTCCGGTGCTGCGCATATGGTTCCGAAACAAACATACCTTTCCGCAATAGACCAGACTTGACGCCCCCAAGGGTCGATTAGTCGCTTTACAGTCTTTCTCGCCCGGGCAGTTTCCGATAGGAAATCCGCCAAATCACACCCCAACCAGTCGGAGCGACCATGAACGCTAGCCCACGTGACACCGGTTTTTTCACCCAGTCCCTTGTCGACCGCGACCCTGAGGTTTTCGGGTCGATCACATCAGAGC
Source organism: Ruegeria hyattellae (assembly GCF_041537925.1). Classification (NCBI taxonomy): domain Bacteria; kingdom Pseudomonadati; phylum Pseudomonadota; class Alphaproteobacteria; order Rhodobacterales; family Roseobacteraceae; genus Ruegeria; species Ruegeria hyattellae. The sequence goes on along the minus strand of NZ_JBGOSH010000005.1, from coordinate 308,932 downwards.
TGGGCCGCCAGCGCGATGAAATCGAGCTGATCGCAAGCGAAAACATCGTCAGCGCCGCGGTGATGGAGGCGCAGGGCTCGGTGATGACCAACAAATACGCCGAGGGGTACCCGGGCCGGCGCTATTATGGCGGCTGCCAGTTCGTCGATATCGCCGAGAACCTGGCCATCGACCGCGCCAAGCAGCTCTTTGGTTGTGAGTTTGCCAATGTGCAGCCGAACTCGGGGTCTCAGGCCAACCAGGGTGTGTTCCAGGCGCTGATCCAGCCCGGCGACACCATTCTGGGCATGAGCCTGGATGCTGGCGGCCACCTGACCCACGGCGCGCGCCCGAACCAATCGGGCAAGTGGTTCAACGCGGTGCAATATGGCGTGCGCCAGCAGGACAACATGCTGGATTACGACCAGGTCGAAGCGCTGGCGAAAGAGCATAGCCCCAAGCTGATCATCGCCGGTGGTTCGGCCATCCCGCGCCAGATCGACTTTGCCCGCATGCGTCAGATCGCCGATATGGTCGGCGCCTATCTGCACGTGGACATGGCCCATTTCGCCGGTCTGGTTGCGGCCGGTGAACACCCCTCACCGTTCCCGCATGCGCATGTGGCGACGACCACAACCCACAAGACCCTGCGCGGCCCACGTGGAGGCATGATCCTGACCAATGACGAAGCGATCGCCAAGAAAGTGAATTCGGCGATTTTTCCGGGCATTCAGGGCGGCCCGCTGATGCATGTGATCGCCGGCAAGGCGGTGGCCTTCGGCGAGGCGCTGCGCCCCGAGTTCAAGGATTATATCAAGCAGGTCGTGACCAATGCGCAGGCGCTCAGCGATCAACTGATCAAGGGCGGTCTGGACACCGTGACCCACGGCACCGACACCCATGTGGTGCTGGTCGATCTGCGCCCCAAGGGGGTCAAGGGCAACGCCACCGAAAAGGCTCTGGGCCGGGCGCAAATCACCTGCAACAAGAACGGCGTGCCGTTCGATCCCGAAAAACCGACCATCACCAGCGGCATCCGCCTGGGCTCTCCCGCCGGGACCACCCGCGGCTTCGGCGAGCCTGAATTCCGCCAGATCGCCGACTGGATCATCGAGGTGGTCGACGGGCTGGCGGCCAATGGCGAAGATGGCAACGCCGCGGTCGAGGCAAAGGTCAAGACCGAGGTCGCCGACCTCTGCGCCCGTTTCCCGCTCTATCCAAACCTGTAAGTCGAAGGACCACCAAACCATGAGCTTTCATCCCATCGAACCGGCGCCGGCGCGTCTCAATCGCAGCGAATTGGCCGTCCCGGGCAGCCAACCCGGCATGTTCGAAAAGGCCGCGCAGTCGGATGTCGACGTGATCTTTCTTGATCTCGAAGATGCGGTCGCACCCGACGAAAAGGAACAGGCCCGCCGCAACATCATCCAGGCCCTGAACGAGATCGACTGGGGCACCAAGACCATGTCGGTGCGCATCAATGGGCTGGACACCCACTACATGTATCGCGACGTCGTCGATGTGGTCGAGCAGGCCGGAGCGCGGCTGGACCTGATCATGATCCCCAAGGTGGGCACGGCGGCGGATGTCTATGCGGTCGATATGCTGGTGACTCAGATCGAGGACGCCAAGGGCCTGACCAAGCGGATCGGCTTCGAGCACATCATCGAAACCGCGCTTGGCATGCAGAACGTGCACGAGATCGCACAGGCATCGAAACGCAATGAAAGCCTGCATTTTGGGGTGGCCGATTACGCCGCTTCGACCCGCGCGCGCACCACCATCATCGGCGGCGTGAACCCGGATTACTCGGTGCTGACCGACGCGGCGGCTGATGGCGGGCGCGACACCCATTGGGGCGACATGTGGCACTATGCGCTGGCTCGCATGGTGGTCGCAGCCCGCGCCAACGGGTTGCGGCCCATCGATGGCCCGTTCGGGGATTTCCAGGACCCCGACGGCTACCGTGCCGCCGCCAAACGGGCCGCCGTGCTGGGCTGCGAGGGCAAATGGGCCATCCATCCCAGCCAGATCGCGCTAGCCAACGAGGTCATGTCGCCGAGCGACGCCGAGGTCAACAAGGCGCAGCGCATCCTGGTCGCCATGGCCGATGCCGAAACCGCCGGTAAAGGCGCAGTGTCACTGGATGGCCGCCTGATCGACTATGCCTCGATCCGTCAGGCCGAGGTCATGGTCGAAAAGGCCCGCCAGATCGCCGCAGCGTAAGCCACATTTCCGATCGCGCTAAAAAAGTACCATGCTGGACGGCGTTGCAGATAGTTGCTGCGATGCGGGGATATTCCAAACAAGGGAGTTTCCAGCATGGTCAAGAAAGCTACACGGATTTCGCATTTTGTCGCCGCCGTTGAGGAACGGCCCATTTTTGACGGGTTGGACGTTCAAAAGAAGACCTATTCGGTCGCATTGATCGATCCAGAGGACGGGTTGGTTGAGCCCTATGCCTGTCCCTCGGGTGAGGAGGCGCTGGCCGGGCAATTGGCAGGTCTTGGATGCCAGTTAGAGCATGTGGTCTACGAGTCCGGTCCGATAGGCTTTGCACTGGCCCGTGCTTTGGAACGTGCAGGGTTCGCAGTGTCAGTGATTGCCGCCTCACGTATCCCGCGTGGCTATGCAGCAGCGGCCAAGACGGACCGGCTCGACGCGGTGAGATTGGCCAACTATTTCGCACGAGGGTTATTGCGGCCCATAGCCATTCCGACCGTCGAGCAAGAGGGCTAAGCGACAGCAAAATAGGGCGGGACCCTCATCAACCGGCGCGTACCGAAATCGGTACTCGGAGATCCTGCATCCAGACAGGCACGAAAAAGAAAAGGCTTACGCGAAGCCGGCAAACCGCATTGGTATGGCCCCTATCTTGCCGCGCGAGCTGCGTGCAAGCTGGTTTTTGGTGGCCAATGGGCAAGGTCTGGTGTGCGGACAACGCTGCAGTTGAGCCAAAGGTTCGATCCTTTCGGCTGATCCCGAAACCTGCCATTCGGGCTACAGGAAGGCTTCACCACTTTCAGAGGTTTCGTCGCTCGCCACGGCATTCGGATGACGCTCGACAGGGATTTTGCGGCCCGATGTACATTTTACGGCGTTTGCTCCACACTTCCGCCTGGATGCTCCGGGGAAGTGAACCTCACGAATGACCGACACAAAACCCAAACGCCACCTTGCCGCCATTCTTGCTGCTGACGTGGTGGGCTATTCAAGACTCATGGGCAAAGATGAAGAAGGCACTCTCGCTGCACTGACATCTCATCATGTAGACCTCATCGAACCTTGCATAGCAGCGCACCAGGGCCGTCTAGTGAAGACCACTGGTGATGGTTTGTTAGTCGAGTTCGCGAGTGTCGTGGATGCAGTGCGGTGCGCAGTGGCGGTTCAGGAGGGCATGCGACCCCGAAACGCCGAAATGCCGGAGGACAAGCAGATTCTGTTTCGAATTGGCATTAATCTCGGCGACGTGATCGCGCAAGATGACGACGTCTTCGGCGACGGTGTGAACGTCGCGGCACGACTGGAGGGTTTGGCCGATCCCGGCGGAGTCTGCATTTCGCGAGCGGCTCGCGATCAGGTGCGCGACAAGTTTGACTATCCTCTGCAGGACCTGGGCGAGGTCGAGGTCAAAAACATCTCTCGGCCTGTTTGGGTGTTCAAGGTGCTCTTAGACGGCAGCCCACCGGCAGCAAACAGTCGTCCGAGTCGGAAGTTGCTTTGGCGCGTGTCAGCCGCCATTGTGATTATCGGCCTACTTTTTGGCGGTGGTCTATTGTGGTGGCATCAAGCCGGGTCGACCGATCCAAGCGACGCAATTCTGGCGTTGTCCGGCAAACCATCAATCGCTGTCCTTCCCTTTGACAATCTGTCTGCTGACGCGGAGCAGGAGTATTTCTCGGACGGAGTAACCGAGGACATCATTACCGATCTGTCGAAAATTTCTGGGCTTTTGGTGATCGCGCGGAACTCGACATTCACCTACAAAGGGCAAGCGGCTAAGGTCAGTCAGGTCGCCGAGGACCTGGGTGTGCGCTATGTGCTGCAGGGCAGCGTTAGGCGGACCGACGAGAATATACGGATCACAACACAGCTCATAGACGCGGCCACCGAAGGGCACCTTTGGGCCGAGCGCTATGATCGCGACGTCACAGACGTATTTGCGGTTCAGTCCGAGGTCGCGCGGCAGGTGGCAAGAGCCCTGTCCGTGACGCTGAAAGCCAACGAGAACGAGAGGCTGTACCAGAAGCACACAACGAACATCGACGCCTACGATGTTTTCTTGCAGGCGCGCCGCACAGTCGATGTGCCAAGCAGGGATAATATCCTGCGCGGCGAGAAACTCTTTGAGCAAGTGATCGAGCTGGACCCAGATTTTGCAGGTGGTTACGCCGGGCTCGCCTTCAACCTCTCGGTACAGGTGCGTTTCCAATACACAGACACGCCATCAACCCACCTGTCACGGGCACTAGAATTTGCCAGAAAGGCAATCGAACTCGACAGGGATTTTGCGTGGGGGCACATTGCTCTGGGAGGCGTATTTGTCGCCAACGGCGACGCTGATGCAGCCGTAGACGCTGTGCATCAGGCACTTATCCTCGAACCTAACGGCTACGAGGCTAACCTATTCATGGGTTTCTATCTCCAGTTTGCGGGGGACGCTGCAAGTGCCGTGGACTATCTGTTGATCGCCAAACGTCTTAGTCCTGTGGAGACATACCGGGATGTCTCGTTTCTAGCTCTGGCGCAATTCATGAACCGAAACTACGAAGAGGTCGTGCGCCTTTGGACGAAAACATCCATTAAGCCGGGGGGGCAGGCTAAAATTTTTTTGGCGGCGACCTATTCGCTGCTTGACAGGCCAGAAGAAGCTGCTGTGCTCGTGGAGCAATTTTTGGAAACTGATCCCGATTTCAATCTAGCTGAATGGCGGTATCTTGAAACCTGGAAATCCGAGGAAAACCGGACGAGGCTGTATGAAGCGGCGAAAGCCGCAGGGGTCCCGGAATTTGCCCGCGAAAACGAACCTGCCAACAGCAACATCCGGTAATTCGTTCTCAACGGGTAGATCCGGAAACTGACCATGCAGAAAGGTCAAACGCATTAGGGATCGCCGCTGCTAAGTCATTCTTCGCGCACGATACATTCTCGTTTTATGCCCGCCTTCGTGCAGACCTACGCGTAGACGCTGCCCTATGAATGTCCGCTCCTGCAACCCGGTCTCTAAGTTGGTGCACCGCACCATATTGCAGTATGGGCTCGAAGCTGCCATTGCCTGGCTAAATGAGCCCCGCAGCATCACTCGTCACGCTTGACAGTCGTCCACATAAGAAAAGGGACCGCAAGCACATGCCTCGCGGGCTGCTCTTTGATCCCAGATGTTAATTCCGGCTTGCTGCAGGTTGCGGTCTTTTCATTTTCCCGGCCCGGTGGCAGGCTTTGCCCACGCCGTTGCCACGGATCGGTGAGGCGTAGCAAGGAGCGTTTCGAGGTGTTCGATTTTGTGATCATCGGCGGCGGCGTCGCGGGGCTGGGCGCGGGCGCGTGCCTGTCGGAACAGGGCAGCGTACTGCTGCTCGAGGCGGAAAGCGCGTTGGGCTACCATACATCGGGCCGATCGGCTGCGATGTTCGAGCCGAATTATGGCGCGGCCCCTATCGTGGCGCTCAGCCGCGCCAGCGAGGCCTTTCACCGATCCGAAAACGGCGGCTATCTCACTCCGCGCGGTCTGATGCTGTTGGCGCGGGAGGATCAGAATGCTCAGTTCAATGCCGATATCAAGGAACTTGCCCTGCACCCGATCCCGGTCGAACAGGCTTTGGAGCGTGTGCCGATCCTGAACCCCCAGGTTCTGGGGTTCGCGGCCCATCACGACACGGCTGAGGATATCGACACGGATCGCCTGCTGCAGGATTTCGCCAAGCGTATCCGCGCTAACGGGGGGCAGGTCGTCACCGGCGCGCAGGTGACCGGGATCGAAGGCCGGGGTCCATGGCGGGTCAAGGCCGGAGAGGTTCATGAAGCGCGCATGCTGGTCAACGCGGCAGGAGCCTGGGCAGACCGGATCGCCGTTTTGGCCGATGTGGCCCCGATCGGGCTTGTGCCATATCGCCGGTCGATGGCGCGCATCCCGGCACCGGGCGGGCGCGACGTGCGAGGCTGGCCGATGCTGATGGGCGCGGGCGAGGCATGGTATGCCAAGCCGGATGCGGGCAAGCTGCTGATCTCGCCCGCAGAGACCGATCCGGTCGATCCGCATGACGCCTATGCCGATGACATGGTGCTGGCCGAAGGCATCGCGCGGTATCAAGAGATGGTCACCGAAGAGGTCACGCGGGTCGAAAGTAACTGGGCCGGGCTGCGCAGTTTCGTTTCCGACCGGGTGCTGGTGCTTGGCCCCGACCCGGATGTGCCCGGGTTCATCTGGTGCGCGGGGCAGGGGGGGTACGGGTTTCAGACTGCGCCTGCGGCCTCACGCCTGCTGGCCGATCTGGCCACCGGTGGGCCACCTGAACTGGAGCCGGAAATTGTGGCCGCGCTCAGCCCTGGCAGGTTGCGCCGGTGATACGTCGCCCGCAGCCACCAAGGGCTAGTGTTGTCGAGGCAGGCGACGGCGGGCGGCTGGTTGCACCCGCCGCAACGCGCAATGCCGACGCGATTTGTGACCTGCTGCTGCGGGTTGCACCCGAGAGGGGTCGCGCGCTGGAACTGGCCAGTGGCACCGGTCAGCACGTCGCCGCTTTTGCCACCCGTCTTCCGGGTCTGGATTGGCAACCCAGCGAAGTCGACGCGGGACGCCTCACCAGCATCGACGCTTATTGCGACCCACTCACCAATGTCGCGATTGCCGTGCATCTGGACGCTTCGAGTCCCGGCTGGGCCAAGCACCATGCGGGTCAGGATCTGATTGTCGTGATCAACCTGTTGCACCTTGTCAGCATGGACGAGGCCGCCTGCCTGATCGGCGAGGCCGCGCAGGCCCTGTCCCGCTCCGGTCGCTTGCTGATTTATGGCCCGTTTATGCGCGATGGCGTTCTGACCAGTGACGGGGACCAGCGATTTCACGCGGCTCTGTCGGGGTCGGACCCTCGGATCGGATACAAGAATGACCGCGATATTCTTGATGAGTTGAGTGCAGCGGGTCTTATTCCGGTCGACCCGGTTGCGATGCCTGCGAACAATCTGGCGTTCCTGGCGGAGAAACCGGCCTGACGCCATGCTTCTCGGCCATACACGCGGGGTTGACAAGGTCGCCGCGATGCAGCATACGGTCCACTGTTGTGCTGTCGCGTGAGCAGGCCGTGCCCGACTGAACGGGCCAAGGCACGATATTCCACCTGATCCCCATCACGCAGGGTTCCTAATGCAAGACCGGACCGATCGGGATTCGCCCGTATGGCCGAGGTTTTGCTGTATCCTCGTGCGCCACCAGAGAGGTGGCAGGAAAGAGATACTTTGTTCGATTTTAATACGCTCGGCCTCGTGCCGGCGCTGACCGATACTTTGAAAAAGTCCGGTTTCTCACATCCCACACCTATCCAGGATCAAGCGATTCCGCTTGCGCTGGAAGGACATGACGTCTTGGGCCTGGCCCAGACCGGCACCGGCAAGACGCTAGCGTTTGGCCTTCCACTGATCCAGCACTTGCTTGAAATGCCTGGCAAGCCCGCCCCAAAAACTGCAAAGGCGCTAATCCTCGCACCTACCCGCGAATTGGTGAACCAGATCGCTGACAGCCTGCGTAACCTGACCGGCGAGACCCGGTTACGTGTGAACATCGTAGTCGGCGGGCAATCGTTGAACCGCCAGATCAGCACGCTCGCGCGCGGAACCGACATTCTGGTCGCGACACCGGGCCGCCTGATCGACCTGATGGAACGCCGCGCTGTCGACCTGAGCACGGTGCGGCACCTCGTGCTGGATGAAGCCGACCAGATGCTGGACATGGGTTTCATCCATGCGTTGCGCAAGATCGCACCCGCTCTGGGAACGCCGCGCCAGACCATGCTGTTTTCGGCCACGATGCCGAAACAGATGGAAGAACTGAGCCGCGCCTATCTGGACAACCCGCGCCGGGTGCAGGTTTCGCCCCCGGGCAAGGCCGCCGACAAGATCACCCAGTCGGTCCACTTTGTCGAAAAGCCCCAAAAGAGCGCCAAGTTGCGCGAGATTCTGTCTCGGGATCTTGACGCACTGACGCTGGTATTCGGACGCACCAAGCACGGCGTCGAGAAAATGACCCGGCAACTGGTCGCGGATGGCTATAACGCCGCCTCGATCCACGGCAACAAAAGCCAGGGCCAGCGCGACCGCGCCATCAAGGCGTTTCGCGACGGCACGGTGACCACTCTGGTTGCCACCGATGTGGCTGCGCGCGGCATCGATATTCCCGGCGTGGCCTATGTGGTCAATTATGACCTGCCCAACGTGCCCGACAACTATGTCCACCGCATCGGACGGACCGCGCGCGCGGGCCGCGAGGGCGAGGCGATCACGCTGTGCGCAGCAGATGAAATTGATCTGCTGTTGCAGATCCAGAAGGTCATGAAGATCGAGATCCCCGTCGCCAGCGGCGAAATGCCCGAGGCCGTGGCCCCCGCCAAACCCAATCGCGGTGGCGGTAATCGCCGTGGTCGAGGCAAACCGCAAGGTGGAGCCCCGAAGGGCGGTAACGGGCAGGCCAATAAACGCCGCCGCCCACGTCGACGCGCGGCCTGAGGTCAAAGAAAAGGCGGGGTGAACACCCCGCCTTTTTTCTTAGCCGTCCTTGCGGATGACTTCGTTCTTGGGGTCATAAGGACTGTCGCAGGTCACTGTCGCATCCCACAGCTTGTCCTGCATTTTGACCTTCAGCACAGTGCCCTCAACGGTCAGCTCGGGTTTCACATAACCCATTCCGATTGATTTCTCGAAGGCCACCGAATAACCACCCGAAGTCAGACGACCGACACGCTCGCCTTCCGGCGTGTAGAGCACTTCGCGGCCCCAGGGGTCGGCATCTTCGGGTCCGTCGATCAGCAGGGTGCAGCATTTCGCCCGCACGCCGGTCTCTTCCAGCTTGGCCTTGCCGTGGAACTCCTTGGACAGGTCGACAAAGCGCGGCAGGTCAGCCTCGAGCGGTGTGGCATCACGGCCAAGTTCGGTGCCGAAGGCACGATAGGATTTCTCCTGCCGCAGCCAGTTCTGGGCGCGGGCGCCGACCAGTTTCATGCCGTGCTTCTCGCCCGCTTTTTCCAACAGGTCGAACAGATAATTCTGCATCTCCATCGGGTGATGCAGTTCCCAGCCGAGCTCTCCGGTATACGCCACGCGGATCGCGTTGACCGGGCACATGCCCAGTTCGATCTGACGCGCCGACAGCCACGGGAAGCGCTTGTTGGAGAGTGTAGTTTCCGGATCGGCGTCCTTGATGACCTCTTTCAGCACGTCGCGCGATTTCGGCCCGGCGATGGCAAAGACGCCCCACTGGGTGGTGACATCCTGGATCTCAATGTACCCGAATTCGCCCATCTTGTCCTCGGCCGCCTTGCGCAGGTAGTCTGCGTCATACTCGGTCCATGCACCGGCGGAGACGATATAATAGGTGTTTTCGCCGTTGCGGACGATGGTGTATTCGGTGCGGGTGGTACCGTGGCTGGTCAGCGCATAGGTCAGGTTGATACGCCCGACCTTGGGCAGCTTGTTGCACGTGAACCAGTCGAGGAACTGGGTCGCACCGGGGCCTTTGACGACATGCTTGGTAAAGGCGGTCGCATCGATCAGGCCGACGCCTTCGCGGATCGCCTTGGCCTCTTCGACGGCGTATTGCCACCAGCCACCGCGCCGGAAGGACCGCGCGTCGTGGTCGAAACTCTCGGGTGCATCCAGCGGGCCGTAATAGTTGGGACGTTCCCAGCCATTGACCCAACCGAATTGCGCGCCGCGCGCCTTCTGGCGGTCATAAGCGGGCGCGGTGCGCAGCGGGCGGGCTGCCGGGCGTTCTTCGTCCGGGTGGTGCAGGATGTATACGTGGTCGTAGCACTCTTCGTTCTTGCGGGCTGCAAACTCAGTGGTCATCCAGTTGCTGGAATAGCGTTTGGGGTCCAGTGAGGCCATGTCGATCTCGGCCTCGCCATCGACCATCATCTGCGCCAGATAATAACCGGTGCCACCCGCAGCGGTGATGCCGAAAGAAAACCCTTCGGCCAGCCACATGTTGCGCAGACCTGGTGCCGGGCCGACCAGCGGGTTGCCATCGGGGGTGTAACAGATCGGGCCATTGAAATCGTCTTTCAGACCACTTTCCTCGCAGGATGGCATCCGGTGGATCATCGCCATGTACTGATCTTCGATCCGCTCAAGGTCCAGCGGGAACAGGTCGGCGCGGAAACTGTCCGGCACGCCGAACTCAAAGCAGGCGGGCGCGTTCTTTTCATACACACCCAGAATCCAGCCGCCGCGTTCCTCGCGGACATAGCTTTGCGCGTCGGCATCGCGGATGACGGGGTGCTCGGGATTGCCCTCTTCGCGCCACGCCTTGAGCGACGGGTCAATGTCGGTGACGATGAACTGGTGCTCGACCGGGATCGCGGGAATCTTGATGCCCAGCTTTTTGGCAGTGCGCTGCGCGTGGTTGCCGCTGGCGGTCACCACGTGTTCGGCGGTGATCACCACCTTTTCGTCGCTCTCGATCAGATTGCCGCCCTTTTCCACCATCCTGGTGCAGGTGACCTCCCATTGGGTGCCATTCCAGTGGAATTCATCAGCCTGCAGCTTGCGGACGATCTCAGCCCCGTGCTGGCGCGCGCCCTTGGCCATCGCCTGGGTGACGTCGGCGGGGTTAATATAGCCATCGGTGTGATGATAGAGTGCGCCCTTCAGGTCCTCGGTCTTGATCAGCGGCCAGCGGTCCTTGATTTCGTCCGGGCTCAGCCACTGGTAGGGCACGCCGCAGGTCTCGGCGGTCGAAGCATAGAGCATGTATTCGTCCATGCGCGCGTCTGTCTGCGCCATGCGCAGGTTGCCGACCACGGCGAACCCTGCGTTCAGGCCGGTTTCTTCCTCGAGCGTCTTGTAGAAATCGACCGAGTATTTGTGGATATGCGTTGTCGCGTAGGACATGTTGAACAGCGGCAGCAGGCCCGCCGCGTGCCAAGTGGAACCAGATGTCAGCTCATCGCGTTCGATCAGCATCACATCGTCCCAGCCTGCCTTGGCCAGATGATAGGCAATCGAGGTTCCGATGGCGCCGCCGCCAACGACCAGTGCTTTGACTTGGGTTTTCATAACCGGGCGCCTTTCCTTGAATCCAGTTGCCACCATATGGCGCATTTGCACAGTCGCAGGCGACATTCATCCGACCAGTGATATGAAAAAAACGACCCGCAGCTTCCTGCAGGTCGTTTTCGTCAGTGCTTGACGCCTTTCGGCCGCCGCTGAGGGAGCATCGCTGAAACGCGCCCTTGGTCGCACACCTGCTGCCCGACCCGGACCTGCCCTTGCTCACGCGAACTGTTGGCGCCTCTGCGGTTTCGGTATGGCTGGAGAATGGCTGCGACCCGCCGATGAACCCGTCAAGACCCTGCTCTGCCCGCGGTGCGGTTGAGGCATTTCTCTTGGGCTTGGAAAAGAGGCGGCCGAACAGGCCGCCATCATCTGCGCTGGCTTATTCGGTTTTTGACTGCATCAGGTCGTTCAACCCCTTGAGGTAACCGAACTGGATCAGATCAAGCGGCGTGGCAATCCTGTTTGCGGTCAGATCTAACCTGTCGTTTGGCGACCCTTATTGGCCTGCAACGTCGCCTCTTGCACCGCGACCTTGAAGGCCAGAGGCCCTGCGGCTTCGCTTACCTTGGCCAGTGCCGGACCGGTGCGGGCATCAACCGAAAAATCGCCTCCGCAATCGCGCGCGCACCCGTTCTGCACTCGAGGCCGGCAGATAGAGCCTGGCGCATGCCTTCCACCGTTTCTGGTGAGCGCGCTCGGTCCGCGCCAGTTTGCGTTCCACCTGCGCGTCCAGGAATCTTTCCTGAAACGTGTCGGCGCATTGCTGCATCGACAGGACCGATTTGACCTTTTTTGCGTTTGGTAATCGACATCTGCCACCGCGATGGCACCCACAAAAAACCGCCAGAGCCTTCGCGCTCATTTTCGATACACCCTTTTTTTTGGCAATGGTATCAGGTTTTTTCGGCCTCTGGTTCAGGGCGATCTGAAGGCGCGGTGGCGACGCAAATGAGAAAATGTCAGCCGGGCAGAATTTTTCCTGGATTCAGAATGTTGTCAGGGTCGAGCGCCTGCTTGATCGCGGCCATATAGTCGGTCGCAGCGCCAAGCTCTTTGACCAGATAGGGTCGCTTTCCCTGCCCGATCCCGTGCTCGCCCGTACAGGTGCCGTCCATCGAGATCGCCAGATCGTTCAACCAGCTGACAAAATGCCGGGCGTTGGTGATCTCGGTCTCGCTGTCCATATCCACAAGGATCAGCGAGTGGAAATTGCCGTCGCCCACATGGCCCACGATCGGGGCCATCAGCCCCAGTTCCGCCGCCTTGTCCTGCGCGGCGGTAACGCATTCGGCCAGCCGCGAGATCGGGACACAGACATCGGTCGAGATGCCGCGCGCGCCGGGGCGTAGTTGCAGCGTTGCCCAGTACATGTCATGGCGCGCCTGCCACAGACGGTTGCGTTCTTCGGTCGAAGTGGTCGCGGCGAAGCCCGCGCTGCCAAACTCATCGGCGATGGTGCGAAAGGTGTCGGCCTGCTCGACCACGCTGGCCTCGGAGCCGTGGAATTCGAGCAGCAGGAGCGGCGTTTCAGGCAGGCTCAGCTTTGAATAGGCATTGGCCGCACGCACGCTCAGTTCATCCAGCAATTCGATCCGCGCCACCGGCACGCCGTACTGGATCGTCATCATGACCGCGCGACATGCAGCATCGACGCTTGGGAAGGAACAGCGCGCCGAGCTGATCGCCTCGGGGATGCCTTGAAGGCGCAGGGTAATCTCGGTGATGATGCCCAGCGTACCTTCGGACCCGATAAGCAACCGGGTCAGGTCATATCCGGCGGACGACTTCTTGGCGCGTTGCGCGGTGCGGATGACGCGGCCATCGGCCATCACCGCTTCAAGCGCCAGGACATTGTCCTTCATCGTGCCATACCGCACCGCGTTGGTGCCCGAGGCGCGGGTCGCGGCCATGCCACCAAGTGAGGCATTGGCGCCGGGATCGATCGGAAAGAACAGTCCCTGATCACGCAGATGGGTGTTCAGATCTGCACGGGTGACGCCAGGCTGCACCACGCAGTCGAGGTCCTGCGCATGAACGGCGAGCACCTTGTCCATCTGGCCCAGATCGACCGAGATCCCACCGCCCGGAGCGTTCACATGCCCTTCGAGCGAGGTGCCGGTGCCAAAGGCAATGACCGGGACTTTGTGAGCGGCGCAAATGCGCACCACATCGGCCACCTCATCGGTGCTCTGTGGAAAGACCACAGCGTCAGGCGACTGGTTTTCGATCCAGGTGGTCGTGTGACCATGCTGCTCGCGCATCGACACGCCGGTGTGCAGGCGCTCGCCAAAGCGTTGCCTCAGTACGCTGATGGCGGTTTCGATCCCATCGTCGTTTCGCGTCAGCAGGGGGGCCTCGGTCATGCGGCGGTGTTCCTCGGGTACAGGTTGGGTCAGATCATCGACGGGACAACCAGATCGGGCGGGCGGTGGCCATCCTCAAAGGTCTTGATGTTGATGATCACCTTCTCGCCCATCTCGATTCGCCCTTCCAGCGTGGCCGAACCCATATGCGGCAGCAGTACAACATTGGGCAGCTTGCGCAGGCGCGGGTTCACATCCGCACCATGTTCATAGACATCCAGTCCGGCGCCGGCGATCTCTCCGGCGCGCAACATTCGGGTCAAGGCGTTTTCATCAATCACCTCGCCGCGCGAGGTGTTCACCACCACGGCGTTGGGTTTCAGCAGCTTGAGTCTGCGTGCGTTCAGCAGGTGAAAGGTCGAGGGCGTCGCCGGACAGTTGACCGAGATCACATCCATCCGCGCCACCATCTGGTCGAGGCTTTCCCAATAGCTGGCCTCATATGCCTGTTCGATATCGGCATGCAGCCTGCGCCGGTTGTGATAATGCACCTGCATACCGAAAGCTGCCGCGCGCTTCGCTACGGCCTGCCCGATGCGCCCCATACCGAGGATACCCAGACGCTTGCCGCTGATCCGTCCGCCCAGCATCGCCGTGGGTGCCCAACCGGTCCAGTCGCCCTGCTGCATCCTGTTCCAGCCTTCGGGGATGCGGCGGGTCACCGCCAGCATCAGCGCCATGGCAATATCGGCAGTGTCATCAGTCAGCACACCAGGCGTGTTGGATACGTGGATGCCTCGCTGCCGCGCGGTCTGTACGTCGATATGATCCACACCCGCGCCGTAGTTGGCGATCATCCGCAGCTTTTCACCCGCTTGTCCCAGCAGGCCTGCGTCAATCTTGTCGGTCACGGTCGGAATCAGGACATCCGCGCTTTGAACGGCGGAGACCAGTTCCGCGCGCTCCATCGGCGAGTCATCCTCGCGCAGGCGCGCGTCGAACAACTCGCACAGCCGGGTCTCGACAACATCGGGCAACCGTCGCGTAACGACAACACTCAGACGATCTCTGGCCACCGAATTCCTCCAGGCACTTTTCAATCAGGTCCGCGCCATGCCATCGTGGCGCAGGAACGGGCGGGGCACAAGAACCCCATGCGCAAAGACGCAGCCTTTTTTGAGTGAGCAGTCGGTATTTCGGGCGGGCAGTCAGTGACAATTTTCAGGGGATCAAGGCGCGTCTTTCTGGCGCTTTCGGCAGGTGCGTTGCTCTGTGCGGGCGGCGTGGCTCTGGCCGAACCCAAACGCGGGGTGGTGACCAACCTGCCGCTGCCGCGGTATGTTTCGATGAAAGCCAATGAGGGCAATGTGCGTCGGGGGCCGTCGCTGACTCATCGGATCGACTGGGTGTTCAAACGCCGCGACATGCCGCTTCAGATCACGGCCGAGCACGGCCACTGGCGCAAGGTCCGCGATCGCGACGGAGCCGGAGGCTGGGTGCATTACGCGCTGCTCTCAGGCGTGCGAACCGTGCTGGTCGAGAAGGAAATGACACCGGTCTATACGCGTCCCGACCTCGCGTCCCAGATCAGCGCCCATTTCGAAACCGGCGTCGTGGCGCGGCTAGGCGCTTGTTCCGAAAACTGGTGCAGAATCTCGGCGGGCGGCTATCGGGGCTGGGTTCCAAAATCCGTTCTTTGGGGTGTGGGTGCAGAAGAGATTCGCGAGTAGGCGGGCCAAAATTCGACCCTAACAATCGAAGCGCGCCAACGCATCCGCGAATACTCTTGGGTTCGCGCCATGCCCTTTCGAAACGCCTAGGCTAGGCATTAAAAACCGGGTTGCTCGGCTCATTGGTGCCGCTAAATAAGATCGGTTCAAAAGACCCAAAAAAAGTGACAAAGGACCCTTGAACCCCTCGCGCAAACTGCGTAGACAGCCGCTCACCGTTGGGGTGTAGCCAAGTGGTAAGGCAGCAGTTTTTGGTACTGTGTATCGTAGGTTCGAATCCTACCACCCCAGCCACGTTTCACTGAAAACTCAAACGAACATCAGGAAACCACTCGATCCCCTTCTTTGTACAATCCGGTCCCGCCCGAGTTACGGGGAACAGGTGTGCAATCCTTACCTAGACCCATTCGCGCTTTTGCTGGATGATCCGGCGCGACCCCGCAGCCGAATGCGCGGGAATCACGCGATAATATTGGAGTTGCACGTGGAAGAACTACTCACTCAGACGGAATTTGTCTGGCCGATGATACTCAACGCGGCCAAGGCGCTTGCCGTTCTCATTGTCGGCTGGATCGTGGCCGGAGCCATCGGCGGAATGGTGCGCCGCAAGGTGAATTCAACGCCTCATATCGACCCCACGCTGGGGAACTTCCTGGCGAGTATGGTGAAATGGGCGATTCTGGCGATGGTCATCGTCGCCGTGCTTGGCATCTTCGGGATCGAGGCCACCAGTGTCGTCGCGGTTCTTGGTGCCGCGTCGCTGGCGATCGGTCTGGCGCTACAGGGCACGCTCAGCGATCTTGCCGCTGGTGTGATGATCGTGGTTTTCCGACCCTACAAGCTGGGCCAATATGTCGATATCGGCGGCACCGCAGGCACAGTGCAGGAGGTCAACCTGTTCACCACTGAACTGGTGACGCCTGACAACGTGCAGATCATCGTGCCTAACGGTCAGGCCTGGGGCTCGATCATCATCAACTTTTCGGCCCATGACACGCGCCGGGTCGATCTGGTTTTTGGCATCGATTATGGCGACAACGCCGATGCTGCGATGAAGATCATCCTGGACACCGCGCAGGCCGATGGTCGGGTTCTGTCCGATCCCGAGCCTTGGGTGCGGGTCACCAATCTGGGCGACAGCTCGGTCGATCTGACAGCGCGGCTCTGGTGCAATGCCGCCGATTACTGGGATCTGAAATTCATGCTGACCCAGAAGGTGAAGGAAGCATTCGACGCGCAGGGCATCTCAATCCCGTATCCGCACGCGGTCGAGATCCAGAAGGCCGGATGAGGCCCATTGGGTTGCGAGAATTCACTACCCACCACTCACTGACGAAACGCCGCGCATAGCGCGGCGTTTTCTGTGTTCCGGCGCGTCAGGATTTGACCGCGACCGAGGGCGAGACCACGTCAATCCCCAGCGCCTTGCCGACTGCGTAATAGGTCAGTTGCCCGGCATGCACATTCAGCCCGTTCAGCAGATGCGGGTCGTCCTGGCAGGCCTGTTTCCAGCCCTTGTCCGCCAACGCCAGCAGGAACGGCATTGTGGCATTGCCCAAAGCAATGGTCGAGGTCCGCGCCACCGCGCCCGGCATGTTGGCCACGCAGTAGTGCATGATCCCGTCCACATTATAGATCGGCTCAGCGTGGGTGGTGGCCTTGGATGTCTCGAAACAGCCGCCCTGATCGATTGCCACATCCACGATCGCCGCGCCCGGCTTCATCTCGGACAGCTGCGCTTTCGTGATCAGCTTGGGTGCTGCGGCACCGGGGATCAGAACCGCGCCGATCACCATATCCGCCTGACGCACCAGTTCTATAGTTGATCCGGCAGTCGAATACTGGTTCTTGAAGGTTCCGCCAAAGACGTCATCGAGGTATTTCAGCCGGTTGAGCGAGCGATCGAGCACGGTCACATCGGCGCCCATCCCCGCCGCGATACGCGCCGCATGGGTGCCCACAACGCCGCCGCCGATCACCACGACCCGCGCCGGGCCGACGCCGGGCACGCCGCCCATCAGCACGCCGCGCCCACCATTGGCTTTTTGCAAGGTCCAGGCACCCACTTGCGGCGCCAGCCGTCCGGCGACCTCGGACATAGGCGCTAGCAGCGGCAGGCCTCCGGCATTGTCGGTCACGGTTTCATAAGCGATGGCGGTACAGCCCGAGGCCAGCAGATCATGGGTCTGATCCGGATCGGGGGCCAGATGCAAATAGGTAAACAAGAGCTGGCCTTCGCGCAGCATCTTGCGTTCGACCGCCTGTGGTTCCTTGACCTTGACGATCATGTCGGCGGTGGCGAACACCTCTTCTGCCGTATCAACGATCCGTGCGCCTGCGGCGACATAATCGGCATCCTCAAAGCCCGATCCGGCCCCGGCATTGGTTTCGATGATCACCTCATGACCATGCTGCACCGCTTCATACGCGGCATTGGGCGTCATGCCGACGCGGAATTCCTGCGGCTTGATCTCTTTCGGGCACCCGATTCTCATTGTCTCACTCCAAATTCGCAAACTGCCTAAAATATGGGCATAAAACCGGGGGGATTTCTGTGAAACCTTCCTCGTATTTCGCCGCAATTGGTGTATATTCTTCGAAAATTTGGATAAATCATGCAAAAGGCTTGCGCGTTTGACCCTGGATGCAACAGATCGACGGATTCTCACTGAACTTCAGAAAAAGGGCCGCATGTCGAACGCCGACCTGTCCGAGAAGGTGAACCTGTCGCCATCGGCCTGTCACCGGCGCGTGCAGCGGCTGGAGGCCGAGGGCTATATCCGCGACTACGTGGCGCTGCTGGATGCCCGCAAGCTGGGCGTCCCGACCACGGTGTTTGTCGAGATCACGCTGCAGGGGCAGGCGGATGAGGTGCTGGACGCGTTCGAGAAGGGCGTGTCCCGGATACCGGACGTGCTGGAATGCCATCTGATGGCGGGCACGGCGGATTATATCCTCAAGGTCGTTGCCGAAAACACAGATGATTTCGCGCGCATCCATCGGCAATATCTGGCGCGGTTGCCGGGAGTTGCGCAGATGCAGTCCTCGTTTGCGTTGCGTACCGTGTTCAAGACCACTGCGCTTCCGGTCTGAGCCGTTTGCGCGGTGCACGGGGCTTGCCTCGCCCTGCGAGGCGGGCGATTATGTTGTGTTCGGAACAGGGTGCTGACCCAGATTTGACCGACATCAGAGATTTACACGCGCCGGATATGGCATACATCCGATTGTGAACCGAGAGAAGGAGCTGACCTTGACCGACGATTCCGAAGACCTGGGCATGAAATGGCTTGAGGCCGAGTTGGAGGATACGCTGGACGAGGATTTCGAGATCGAGTTCAGCGAACCGATGCTGTCGATGGAGATCCGCAAGCTGTATAAGTCGCAGAATCCCGGAATGCTCGATCGGAGGGTCTATTTCCGCAATCTGCTGCGACTGCAGGCGGAACTGATCAAGCTGCAGGATTGGGTGCAGCATACTGGGGCCAGGGTACTGATCCTGATGGAGGGGCGGGATTCAGCTGGCAAGGGGGGCGTCATAAAACGCATCACCCAACGCCTGAACCCGCGCGTCGCACGCGTGGTCGCGCTGCCCGCGCCCTCGCGCCGGGAACAGAGCCAGTGGTATTTTCAGCGCTACGTGCCGCATCTGCCCTCGGGAGGCGAGATCGTGTTGTTCGACCGCTCCTGGTACAACCGTGCAGGGGTCGAGCGGGTGATGGGCTTTGCCACCGAAGATCAGGTAGAGCAGTTCTTTCAGGACGTTCCCGAATTCGAACGGATGCTGAAACGGTCGGGGATCATCCTATTGAAATATTGGTTCTCGATCACAGACGAAGAACAACAGCTGCGATTCCTCATGCGTATCCACGATCCGATGAAACAGTGGAAGCTGAGCCCGATGGATCTGGAATCCCGCATCCGCTGGGAAGACTATACCAAAGCCAAGGAAGAGATGTTCGCGCGCACCAACATCCCCGAGGCGCCCTGGTACATCGTCGAAGGCAACGACAAGAAACGCGAGCGGCTGAACTGCATCGAGCATCTGCTGACGCAGATCCCCTATGAGGACGTGCCCGGCGAAAAGGTCACGCTGCCGGATCGCAAATATAATCCGGAATACGAACGCCAGGTTCTGCCCGACGAACTTTACGTGCCAAAGGTTTACTGAGCGACAGCGCTGGCCCGGCGCACTGCCGGGCCAGCCTATGCGTCAGGGGATCAGACGAAGTCGAACATGCAGCCGTCCATGTCGGGCCGCATCATCATGTCATCATCCTCGGCGCCACAGGTGTTCATGACGATCTCGGTTTGCGCGGGGTCCTCGGGTGTGTCGAAGAAGGTGTCAAAGACCTCGGTGACAAGCCAGAGACCAACCAGCCCGGTTGCAATATCCGCAACATCGGCGTCATTCGTCCCGGGCGCGCACCAGTCGAACTGATCGACGAAGTCCTGCACCTCTTCGAGAATACTGGTGACATGCGCTCGGATGACATCCTCGCAGCCGCCCGGATCGCCGTTGTCGGTAACATCGGTGTCCGGTTCTTCGGTCTCGGGGTCTTCGGTGTCAGTGACGTCGGTGCCCGGTTCCTCGGTTTCGGGGTCCTCGGTGTCAGTGACGTCGGTGCCCGGTTCTTCGGTCTCGGTGTCCTCGGTGTCAGTGACGTCGGTGCCCGGTTCTTCGGTCTCGGGGTCTTCAGTGTCAGTGACGTCGGTGCCCGGTTCTTCGGTCTCGGGGTCCTCGGTGTCAGTGACATCGGTGTCCGGTCCCTCCGTCTCGGGGTCTTCGACATCTGTGACGTCGACATCGGGGTCTTCGCCATCTGTCTGTTCATCCTCGGGCGAGGGCGTCTCGGCGACCGGGGTTTCCGGTTCAGCCGGCGGCGTATCCTCGGGCGGGATGTCGAGCAGGACCGACGCATCGGTGGTCGCAAAGTTTTGCGTGACCATGACGGCATCCCAGCCATTGAGATCGCCATCCTCGACCCCGATCCCGATATATCTGTAATCGGGGTTCAGGATATTGGCCCGGTGTCCGGGGCTGTCCATGAGCCCGGCATGCAGATCGGCCACGTCATCGCTGTTACCGGGCGCGCCGCGTTCCGATTGCCAGGCGATGTTCTCGCCCGACCGCCAATTGCCTGAGAACTCGAAGCCCGCATCTTGCATGCGCTCCTGCGCGCTCGAACCGGCCTCACCGGTATGCGAGAAATTGTCGCTGTCCAACATCCATGTACTGTGATCCTCGGCCGATGCATTCAAACGGGTTTCCAGTTGCAGCGGCTCGATCCCGCGTGAGGTGCGTTCCTGGTTTATCAACGCCAGCATCTCGCGTTCGACCGTGTTTGCATTCGACATTTCAGCCTCCTTTTTTTGCCTGTGTCCGAAAGGACAGCGACGAGATAGAAGGAGCCGCAGACAGTCTGAAAGAGGCGCGCCATCAAAGGTTGCATCTAAGCGGCTGGGCGCTGCCAACGCGGGATTCGCACGGCTGTAAAATGCCGGGCAAAAGGTCGCTTAGGGGCGAAAAGGCGGAATGCTGCGTCAATCGCCTATGACGCCAGCGGATTACCCCGGTCCTGAAACGACAAACCCCCGGGCGATGCCTCGGGGGTCGTCAAATAGTGTCGTCCAAAGCTGGACGGGAAGGGATCAGAGCAGACCTTCGCGCTGGGCTTTTTTGCGTGCCAGCTTACGGGCACGACGGATCGCTTCTGCCTTCTCGCGCGCTTTCTTCTCGGACGGCTTCTCGAAATGTTGCTTGAGCTTCATTTCGCGGAACACGCCTTCGCGCTGCAGCTTCTTCTTCAGGGCACGGAGCGCCTGATCGACATTGTTGTCGCGAACACTAACCTGCATGTGGTTGTCACCACCTTTCTAGATATGAGTTGCAAGGAAATTGCAGGAAGTGGCGATATAGCAAAGCGCCGCGAACTTGTCTAGTAGTGGGGCAGACAAAGGAGTTACGCCATGACAATGCCTTACGAGACCGTGCGCGACCAGCTTCTGGACGCGGCGCTTAATCATGTGCCCTTTGAAGGTTGGTGCGCCGCCTGTTTCGACGCGGCGGTCGCAGATACCGGTCTGGACCGGACCGTGGCACAGGCGGCCTGTCCGCGCGGGGCGGTCGACCTGGCGCTGGCCTTTCACAAGCGCGGCGATGACATCATGCTCAAACGCCTTGAGGACACCGACCTGAGCGCGCTCAAGATACGTGAACGGGTCACATTGGCCGTGCGCTGCCGGATCGAAGCGGCCAGCACGCCTAACGAAAAAGAGGCGGTGCGCCGGGGTGTCGTTCTGTTTGCCCTGCCGCATCTTGCGGCCGAGGGCACCCGAGCGATCTGGAATACCTGCGATCTGATCTGGGCGGCGCTGGGCGACTCGTCGGACGACCTGAACTGGTATACCAAACGTGGGCTGCTCTCGGGGGTCTATTCCTCGACGCTGCTATTCTGGATGGGGGATGATTCGGCTGACAATGCCGCGACATGGACCTTTCTCGATCGGCGCATCGAAGACGTCATGACGATTGAAAAGGTCAAGGCGCAGGTGAATGCAAACCCGTTGCTGAAACCCTTCATGGCTGGGCCAATGTGGTTGTCCAAACAGATCCGCGCACCCACGCGCGCGCCGCGTGTCGATCTTCCGGGCCTTCTGCGCCCGCGCCGATAAATTCGCCCCTGCTGCAAACCCGAGCCACAAGGACCAGATGGAATGACCCAGATGATGCGTGCCGTCGAAATTTCAAAACCCGGCGGCCCGGAGGTGCTGAACCCCGTGCAGCGCCCGGTTCCCGAACCGGAACTGGGCCAGGTGGTACTCAGGGTCGCCTATGCCGGTGTGAACAGGCCCGACGCGCTGCAGCGGGCCGGGGCCTATGACCCGCCGCCCGGCGCCAGCGATCTGCCAGGGCTGGAAGCGTCGGGTGAGGTGGTGGCGCTGGGCGATGGCGTCACGTCGCTAGCCGTCGGTGATCAGGTCTGCGCGCTGTTGCCGGGCGGTGGATATGCCGAATATGTCGCGACCTCTGCCGCCCATTGCCTGCCGGTTCCCAAGGGGATGGGAATGAAAGAGGCGGCTTGCCTGCCCGAGACTTTCTTTACCGTCTGGTCCAATGTCTTCTCCCGTGGCGGGCTGAAGGCGGGTGAGCGGTTTCTGGTTCATGGCGGTTCCAGCGGGATCGGTACCACCGCCATTCAGCTTGCCAATGCGTTTGGCGCGCGGGTGTTCGCGACCGCGGGCTCCGAGGCGAAGTGCAAGGCCTGCGCCGATCTTGGCGCCGAGCGCGCGATCAACTACCGCGACGAGGATTTCGTGAAGGTGGTGAAAGCCGAGGGCGGCGCAGACCTGATCCTCGACATGGTGGGAGGCGATTACATCCCCCGCAACGTCAAGGCGTTGGCCAATGATGGCAGGCTGGTGCAGATCGCGTTCCTGCAAGGCCCGGTGGTCGAACTGAACTTTGCGATGATGATGGTCAAGCGGCTGACGCTGACCGGCAGCACCCTGCGCCCGCAAAGCGATCTGGCCAAGGCGCAGATCGCGCAGAACCTGCGCGAGGCAGTCTGGCCACTGCTTGAGGCCGGGCGCGTCGCCCCGGTCATGGATAGCAGCTTTGATCTGGACGATGCGGCGCAGGCCCATGCGCGGATGGAGGCCTCGAACCATATCGGCAAGATCGTCCTGAACGTGGGTGGCTAGGCCACCGCGCGCCGGTAGAGATGCCAGGTGGCATGGCCCAGCACGGGCAGCACGACGATCAGCCCCAGCATGAAGGGGATCGAACCCAGAACCAGCAGCGCCGCAACCATCGCGCCCCAGCTCAATATGACGGCGGGGTTTTGGCGCAGCACTCGAACCGAGGTGACCACTGCGACCGGCACGCCGACCTTGCGCTCCAGCAGCAGCGGAAAGCTGACCACGCTGACGGCCAGTGCAATGACCGCAAACAGAAGCCCCACCGCGTTGCCCGCGACGATCAGGGCCCAGCCCTGCGGCGTAGTGAGCAGGTCACCCACAAACGCCATGACCGAGGCCGGCGGCTCGGGCCCAAGCGTGGCGGCATAGATGCTCTGCGCTGCCATCATCCAGACCAGAAACAACATGACCAGGTAAAGCGCCAATACAAAGATCGACCCGAAAGAGGGCGCGCGAAAGACACCAAACGCGTGCCGCCAGCGCGCGTCCAGACCGGCCTCGCGCCTGCGACTGATTTCATAAAGGCCGACCGCCGCGGCCGGACCCACCAGCGCGAATCCCAACACAAGAGGTGCAAGCAGCGGTACAAGGTCCATCTGCATGCCCATCCCGAACAGGATCAGCCCCGCGATTGGATAGATCGCGATGGCAAAGATTGCATCGGCGCGGGTGGCGATGAAATCGTCATATCCGGCCCGCAGGCAGGCCGGGATGTCACGCATTGTCAGCACCTGGACCATCGGTATCTCGGCTTTGGTCTCGCCGCCCAGCCCCGAGATCGCCTCGCCCACGTGGTCGCTGGTGCTGCCCAGGTTGCGGGCGGCCCAACTGATTGGATTTCCGATAGTTTTCGCCATGGTTCACCCTTCCTTGGCGTTGTGGATGCGCCTTGGTCCTGGGTCTCGGCGTCGCCTCAGACCCGACCGGTCGGCGACAGATGGTGCAAGTATAACATGATTCCCCGCTCGTTTCGGTCACGGCTTGGCGAGCGGGCGCTTGCCCTTTGCCTGACGCCTGTTAGCTTCAGCCGAAACAGGGGAGGGAGACGCAGATGCCACAGACAGCCCGAACGGTCGTGATCCATGAAACCGGTGGCCCCGAGCGGCTACGCATCGAGGACCGGAGCATTGGCGATCCCGGGCCGGGCGAGATCCGTATCCGCCACCATGCCTGCGGGCTGAACTTCATCGATGTCTATCAGCGCATGGGGCTCTATCCGCTGGACCTGCCACAGGCGCTGGGCATGGAGGCCGCCGGTATCATCGAGGCGGTGGGACCGGGCGTCTCGCATCTCAAAACCGGAGACCGCGCCGCTTATGCGGCGACACCGCCCGGTGCTTATGCCGAGGCGCGGGTGATGCCAGCCGCGCAGGTCTGCCCGCTGCCCGCGGCAATCGGCTTTGATCAGGGCGCGGCCATGATGCTAAAGGGAATGACAGTGGAATACCTGTTTCACCGTACCACGCCCCTCAAGCGGGGCGACACGGTTCTGTTTCATGCGGCGGCGGGTGGTGTCGGTCTTATCGCCTGCCAATGGGCACGGTCCGAAGGCATCCGGCTGATCGGTACAGCGGGCTCGCGCGAGAAATGCGAATTGGCGCTGCATCACGGCGCCAGCGCGTGCATCAACTACCGCAGCGAGGATTTCGCGCAACGGGTGCGTGACATGACCGACGGGGCGGGTGTCGATGTGGTAATGGATTCGATCGGTGCCGATACGTTCGTAGGATCGCTAGATTCACTAAAGCCGCTGGGCATGATGATCTCGTTCGGCAATGCCTCGGGACCGGTGCCGCCCGTTGATCTTGCGATGCTGGCGCAGCGCGGATCGCTCAAGATCACCCGGCCGACATTGTTCACCCATATCGCCAATGCCGCCGACTGTCAGGACATGGCGCAGCACCTTTTTGGCAAGGTGACGAATGGCGATATCCAGATCCGCATTGATCAGCGCTTTGCGCTGGACCAGGTGGGTGACGCCCATCGCGTGCTTGAAGCGCGGCAGACGACCGGCAGCACGATACTTGAACCTTGAACGCTTAAGTTGCCCCTGAAGGAGGCATCGAATGACTGATGCACCTGTTGTGTTTCTGCACGGCACAAATGGCGGTCCCTGGACCATGGAGAATTTCAGCCGCTATTTCGAAGCGCAAGGCTATGCTTGCCATGCACCGGCCTATCGGTTTCATGACATGCCGCCATCAGAGGCGCGCGATGCGGTGCTGAAAGGTCTGAGCATCGCCGATTACGTGGATGACCTGTCCGCGTTCATCGAAACGCTGGATCAACCCCCGGTCCTTGTCGGCCATTCACTGGGCGGGCTGGTGGCGCAGCTGCTGGCTGCCAAAGGGCTGGCGCGGTCTGCGGTTCTTCTCAACAGCAGCATCATAAACGGCACCCTGCCCACCACCGAGCGCGAGCGGCGTCTGGGCAAGCTGTTCATCTCGGCCGGAGCATTCTGGGAAGAAACGCCGGGGCAGGATTTCGATCTGCTGGCCGATTTCGGCCTCAACACGTTGCCCGAGACCCTGCAGCATCAACTTTACGACCGGCTGGATACGGAATCCGGCCGGGTTCTGTTCGAGTTTGTGTTCTGGATGTATGACGAGAACCAGACCACCAAGGTGGATATTGATGCAGTCACCTGTCCGTTGCTGTTCCTGTCGGGCAGCGAGGACCGGGCAGTGCCGCCTTCAACCGCGCGTGCTATGGCCGCCCGTTACGGCGACCGCGCCCAATTTGCCGAGATCGAGGGGGCCTGCCACTACATGCAATTCGACGACGGTTGGGAGAAAACCGCGCAGCACTGCATTGACTGGCTCAAGGGGCTGTAACCCGGCTCAACCGCGCGGCTGCTCCAGCATCCAGCGCAGGTTTGACCGGACCGCAGGCCATTCCGCCGCCGTGATCGAATAGACCGCTGTGTCGCGCAGGCTGCCATTGGCCATGATCATGTGCGATCGCAACACCCCGTCCAGCTTGGCCCCCAATCGTTCGATGGCGCGGCGGCTCTGCTGGTTCATGAAATGGGTGCGGAACTCGACCCCGATGGCGTCGAGCGTCTCGAAGGCATGGGTCAGCAGCAGCAGTTTGCATTCGGTGTTGAGCGGCCCGCGCTGCACGGCTTTGCGATACCAGGTCGAGCCGATTTCCAACCGTCGGTTAGTGTGGTCGATATTCATATAAGTGGTCATGCCGATCGCTTTGCCGCTGCCATCCAGGATCGCGAAGGGCACCATGCTGCCTGCCTCCAGCAGCGAAAGGCGGCGGTCGATCTCGTCCGCCACCGCTTCGGGGGCCGGAACCGAGGTATACCACAGCCGATGCAACTCCCCGTCCCCCGCTGCCTCGGTCAGGTCGGCCGCAAAGTCCTGCGACAAGGGAGCGACCGAAACATGAGAGCCGGTCAGAGAAACGGGAGAAGCCCACATGGCGAGAATCCTCATAGCGAATGGCAGGCACTGCGATTGACGCGGGCGCCAGACCTATTTTTCGCCGTCTTTTTTAACCAGTTGTGCCGCGAATGAGACACCGGTGCCCGGACCGGCATAGGTAATCAGTAGCACATCATCCAGATAGACCCCGTTGAAGATCCCCGATGACACATCGTCACCCGAAATTCCGGCCTCGGCCAGAACGAAGCGGGTCGGATCATCGAGGCTGAAGGTGCCCATTGCCTCTTCTACAATCCACTCACTGTCACCGATCCGGCGCCAGCGGTTGGTGGCGGTGATGAGGTTGCCGTCGAGCTTGGTGATTTCAAGTTCCATCTCGGTGCGCAAAAGCCCTTTCTCATGGTTCGGGTTCGATTTGGCAAAGGCGACCAGATAGGTGCCGGTCCAGGTGCCGACGATCTGAGGGAACCCACCGCCTTCATCCGCGCTGGTCGGGGCGGCGAGGGCAAGCACAAGAACAGCGGCAAGACTGCGGGCGAGGTTCAATAACATGAGTCGGTCTCCTGCATCGGTGTGGGGTGGCGTCAGGCTATCCGAGTTCAGGCATTTGGCAATCTGTTGCGTAGACAAAAAACCGGCGCGGGGGCGCCGGTTTCCGTTGTCATTTTACAGCAGATTAGCCGAAGACACGCCCCAGCGCGCCATCCACCGCATCGGTGATCTGGTCGATATCGTCTGCTGTCGCAATCAGTGCGGGCGAGAAGCATAGCGTGTTGTTGCGACCCGGGATCGACCGGTTTGTCACGCCAATGATCACGCCCTGCGCCATGCAATCCGCCACAACCGCCTGCGCCAGTTTTTCCGGAGCCGGCTCCTTGGTGGCGCGATCCGCCACCAGCTCGGCCCCCAGGAACAGGCCTTTGCCGCGCACGTCACCGATCACTTTGTGCTTGTCCATCAGTGCCTGCAGATTCGCAGTCATGCGGTCGCCCATCGCTGCGCAATTGCCCAGCAGGTTCTCGTCCTCGATGATCCGCATATTCTCGATCGCCGCCGCGGGACCCGCGGTGCAACCGCCAAAGGTCGAGATGTCGCGGAAATAGTTCAGCGGATCGTCGACATCGTCCTTGAACATGTTGAACACCTCTTCGGTGGTCACCATGCAGGCAATCGCCGCATAGCCCGAGGCAACGCCCTTGGCCATGGTCACGAAATCGGGCTTTATGCCGTATTGCTGATAGCCGAACCAGGTGCCGGTCCGGCCCACGCCACAGACAACCTCGTCAATATGCAGCAGCACGTCGTATTTCTTGCAAATCTCCTGCACGCGCTGCCAATAGCCCTCGGGCGCTTCGATCACGCCGCCACCGGCTGTCACCGGCTCAAGACACAGTGCGCCAACTGTTTCGGGGCCCTCGCGCAGGATGACCTCTTCGATCTGATCTGCCGCCCATTCGCCGAAATTCTCTTCCGGTGCACCGTCCAGCTCGTGCTTGCGGTATTCCATGCAATGGGGCACCCGCACGAAATCGGGGGCAAAGGGGCCGTATTGCACGGTGCGTTCGTCCTGACCACCCGCCGACATCGTCGCGAGCGTCGAGCCGTGATAGTCGCGGTCGCGATACAGGATCTTGGTCTTCTTGCCGCCATAGCGCTTATGCGCGATCTGGCGGACCAGCTTGAACGCCTTCTCGTTCGCCTCGGAACCGGAGTTTGTATAATAGACCCGGGTCATGCCCGGCATCTTCTCGATCAGCTTTTCGGCAAAGATCGATCCGGGGATCGAGCCCGCGGAATTGGCGAAATAACACAGCTTCATCAACTGGTCATAAACGGCCTTGGCGATGGATTCGCGGCCATAGCCCACGTTAACGGTCCAGACCCCGCCCGAGACCGCATCCAGATGTTCCTTGCCCTTCTGGTCCCAGACGCGCATGCCTTTGCCTTCGACAATGATGCGCGGATCATTGGTTTCAAAGGGCTTGTGCTGGATCAAGTGGTGCCAGATATGGGCGCGGTCGGCCTCGACCACGCGGCTCAGGTCGTTTTCGTTGAACGTGCCGTCCATGACAGGTCCTTTCTGCTATGTCTGTGCGCGCCGGAAGGGTCAGAGAATCCTTGCGACGATCGGATGTCCTACCTTTTCAGAAACGCCAAAACGGGGTTGACCGTTAGGGCCAGAACCAAGGGTGGTCTATAGCCAAATGGGGCTGCGCGGCGCGCAAGCCGGTAAGATGGTTGGGGATTTCCATCGCGACCCAATCCCGGCATTATCCCGGGGCGTAGGGGAGGAACGGCGCATGTCGCAGACGAAAATCTATGAAAGCCAACTGGACAAATGCGGGGCGAATTTCACGCCCCTGTCGCCGCTCAGCTATCTGCAACGCAGCGCTTCCGTCTACCCGGACTATCCGGCCGTGATCTATGGCGCGCGGCGCTATAGCTGGGCCGAGACCTACGCAAGGTGCCGCAGGTTGGCCAGCGCGCTCACGCGGCGCGGGATCGGCAAGGGTGACACGGTGTCGGTCATCGCCGCGAATATCCCCGAGATGTATGAGGCGCATTTCGGCGTGCCGATGGCGGGCGCGGTGCTCAACACGATCAACACGCGGCTTGACGCGGCGGTCATCGCCTTCATTCTCGGACATGCTGAGGCAAAGGTGCTGCTGGTCGATCCCGAATTTTCGCAGGTGATCGCAGAGGCGCTGAAACAGGTCGATCTGCCGGACCTGCTGGTGGTGGACATGGAGGATTCCAGCTTCGAGGGCGGCCAGACCGTGGGCGCGCTGAGTTATGACTCTCTTCTTGCCGAAGGCGATCCGGAGTTCGACTGGTCGCTGCCGGATGATGAATGGGACGCGATCTCGCTGAACTATACCTCCGGCACAACCGGCAATCCCAAAGGGGTTGTCTACCACCATCGCGGTGCCGCGTTGAACGCGACCTCGAACATCCTGACCTGGGGGATGCCGCAGCACCCGGTCTACCTGTGGACCCTGCCGATGTTTCACTGCAATGGCTGGTGTTTTCCCTGGACCATGGCGGCGAATGCGGGCACCTCCGTTTGCCTGCGCGCAGTGCGGGACGAGGCCGTGTTCCGGGCGTTTCGCGACCATCAGGTCACTCATTTCTGCGGTGCGCCCATCGTGCTCAACATGCTGGCCAACGCGCCGGACGCGCAGAAACAGTTCGATCATGCGATCAAGGTCATGACCGCCGGTGCCCCGCCCCCTGCCGCCGTTATCGAAAAGATGGAGATGATGGGCATCGAGGTGACCCATGTTTACGGTTTGACCGAGACCTATGGTCCCTCTGTCGTGTGCGCCTGGAAGGACGAATGGAATACGCGTTCTGGCGAAGAGCGTGCCACGCTCAAAGTCCGGCAGGGCGTTAAATACGTGGCTTTGTCCGGCCTGATGGTCGCCGACCCCGACACGTTGGAGCCGGTCCCGGCGGATGGCGAGACGATGGGCGAGATCTTCATGCAGGGCAATATCGTTATGAAGGGGTATCTCAAGAACCCGGACGCCACCGAAAAGGCGTTTCGCGGTGGATGGTTCGCCTCGGGCGATCTGGGTGTGATGCACCCGGACGGCTATGTAGCGCTCAAGGACCGGTCAAAGGACATCATCATTTCGGGCGGCGAGAATATCTCGTCCGTCGAGGTTGAGGATGTGCTGTATAAGCACCCCGCGGTGTTAGAGGCCGCGGTGGTGGCCAGGCCGGACGAAAAGTGGGGCGAAACACCCTGCGCCTTCGTCGAGCTCAAGCCGGGGGCGGATGCGGACGCGGCGAGTCTGATCGGCTATTGCAGGGACAACATGGCCCATTTCAAAGCCCCCAAAACCGTGGTGTTTGGTATTCTGCCTAAGACATCCACCGGTAAGATCCAGAAGTTCCTGCTGCGCGACCGCGCCCGCGCTCTGTGAGCGCGGCTGCCAATTTTCTTCGAAGACAAAATGGACCAGAGCAAAGGCCGGATGTCGCGCCAAAAAGGGCTTTGCAACGGCCTTGTCCAAGCGGTCTCGAAACCGCTTGGTTTCTCAATGCTCGTCGAAAATCGACAGGTTCAGATCCAGCATTTCCCCCATCCAGATCGCGCGGTCGCGATGATCTGCCAGGTGATCTCCGGTTTCGGGATGGGTGAAGACGGTCAACCCCTGCCGATTCAGAATCAACCAGGGGACCACCTGAGCGAACGCCTCGGGTGCAAAGGCCAATTGACAGCTCCATCGTGGATGTGGGCCGACGGCTTTGGCGTGCATCCGGCCCATTTCGACCGGAAAGAGCTTTGCTGCCTCTTCACAGACCTTCTGCGCCGCGTCTTGGGTTGCGGCGTCGAAATAGACATGGGCGTGGTAGCCGGTGATCTTTGACATTTTGGGTCTTCTGCTCCGCGCCTGATCAGGATAATTGTTCCGTCCCCGCTGCACGAACACTTTCGGAGATCACCTGCAACTGACCCGCGATCGGGCTGGTCTTGCGCCAGATCATACCGATGGTGCGCGAGGGGCGGGGGGTGTCGAACCGGGCGACTGAGACTGTGGCCGAACGGGTTTCCACTGGGACGGCCATATCCGGGATCAGCGTGACGCCGATCCCCGCGCCGACCATCTGAACCAGCGTCGACAGCGAACTGCCGTCCAGCCCCTCGCGGGGCAGGGCCGATCGGATGTTGCAGAAGGACAGGGCCTGATCGCGAAAGCAATGCCCTTCTTCCAGCAGCAGCAGGCGCATCTTGCGCAAGGACTCGGCGCTGGGTGTTGGCTTGCCCGCATCCACCTCAGGCCGGATCAATACGAAATCTTCGGCGAACAATTCCACCTCGGTGAAGGCGGGTTCTGATACCGGGAGCGCCACAATGGCGGTGTCGAGGCGGCCTTCAGTGACTTCCTCCAGCAGCTTTGAGGTCAGTGTCTCGCGGATGTGCAGGTCTAGCCCCGGATGAGATCGCGACAGCGCACCCACTAGCGATGGCAGCAGATAGGGGGCAACGGTGGGGATGACGCCGATGCGCAGGCGACCCGCCAGTTCTGCCTGTGAGGCGCGCGCCATGTCCGCAAGCTCGTCCACCGAGCGCAGGATGTCGCGGACGCGCACGGCAAATTCCTCACCGAACCCGGTCAGCCGCACATGCCGTGCACTGCGTTCAAACAGTTGAACACCAAGGTTTTCTTCCAACTCCTTGATCTGCACCGACAGGGCAGGCTGCGAGATTGCGCAGGCATCGGCGGCCCGTCCGAAATGGGCGTGGCGCGACAGCGCCTGAAAATACCGAAGCTGGCGGAGAGTGAGATTATTCATAACTAAAAACTATCGCAACAATCGGAAAATGCAACTTAATGCAATCCTCGGGTTTTGCTAATCTTCCACCATCAGCTACGGGGAGGAGGATGCGATTCCGGTCAGGGCACCCGCAACAGGGATGCCCGATGCCAATGGCGGGAACCGGACGCAGCAGACCCTTGCGCGGACACTCAGACGTAACGCAGCCATGATCGGAGACCCAAGATGGACGGCAACGACATCGACAACACCGGCAAATGCCCGGTGATGCATGCACACACGACTTTTGCCAGCAGATCAAATTCGGACTGGTGGCCCAACCAGCTTAACCTGCGCATTCTGCACCAGCATTCCAGCCTGTCGGATCCGATGGGCGCTGGGTTCGATTATGCCGACGAATTCAAGAAACTCGACCTGAAGGCGCTCAAGCAGGATCTCTATGCACTGATGACCGACAGTCAGGATTGGTGGCCCGCCGATTACGGCCATTACGGCGGTCTGTTCATTCGGATGGCCTGGCACAGCGCGGGCACTTATCGGACGGCGGATGGGCGCGGTGGTGGCTCGACCGGCACCCAGCGCTTTGCACCGCTCAACTCCTGGCCGGACAATGGCAACCTGGACAAGGCGCGTCGGCTGCTCTGGCCGATCAAGCAGAAATACGGCAACCAGATCTCATGGGCCGATCTGATGATCCTGGCAGGCAATTGCGCCATCGAATCCATGGGTGGCAAGACATTCGGCTTTGCCGGTGGCCGCGCCGATATCTGGGAGCCAGAGGAAGACATCTATTGGGGTGCGGAAAAAGAGTGGCTGGCCACCAGTGACAAGGACAACAGCCGCTATTCCGGTGAGCGCGATCTGGAAAACCCTCTGGCCGCTGTTCAGATGGGCCTGATCTATGTGAACCCCGAAGGTCCTGACGGCAATCCCGACCCGGTTGCCTCGGGCCGTGACGTGCGCGAGACCTTTGGCCGCATGGCGATGAATGATGAGGAAACCGTGGCACTGGTCGCCGGGGGGCATACATTCGGCAAGGCACATGGCGCGGGCAATCCTGATCTGGTCGGGGCCGAACCCGAGGGTGCGGCGATCGAAAATATGGGGCTGGGCTGGATCAATCAGTATGGCTCGGGCAAGGCAGGCGACACCACCACCAGCGGCATCGAAGGCGCGTGGAAGCCGAATCCGACAACCTGGGACAACGGCTATTTCGACGTGCTCTTCGGTTATGAGTGGAAGCTGGTCCAAAGCCCTGCAGGAGCCAACCAATGGCAGGCACAGGGCGTGGCCGAGGAACACATGGTCGTTGATGCCTTCGATCCCTCGAAGAAACACGCGCCTATGATGACCACTGCGGACATGTCGTTGCGGATGGACCCGATCTATGAGCCGATCTCGCGCCGGTTCCATGCCAATACCGAAGAGTTCGCGGATGCCTTTGCCCGGGCGTGGTTCAAACTGACCCACCGCGATATGGGGCCGCGCGCGCTCTATCTGGGGGACGAGGTCCCGGCAGAGGAACTGCTCTGGCAGGACAACGTGCCGGCTGTGGATCACACGCTGGTGGATGCGGCGGATGTGGCCGATCTGAAGGCGAAAATCCTTGCTTCGGGTTTGTCGGCTTCGGAACTGGTTTCGACCGCATGGGCCTCGGCCTCGACATTCCGTGGGTCGGACAAGCGGGGCGGCGCCAATGGTGCACGCATCCGTCTGGCACCGCAAAAGGACTGGGAGGTCAACCAGCCCGCGCAGCTCGCCCGTGTGCTGGACGTGCTTGAGGGCATTCAGGCCGCGTTCAACGGGTCTGCGAGCGGCGGCAAGAAAGTATCGCTTGCCGACCTGATCGTGCTGGCAGGCGGTGCCGCAGTGGAATTGGCCGCCAAAGAGGCTGGTCATGCGGTTGAGGTGCCGTTTACGCCCGGTCGTACCGATGCCTCGCAGGACCAGACCGATGTGGAGTCATTTGATGTGATGGAGCCGGTCGCTGACGGGTTCCGAAACTATCAGAAGGCGGAATACGCGGTGTCGTCGGAAGAGCTGCTTGTGGATCGTGCGCAACTTCTGACGCTGACGGCGCCCGAGATGACCGCGTTGGTCGGCGGTCTGCGGGTGCTGGGAGCCAATGCCGACGGCGCGTCTCACGGCGT
Source organism: Ruegeria hyattellae (assembly GCF_041537925.1). Taxonomy (NCBI): domain Bacteria; kingdom Pseudomonadati; phylum Pseudomonadota; class Alphaproteobacteria; order Rhodobacterales; family Roseobacteraceae; genus Ruegeria; species Ruegeria hyattellae. Next base: position 275,126 of record NZ_JBGOSH010000005.1, on the reverse strand, counting down.
ATTCACGGATCGGCCCGGAAGCCTGACAAACGACTTTTTCGTCAATCTGGTCGACATGGGCACGGAGTGGAAACCGGCAGATGACGGTGTCTATGAAGGTCGCGACCGGAAAACCGGGGCGGTTAAATGGACCGGTACGCGGGTTGATTTGGTCTTCGGGTCCAACTCGCAATTGCGGGCTCTGGCTGAGGTTTATGCCCAGGATGACGGGGCTGCGCGTTTTGTTGGCGATTTTGTTGCCGCCTGGACAAAAGTGATGAACGCGGATCGCTTTGATCTGATCTGATCGGCCTTTTACAACACGAAAGGGCGCGCCAGAACAGGCGGGCCCTTTTCCTATGTCGGCGAAGATCTGAAATGGCTGTCAATTCCTTGGAACTCCGAAATGAATCCAGTTTTGAAGTTGAGTGGGGCCATCGGGGGCATTAGTTAATTGACATGAATGCATGTTGGTTGGTCACTCCGTATTTCTTTGATGAATATGATGGTCGCCTGACAGAGGCTGTGCCGCTGTCCTTGCCCTACACAACCAATGACCCAGTTGGCATTGTGGACAGGACGCCAGATAGTTTGGCCAAGGCGCATCGCCCAATCGTGGATTTTGTATACTCTGTGGTCGAACGGGGCGACTTGCCTGTGTCGATTGCTGGCGACTGCGCTGCAAGTTTGCCGGTCCTGGCAGGGTTGCAACGCGCTGGCATGAGCCCTGCGCTCGTCTGGCTTGATGCTCACGGGGATTTCAACACTCTCGAGACATCTCCCTCGGGCTTTTTGGGGGGCATGCCATTGGCGATGATGGTTGGACGCGGCGACCTTTCGATTGCCAGGAAGTCGGGTCAGAAACCGGTTCCGGAAGAAGATGTCTGGTTGATTGATGCCCGCGACCTTGACCCGCTCGAAGAGGTTGCTCTCAGATCATCTCGGATAAATCGCCTGCAGATAGACAGTTTGGACGAATTGGCATTCGACAGGCCGGTCTATCTTCACATCGACAATGACATAGTCGACGCAACGGACGTGCCTGCAAACAATTACCCTGTGTCAGGTGGCCCCAGCCTCTCTGCGACGATGGAAAAGTGCGAGGCATTCGCGTCGAAAAACACTCTATGCGCAATATCACTGAGCGGGTGGAACGGGCGCTTGGATCACGACGGATTAACGGGCCGCGCCTGCCAGACACTACTTTCTTCCATCACGTCAGCGGCGATTTGAATACACGCACCATTGCCGGCCTAGATGTTGGGCTGCGTGAGGTCCGCCAATGCCGCGATTGGGGAGCTTTCAGTTCTGGGTCGGGACGCCTCCGAACCGCATAAGGAAAGGGCCAGCTCTCGCCAGCCCTTTCCAAACCACCGAGAGTTTCTTCAATCGCCGTCGGCGACTCCTTCGGCCCGTGCGCGGGCGCGGCGGGCGCGGTAGCTGGGCAGCACCACAAGAATCACCGCAAAGATCAATAGCCCCAGCGTCATCGGACGTGACCAGATGAACCCCATCCCGTCATAAAGCTGCATCGCGCGCGAGAAGTTGTTCTCCAACAGCGGCCCCAGGATGAACCCGATCAGCAGCGGAGCCAGCGGATAGTCGGCAAAGCGCAAGATCGTGGCACAGATGCCGAAACCCACGAGGAGCAGCAACTCGGTCGCGTTGTTCTGGCCGATATAGGCCCCCATCAGGGTAAAGAACAAAATGAACGGGATCAGGAAGTTGCGCGGCACTGCCAACACCTTGGCGATGTAGGGGATCAGCGGCAGGTTCAAGATCAGGAGAACCAGATTGCCCAGATACATCGAGATGATCACCGCCCAGAAGATCTGCGGCTCATCCACCATCAGGCGCGGACCCGGCGAGACGTTGAGCGCGATCAATGCGCCTAGCAGGATCGCCGTGGTGCCCGAGCCGGGAATTCCCAGCGTCAGAAGCGGTACGAAGGACCCGGTACAGGCGGCATTATTGGCACTCTCCGGTGCGGCGATGCCTTTGATTGCGCCTTTGCCGAATTGTTTCTGCTCTTCCTTGGGAGCGATGTTGCGTTCCACCGCGTAGCCAAGGAAAGAGGCGATAGTTGCGCCAGCCCCCGGCAAAACCCCGATGAAAAAGCCTTGCAAGGACTGACGGCCAATCACCGGTGCGATGCTTTTGGCCTCTTGCCGGTTGATGCGCAGATTAGTGATCTTGCCGCCATCCTCGCCATCGCCGGTTTTCGAGCGGCCCGGATCCAGCACAAGATAGATCGCTTCTGGCAGGGCAAACATCGCCATGGCCAGCGTGATGAAGCCAAAGCCCGATTGCAGATCCATGATCCCCATGGTGAAGCGCGGCATGTTGAACAGAACGCCTTCGCCCACGGTGGCCATGATCAGGCCCAGGAAGGTCATCAGCAGCGCTTTGGCCACCTGACCAGTTCCGGCAAAGGCGGCAATGGCCGAAAGCCCCACCACCATAAGAGCGAAGTACTCTGATGAATGAAACAACAACGCCACCGAGGCCAGCATGGGCGCAAAGATCATCAGCAGGATCGCCCCGATGGAGCCCCCCGCAAAGGACGAGATTGCCGCCACCGTCAGCGCCTTACCGGCCTGCCCGGATCGGGCCAACGGATAGCCGTCGAAACTGGTCGCCACGGTCGACGCGACCCCCGGCGCGTTGATCAGGATCGAGGAGGTCGAGCCGCCAAAGACAGCGCCGTAATAGACGCCCGCCAGCAGGATCAGCGCAGTCGACGGATCGCCGATAGTGATCGCCACGGGGATCATGATCGCAATGATCGACATCGGGCCAAGGCCCGGCAGCATGCCGATAAAGGTTCCGATCAGGCAACCGCCGATGACCATCATGATATTGGTGAATGTAAAGGCCGTTGCGAGGCCCGTCATAATGCCTTCAAACATGTTAGCCTCCGTTCATGAAGCCAGGCAGGGGGCTCAGGAAGATCCCCAGCACCGCATCGACCAGATACCAGACGCACCCCGCAGCAATACCGGCAATCACCGCCATCAGAACAAAGCGTCGCTCGCCCAGAATGAATGAGCCCAGGAACAGGAACAGGAAGGTCGCGGACAGAAAGCCGAGCGGGCGCAACAGCAGCGCATAGGCAACCATCAACCCCAGCAGCATCAGCGCCTGACCCACATTGTAATCGCCCAGACGCGACAGATTGATATCGGCGGCATCTTTCTTCTCGGGCGATTTTTCAAGCCCCAGAACGATGGCCAGCGAGAACAGGATCGCACCTACTGCCAGAACCTTGGGAAAGCTCGATGGCCAGATCGGGCTGCGTTGCATGATCGGCGGCAGAACCCCGTCCATGGTGAAATAGGCGGCATAGCCATAGGCCACGCATACCAGCAGAATGACAAAGGCGATCCAGCGATCCAGCGCCATCTCAGTGTCCCTCTCTTTGCTTGTGAAAACGCCCGGGGATTTTGGTGCCCCGGGCGCTGTTGAGCGAGTGGTTTACGCCCGGATCAGAGGAAGCCCAGCTTCTTCATCAGATCGCCAATGGTCTGTTCCTGGCCTTCGAGGAAGACCTTGAAGTCGTCGCCATTGTTATGGATGTCGACCCAGCCGTTGCGGTCACGGACTTCGGACCATTCCGGCGTGGCGTACATAGCCTCAAGCGCGGCCTGATAGGCGGCCAGCTTGTCTTCGGGCAAGCCGGGAGCGGCAAAGAAACCGCGCCAGTTCACAAAGGTGGTGTCGTTGCCCTGTTCCTTCATGGTCGGCGCATCGGGGAACGCATCCACGCGCTCGTCCGAGGTCACACCGATGATGCGTACCTCACCGGCCTTGGCCAGTTCCACCGCTTCCGAGAAGCCGGTCGAGACTGCCTGAACCTCGCCGGACAGCAGACCCGCCATGGTGGCGCCACCGCCATCATAAGGCACGTATTTCATGGCAACTGGATCAGCACCTGCCGCTTCCATCACCATGGCCGCGACCAAGTGGTCCATGCCGCCGGGGACCGAGCCGCCGCCAACGGCCACGCCGTTCGGGTCAGCGTTGAACGCCTCGATAAGCCCGTTCAGGTCCTGAATGTCGCCATCTGCGGGCACAACTAGCGCCGCGTAGTCACCGATGGTGCCAGCCACCAGCGTCAGATCGCGGAAGCTTTGCGGAAAGACGCCCGTCAGCGAACGGATCACGATGGGCGTCGAGTTCACCATCATTGTGCCATGCTGGCTGTCGGCGTTCTCGATCAGATAACCGATCGCCTTGCCACCGCCGCCGCCGGACATGTTCTCATAAGACGCGCTGCCCACCAGCCCCGCCTTGGTCAGTGCCTCACCGGTGCCGCGCGCGGTGCCGTCCCAGCCGCCGCCCGCACCGCCGGGAATGAGGAAGTGGATACTGTCGACAACCTGATCGGCTGCCATTGCGGCCTGGCCCCCAAAGCTCAGCGCGGCCGCGGTTGCGGCCATCATGACCCGGCGGGTCACGTTCATTCTTGTCATGGTGTCCTCCCGTTTGACAAAAGGCGGCTGGGCCGCCCATCACTAGAAGACAAACACGCAAAGCTGACACAAACCTGTCGCGGCGGATCAAAGCGAAGGCCCAAACATGCGGTTCCTGCTGGTGGAAGATTCAATGACGCTCGCTTCGGCGGTGCTGGACCGGCTGCGGCTGGACGGTCATGTGGTTGATCACGCACCCGATGTCGAGCAGGCCCGCGCCTTTGCATCTGCCGCTGATTACGACTTGATTTTGCTGGATATTATGTTGCCCGATGGCGACGGGCGAGACTTCTTGAAGTCGCACCGTCTGGCCCGGAACGAGACGCCTGTGATCGTGCTGACCGCACGCTCGGCAGTGTCGGACCGGGTCAGTGTTCTGGACCTTGGCGCGGATGATTACATTACCAAACCCTTCGATTTTTCCGAGCTTGAGGCCCGCTGTCGCGCGGTTCTGAGGCGGCGTGGCGGGGGTGCATCCACCGTACAGCGATTCGGAGATGTCACGTTCGACCCGCTGGCTGGAGCCCTGACTGTGGGTGATCGTCGTGTCAGCCTACGCAACAAAGAACTACGGTTGCTGGAGATTTTTCTGAGCGCGCCGGACAGGATTTTTTCCAAGCCCAAGCTGGTGGACCGCCTGTTCAGCTATGACGAAGATGTCTCGGACAACGCGATCGAGGTCTATGTGGGCCGGTTGCGCAAGCACCTCAGTGGATCGGATGTGGAAATCGTCACCGTGCGCGGCATGGGCTACAGGATATCGCGCGTATGAGCCGCTCCGCACAAGTCAGCGGCTCGATCCGCCGTCGCCTGATCGGTCAGCTGGTGCTTGGCTCGGCGGTGCTGGCCGCAGTACTGGTCTTGCTGGTAATCAACTTGGCCAGAAACGTGGCGCAGGACACGCAGGACAGTATCCTGATGGCCAGCGTGACCTCGATCCTCGACACGATGACCGTGAGGGATGGAGAGATTTCCGTCGACCTGCCTTATGCAGCGCTGTCGATGCTGGGCAATGTCAGCGAGGACCGGGTGTTCTACCGCATCCTTGCCGATGGTCAGTTGCTGACCGGATATGACGATCTGCCCGATCCCGGTGAGCCGGGCCGCGAAGGCGGCTACGTCACCGCACCATATGCGGAATCCGAAATTCGCATGGCCACCGCCGAGCGCCGCCTGTCGGTGGGAGGAACCCCGATCATGGTCACAGTCTCGGTCGCCCAGACCCGGCAGGGGCTGATGCAGACGCTGGCGCAGGTCTCGCGCATCGGCGGCGCGGTGGGGGTCGGGTTCTTTGTGCTGGCCGCATTGCTGGCGGTTCTGACCACGCAATCCGGTCTGCGCCCGCTGCGCGATCTGGCGGGCGCCGTGTCGCGGCGCGGCCCCAAGGACCTGCGCCCGGTCAAGGGGCCGGTGCCGCAGGAAATGGCGCCGCTGGTCACCTCGCTCAACTCGTTCATCGACCGCTTGCGCTATTCGCTGTCCCGATCCGAGGATTTCATCGCCGAAGCCGCGCATCGCGTCCGCACGCCGCTTTTTACCGTGCGCACCCAGGCCGAGATTGCGCTCAGGCGGGTCGAGCGTCCCGAAAACCGCGCCGCGATTAAAGAGATGATCCGCGCCCTTGACGAAAGCTCGCGCGCGGCCGGTCAGTTGCTCGACCACGCGATGGTCACTTTTCGCACCGATCATTTGGAGAAAGAGCAGGTTCGCCTTGTCGACCTGGCCGAAGAACTTGTCGACCGTCTGCGCCCGGTCGCCGATCTGCGCGATATCGGGCTGTCCACGCAAAGCACCGGAAACCCGGTGGTTCAGGGCGACGCCGTGCTGATCGAAAACGCGCTGCGCAACGTGCTGGACAATGCCATTAAATACTCTGCCACCGACGGTGATGTTTCGATGCGCATCGGTCAGCAGGGCGGGCAGAGTTTCATCGAGGTCCGCGATCATGCCGGAGGCTTCCCCGAAGGCGCTCTGCATCGCATGACCGAGCGGTTCGCGCGCGGCGACAACGCCGGTGGCACCGTCGGGTCCGGCCTTGGCCTGACCATCGGGCGCGAGGTGCTCGAGGCCCATGGCGGCAGGCTTGCCCTTGAAAACAAAGGAGATGGCGCATGCGTCACGCTGTGGTTCCCGGCCTCGTGATCGCGTTTTGGATGCTGTTTGCCAGCGCACTGCACGCCTATGAAATCGAAGGCGAGTTGCGCGTCGGTGACCCTGCGGCCGACACGCAATTGCGCATCATCTCGACCACCGACATCGACCTGTTCGAGCCGCTTCTGGCCGCATTTGTTGATGCAAACCCCAAGATTGCCATCGACTATGTGGTCGCCAGCAGCGCCGAGGTCATGAAAGCGGTACAAAGCGGCGACCGTTTCGATCTGGCATTGTCTTCGGCGATGGATCTGCAGACCAAACTGTCGAATGACGGCTATACGCAGCCCTACAGTTCGGCGGCCACCGATCTTGTGCCCGACTGGGGCAATTGGCGCGATCACCTCTTTGCCTTTTCGCAGGAGACAGTGACGCTGGTAATCTCACCCGCCGCCTTCGAGGGGCTGGAGATTCCGCAGACACGGCAGGACCTGATCCGCCTGCTGCGCGATCACGAAGACCGGTTCCGGGGCAGGATCGGCACATATGACATTTCGCAAAGCGGCGCGGGGTATCTCTTTGCCACGCAGGACGCGCGCGCCTCGGAAAGCTATTGGCGGTTGTCCGAGGTGATGGGAAATCTGGGCACGCGGTTCTTCTGCTGCACCAGCGAAATGATCGAGAAGGTAGCCACCGGTGAAATCGCCATGGCCTATAACGTGCTGGGCAGCTATGCGGCTGCCCGAACGGACCTGGCCTACGGTATCCGCATCGTCGAGTTGCAGGATTACACGATCATGATGCTACGCACCGCTGCCATCCTGCGCGACGCGCCCAATCCGGAGACCGCCGGTCTGTTCATTGACCATCTGATCCGCGCCGCCTGGGGCCCTGCCGAGCTCGACTATTACCCGTTCCCCCGCTTTCCTGCACCTGAGGGCGCCGTCAGCGCAACCCGCCGGCCGATCCGGCTGGGGCCGGGGCTGCTGGTTTATCTGGACGGATTGAAGCGCCGGGCTTTTCTGTCGGAATGGCGCGATGCAATGCGCTGGTGACGGGACATCCTGCTATTCTTGAAACGCCGCGGCCAAAGGCGCCGGCAAGTCAAACTCCGTCAAAACCCGCGCACGAGCCTCGGCTGACATCTTGCGCGCGGTTTTCTGAACGATGCTTTCGATCTTCTCGGGTGTATGTTTCTCAGCGAAGGGCGCGAAATACCATTTCAGAAACACGAAGCAGATCACATCCTCCAGCGCCTGCACCTCGGCATCGCGCTTGATGCCCTGTTTGCGCAGCATCCGGCCCGTGGCGTCGACATCCTCGGGACCATAGCCCTCGGTCTCCATCCGGGCGCAGACCAGTTCGGCATGATGCTCGGCTTGCGCGCGCCGCCATGCAAGATACCCGGCACGGCCTTCGGGATATGCGCTGCGTGCCAGTTTCCAGCGTTCCACATGCTGCCCGCGCGCGGCGATCTGCAACGGCTCTGAGGCATCGGGGACAAGACGCGCCAGTTCCTCGCTCATGCGCTGACCATAGAGCAGCGCTTCGGGTTGACCCTCGTCCTGGCGCGGGTCCTTTGCGTTGGTGGCATCAATGGCGTCGATTACACGGGTAAGGGCGGCTGTCATGGCGGGCTCCGGCTGTGGCTGTCGTAATGGCGGCCCCATAGGCGCAGCGTTTCCTTGGCTTGTCCAGATAGGCTAGAGTGCCATTTCATCGATGGGAATGATCGCGCCGCGATGCGCAATAACCCGTGCCGCCAGGTTGTGCCCACGGCGCATGGCCTCGTGATCGGTGCTTCCGCCCGCGATGGCCGCCAAGTAACCGGCGTTGAAACTATCACCGGCAGCCGTGCTGTCGATCACCCGCGCGACCCGCACCAGCCGGTCGGGCACTGTCTTGTCAGCCAAAGATAACGGCCCCTCGGCCCCGCGTTTGAGCGCGCCGCGCGTTACTCCCGCCCCGGCGAGCCGGGCCAGAACCGCATCCTCGCTGCTCTCACCGAACAGCGCCATCTCGTCATCGACCGAAGGCAGCGCCAGATCGGCCCGCGACCAGTACCGCATGGTCCAGTCCTGTGCCGCATCACGGTCCTCCCAGAGTGTCGGGCGATAATTGCTGTCGAAGGCAAACCATCCACCCGCCGCCCGGAATCTGTCGATCCGCTCAGCCAGCAGGGCACGGACAGAGGCGGGAAGAACCGCCAGTGTGATGGCCGAAAGATAGACCAGGTCGAATTGATCCAGTACATCCGGCGTTACCTTGCAGGGCGCCGAGAACAACGTGCGGGCCGCTGAATCTGAGCGCCAGTAGGTAAAGCTGCGCTCGCCGGTTTCATCGGTGTCGATGGCATAGAGGCCGGGGGACTTGTCCGCCCGCTGCTCGATATGCGTGGCGTCGATCCCGTGCGCGGCCATGTCGGCCAGGATGCGCGCGGAAAATCGGTCAGTTCCCAGTGCGGTCACGTATGATATCGGGGTGTCCGCATCGGGCAACAGCCGCTTGAGGTACACGGCCGTGTTATAAGTATCCCCGGCGAAGCCCAGCCGGATCTGGCCCTGCGGGTCAGAGGCCAGCTCGATCATCACTTCACCGATACAGGCCAGCCTGCGGATGGAACGCTTGGGCGTCATGGTCAGGTCTCTTTCTCAGTGTCAGATATCGCCAAAGGTGGCCCGCACCTGAGCCCAGGCTTCAGCAAGGTGGGTGCGCAAGGCCTCTTCGGCGGCGTCGGGATCGCGCATCAGGATGGCTTCGAAGATGGCCTTGTGGGCCTCGAAATTACGCCGATTCCGATCCGGCAGCCGCGGCATCCGCATCCAGTGCGGCGCCAGCCAGGTGGTATAGGCGCGCTGGACCGCAGGTAGCACGGGATTGCGTGAAATATTAAAGAAAACGGCATGAAATTGCGTATCTGTCAGATAAAATAGTTCGGAATCATTAATAGCCATCCGGTTCTCGTCAAGCGCGTATTTGAGGGCCGAGATATCGTCCCGCGTCGCGTCCTTGGCCGCCTGACGCACCAGCGCCGCCTCGACCATGATGCGGGTCTCGAACAGGTTGCGCACACCGCCCGGTTGGTCCAGCAGATGCCCGACCACGCCGCTGATGGTTTCGATCGCGGTATCGACTCCGGGTTTGCGCACCACCGGGCGAAATCTCGGGCGGGTCTCGACCAGTCCCTTGCCGGATAGCATTTGCACCGCCTCACGGACGACGGTACGCGAGATGTTGAACTCTTCCATCAATTCGCGTTCCGAGGGCAGGGGGTTACCATCCACTAACTGGCCGGTCCGGATCTTGCCCTCGAGAGCCCGAACGATCTGGTCAGCGGCTCGGCCCGCGCTTGTGCCTGTCTTTACCACTGCGGCTCCTATTTTGCGTGACTATGTGGAGGCGACGCAAGGATCGCCCCTGTTTTTGTCATACAAAATCGACAGTCCAATTGCAATCAGCGGTCGGTTTTCGCGACTTTTTCTATGAGATGGAAGTATTTGGTTATACCAAATAGGCGGCGTTTGGAAAATTTGCCTGCTATAGCAGCGGGCTGCATTCCGGCACCGGAGTTTTGACCTGCCCGCAGCGTTTGTGCAGCAACAGGTTCTCGGCGGCCAATTGACCCATCGCTGCGCGGGTTTCAAGGGTGGCGCTGCCGATATGCGGCGTCAGAATGGTGCGCGGATGGGCGCGCAGGGTGTTGGGGATGCGCGGTTCGTCCTCGAACACATCCAGGCCCGCCCAACCCAAGCGATCCTCTTGCAGGGCCGACGCAAGCGCGGCCTCGTCCACGACCGAACCGCGCCCGACATTGATCAGCACGCCTTGGGGGCCGAGGGCCGCGATCACCTCGGCATTCACCATGTGCCGGGTTGCTGTGCCTCCGGGTACTACGCAGATCAGCGCATCCACGGATTTTGCCAGGTCGACAAGATCGTCATGGAAAGCGTAACTGGTATCTTTCCGCGACCTGGCGGTATAGCGGATGGTACAACCGAAGGCTTCGAGCTTTCGGGCTATGGCCATGCCGATCCTGCCCAACCCCAGAATGCCGACCGACCGCCCATCCGCGCTGCGCGCCAGGGGCAGCTCTCTGTCTGTTTCCCAACGGCCGGTCCGCGCCTGCGCCATCTGTGCCTCCCAGTTCCGATAGCAGGACAGGTAGAGCAGAACTGCGGTACTGGCGACTTCTTCGTTCAGGACATGTGGAGTATGGGTCACCAACACCCCGCGCCGCACCGCCGCATCGGTGTTGATCGCGTCGTAGCCGACCCCGTTGCAAGAGATCAGTTCCAGAACCGGCAGCGCCGCAAGATAAGTGTCGGGCAATCCCAGATGCCCGTCGGTCAGCACATAGCGGATCCGCCCACCATTCTTTCGCAACCAGCGCAGCGGATCAGCCATGTCGCAGGACTGGTGCAGGGTGAATTCCGTCCCCAGCGTGGCGCGCATGTCCTCCGTTATCGGGGCCACAACAAAAACGTCGCGCATCAGGTCCTCAATGGTTGTCGCGGGGCAGAGACTTGCGTGAGATGTCGCGGTAGTCCGGTGCGCCCCGCAGCACCATGCCCTTGTCGAAAGGCTGTACCAATTCGCGGAAATATTGCTGCCAGGGCGATTGGCTTTCAGGCACGGGATAGCCGCCTCGTGCCTGCAAATCGACCCTGCGTGCCGCCAGTTCGGCCTCATCGAGCAGAATATCCGCCGTGCCCTTGGTCAGGTCGAACCTGACCCGGTCACCGGTCCGCAACAGTGCCAGCCCGCCGCCATCCGCCGCCTCGGGCGCTGCGTTCAGAATGGAGGGCGACCCGGAAGTTCCCGATTGTCGCCCGTCACCGACGCAGGGCAGTGCGTCAATCCCGCGTTTGAGCAGATAGGCGGGCGGTCGCATGTTGACCACCTCGGCTCCGCCGGGATAGCCCTTGGGGCCAGCACCGCGCATGAACAGGACGCAGTTTTCGTCGATCCCCTCTGCCGGGTCGTCGATCCGGTGGTGAAAATCTTCTGGCCCGTCGAACACCACTGCACGCCCTTCAAACGCGTTCGGGTCGTCGGGATTTGACAGGTAGCGGGCGCGGAACTCCGGACTGATCACGCTGGTTTTCAGGATTGCGCTGTCGAACAGGTTGCCCTTGAGGTTGATGAACCCCGCCTCGGGCTTCAAGGCCTGCGCCAGCGGTCGAATGACATCTGCATTGCTCGAGCGCATTGCTCCGCAATTGTCACCCATGCTCTGCCCGTTCGCGGTGATCGCATCCGGATGGGGCAGGAGCCCGGCGGCAAGCAACTCGCCTATCACTGCCGGGACACCACCGGCACGGTGGTAGTCCTCGCCCAGGTATTCTCCGGCGGGTTGCAGGTTGACCAACAGCGGCACCTGATGCCCCACGTCCTGCCAGTCGTCATTGTCCAGTGGCACGTCCAGATGCCGCGCAATGCCGTTCAGGTGGATCGGTGCATTGGTCGACCCGCCAATGGCCGAATTGATGACGATGGCATTTTCGAAGGCCGCACGGGTCATGATGTCGCTGGGTCGCAGGTCGTCCCAGACCATATCGACGATCCGCCTGCCGGTCTCATAGCTGATCTGCCCGCGCTCACGGTAGGGCGCCGGGATCGCCGCCGCGCCGGGCAGTTGCATGCCAAGTGCTTCGGCCAGAGAGTTCATCGTCGTCGCGGTGCCCATCGTGTTGCAATAGCCCACCGAAGGGGCAGAGGCGGCGGCGATCTCCATGAATTCGCTGTCGTCGATCTCACCGGCGGCCAGCTTCTCGCGCGCTTTCCAGATCACCGTGCCCGATCCGGCGCGCTCGCCCTGATACCAGCCGTTCAGCATCGGCCCGACGCTGAGTGCGATGGCCGGCACATTGACCGTTGCCGCCGCCATCAGCAGCGCCGGGGTGGTCTTGTCGCAGCCGATATTCAGCACCACGCCGTCGATCGGGTAGCCGAATAGCGACTCGACCAGCGACAGGTAAGCCAGGTTGCGGTCCAACATCGCCGTGGGCCGCTTGCCGGTTTCCTGAATGGGGTGTACCGGCACTTCCAGCGGTGTGCCGCCCGCTGCGATGATCCCGTCGCGCACGCGCTTGGTCAGTTCCAGATGGTGTCGGTTGCACGGGCTCAGATCGCTGCCGGTCTGGGCGATGGCTATCACCGGCTTGCCCGACTGCAACTCTTCCCGAGTAAGCCCATAATTCAGGTAACGCTCTAGATACAGCGCGGTCATTTCGGGGTTTTCGGGGTTCATGAACCATTGCCGTGATCTCAGGTCTTCGGGCTTTACTTTCGGCATGGTTTCCTCTCCCATGAGTTTTGTCGGACCAAATTTAACGTTAGCGCAATCAGACAGGATGTGGCGACGGGCTGCAAGGGCGAACTTGGCCGGGCACAGGTACGGGTCGATGCTGGCACGGTCTGGAAAGGGGTCAGCATATGCAATCAGAGATTAGGACGGCCTTGCTTGGGACCGGGCTGATGGGGTTTCCGATGGCGCGAAACCTGCTTGCCGCCGGGTTCGACACCGCCGTCTGGAACCGCAGCGCGGACAAGGCGTCCCCGCTGGCGGAGTTCGGCGCGCGGGTCGCTGCCACCGCCGCCGAGGGGGTCGACGATGTGGATATAGTGATCAGCATGCTGTCCGATGGCCGCGCGGTGCAGCAGCTTGCAGGGCAGGCGGATCTGCGCACGGCTCTGAAACCGGGCACGATCTGGATCGACATGTCCAGTACCAAACCGGACGAGGCGCGCGCGCTGACCGACAACCTGCAGCAAATCGGTGTCGAGGTACTGGATGCGCCAGTTTCCGGTGGAACACGCGGTGCCGAACAGGCGACCCTTGCGATCATGGTTGGAGGCGACCCTCAGGTTCTGGACCGCGCGCGCCCCGTGTTGCAGGCCTTGGGACGTCCCGTGCATGTGGGACCGAGCGGTGCGGGGCAATTGGCGAAGCTGGCCAATCAGACCATCGTTGCCATCACCATCGGCGCGGTGGCCGAGGCGACATTGCTGCTTGAGGCGGGTGGTGCGGATGTGACGGCGGTGCGCGACGCGCTCAAAGGTGGGTTTGCCGACAGCGCCATCCTGCAACAGCATGGCGCAAGGATGAGCGCGCGCGATTTCGCACCCGGCGGGCCATCGCGCCTGCAGGTCAAAGATCTGGACAACGCGCTGGCCGAAGCCGAGGGGTTGAACCTGGTTCTGCCCAGTGCGCGCGCGATCCGTGACAGGTTTCAACGCTATGTGGTAGAACTGGACGGTGCGGACCGTGACCATTCGGGTCTGTTCGAAGAATTGCTGGACCTGAACGGGCGCGCGGTACTGGACAAGCCCTGATAGCCACCGCGCCTAAGCCTCGGCGGTGCCGGGATCCAACGGAAGCAGATTGCGCGACAGGTGGTCGTGGATGCGCTGCCGGAGGAGCGCCTCGTCATGGGCAAGCGCCGCTTCGAGAATACTGCGATGTTCTTCCACATTTTCCGCAATGAAGGCAAATTCCCGGTCGCTGCTGATCATTTGCTGGCGAAACTGTTGATAGATGCGCGCATGGGTTTGTTTGAGGATATCCGACCCGCAGGCTTCGATCAGGGTCTGGTGGAATTCCAGCTCTGCCTCGGTCCAGAGCGTCAGCAGCATTGACGTCTCCCGACCGTCACCGATCCGGCTTTCGATATGGGACAGCTTATGATGGGCCGCCGCTAGCCGGGCCTCCCACGCGACACCGCCATTGCGGATCGACTGGCACGCGCCTTCGGATTCCAGAAGGATTCGGAATTGGGTCAGATCATGCTGCAGCGACGGTGACCGTTGCGGGATACGAAAGCCGCGCTGCTCCTGGAAGTCGACAAGGCCCACGGTGGACAGGCGGAACAGGGATTCGCGCACCGCGCTGGCAGAACAGTCATAGTCTTTGCGCAGCGCTTCCGGTCTAAGTCGTTGGCCTGGTGCAAATTCTCCGTTCACCACGCGGTCGCGCAGAGTGTCATGAAGTGAGGGGATAGCGGTCATGAGTCTGTTCCAATTGCCGGGTCAAAATATCCAAAAAATTTCGCTAAACAATAAGAATTACGAAATTTTTGAAAAATGCACAATTTTCTTGTCAGAAAAAGGGGGGCTGACTAGTTTAGTCATACCAAATGCGGCAGAGGGAAGAGGAGCCCTCCGCCGTATCTGCAAAAAACCAGGGAGGACATAATGAAATTACTCAGGACATTTTCGGTTGCGGTGTCGGCTGCGGCCTTGTCAGTCGGGGCGGCGCTTTCGGCCTCGGCAGAGACAACAACACTGCGGATCCAGACCCATTTCTCGCCCGAGACGCTGTCTGGTCAGTTGGCCAAGAAATTCGTCGATGATGTGACCGCCATGTCCAATGGCGAGATCGAGATCGAGATGTTTTATTCCTCTGCCGTCGTTAAGTCGGCCGAGACATTCGACGCGGCCGCGACCGGCATTCTCGATTGCGACATGACTGGCGGGGCCTATCAGACCGGCAAGAACCCGGCCTTCCAGTTCGCGGGTGACCTGATGGGTGGCTATGCCAACCCCTATCAGCAGATGGCCTGGTTGTTGCATGGCGACGGTCGTGCGAAGATCAACGAGCTTTATAACGGCCACAACATGCAGTTCATCGGCTGGTGGATTCCGGGGCCTGAATCGCTGTCCTCGACCAAGCCGATCAGCGGTGTCGAAGACTTCAAGGACTGGAAGTTCCGCTCGCCTCCGGGTATGGCGACGCTGGTGTTCAAGAACCTCGGTGCCTCGCCCATCGTGATGGATTTCAACGAGATCTTCACCGCGCTGGAAACCGGCATCATCGATGGCGCGGATGCGGCCAACCTGACCAACAATATCGGGCTGGGCCTGTATGACATAGCCAAGCACACCAACTATCCGGGTTTCCACTCGATGCCCGCCGACCACCTGGCCTGCCGGATGGATGTTTGGGAGGCGATGCCCGACCACCACAAGGCCATCATGGAAGTGGCCATGGATTCGCTCGCACTGCACAACGCCACACTGAACGAGGTCAAGAACGCGCAGAATGCCAAAATCCTGCGGGATCAGGGTGTTAACCTCTACGAATGGTCGCCCGAAGAGCTTGCCAAGTTCCGCCAGGCGGTGAAGGCGGGTTGGACCGAGTTTGCCACCACGCCGGAATCCAAGGAACTGCTGAACAGCCATATCGAGTTCCTGACCGGTATGGGCGCGATGTAGCGCAACACTCGTGCGTGGCACGATAAGCGAATGACGGCAGGGCGCATGTGCCCTGCCGAACCACTCAAAATCTGACAGACTGGCGCAGGATGAAGATCACCGGGATCACCAGCCATGTGCTGCAGTATGACCTGCCGGAACCGCTGGGCTATTCGCAGCAGTATTACAGCACGCGCAGCGCGCATCTGGTCAGGGTCGAAACCGATGCTGGGCTGACCGGCTGGGGCGAATGCTTTGGTCCGGGGACCGTGGCCATAGCCAACAAGGCCATTGTCGAACGGGTGATCCAGCCGATGGTGCTGGGCATGCCGGCGCTGGACCGCGACGTGATCTGGCACAAGGTCTACAATCTTCTGCGCGACCACGGCCAGAAAGGCATGCCGATGCAGGCGCTCTCGGGCGTTGATATTGCGCTCTGGGATATTGCGGGCAAGGCAGCGGGCCTGCCTGTCCACAAACTGATCGGGGGTGCCCATCGCAGCGATGTGCCGGTCTATGGCTACGGCATGATGCTGCGTGATGAGCCTGTCGCTGAACTGGCCTGCCGGTTTGAGGATGAGGCCGCCGCGATCCGCGAAATGGGTTTTGCCGCCACCAAAATGAAGGTGGGGTTCGGCCCGAAACCGGATGTCGAATTGGCCAGCGCCGTGCGCCGGGGGGTCGGAGAGGACTTTCCCTTCATGGTCGATGCCAACCACTGCTACACGACCAGCGATGCCTTCCATGTCGGGCGGGCGCTGGAGGAACTGGATGCATATTGGTTCGAAGAACCCGTGGCGCCCGAGGATCATGACGGCTATCGCGAATTGCGCGCCGGATTAAGCATCAACATATCGGGTGGCGAAGCAGAGTTCGGGCGCTGGGGTTGGCGTCGGATCCTGGAAAACCGGGGGCTGGATATCGCCCAGCCAGAGGTTTGCGCGCTGGGCGGGATTACCGAATATCTGCGAGTTCTGGCACTGTGCCACGCGCATTTCACTCCGGTGGTCAACCATGTCTGGGGTTCGGCCATCGCGGTGGCCACCAATCTGCAATTGCTGGCTGCGATGCCGCCCTTGCCAGGCGGGTTGCACCCGTGGGAGCCGATGTTGGAGTTCGACACGACCGACAACAGGTTCCGCGACGACCTGCTGCTGCAGCCGTTGGATATTCAGGGGCAGGTCAGGGCGCGCGCAGGCCGCGTCGCAATACCGGACAGGCCGGGCCTGGGCGTTGAGCCGGATCCGGATTTCATCCGGCATTATGAGATAACATGAGCAAGGGAGGGGACGTCTTGGAAGAGGAAACCGGTGGATTTTGGGAATGGGTGATCCCCCTTGCCTTTCTGATCTGCACGGGCTGGGCAATCTGGCACACGCCCGCCTATCTTCTGGATTTCATCCCGCCAGAGAATCCGAGCCTGTTCGACCAGATGAGCGAGCTGCATCAGCGCAAGGATGTCGCCCCCGGCCTGCCGGGCCTGTTCGGCGGGTTTGCCGATGCGCTGGACTGGGCCGCGCTGGTCCTGATCCCGATCATCTTCGTTATCGGCTGTCTCAACGTGAAGGTCGCGCCGATGGAATACACGCATTGGCGGTCGATCGACCGGATCGCCCTGTTCATTGGCCGGGTCACGATGATGATGATCATCTCGATGACCGGCGTGATGCTTTACGAGGTCTTCCTGCGCTACGTGATCGAGGCCCCGACACTCTGGGCGAATGAATTGACGCTCTGGATTGCGGGGTTTGTGTTCATGGCCTCGGGCATCTATGCGATGCAGCAGCGCAGCCATATTCGGATTTTCATCCTGTATGACCTCGCGCCGCGTTGGATGCAGAAACTGTTCGACACGATCTCGGTCGTGCTCCTGGCGATCTTTGCATTTTTCTTGGTCTACGGCAGCTACCACCAGGTATTCGTCACGAAATTCTACAAGTGGGAGATGTTCGGCACCGCCTTCGACCCGCCGATACCCGCCACCATGCAGCCCATGGTGCTGATCACAATCGTGCTGGTCGCCCTGCAGGCCTTGGTCAACCTGATCGCCGACTGGAACCTTGAGCCGACCGTGCACACGGCGGCGGACGATATCGACGAAGACGAGCTTGAAGCAATCAAACGCAGCGTGGGGTCTGACTGATGGATGTAGGAACGATCTCGCTTGTTCTGGTTTTTGGCCTGATCATCCTGTTGGCGATCGGGATGCCGCTGGGTTTTGCCTCGGCAGTGCTGGCGCTGGTGGTGATGATCATGAAGTTCGAGCCGGAGTTGATCTTCAACCCGCTCAGCTTTGGCGAAGGTATGCTGACCGGGCGCCCTGGCACCGGTGCACTGTATATCCTGACCCAGAAGATATTCGACCTGTTAACGGAATATGTGCTCATATCCGTGCCCCTGTTCATCTTCATGGCAGCGCTGCTGGAACGATCCGGCATCGCGAAAGAGATGTATAACGCGCTGGATTTTTGGCTCAGCCGGGTACGCGGCGGGATTGCGATCGTGACCTCGCTGATGGCGGTGATCATGGCGGCCATGTCTGGGATCATCGGCGGCGAGGTCGTGCTGCTGGGCCTGATCGCGCTGCCGCAGATGCTGCGACTGGGCTATAACCAGAACCTTGCCATCGGAACGATCTGCGCCTCGGGTTCGCTGGGCACGATGATCCCGCCCTCGATCGTTCTGATCATCTATGGTCTGATCACTGAGACCTCGATCAAGGCGCTGTTTACCGGAGCATTTGTGCCGGGTTTCATGCTGGCCAGTTTCATCATCCTCTATATCGTGATCCGGACCCAGCTGAGGCCCGAAGACGCGCCGCTGCCGGAACAGAAACCCGGCGATCCGACCGGGATTCAGAAACTGGGGATGTTCGCGGCTTTCCTGTCGATCCTGCTGGCGGGTGTTTCGGCCTTGTTGCTGGTGCGGGTGGGGTTCCTGACGCTCACCGGCCAGAACGCAGCGCTGGGCGAGAATGTCGATCCCATCGCGCTGGGCATGCCGCATCATATCCCGTGGCTGGCGATCAGCTTTGTGCTTGGGCTGGCTCTGATCTTCGTGGTCTTCGGGCGTGAGAGGTCGAAACTGGGCTGGGATCACGGCAAGGGCCTGGTGCCGCCCTTCACGGTGATCGGCGTGGTGCTTGGCTCGATCTATGGCGGCATCACCGGTATCACCGAGGCCGCCGGCATGGGGGCGATGGCGGTGTTCATCATTGCGCTCTTTCGGGGTGAGGCCTCGGTCGCGCTGGTCTGGGACAGCTTGATGCGCACGTTGCGGTCAACCGGCACGATCATCTGGGTCACCGTGGGCGCGGCGGCGCTGTCGGGGGCCTATACGCTGGCGGGCGGACCGCGTTACATCGCTGATCTGATCGTGGGGGCCGAGATGCCCACGATGCTGGTACTGCTGACCATGATGCTGATCCTGCTCTTCATGGGGGCGTTCATGGACTGGGTCGGGATCGTTTTGTTGATCATCCCGGTCTTTCTGCCCATCGTGCAGCGGTTGCCGATCGAAGAGATCGGCTTTATCGGCCAACTCAGCCCGCAGCATGTGTCGATCTGGTTCGGGGTGCTGTTCTGTATGAACATGCAGGTCAGTTTCCTGTCTCCACCCTTTGGACCGGCGGCGTTCTACCTCAAATCGGTGGCCCCTCCGCATATCTCACTGACCGATATCTTCCGCGGGTTCCTGCCCTTTATCGGGGTGCAGCTTGTGGCGCTGGCGGTGCTGCTCATCTGGCCGTCCATCGTGACCGTTCTGCTCTAGATTCGGGAGGGCTTTGCATGCTGTCAGATCGCCAATCCCATCGGTACCCATGGGGGGGAACCGGCGCCCGCCTGAAGGGGCAGAGCCCCGATTCAGGGATCGCCGAAAGCTTGTCCGGATGAGGCGCATTCTCGTCATAGGAGCCGGGCTGATCGGCAGCCGCCATGTCGACGCAGTGCGCCGGCATCCCGGCTGCGTTCTGGCCGGGGTTGTGGATGCAGATCCGGCGCGGCGGGACGATGCGGCACCGTTCTTTCGGGACCTCTTCGATGTGGATGTCGCGGTGGATGGCGCGATCATTGCGACGCCGACGGGGCTGCATCACGCGCAGGGCGCGCATTGCGCGGCGCGCGGCTGGCATATGCTGATCGAAAAGCCGGTCGCGACCACCGAGGAGCAGGCGCTTGATCTGGCGCAGGTCGCGGCCCGGGCGAATGTGCGCTGCCTTGTCGGGCACCACCGCCGCTACCACCCGGCCGTGGACGTGCTGCGCGAGGTGATCGACTCGGGTGCGATCGGTGATCCGGTCAGCTCGACCCTGATGTGGTCGGTGCGCAAGCCCGACGACTATTTCGGCACGCTCTGGCGTCAGTCCGAGGGCAGCCCGGTGATGATCAACCTCGTGCATGACATCGACCTGCTGCGCTTCGTTCTGGGCGAGATCACCGATATCTGTGGGTTCGGCGCGGACCACCAGCGCGCGGGAGGGCGGGTCGAAAGCGGTGCGGTGGCGCTGCGCTTCGCTTCGGGCGCTTGCGGCACGATCAGCTTTGCCGATACCGCGCCCAGCCCCTGGGGGTTCGAGGCAGCGACCGGCGAGAACCCCAATATCGCCACCAGCGGACAGGACATGTGGTGGATCACTGGCACCAAGGGCGCGGTCTCGTTCCCGTCGCTGACGCTCTGGACCGGTGCACGCGACTGGTCGCAGGCGCCGCGAGCGGATCGGCTACCCGCGCAAAGCGCGGTGCCGCTTGACGCGCAGCTGGGTCATTTCATTGATGTCATCGACGGCAGGTCTGCGCCGGTCATCAGCCTCGATGATGCGCGCCATACACTCAAGACGACCCGTCGGATTGAGGCCCTGCTGGCCGCTGATATCAAGACCGGCAGGGTCGTGCATGTCGTCTGACTTACTGAATTCCAGCGCCTGGGAGGGCAGCAAATGAACAAACCCGATATTGGATTTATTGGCCTTGGGCTGATGGGCTCGGCCATGGTGCAGCGGCTGCAGGATCAGGGCTATGGCGTCACGGTGACGCCAAACCGCTCGCGTCCCAATATCGAGGCGGCGGTGGCGCGAGGCGCGTCCGAAGTGGCAACAGCGCGGCACGTGGCCGAGGCCAGCGATGTGGTGATGCTATGCATGGATACCTCGGCGAGCGTCGAAGCGCGGATGCGTGGCCCAGAGGGTGTGATCGCCGGGCTGCGGCCCGGCGCGGTCGTTGTGGATTTCGGCACCTCGCTGCCTGCCAGCACCCGCGCGCTGGGGGCAGAGGTGGCGCAGGCGGACGGGTTCTATCTGGACGCGCCGCTGGGCCGCACCCCCACGCACGCGCTGGAGGGTCAGCTCAACATCATGGCGGCGGGGGACACCACCGGTTACGAGAAGGTCAAACCGGTGCTGGACGATCTCGGCGAGAATGTCTTCCACCTGGGCGATCTGGGGTCTGGCCACACTGTCAAGTTGATCAACAACTTCTTCGGCATGACCGTGGCCAATGCCATGGCTGAGGCCTTTGCCATGGCCGATGTCGCCGGAGTGCCCCGGCAGAGCGTCTATGACGTCATGGCCGCCGGTCCGCTGCATTCGGGGATGATGGATTTCGTCAAGGCATATGGCGTTGACGGCAACCCGGCGATGCTGGCTTTTGCCATCAAGAACGCCGCCAAGGATGTGGGCTATTACGACCAGATGGCGCGTGATGCGGGCGTTGCCTCACAGATGGCCCCGGCGGCGCTAGGCGCGCTTCGCGAGGCGGTCGACGAAGGGCGCGGCGACGACATGGTCAGCCAGATGATCGACCATTTCGCGGCGCGATTCGCAGCCAAACCGGGCTGAGGCGGTGACTGCGCCGGTACTCTCAGACCGTCCGACGCTGGGCATCGTGATGATGCTGACGGCCTATCTGCTGTTTTCCGTCGTCGATACCTCGGTCAAATGGATGCTGGCGCTGGGCGTTCCGGCCTTGCAACTGGCCTTTCTGCGCTATGCGGGTCATTTCGTGATTTCACTCAGCGAGGCCGGGTTGCGCGGCCTGGGGCCGGTCGCGCCTATTCGCAAGCATTTCGGGCTTCTGACGCTCAGGGCCGCGGCGCTGGCCCTGGCGACGGTCGGCAATTTCTTCGTGCTGACCTACCTGTCGCTGACGCTTGTGTCAGCGATCATGTTCTCGGCCCCGATTATCGTCTGCCTGCTGTCCGTCCCGCTGCTGGGAGAGCACATCGGCCCCTGGCGCTGGGCCGCGATCCTACTGGGGTTTGTTGGTGTGCTGGTGGCCATCAACCCGTTCGGCGCCGATTTCCACTGGGCCGCGCCACTGGCGATCCTGAACGCGACGGGCCTCGCAATCTATGCCATCCTGACGCGGCATCTGGCGGGTGAGGTCAACAGCCGTACCATGCAATTCTTTACTGGCGCGGTGGGGACCATCCTGCTGGCACCATTTGCCTATGCCATCTGGCAGCCCTCAACCGACCCTTTGATCCTGACGCTCTGGGCCGCGCTTGGTCTCTGCGCTTGGGCGGGCCACGAGTTTCTGACCCGCGCCCACCGCTTTGCAACCGCAAGCGTGCTGATGCCATTTTCCTACAGCTTTCTCATCTATCTGACGATTGCCAGCTACATCGTGTTCGATCAATTGCCGGATGCCGCCACCCTTGTGGGTGCGGTGATCATTGTGCTGTCCGGCGTGATCATCTGGCAGCGTGAACGAATGCGGGATCGTCCTGCTGGCGCGGCATCTTAGCGCGACCCAAATAGGGCTCGGGGTGTCTTTCGGACCGCCCGGCGCTTTGTGCAAGCGCCTGAAACCCCGGCTTGAACCGGCGCTGCGGCGCCAGATGCAACACCGGTGACACCGGAAGAAACTGGGAAGTTGATATGCGAGTTGGCGTAATCGGACTGGGCGACATGGGCAGCGGGCTGGCCAAGAACCTGATGGCGAACGGATTTCAGACCTGTGGTCTGGATCTGGATGACGGGCGGATGCAGGCTTTTGCCGAGATGGGCGGGGAACCTGCAGGCAGCGTTTCAGCGGTAGGGGCAAACGCGGATGCGGTTTATGTCATGGTGATGAACGGCGATCAGGCGAAATCGGTCATTCTGGGCGAGCATGGCCTGATCAGCCATATGCAGCCCGGTGGTGCGGTGATCCTGACCGCCACGATCAAACCAACCGAGGCGCGCGTGATCGGCGCAGCGATGGACGGCTCGGGCATTCACCTGATCGATAGCCCGGTCTCGGGGGGATTTCCCGGTGCACATGGCGGGACGCTGACCATGATGGCGGCGGGTGCGGCTGAGGTGCTGGACGTTTTTGCGCCGGTGATGAAGGCGGTCTCAGGAACAATCCACCGGGTCGGGACGGAACCGGGCGAAGGGCAGGTGGTCAAGGCCTGCCTGCAATCGCTGATCGGCGCCATCTTCGGTGCGACCTTCGAGGCCGCGGCACTGGCTGCCAAGGCGGGGGTGAGCGGTGAAGTGCTCTATAACGTCTTCTCCACCTCAAGCGCGGGCTGCGGTATCACCAACACCGCGCTTGGCAATATCATCGACCGCAAATTCGAGGGCACCGGCTCGGGCATCGGGACGATGCACAAAGACCTGACCATCTCACTCGACATGGCCGAAGAGCTTGGCGTGCCGCTTTTCATGGCGGCGAGCGCGATGCAGATATTCCATCAGGGCAAATCCAAGTACCCCCATGGCGACAACTGGATCTGCACGCGCGTGATGGAAGAGATCATCGGCGCGGAACTGCATCGGTAAAGGGGGCTGGATATGAAACTTGGGGTAATCTGCGACGGCATCAGCCGCGATCTGGTCCATGCGATCGATGTGATGGACGAATTTGACCTGACCTATGCCGAACTGCAATTCGTGGGCGATACCGAAGTGGGCGACCATTCGCCCAATGAGATCCGTGAGATCGACGCCCTGCTGCGCGCGCGCGGCAAACCTGTCAGCTGCCTTAGCCGTCATATCTTTGCCGGTATGACCGTGGCCAACCGGCCGGGCGATGATCTGCACACCCGGCATATGGATGCGCTCAAGCGGGTGATCGACATGGCGCATGTGGTGGGATCACCGCTGGTTCGGATCATGACGCCGAAGAAGGAGCAGATCCTCTGGGGTCATAACGGGGCCGAGAAATGGAACGTGGCCCATGGCGCCTGGGACGCGATGCTGCCCCTGGTTGCTCCCGCCGTCGATGAGGCGCGGGACGCGGGCGTGACGCTGGTGGTCGAGACCGGGAACGGCACAATGGTCAACTCCAACTATACCGGGCGCAAGCTGATCGACGATCTGGGCGCCAAGGATGTGCTGAAAGTGCTGTGGGATCCGGCCAACAATTGCTGGTGCCATGAGCGCGCTTATCCTGATGGCTACAACGAGGTCAGGGACGGCTATCTGGGTCATATCCATATCAAGGACGTTGAGGTCGATACGCCGCGCGCGACATTACACGTACGCGAGATGGGGCAGGGGCAGTTGGCGGATCAGTTCCATCCGATGGGTGAGGCGCTGCGGAGCGATGGATATGACGGCGTGATCAGCTTCGAATCCGTCTATCACTCCGGAAACGGCGATTTCGAGACCGGGTTCCGCCAGTGCATCGATCGGTTCAAGGCGCACTTCGGATGAGCGCCGTCGGGCTTTGCAGATTGGAACATAAGGACAAGTAATCATGAGCGACCAGACCATCACGCGCGCTTACTACCGTGGCGAAAAAAGCTTCTCAGTCGAGCAGGCGGCAGCGCCTGAACCGGGTGCGGATGAGGTAACGCTTCGCGTTGCCTTTTGCGGCATCTGCGGTACCGACATGCATGTCTATCACGGCAACATGGATACGCGCGTCGGCTTCAATCGCGTGATCGGCCATGAGATGTCCGGTGTGGTCGAGGCGGTTGGCGCGAACGTTGGGACCGTCGTGCCGGGCCAGAAAGTGGTGGTGCGCCCGCTGGACCATTGCGGAGATTGCCCGGCCTGCCAAGGCGGGCATCCACATATCTGTCACAAACTGAAATTCCTCGGCCTCGATACCGATGGTGCGATGCAAGAGCTTTGGACAGTGCCCGCCCATACGCTGCATGTACTGCCCAACGGGTTGCGCATGGATCACGCCGCGCTGATCGAACCTGTGGCCGTGGCCTGCCACGACGTGCGCCTGTCCGGGTTGCAGCCCGGCGAGGATGTGGTTGTGATCGGTGGCGGGCCGATTGGGGTGTTGGTGGCGATGGTTGCCCGCGATGCGGGGGGCCATGTGCTGATCTCCGAGGTCAACCCGCATCGTCTGGCCATCGCCGAGACGCTGGGCTTCGACACCGTCAATCCTGTCGAGGCCGACCTTCAGGCCAGTGTCGAGACGCGCACCGGCGGCAAGGGCGCGGATGTTGTGTTCGAAGTGTCAGGTAGTCAGCCCGGCGTCGACGCGATGACGGCGGTGGCGGCAACGCGGGCGCGGATCGTGATGGTCGCCATTCACGCGCAGAAACCCAGCATCGACCTGTTCCAGTTCTTCTGGCGGGAATTGAAGCTGGTCGGTGCGCGGGTCTATGAACCCGAAGACTACGAAACAGCCATCACGCTCATCGCCGAGGGCGGAATCGATGCCGACACGATGATCACCGATATAAGCCCGCTCTCGGACATACAGTCCGCATTTGAGGCGCTGGACCGCAGCCCGACCGCGATGAAAAGCCTCATCAAGGTGGGAGGGGACAAATGAGCGTCATGGCAAGCTTTGACCTGACCGGCAAGACCGCGCTGATCACCGGGTGTAAACGCGGCATCGGGCGTGGCATGGCCGAGGCGCTGGCAGAAGCCGGGGCAGATATCGTCGGTGTTTCAGCCACTCTGGAGCCCTCGGGAAGCGACGTGGAACAGGCCGTGGTGGCGATGGGGCGCGGCTTCCGGGGCTATCAGTGCGATTTCTCGGACCGGAGCGCGGTGCGGGGATTTGCAGGGCAACTGGCTGCGGACGGGGTCGCGCCGGACATTCTGGTTAATAATGCCGGCACGATCCGGCGCAAACCCGCAACCGAGCATCCCGACGACTGGTGGGATGAGGTAATCGAGGTGAATCTCTCGGCCCAGTTCATCCTCTCGCGCGAAATCGGGCGGGGGATGGTCGATCGGGGGCACGGCAAGATCATCTTCACCGCGTCGCTGCTGACGTTTCAGGGCGGGATCACGGTGCCGGGCTATTCCGCCTCGAAGGGTGGGATCGGGCAACTGACCAAGGCGCTGGCCAATGAATGGGCGCCGCATGGGCTGAACGTCAACGCCATTGCGCCGGGTTATATCGCCACCGATAACACCCAAGCGCTGCAGGACGATCCGGACCGGTCCAGGGCGATCCTCGACCGCATCCCGCAGAAGCGCTGGGGCAAGCCCCAGGATTTTGCCGGGCCGGTGGTGTTTCTGGCTTCATCCGCGTCGGACTATGTGAACGGCGAGATTCTGGTGGTCGACGGGGGCTGGATGGGTCGGTGACGGGGCAGTGGCCCCGGCACCGAAAGCGGAACTATTTGGTGTCCCGGATGACGAAATGTTTGGTGGTGGTCTCGATCACCTCCCAAAACCCGACAAACCCGTCCGGGATAAAAAACGACGCGCCCTCGCGGAATTCGCGGCGAGTGCCGTCCTCGTGGATCAGTGCGCAATGGCCCGAGACGATGTAGCAGTATTCGTCCTTGTCGGTGAAGGCGTGCCACTTGCCCGGCGTCGAGGTCCATGTGCCGACCGTCAGCTTGCCGTCGGGGCTGGTGAACTGGATTTCCGTGTCGTGATGCGGATCGCCCGAGACGACGCGATCGGGCAGGTCGGCCAGACGCCGCTGGCCAGTGGATTGCGGCGTGTCATTGGCAATGTCGATGACATGGGTTTGCATGGCTTAAGTTCCTTTTGTTTCCTGTCGGCTTTGTCGGTCCGGGTGAGATGAATTGGCCTTCAGTGGCCGATCAGCACCACGCCCACGAGCACAAAGATCGCGATGAAGATGGTTTCGGCGACAATCAGCACGATCGCC
The DNA here is from genome assembly GCF_041537925.1 of Ruegeria hyattellae. Lineage (NCBI taxonomy): Bacteria > Pseudomonadati > Pseudomonadota > Alphaproteobacteria > Rhodobacterales > Roseobacteraceae > Ruegeria > Ruegeria hyattellae. Next base: position 248,368 of record NZ_JBGOSH010000005.1, on the reverse strand, counting down.
TGTCCGCCCACGTCGAGAATGCGCTTGAGCGAGGTTTTCATGCCGACCGCGGCAATTGAGATCAGCAGGGCCCAGCGGCTGAGGCTGCTCATCAGGTCAACGACCGCCGCCGGGATCAGCCCCAGCGAATTCATCACCGCAAAGATCAGGAACCCGACCACAAAGAAGGGCAGGATCGGCGGGCGCTTGCCGTCGGCTTCGCCGGCCTCGGCATATCGGCGCACAAGGATCGAAATCACCAGGACCACCGGGGCCAGCATCGCGACGCGGATCAGCTTGACCAGGGTTGCGACCTCGCCGGTCTGATCGGAAACCGAGAACCCCGCGCCAACCACCTGGGCAACGTCATGGATGGTGCCGCCCAGGAAAACCCCGGAGTATTCGTGGTTGAATTCGAATGTCTGGGTCAGGATCGGGTAAACGATCATCGCAACTGTCGACAGCACGGTCACCGACAGGACGGTGAAGATGAGGTTGCGCTCGGAATGCTCGTTCTTGGGCAGCACCGCTGAGATTGCCATCGCCGCCGAAGCGCCGCAGATCGCAACCGACCCGCCGGTCAGCAACCCGAATCGCCAGCCGCGCCCCAAAAGCCGGGCGCCAAGAAGACCAAAAAGGATGGTGGCTACGACGCCAGCCACAACCACCGTGATCAGCCCCGCGCCAAGCCCCACCATCAGCTCGACGCTGATCCGGGCGCCCAGCAACGCGACACCAAAGCGCAGCACGGTGCGCGAAGTGAACTCGATCCCTGGTTTGCAGGGGCCGTCTTCAGCCAAAAAGTGAAAGGCGATGCCCAGCAGCAAAGCCATCAGCATGGCTGGGGCGCCATAATGTTCGGACAGAAACTGTGCCGCGGCCGCAACAACGGCGGACACAAGAAACCCTTGTCCGTTCGACCGTAAAAAACCAGAAAGGCCCTGTACCTTGGTACGGGCGAGATCTGCAGTCTGCATCTTGCCAATCCTGAATGACGGCACCCTCAACTGCCCGGAGGGAACAGGAGGGTGCCCAAAGGCCGGGCGCAGCGCCCGGCAGGGAGTTTCGTTTTTCCGTTCAATCCCCACCGCAGCCGAACGGGCGCGACAGGGTGTGGTTTTAGGCCACGCGCTTGGAGCGCATGTCGCCCGGGTTGATCCCGGCGACGGCGACAGGCTTTTTCATCGCGTCGCGACGGAACGGCTCGCCCAGTTCCTGGTTCAGCAGCACTTCGATGAAGGTGGTCTTGTTATCCTTCATCTGGCGCATGATTGCCTTGTTCAGCTCATCGGTCAGCTGTTCCATGCTGGTCACCTGAACGCCCTCGACACCGCAGGCGCGCGCAATGCCCGCGTAGCTGACATTCTGGTCGAGTTCGGTACCCACGAAATTGTCTTCGAACCAAAGCGTCGTGTTGCGCTTTTCAGCACCCCACTGGTAGTTGCGGAATACAACTTGGGTGATCGCTGGCCAATCTTCGCGGCCACAGGCCGTCATCTCGTTCATCGAGATGCCGAAGGCACCGTCACCCGCGAAGCCGACAACAGGCACGTTCGGTTGACCGATCTTGGCACCCAAGATTGACGGGAACGCATAGCCGCAGGGACCAAACAGGCCGGGGGCCAGATATTTGCGGCCTTCTTCGAACGACGGGTAGGCGTTGCCGATGGCGCAGTTGTTGCCGATATCCGATGAGATGATCGCGTTTTTGGGCAGCGCGCTATCGATCGCGCGCCACATCTGCCGCGGGCTCATGTGGTCGGGCTGCCGGTTACGGGCGCGCTCGTTCCAGGTGGTGCCAGGATCGTCATCCTCGTGATCCATGCTGGACAGTTGCTGTGCCCATGTGGATTTGGCGGTGGCGATGGCGGCCTTGCGGGCTTCGCGGTCTGCGTCACCGGCGGTATCGCCCAGACGGTCCAGAATACCTTCGGCCACTTTCTTGGCATCACCGACGATGCCGACCGAAACCTTCTTGGTCAGTCCGATCCGCGCCGGATTGATATCGACCTGAATGATCTTTGCTTTGGCGGGCCAGTAGTCGATCCCGTAACCCGGCAGTGTGCTGAACGGGTTCAGGCGAGTGCCGAGGCAAAGCACGACATCGGCCTTGCTGATCAGTTCCATCCCCGCTTTCGAACCGTTATAGCCCAGCGGACCGGCATGCAGCGGGTGATTGCCGGGGAAGGCGTCATTGTGCTGATAGCCACAGCAGACCGGGGCGGTCAGACGTTCGGCAAGCGCTGCCGAGGCCGGGATCGCGTCGGCCAGAACCACACCGGCACCGTTCAGAATCACCGGAAATTCGGCATTGCTGAGCAGTTCGGCGGCCTCGGTGATGGCAGCGTCGCCGCCCGAGGGACGCTCGAATTCCAGAATGGTCGGCATCTCGATATCGACAACCTGGGTCCAGAAATCGCGCGGAATATTGATTTGGGCCGGGGCCGAGGCGCGGTGAGCCTCCATGATCACGCGGTTCAGGGTTTCGGCGATACGCGAGGGGTCGCGGACCTCTTCCTGATAGGCGACGCAATCGGCAAACATGCGCATCTGCTCCATCTCCTGGAAGCCGCCTTGCCCGATGGTCTTGTTGGCCGCCTGCGGCGTGACCAGCAGGACCGGCGTGTGGTTCCAGTAGGCGGTTTTGACGGCGGTCACGAAGTTGGTGATGCCGGGGCCGTTCTGGGCAATCATCATCGACATTTCACCGGTGGCGCGGGTAAAGCCGTCGGCCATCATGCCGCCAGTGCATTCATGCGCGCAATCCCAGAAGTTGATCCCGGCTTGCGGGAACAGGTCCGAGATCGGCATCATGGCCGAGCCGATAATACCGAACGCATGTTCGATCCCGTGCATTTGCAGGGTTTTGACGAAGGCTTCTTCGGTTGTCATTTTCATAGTGCGAATCCTTGTGAGTGGAGCGTTAGCTCACTGAGAGTGTTAGATAATTTCGTCTTTCAGGTAGTACCAGACATACGCAAATCTCTGGCCTACACGGCGGAAGGGGGTCAGCAGGCCATGGCTGGGCAGCGCCGAGGTGAAGATTGGCAGCGAGAACGCCTTGTCGGATTTGTCGCCCGCCACCAACTGGGCCATGCGGCGGCCAGCTTGCGCAGAATACATCACGCCATTGCCGCCATACCCCATGGCGTAATAAATCTGCTCGTCCGGATTGGGCTGAAAGATCCGGGGCATCATGTCGTGGCTGACATCGACCCATCCCCACCAGGAATAATCCAGGTTGATATCCTCCAGCGCCGGGAATTTGCGGGCCAGACCCTTTTTCAGCATCGCCAGGTGCTTGTCGTTTTCTGCATCGCGCCCGGTCAGGGCGCTGCGGCTTCCGATTTGCATCCGGTTGTCGGGCAACAGCCGGTAATAGTGGCGCAAGGTGCGAGTATCGGTCAGCGGCGACTTGGTCTGGATGCCGCATTCGGCCAGTTCGGCCTCAGTCAGAGGGCGCGTGACCAGCGAGTTCGACAGGATCGGCATCAGCCGGTGTTTGGTCTTTTCGTTAAGGCCCGGCGGCGTGTATCCGGCCGTGGCCAGCGCCACTTTCTTGGCCCGTACGGTGCCCCCCGGCGTGCGCAGGTGATGCACGCCGTTCTGCGTGGTCCATCCTGTCACTGGGCTGGCGGTGTGAATTTTGGCCCCCAGTCGGCGTGCCATGTTGACATAGCCAAAGGCCAGCTTGCCCGCATGAATGCAGGTGCCGTCTGGTTCCCACATTGCGCCGACGGCTTCCTGATCACGGACATGGCTTTCATGCAACTCCTCGCGCGACATGATGCGCGAGCCGTAGCCGAACGTTTCGTTCAGAAGCGCGCTCTCGCTTTTCAACCCGGGCATCACCTTGTCCCGGTGGGCGATATAGTAATGCCCGCCGGGTTGCGGATCGCAGTCGATGTCGTCCTGCGCGATCAGGTCGTTGAACAGCTCGAAAGCTTCGGTGACTTCGGCGTGCATTCCCTTGGCGACGTCCACGCCCCAGCGCTGAATCCACTGCGAGCGCTTCAACCGCCCGGATGAAATCTGAGCCTGCCCGCCATTGCGCGTCGAACAGCCCCAAGCGACGGTATTGGCCTCAAGCACAACGGCCTGAATGCCGTGATCCTTGGCCAGATGGATCGCTGTGGACAGGCCGGTATAGCCCGAACCAATGACGACCACATCAGCGTCGAAATCGCCGGAAACGGGGCCGTCATCCTCGGGCGGAGTGCCTGCGGTGCCGATCCAGTAGGTCGGTGCATGGTCTCGGTTGTGGCCCGGACCGGCATCAACAATGGGATCGTATTTGGGGTCATAGCTGGCTTTGGGCCAGTGGCGGGGGATCGCATTATCAACCATGACGTAATCTCGCGGGAAAGGGGGTGAGACTCAGGCCTTGAACATGGGCCGGGATTTGCGCAGTGCCTGCTTGACGACGATCTTGCCGTCCCGCAGCGTGAACAGGTCGGCGCCTTCGGCCTCGACCCGCATGCCATCGGCACCGGTGCCCGAGAAAGTCCATTCCGACACCGCGCGGTCGCCATGCACGAAATGGCTGTGGTGATCCCAATGGGCGTCTTTCATGCCGGCCCAGACCCCGGAGAAGGCCGCCGCGATTGCTGCCGCCCCTTCGACCTTGTTGCCGTATTTCTCGTCTCCGCCAACCGTGTAGAACACGCAGTCATCGGCAAAATGGGTCATCACGCCGTCGATATCGTGCCGGTTGAACGCGTCAAACGTTTCAGCCAGATCCTGAGCGGTGAGGGTATTGGTCATGGTGTTGTCTTTCGTGGGTTTTCAGGTGGTTGTTCCGTCGTCCCGGTATGGGACAACGAGTGTGGGGATATCCGCGCGGCGCAGCACACGCTTGGCGACAGTGCCAAGAAACGTGTGCGAGAACCCGTGATCATGAGCGCCCAAAACAATCAGGTCGCAATTCAACTCATGTGCGCGTCGCAGGATCACTTCGGCGGGGTGTCCGTCGATGATCTCGATCGTTTCGATCTGATCCTGAATACCGCGATCATCTTCGGGCAGGGCAGCCCAGAATGCCTTTTGCCGCTCGGTCAGCACTGCCTTGACGTGGTCATGGCGCGCTTTCAGGGTCTCGGCGCGCGAGCCTGTATCCTGCATGAACATGCGCAGGGTAATCAACGCGTCGTCGCTGAGGGGTTCGGAGACGTGCAAAACATGCAGTTTTGCCCCGGTCGACGCGGCCAGACTGGCCGCGTGCGTTAAGGCGTAGGTGGAATTTCGCGACAGATCAGTCGCGAAAAGGATCTGCGTAATTGTTGGTTTCATGGTTCAGTTCCTTTTTCCGTTCAATCGCGCCTAGTAGCCGAACACACGTGGCAGCCAGAGCGAGATCTCGGGGAAGAAAGCGATGATGAAGATCGCAACGGTGTTGATGAAGGCAAACGGCAGGGCGCGCAGCGATATTTCTTCGATCGAAATCTTCGATATCCCCGATGCGATGAACAGGTTTTCACCCAGCGGCGGTGTCTGGAATCCGATGCCCAGCGTACAGACCATCACCACACCGAAGTGGATCGGATCGATGCCCACGCTATAGGCTACCGGCAGCATCACCGGGACCAGGATCAGGATCGTTGCCAGGGTCTCCATGAACATGCCGACAAATAGCAGGAACAGGATCACAAGTGCCCAGATCACATATATGTTGTCTGTAAAGGACAGCATGCCCTGCGCGATTACGGCCGGTACCTGATTTTCAACCAGCAGCCGTCCGAACACCGTTGCAGTGAACATGATCAGCAGAACCCGCCCGGTCAGCCAAGTGGTGGTTTCCAGCGCGCCAAACAGGCTGCTCCACGACAGTTCACGATAGATGAACGCGCCCACGATCAGCGTGTAGAAGATCGCAACGATGGCCGCTTCGGTCGGGGTGAAATAGCCCGAATAGATGCCGCCTAGGATCACCACCGGTGCCATCAGCGCCCAGAAGCCGCGATACATCTCGCACCACATCTGGCGTGCGGACCAGCCTTCGCTGCTGCCCGTGTAGTTGTTCTTTTTCGCAAGGATATAGTTCATCAGCAGCAGGCTGCCGGCGATCAGGAAGGCGGGCATGAAACCGGCGATGAACAGCTTCGGGATCGAAACGGTCTGGAATTGGCCGAACTCCTCCACCGCTTCGGGTGGGGGCGGCATGCCCAGTGCGGCGATGCCGAAAATGATCAGCGGGATCGAAGGTGGGATGACGATGCCCAGGCCGCCTGACGAGGCGGTGATGGCCGACGCGAAGCCTTTCGAATAGCCCCGGTCGATCATGGCCGGGATCATCAGCATGCCGACGGCGGCGGTGGTCGCCGGGCCAGAGCCCGAGATCGCGCCGAAAAACAGACACGCCATGACGGTTGCAGCCGACATGCCGCCAGTGAACGGACCAGCGAAGCTCTCGGCGACATTGATAAGGCGCCGAGACAGTCCCGATGCTTCCATCAGTGCGCCGGCAAGAATGAAGGCGGGGAGCGCCATCAGCGGGAAGGACCCGACCGAAGTGAAGGCGATCTGGACGAATTTGATGGGGTTTTCCCCAAGATACAGGAAGGTGATCAGGGTCGAGACGCCAAGCGCCACGGTGATCGGAGCACCGATGAACAGCAGGAAAAGAAACCCGCCAAACAGCAGTGGGATGATTTCGGCGCCCATTACTTGTCTCCCTCAGAGCTGGAAGTGTCATGGCTTTCGATTTCGGCCTTGACAGCGTCGAGATCGATCGAGTCGGGGTCGACCAACTCTTCGTCCAATACCAATTTGCGGTAGTTCACTTGAATCACTCGAATGGTCATCAGCGTGAACGCGATGGGCAGAACGATATAGACCCAGCTCAGGTGAAACCCGAGGGTCTGCGATGACTGGAACTTGTTCATCTTGTTGAAGATGAAGTCGATCGCCAAATAAACGAATACGACATTGAAGAAGATCCAGAAGAGATCCGCGAAGGCCTCGATATATTTGATCGCGCGGGCCGACAGGAATTTGAACTGGAACGTGACCCGGTTATGGGCGCCCATCTTGGCGGCGTAGCTGGCGCCAAAGAAGACGAACCAGACGAACATGTAGATCGACAGTTCCTCGACCCAGGAAAACGAGAATGCAAACAGCGTTCTCACGATGACCTGAAGAAACAACAGACAAACGAATATCGCCAGCAATGTGCGGCAGATATAGCTTTCGATGTTGTCTACAAATCCCCAAAATTTCGACATCTGACCCTCCCTTTATTGTAGGGGGCACCATCAGGCGCCCCCAATTATGTTGACCTTTTGGTCTATGATTATTGCGAAACCGGTTCCCGGCCGATTTCGGCCAGCACAGCGTTGAGTTTTTCGACACCGCCAATGCTTTCATAGAACTTCGGCCACACAGCGGTGGTCGCCAGTTCGATGAATTCGGCTTCGTCATTCTCAGGGTCGCTGATCTCCATACCCTTTTCGATCAGGAGAGCTTTGATCTCAGCTTCCTTTTCACGCAAGAAGTCGGCCGAGGCCTGCGTCGCTGCCTTGCCAGCCTCAAGGACAATCGCTTGATCCTCGGCGGACAATTCCTGGAACACCTGCTCGGAAATGATCAGCGGCTCGATCGAGAAAATGTAACGGATGTTGGTCACATATTTCTGAACTTCGTAGAACTTCATCGCGTTGATGGTGGTGTAGGGGTTGTCCTGACCGTCAACAACTTTGGTCTGCAGACCGGCAAAGGTCTCCGACCATGCCATCGGCGTCGGGCTGATGCCCCAGGACTTGTAGGTGTCGATCATGATCTCGTTCTTGGGAACGCGGATCACGAGGCCTTCAAGATCGGCCACCGATTTTACCGGCTTTTTCGAGTTGGTCAGAACGCGGAAGCCCGTATAGGTCCATGCGATGATCCGCACACCGGCGTCGTTGATGGTGTTTTCGGTCAGTTCCTGACCAATCGGTCCCTGGGTCAGTTTCTCGGCGTCCTCAAGGCTGAGGATCACATAGGGCAGGGTGAACACGCCGACGGTCGGCGAGAACGGGGTGATGTTGTTGATTGCCAGCAGCGACATATCGAGCGTGCCGATGGCCGCGTCGTTGACCGTATCCTGCTCGGACCCGAGCTGGCCGTTCAGGAACAGTGTGGCGGTATGATTGCCGCCCGACAGCTCTTCGAGTGCGGACTTGAAGCCCAGCCCTGTTGCCTCCTGGCTGGAACCGCCGCTGTCGCCCACTGCGATCTTAAAATTCTTGGCCTGTGCTGCCCCCGCGACCAGCATGGCTGTAATGGAAATGGCCGCAGTTGTGGTGCAGACCCGATTGAGAAATGACATGAATGTCCTCCGGCATGTTTGTCCTGATATTCGGGGTGCGCGCCGGAATGCGCTCCTCTGCACATGTTCCAGTCCGAATCTGCCCCGATGCAGACTCGTGTAGCTTGCGATTCGCGTTTCCAAAATGGTAACTATTGAACGTAAAGTTTCATAAATGGCGAACATTGGATGGCGCGGCAGTCACTTGTTACCAAAGTCGGCGAGGCCGACATTAATTTGTTGAGGATTTTCAGGGCGGTAGTCGAAAGTGGTGGCCTGTCTGCCGCCGAGACCGACCTGAACATCGGAAGATCGACTATTTCCAAGTACTTATCCAATCTCGAGATCCGGTTGGGGTTGAAGTTATGCAACCGAGGCCCGGGTGGATTTTCGTTGACCGAAGATGGCACAAAAGTGCTTGCGGCGGCGGATCGCCTGCTGCTTTCGGTGTCCGATTTTCAGGCCGAAGTGAATGAAATAAAACAGGATCTGGTTGGCAGAATTCATGTTGCCCTATTCGATCTATGTGCGTCGAACCCCGATTCCCATCTTGCCCGGTCGATCCGCACCTTCAACCTGTTGGCACCGGACGTGCAGATCGAGCTATCGCTCGAGCCCCCGAATGTCATCGAATCCAAGTTGATCAGTGGCGATGTCGATGTCGGAATCCTTGCCGAGCATCGGGTGTCGAAAAGCCTGAACTATGTCCCGATCTATACCGAAAACATGTACCTGTTTTGCGGCCAGGGGCACCCGTTCTTTGACCGCGACCAAGCCGGTCTGACCCTTGATGAGATACGCACCTCGCGCTATGCGGGCATCAGCGTCAACTCTCCGAACCTGCATGTCGGCCAGTCGCTCAAGCTGCGCCGGGCGGCGAAAGTCCAGAGCGAACATGCCCTGTCGATCCTGATCCTGTCAGGACGCTATCTTGGGTTCCTGCCCGATCATCTTACGAAGAGCTTTGTGGAACAGGGGCAGATGAAGATGATCCTGCCGGAAAGGCTGAACTATCGCGCGACGTTTTCCGCCGTCAACCGGCGCAGCCCAGAGCCGAACCGGATCACGCAGGCGTTCTTGCAGACGCTGGTGAACGAACATTCCCAATAGTCAGACCTGCTGCGGCGCAACACCCGCGCCTGGTGCCGCTTGCCTGATGACGGGATTCGCCACTAGAGTTGCACGGATCACTCACAGGAAAGTCCGGCGCCATCCGCCCAAAGCCCGACATATCGCAAGAGACCGTTGCCAAATGGCAGCGGATCGTTGACCTGATCGCAAATGTTGCCGACGTGCCTGCCAGCCTCGTGATGCGCACGCAGGAGCCACACCATTCGGTCTTTGTCACCAGCCGGACCGAGGGCAACCCCTATGCCACCGGGTGCCGCTTCACGCTCAATGAAAAGCTTTATTGTTACGGTGTTCTGCAACGCGATGGCGAATTGACAGTCGAGGATGCGACCTGCGATCCGGATTGGGTCGACAATGACGATATGGAACATGGCATGAGATTCTATATCGGCTACCCGCTGAAATGGCCCGACGGGTCGGTGTTTGGGACGATCTGCGTCCTCGACACCCGCCGCAACCGGCGCGCATTGCTCTTTCGCGAAGGGCTGCAGGAGTTCGCCCGCGTGATCGAGGCCGATCTCGAACTGCTTATCGAGATTGATCGGCGCATCACGCTTGAGGCGGAACTACAGGTGACGCTGGACCAGTTGGAACTCCGCGTTGCCAGCCGCACCGCAGACCTGGAGGAGGCCAACGCCGCCCTGCGTGTCCTGCTCAGCAGCGTGGAGACCTCGCGCGAGGAATACGACGCCAAGATATTGCGCCAGATTAAGGGGTTGGTCGTACCACATTTGGCCAAACTGCACGGCAGGCTCACCCGGGACCCCGCGGGCCGCGCCTATCTGGAATTGGCTGAGGATAACCTGAAGTCGATCACCTCTGATATGAGTGGGCAATTGACCACGGTGTTCGAGGCCCTGACCCCGACCGAGCAGGAGATCGCGCAGTTGATCATGCGCGGCCAGACCACCAAGGACATTGCCCGCACACTGTCGCGCGGTCCCAGCACGATTGAGTTTCACCGCAACAATATCCGCGCGAAACTGGGTCTTAAGCGCAGCGGTCAGAACCTGCGCAGCCTTTTGTTGTCGATCCAATAAACATGGGGAAATCCCCCATGTTTCCCCCGTGGTTTTCCGATGGACAGGTGCGCTGCTGCTTTCGCTACCCTTAGGTCATGCGCGGGACAAGAACCGCGAGGCAACAGGGGAAAGCAAAATGAAAAAGAACGACCTGAATCTGCAGCCGACCATGGTGCGGGGCAGCAAAGACGACATGGCACCGGGCCTGTCGCGCCGATCTTTCTTCATGGCGGCGGGGGCTGCCGGTGTGGGCGGGGCGGCGTCCTTGCTCAGCAGCACATCGGCGCAGGCGCAATCCACCGACTGGACACAGCCGGGCAACAATAACGGCGTGATCGAATTGCAAAAGACCACTGGCAGCACCGTCGATGGCGCGGTGGGCGTGGATTATTTCGGCCATTGCGCGATCAAGATCACCTCACCCGGAGGTGCCACGGTTCTGTTCGATCCCTGGCGGGACGATCCCTCGGGCGCGTGGGGGCTCTGGTTCAAGAACGAATTCCCGGAAACCCCGGTGGATATCTGCATGTCCACTCACACCCATTTCGACCATGACGCGATTCACCGCCCTGTCTCGACCATGGTGCTGGACCGGATGGTCGGCAATTTCGAATTTGCCGACATCAAGATCACCGGCTTTGCCGACAAGCATGTTTGCCGCGCTCCCGGCTGGTATGACTGGACCAATGCGCTGGGCGAGTTTGGTGTGCAGGCCTGCCCGCCGGACAATGTCAGCCACATGGACATGGTGGTGTATCTGGTGGAAACCGGCGGCATCCGCACGCTGATCTGGGGCGACAACCGGCACGACCCGCCGCAGGAGTTCTGGGACGCCATCGGTCAGGTCGATGTGCTGACGCTGCCGGTGGACGGCTCGCAGCACATTCTGGATTATCAGCAGGGCAACGACATCGTCGAAAAGCTCAAGCCAAAGATCGTGATCCCCACGCATTACCTGAACGAGACCACAAGCTATACGTTGACCACTCTTCAGAATGCGGATGAGTGGGTCAAATCCCAGCAGAGCTACAAGATGCTGGACAGCGCCAGCCTGTCGCTGGAAGCGGGTGACATAGCGGGCCGGGATCGTGAGTTCATGTATTTCGGACACAACGCCCTCACAAGTTGACCTCCCAGTTGCCACTCACGGGTGAGCCGGCGCGCAAATTTGCGCGCCGGAATGCTTTGTTGGGTGAGGCGGCGGCGTAAAATAGCAAACCAGCCGCATTCGAAAAACGGCAGCTATTGACCTCGCCCGGTGCTTGTTCGTCTTTGCCGCGACTTGTATGAACGGCTGCTGTTTATGCTGCTCGACGCATGAAATTCGACGTCGTTGCAGCGAAATCTGCGCTGCGAGCGCACGCAGCACAAACTCGCCGCTTCCGGGTTGGGCTCACTCGAGACCTTTGCCGCATTACTCAGGAAGGGCCGGTTTTAGAAACATGGCCGTTCGCCGCGATATGCACGAACTGATCAGATGCGGAAAAAGCGCTCGTTGGACGCGTCGGTGCCAATGGGCGCATTTCGCACATGGCGGCCAATGCCAACACCAACTCAGGTGGACTGTGGGCAGTGCAGAAATGGGCCGCTTGACAATAACTCGTGCCGACTTAAGCGTCGATTCTGCAATGCCCCTGATGACGGGAACGTGCCTCAATCAGTCGCTTTGGGAAATCATCGTAGTTTGCAAAGCGCGACGCTCAATTTTCTTCTAAGCGCGTGAATTCTGAATCGATCACACCGAAGGACAAGACTGTCGAGACATATTGCATGGTCTCGGTCGACTTGGCCTCGTCACGATAGAGGTAATGGCATTGTTCCCGCCCCTGATGGACCGATGGGAGCCTCTGGCAAATGGAATTGCCGTTGATGCTCCATGTCCCTGAGAGGGGGATGCCATTCATCCAACCAAAATGCATTGCGACCGTGCCGTCAGTTCCTCGGTCTTCTGAATACGGTGCTCCAAACGGGCCTGTCGTGAACTGTTCTTCGAACTGGTTGGAGTACAACAGCAGTAGCTCATCATGCGTGATGCGGTCCCCTTCGCGTCCCTTGTCGAAGTTGTAAGGCCATTCGGGCAATCCAGACTCCAACATGGCTTCGGAAAAGAGGCTAAAAACACTAGCGTCTTCATAAATTTCGAACCATGGCTTCATCCACATCAAATTCAGCCATACGTTATTGGTCAGAAAGCGTTGGATGTATTCACGCGCCTTTTCGCCGTCGCCTTCACGGTAATATGCTTCCGCCAGAATCCTAAAGTGCTGTTCGCGCAGTTCGTCCTCCGGGATGCTCAGCAATAACGAAAGCGCTTTCTCGCTGCTACCCGCCCTGAGATAATTCCATGCCAAATCCCCTTTTTCGCCCGCACTGAGTCGTGCGGACAGCGCTTCGTACTGTTTGAACGCTTCGATGGCCTGCTCGTAATCGCCAACCGCATTCAGAGTGAGGCCGTGCAGAAGCCTCAGGCCTGGCTCGGTTGGGTTGTTGAATACTGCCGCTCTCGCGATAGACAAAGCGCGGTCTCTCTGGAGTTGCTGCAATAGCAATCTGACCTGCAATCCAAGAGCAACTGAATTTGAGGGATCGTCGCTGAGCACATCTCGGACAATAGTCTTTGCATCATTCAGTGCGTCCAGCGTGAAGCGTATCGTGTTGAAGCTTCCTTGCCAGATTTGAAAGTTGGCTTGTGCATATCCGAGTTTAGCCTCGATAAAGCTGGGATCTAGCGCGATTGCTTCCTCGTATAGCGGCAGAGCCTTACCGATATCTGTGAAATCCTTGCTGTGCAGCAGTCTTTCGGCGCTTGCAAAGGCAAGGAACGCGTTTGCGTCATTTGTGGAAGTTTCTTGAAAAATTCGCCGCTCAACCGGGTTGAGTTTGAGCTTCAAAGCACCGGCTGCCTTGAGTTTCAGTTCGCCAACGAGATCGAACAGTTGATCTTTTTCCCCCTCGGCGATCTGCTGCCAGATGACACCGTCGCCGCTCTCTGCAGCATCTCTGAGGCGCGCACGGATTTCGATATTGCCTTCGTGCGTTCTGATCGACCCATCCAGAACATACCTGACATCAATGTCCCGTTTCAGATCCTCTAACGTGACGGCGATACCTTTGTGTTCCATCGACCTACTATGCGGTGCAGTGGGTAACTGCCTGAGTCTGTTGTAGGATCGAAGAAACAACTCTGTCACGACATCCGCTGAGACTCTGTCAGAGCTAGTTTCGGCCGTAAACGGGACGATCAGAATTCCATCGTCGGGATTGCCGAAGCTCGGAGTCCAGATTGAAACGATGAGGACACTTAATCCCACCAATAGAACAACCGCTGCCACAACCGATGGTTTTCTGATCGGGCTTGAGATCGGGCCTGGATCGGCAAGAATTTTGCCAGCGTCACCCGGATCAAGAAGCACTTTGAATGCTTGTATCGGCTCCGAAAGGTTCTTGACCTTGTTGAGCCCCACGTCGGCAAAGCCAAGATCCAGTTTGCCTTTCACGCTTTTGAAGACCGTATCCGAGATCATTATCCCATTGGGTTCAGCCAATCCTTCCAGGCGGGAAGCGATGTTCACCCCTTCGCCGAAAATGTCGTCTTCCTCGACGAGAACGTCACCGAGATTGATCCCAATACGATAAGAAATTCGTTTATCTACATCCTGATCACGTTCGTGAATGATCATCGCGCGTTGCACAGAAGCGGCCCATGAAACAGCGTTTACGGCACTGGAAAACTCGATCAGTATGCCGTCTCCGGTGGTCTTTACTATTCGCCCTTCAAACTCAGCCACGCTGGGGTTAATGACCTGGTCGAGCACTTTTTTTTGCCGAGCGAGGGTTCCGGTCTCGTCCAACTCCATTAGCCGACTGTAGCCAACCATGTCGGAGGCCACTATCGCAGAGAGTCTTCTAACCTCATTTGCCACGGACCCCTCCAGCGCGTTTCAAACTTAGTGTAATGGCATTTTTGTCGGCTGTCCTAGCCTGATAAGTCGGGATGAGAAACTCGTCGAACGGGAACATCGCCGATGCAACCTTAATGTGCGGCTGTGGCATGAGCACTGAACAACTCGGTCGCGCCTCATTGGACAATCAGCATTAGTCGGCGTTGCGAGAGTTCAGCGCGTCGAAGGCTTCGCGTTTGCAGCGAATGGCCGCAATGACGGGCCGCGCTGCAGCGATTGGCATGTTGGGTGAACGGCAGGAATGGGCCGTATGAATCGATGGCGAACGGTCCCATGAAGGAAATGCCACATTGCATCCGAGGTCCGGAAGGAGCCCAATCCGACAAATGCCGCGTGGTGCACGAAGGATGGCAATGCGAAGTAAACGGACTTTGCAAAATATGGCAATCGGCCGGTAGCTCACCTTAGTAGGCGGCACAGCGAATGGCGATTACATGGCGCAAGTAGCACGTAGCGTGACCCTCTGGTATTGACTGGTCTTCGAGACGGCCCAAAACGCGGCCAACTTTGATTGAAACCCATTGTTGCCCGCCGACACAATAAAGGAAGCTCTAACTTGATTTTTCGAACCGCCTTATTTGCATCCATAGTTGCTGCCACATCAGCCGTGGCCCAGGAAACTCCCATCGTCCATGACGGAGAATTCAATTTTCTTCGCGCTCAGTACGGCGAGCAATGGGATGCCCAAGACATTGAGATCGATAAGAAACTGGAGGAAGTTCGAGAGAGAAATGATGGTAAGCCCCCTAATATTCTCTACGTTCTCATCGATGACGTGAGTTTTGGCCTCATGGGCAATCCTGCGATGAACTTTGTCACCGGATTTGACACACCAAACATCAACGATTTCGCCGCAGAAGGCCTTTCTT
The DNA here is from genome assembly GCF_041537925.1 of Ruegeria hyattellae. NCBI lineage: Bacteria > Pseudomonadati > Pseudomonadota > Alphaproteobacteria > Rhodobacterales > Roseobacteraceae > Ruegeria > Ruegeria hyattellae. The sequence goes on along the minus strand of NZ_JBGOSH010000005.1, from coordinate 233,121 downwards.
TGATGCGGATGTATACTGAGCCTTCCTGCACACCTACCCGCACTGCATTCCTGACCGGAGGGCACCCAATTCGCGCGGGTGTCAAGGAAGTGAAAGTTGCCCTTGTTGGTGAAGGGTTGTCCAAGGACGAAGTTACCATCGCCGAAATTCTCAATCAATCCGGCTATAACACAGCTCATGTTGGGAAATGGCACCAGGGCGATATTGAGGAGTCATTCGCTCATAATCAGGGGTTTGATGTCGCGTATTTCCCAGTCCATCAGCAAGTACAACTGAGCCTGATGACACCAGAGGCTGCGAATGCAGGTAACCTCAACGGCTGGCATCCGTCTACTCAATCCGGGAAATACGGAATGGATGAACGGTTCAAACCCTATGGTCTTGTAACTGGCCTCGAAGCCAGGGCCGGAGAGGCCGCACGGGAGGTCGGCATAGAAGCTGGCGAGGAATGGACACAGGCGCACTATGAACGTATGAACGAGACCTATCAGGCTCAGGTCTTGGAGCAACTTGACCGTTTGGCGGGAGAAGATGATCCATTCTTTCTCCAATACTGGCCGCTTTACCCAATCAATTTCACTTACGGCGAACAGCAGCGGTCCCGCAACGGTGGCTTTATGGCTGATAAAATGGAGCAACTTGACGATTGGATCGGTGATTTGATGGCCAAGGTTGATGAACTTGGAATTGCGGATAACACGCTTGTTGTGATCATGGCAGACAACGGCATCTTTAAGCAGTATTCGCCCACTTCAGGCATGATCGAATTGATTTACCGGGGCGGCAAAGCGGAACACCTCGAAGGTGGGGTGCGTGTTGATGCTTTCGTACGCTGGCCAGCTGCAATCGAAGGAGGCAAGTACGCAGGGGACATCGTTCACGTTTCCGATCTATTCACAACCTTCGCCCGTATCGCTGGCGGAACTGAATTCATCCCGCGTGACCGGGTCATCGACGGCGTGGACCAGACAGCATTGTTTCTTGAGGGGGATGGCAACTCGCGAAGAGATTATGTCTATATCTACGAAGGACCGGTTTTGCGTTCGATTGTGAAACAGGAATTCAAGATGCACATGCCCGCACCTGGTGTACCAGGGGCCGCTGCGCCGGTGTTCAATATCCTTCGCGATCCGCGCGAGATGTATTCTGACATCGGCCAATCGCTTTGGTCCGGAGCGTCCTTTCAGGATATGGCCAAACGCCATCAAAAAATGATTGCAAAATACCCACATCGCGAGATTGGAACTGATGAACCCTATGGAGGCATTGAAAATCTGCGACCAGAAAGTGAACTGGCCCGCAAGACTTTTGCAAGTTGGCAATAACCAAAACGCCGCTTCACGGACTAGGTTAGTGTATTGTCCGGGATCAGCACCTTTGGGCCTGATTAGAGTATTTGCATAACGGAAGGTTTCTGGCTCATCTGAACCGTCAAGGAGTGAAGATGAGACTGAAAGTTGGAACCGACAAACCGGCGGCCGAACGGGTCGTCAAAGACATCCGCCGCAAGACGCAATGGACCCTTCTGCTGTAACCATCGGACCTTATACGCAAAAACCCTATACGACGGATTCAGTCTTTAACATTTCAGGGATGAGCTATGGCGCAATCTCGGTGCCTGCAGTGCGCGCATTGTCATCCGGTGCAAAAGAGGCCGGTATTTGGATCAATACCGGGGAAGGCGGTTTGTCGCCCTATCATCTGGAAAACGGCTCAGACATCGTTTTCCAGATCGGCACGGGCAAATTTGGCGTGCGTAAACCTGAAGGCGGTTTTGACGAGGACAAGCTGCGCGCTGTAGCCGCCCATGACGCAGTAAAGATGTTCGAGATTAAGCTTAGTCAAGGGGCCAAACCCGGCAAGGGCGGCATTTTGCCCGGCGCAAAAGTGACTGAGGACATAGCCAAAATACGCGGACTGACGGTTGGCCAGGACGCGATCAGCCCCAACCGTCACCCGGAAATCAATAGTGTCGACGATCTTCTGGACATGATCGCTTATGTGCGCAACGTCACCGGTAAGCCAGTTGGCTTCAAGGCCGTGATCGGAGCCTTTGGTTTTTTTGAAAACCTGTGTAAGGAGATTCTAAAGCGCGGCCCCGAAAGCGCCCCGGATTTTGTTACAATCGACAGCGCCGATGGCGGCACCGGTGCCGCGCCGATGAGCCTGATCGACAATATGGGCATGCCTATCCGTGAAAGCCTGCCGCTGACCGTGGATATCCTCAGGAAATTTGGCTTGAAGGATCGGGTGAAAGTCTGTGCTAGTGGCAAGATGATCAACCCCTCCGAGGTCGCATGGGCGTTTTGCGCAGGCGCGGATTTTGTAAACTCGGCGCGCGGCTACATGTTTGCGCTTGGCTGCATTCAGGCCCTTCAATGCAACAAGAACACCTGCCCCACTGGCATCACCACCCACGATGCCAAACTGCAATTCGGACTTGATCCGGTCAGTAAAGCGGAGCGTGTCGCAAGCTATGCCAGGAACATCAAGAAAGAAGTCGGGATCATCGCCCACAGCTGTGGCGTCGCCGAACCGCGCCTGCTGAAACGGTATCACGCGCGCATCGTACTGAATAATGGCCAGTCGGCTTCGATGGACGAGCTGTATCCAGATCCACAGCTGGTGCAAGCTGCCGAATAGCCGATATTACAAACCCAATCGACAACGCAGCTTGGGCTACGAGCCAACCCGCATTTGCATCAGGAGACCACATGTCAGCTTCTATCCCAACCGCATCATCGCCCACCAAAGCCTCGGATTTGCTGGTCGCAGCGCTGGAGGCTGAAGGTGTCGAATACATCTTTGCTGTACCGGGTGAAGAAAACCTCGATCTTCTGGAATCGCTCAGACCCTCCAGTATCGAGCTGGTTTTGACCCGGCATGAACAGGGCGCGGCCTTCATGGCGGCCACCTACGGCCGGTTGACCGGTAAGGCGGGGGTCTGCATGGCAACGCTTGGTCCAGGCGCAACCAATTTTGCCACTCCGGCGGCCTATGCCCATCTGGGTGGCATGCCGCTGATCATGATTACCGGACAAAAGCCGATTAAGAAATCGAAACAGGGCCAATTCCAGATCATCGACGTGGTGGGTCTGTTTGCGCCGATCTGCAAGATGTCCAAGCAGATCGTGCATGGAAACACCATCCCCTCCCTGATCCGTGAGGCGTTCCGTGTCGCGCAAGAGGAACGCCCCGGCGCTGTCCTGCTGGAACTGCCCGAGGACATCGCCGCCGAAGATACTTCGGAACCGGTTCTGAAACCGCATCCGCGCCACTATGCCGTGGCTGGTGACACGGTGTTGAACGAAGCAGCCGACATGATCCGTTCGGCAAAGATGCCTTTGCTGTTGTTGGGTGCGGGGGCCAACCGTAAACACGCGCGCAGCGCGCTCAGCCAGTTCGTTCAACAGACGCAAATCCCATTCTTCAACACGCAGATGGGCAAGGGAGTGGTGGATGAACGTTCCGAACTGTTCCTCGGCACCGCGGCGCTATCTGACGGGGACTACCTGCATTGTGCCATTGAGCGTGCCGATCTGATCATCAATGTCGGGCATGACGTCGTCGAAAAGCCCCCCTTCTTCATGGAAGAAGGCGGCACCAAAGTGATCCACGTGAACTACAAGGCCGCGCAAGTCGATCAGGTGTATTTCCCACAGGTCGAGGTGGTTGGGGATCTGACGCAATCCATTGCTCGGCTGGGTGATAAACTGGGTGGGCCGCTGGAGTTTGATCGCAGTTACTTCGAGCGCGTCAAAAAGGAAACAGATCTACATATCTCGGCAAGAGCCGATGATGCCCGGTTCCCGGTGATCCCGCAGCGCTTTGTGGCAGATACACGCAAAGTCATGGGAGATTGCGATATCATCGCGCTAGACAATGGCATCTACAAAATTTGGTACGCGCGCAACTATCAGGCCTATCAGCCCAATACGGTGCTGCTGGATAACGCGTTGGCCACAATGGGGGCCGGGCTGCCCTCGGCAATGATGGCCGCCAAGCTGTATCCTGACCGTCGCGTCATGGCGATCTGCGGCGATGGCGGGTTCATGATGAACAGCCAAGAGATTGAAACTGCGGTGCGGCTGGGCTTGAATCTGGTCGTGACGGTGCTGAACGACAGCTCATACGGCATGATCCGCTGGAAGCAGTCCCATGCAGGTTTCGACGATTGGGGGCTGGAGTTCAACAACCCCGATTTCGTGCAATATGCAAACAGCTATGGCACGACCGGCCACCGGGTTGAGCGCACCGAGGATCTGGTGCCGATTTTCGAGGCGGCCTTCGCCGCTGGCGGTGTGCACCTGATCGATCTGCCGGTCGATTACAGCGAAAACCAGCGCGTGCTGATTGATGAGCTGGCCGCAAAGGTCTGCCTGATATGAGAAATGTTCTGGAGGTCGTGGATCCCTTTGATCTGATCGAGGTGGGCAGTGTAGTGCTAAGTGGATGGAATGATGTCGACGCCATGCTGGATGTTGCCCGCGCCCTTTATCGTAATCGCGATGAATGGCTGCCAGCCTACAAAAGGATCGAAATCCTGAAGGAAACCGCCCGGCTGATGACTGGGCGTGCCGAGGAGTTGGCCTTGCTGATCGCCAGCGAGGGTGGCAAACCGCTGGTCGATGCCCGCGTCGAAGTCACGCGGGCCATTGATGGGGTCGAACTGTGCAGTCACGAGATCGGTCAGATGGCGGGGCGGGAAATCCCGATGGACTTAACTCGGACGGGGTCCGGCCGCATTGCGTTTACCCAGCGGGAACCCATCGGCGTGGTGGTCGCGGCCAGCGCGTTCAACCATCCGCTCAACCTGATCGTGCATCAGGTGGCCCCGGCTGTGGCCGCGGGGTGCCCGGTGATTGTAAAACCGGCGTTGGATACCCCTTTGTCTTGCAAGGTTTTCGTCGACATTCTGCATCAGGCGGGTCTGCCTCAAGACTGGTGCCGGTTCGCCGCCTGCCACAATGACGTGGCCGAACAAATGATCACCGATCCGCGCGTTGGGTTTTTCTCCTTCATCGGTTCAGCTCGGGTTGGCTGGATGCTGAGGTCGAAACTTGCGCCCGGCACGCGCTGTGCGTTGGAACATGGCGGCGCGGCCCCGGTGATCGTGGATGAAACCGCTGATATCGACGCGATGATCCCATTGTTGACCAAGGGTGGGTTCTATCATTCCGGGCAAGTTTGTGTTTCCGTTCAGCGCGTCTTTGCCCCCACAGCAATGGCCGCTGAGGTCGCGCAGAAACTGGCTGATGCGGCCGCCGCGCTGAAGGTCGGAGACGCCCGAGATCCCAGCGTGGATTGCGGCCCCCTGATCCGTCCCGCCGAGGTCGACCGCGTCGAAGCCTGGGTGAACGAGGCCGTTCAGGCCGGGGCAACCGTGTTGACAGGCGGCAAACGGCTTGGGCCGACAACTTATGCACCAACAGTCCTGCTGAACCCGCCCGCAGATGTGCGTGTTTCCACTGCCGAGATTTTCGGGCCGGTTGTTTGTGTTTATGGGTATGACAGTCTGGGGGATGCGTATTGCACCGCGAATGGTTTGCCTTTTGCGTTTCAGTCTGCGGTTTTCACCAAAAACCTCGATACCGCCATGCAGGCCATTCAGCGGCTGGATGCTGCAGCGGTCATGGTGAACGATCATACCGCCTTCAGGGTTGACTGGATGCCATTCGCAGGTCGCCGTCAGTCTGGATATAATACGGGCGGTATCGGTTACACGATCCACGACATGACGCAGGACAAGATGGCCGTGATCCAGTTGTGAAGTGTTGGGCGGTGTAGTGATCCGCTAGATCTAACCTCTTTGCCTGGCAGTTCTTGAGGTGGATCTCAAACCAGCCATTCGAGAAACCGCAGCGAAAGCTAACTTTGTCCGCATTGCCGCCAGTTGACCGGGTAAGCATGCTGCACTTGCGGCGAACGTCTGCTCCTGAGGGCGGCACCGCAGCATGAAATTGCGGCGGATCGGGTCAAACGGCTGGCTTTGCAAAGTCTGAAATCTGCGCATTGCACCCCTTGGTGCAACTCGCAACATAGGTAGGGGCGCGCCACAGTAGTCGAACGTCAGCTTTCAGCATCAGGCCACTGATTCCGAGCATTTGCAGAAAACGCTCCCCTAATGGCGTCGATGGCTCATACTGAAGGTCAGCTCCGGGCTGAGGGTGTGTGAAAACTCTGACCGTCCGGCGGAGTACGCCGAAAACACCCTTTATGTGCGCTCTCTCGCGGCACAGGGAGAGCTTTTGCACAGGTGCTGAAAACGAGCGCGACGAGAGAGATCATGTGCCGGAGTTTTCACACACCCTCGGCTGGCATCGGTCTTTGAACCTAGACGGGTAAAAAGCAACTTCGTCCGCATCTGCCCTGGTCGATCTAGCGCAGCGAAGGTCCGTTCTGCCTAGACCGGCCGTTCGTGGATCTTGCAGCGAATGAGGTTTAAGAGCCCACTTTGTCGAACGCTGCGCAACGCATGAGCGTCAGCGAAGCGCAGAAAGCACCCCTTGCAAATCCAGTCCTGTCGCCAGATCAGGCCACAATTTTCGCCGCGCTTCCGCGATCAAAAGCTGCCATACGTCGTGGGTGCAGCATGAAACTGACATCGTGTGACCAAGTTGCAGGGCGAATTGATCTTTCGCTGCGGCTTCCTCGAGAATTAGTTTCGTACGAACAGGTGCCCGGCGGTGAAGCCCCAAAGGGCTGAAACCTGCGTTTTTTGTTTGCGGGTACTACTGCTGCAAGGTGTATAATCTGCTCTTAGATTACAGAAAATTACGCAGCTGCGGTGGTGATATGCTACGCCCGGGGCAGATGACCGGCGCGCGGACAGCATCCGCCATCGAAATCAGGCAGGGAGCCGTACCATAAAAACCGTAGACAAGGCGATGCTTCTGTTGCGCCAGTTCTCGTTGGAAAGTCTGGAGATCGGCTTGAACGATCTGGCCCGCGCCAGCGGTCAGGACAAGGCGGTGACGCGCAGGCTGCTGCTGTCGCTCAGCAAGCACGGCTTCATTGAGCAGAACCCGGAGACCCGGAAATACCGGCTGGGCCACGGGTTCCTGTCGCTGGCCCGGCTGCGTGAGGCGACGGTGCCGATGGTCAAGGCCACCCAAGTGGTGACGCAGTGGCTGTCGGCGCAGGCAAACGAAACCGTCCATGTCGGCATCCCAGGCGAAAACAGGCTGGCGACCGCTTCCTACACCCTGCCTGCGCGGGGCAATGTGATCAACCTCAGGCCCGCGGAAACCTACCCGTTTCATTCCTCCTCTTCCGGGCTGGCGTTTCTGGCCTTCTGCTCTGCGGACACCCGGGAACGGTTGCTGAAACTGAAGCGGGAGAAGTTGACGCGATTCACCGTGACCGATGACGAGAAACTGCAGCAGATTATCGAGGAAACCCGCAGCCGTGGATATGCCTGCTGCCGCAACACGGTGGAGGAAGGTGTCGCCAGCGTTGCGATGCCATTCTTCACTGACGGCGAAGACCCGGCAGGCACCATTGCCATCGCTGTTCCCGACCTGAACCTGGACGAAGCCAGGCAGGAGGAACTGGCGGCGCTGCTGCGGACGGCCATCGGGAAACTGGAGACTGCGCTGACCGGTGCGCCTTCCGGGCGGGTGTTTGGGTAGGGTGCGATAATAGCACCTTTGGTGCGAAAAATTTCTGAAAATCGATTCCCTCTGCCACAAGGTTCGCAGCTTAGCGGCTGATGCCTGCGCCCCGCGGCGCCTCACCGCTTCTGGTTTGGAACCTGCAGATCGCCCGCGCCAGCGGGCTGAAGGAAAGATTTGATGGCTTATAATCTCCCGGAACAAGCTCCTGTGGTGATCATCGGCGGCGGCATTATCGGCGTCTCGGCGCTGTACCACCTGGCGAAGCGGGGTGTGCCTGCAGTCCTGATCGAGCGGCGCAAGGTCGCCAGCGGCACCACGTGGCACGCCGCCGGCATCGTCGGCCAGCTGCGCGACAGCACCGCCCAGACCGAACTCGGCAAATACACCGCCCATCTATTCCGCGAGTTGGAGGAGGAAACCGGCCAGGCCACCGGCTACAAGCCCAATGGTACCATCAACCTGGCGATTGGCGATGTGCGACACGAGCAGCTGCTGCGCAGCCATGACCACGCTCACCGCATGGGGATCGAGAGCTTTCTGCTGTCACCCGCGGAATTGCAGGAGAAATGGCCCTGGATCGAAACGGAGGATGTGAAATCCGCCTTCTTCGTGCCGTCCAACGGCCAGGTGAACCCGCTGGACGTGACTGTTGCCATGGTCAAGGGCGCCAAGGCTCAGGGGGCGCAGCTGTTCGAGGAGACCATGGTGACGCGGCTGGTTGTCCGCAGCGGCAAGATTGCCGGGGTGGAAACCGACAGGGGTGTGATCGCCACAGACAAGGTGCTGCTGGCCGGCGGCATGTGGAGCCATCTGTTTGCCAAATCGCATGGCGTCACTGTGCCGCTGCACGCGACCGAGCATTTCTATATCGTGACCGAGCCGGTCGAGGGGCTGCCGAAGGATCAGCCGATCCTGAACATCGCCGAGGAGCGCACCTATTGGAAGGAAGACACCGGCAAGCTGCTGATCGGCTCTTTCGAGAAGCTGGGCAAGCCCTATGGCGCCGATGGCATCCCTGAGGATTTCGAGTTCGACGAGCTGCCCTTCGACATGGAGCATGTGGAGCCGAACCTGGAGAAGATGTTCGAACGGATGCCGCCCCTGGGCGAGATGGGCATCCAGACCTTCTTCAACGGCCCTGAGAGCTTCACCCCCGACGGCCGCCCCTACCTGGGGCCAACCAGTGAGATCAAGGGCCTGTTTATTGCCACCGGGATGAACTCCAACGGCATCCTCAACTCCGGTGGCGTCGGGCTGACGATAGCGGAATGGATTACCGACGGCGAACCCTCGCGCGGGATGGGGCCGATGCTGGCGCGCCGGGCGCACCCGTTCCAGCGCAACACCAAATACAACCATGACCGCAGCGCGGAATCGGTGGGCTTCCACTATGGCGTCTCCTGGGCGGGCCGCCAGATCCACAGCGCCCGCGGCGTGCGGCGGGTGCCGCTGCATGACCGCCTCACGGCGGCGGGCGCCGCCTTTGCCGAACGGATCGGCTGGGAGGTTCCCATGTATTTCGACCCGGAGTGCAAGGGCTGGAACGAGGAGCCGAACCTGTGGTGGAAGGACTGGTCGCCGCATGTCGAGGTGGAATGCCTGGCGGCGCGGGACGCGGCGGTGCTGATCGACCAGTCGATGTATGCCAAGATCCAGGTGCAAGGCCCCGATGCGGTGAGCGCGCTGAACCGGGTCAGCGGTGCGGAAATGGATGTGGAAACCGGGACCTCAGTTTATACCCAGTTCCTGAACTCCCGCGGCGGCATTGAGGCGGATGTCACTATCACCCGCACCGCGCCGGACTGCTTCATGGTGATCACCGGCCACCCCAGCCAGATCCGCGACCAGGCCTGGATCCGCGACCATGCGGACCCGGAGTGGCGGTTCGAGATCTTCGATGCGACCTCAGCCTACGGCCTGATTTCCATCCACGGGCCGAAGTCGCGCGAAATCCTGTCTGCAATCTCCGGCGATGACTTGTCGAACGAAGCCTTCCCCTTTGGCGCGGCGCAGGAGGTCGACATGGGCTATGCCCGCAGCTGGGCCATTCGCCGGTCGTTCCTAGGCGAGCTCGGCTATGAGCTGATGATGCCAACCGAATTTGCAGCTGGTGTCTATGAGGCGCTGATGGAAGCAGGGGAACCGCTGGGCCTGCGCCATATGGGCATGTACGGTATGAATGCCTGCCGTCTGGAGAAAGGCTTCCGCCATTTCGGCCACGACATTGCCGAAGACGACACCCCTTTTGAAACCGGGCTTGGCTTTGCGGTTGCGCTTGGCAAGGCGGGTGATTTCCTCGGCAAAGCCAGGCTCGCCGCGCAGAAAGCTGGTGGAGCGGCGACGCAGTTCAGGACGGTTTCCTGTATCGCCGAAGGCGTCGGCGCCAAAGACGGCCCATACCTGATCCACAACGAACCGGTTTGGAAAGACGGGGAGATCGTGGGCCATGTGACCTCCGGCGACTGGGGCTTCCGGCTGCAGGCGATGGTCGGGCTCGCCAGCCTCCACCGCGATGGCGGCGTAAGCAAGGCCTGGATCGATGAGGGTGGATTTGAGGTGCAGATCGCGGGCCGGATGTATCCGCTGAAGGTGCAGCTGGCCCCGTTTTATGACCCCAAGGGCGAAATCATGCGGAGCTGAAGCCATCAGCGGGAGGGAGAACACAATGGCTGACAAGGTCATACTAGTCATCGGCACATACGACACCAAGAACGCCGAGCTAGACTTTCTGGCGCAAAAGATACGCGCATTGGGCGGCGGCGTGCTGACCCTGGATGTCAGCGTGCTGGGCGACCCTGAGCAGCCCGCCGACTTCTCCAAGCACGATGTTGCCAAGGCCGGCGGCAGCTCGATCCAGGCGGCGATCGACAGCGGCAGCGAGCATGTGGCGATGAATATCATGTCGGTGGGCGCCTGCGCGCTGGCCCGGGACCTTCACCGCGACGGCGGCATCGACGGGGTGATCATCTTGGGCGGCACCATGGGCACCGATCTGGCGCTGGATGTCTGCCAGGCACTGCCGGTGGGGGTGCCGAAATATGTGGTCTCGACCGTCTCCTTCTCGGCGCTGATCCCTTCTGAACGTCTGTCGCCGGATATCCAGATGATCCTTTGGGCGGGCGGCCTGTACGGGCTGAACAGCATTTGCCGGTCCTCGCTGGCCCAGGCGGCGGGGGCTGTCCTGGGGGCAGCGCGGGCGGCTGAACCTGCGGTCAGCGGGCGGCCGGTGATCGGCGTTACATCGCTCGGCACCTCCTGCCTCAAATACATCAAAATCCTGAAGCCGGAGCTCGAACAGCGCGGCTATGAGGTGGCTGTGTTCCATGCCATGGGCATGGGCGGCATGGCGTTTGAGCAGATCGCGGGGCAGAACGGCTTTGTCTGCGTGATGGATTTTGCCGGCTGCGAGCTGGGCAACCTGATGGCTGGTTCGGTGGTCAACGCAGGCCGTGACCGGCACTTGTCGGCAGGCCGCGCGGGCATTCCGCAGATCGTAGCTCCGGGCTGCATGGATCTGATCGACTTTGCCGGCTGGCAGGAGATCCCGGTCCAATTCCAAGGCCGCCCGATCCACACCCACAACAAGCTGGTCAAGAACACTTTCTACAACGCTGATGAACGCCGCGGGATCGCCCGAGAGCTGAACCGGCGGCTGGGCGGAAGCAAAGCACCCACGCACCTGATCATTCCCAAAGGAGGGATCGAGGAATGGGACCGCCCCGGCGGCGACTGCCACGACCCGGACGGGTTGGAAGCCTTCATCAGCGAGTTGGGCGACACCGTGGCGCCTTCTGTTCAGGCAACAGAACTGGAAGCCCACATCAACGACCTCGCCTTCGCGCAAACGGCGCTGGCAATCCTCGACCGCTGGGTGGCGGAGGGAACCGTGCCACCGGGCAACACCAATAACTGAAGAAACCGAACACATCTAGGGAGGACTACATGAAACTCAAACTCGCAGCCGCTGCAGCTATTCTCAGCGCTACCGCCGCCATGGCGGAATATCCGGAAAAACCGGTCTCCTTCGTGGTGCCTTGGCCCCCGGGCGATTTGGAGGATGTGCTGACCCGGATTATCGCCGACAAGTTCCAGGAAATGTACGGCGTTCCTGCGGCAGTGGTGAACAAGCCGGGCGGCGGCGGCGGACCGTTCCCTGGTGCCGTCGAAGTGGCTGGCGCCCCGGCTGACGGCTACACGGTCGGCTCCTTCGTGATCGGGGTGCCGGTGGTCGGTCCTGAAATCGGCATTCCGGAACTGAGCCCTAATCCCTTCGATCCGGTCGGCATCTTCCTGACCTATCCGTTTGTGGTCGCAACCCTGGCGGACAAGCCCTACGGCACCTGGGAAGAGCTGGCGGCGTATGGTGCGGAAAATGACGTCTCGCTCGGTCACTACGGCACTTTCCTGGCTCCGACCAAGGTGACCTTTGCCGCAGCCATCAAATCCGGCTTCGATTTCGCCAGCGAGGCGGCCTACGACCTTCTGGACTGCAACGTGCTGGCTTCGGGTGACGTGGACGTGGTGAACGGCACCCTGCAGACCCTGCTGCCCTGCATCGATAGCATCAAGATTCTGGCCAGCATCGGCTCCGAGCGCACCTCGCTTACCCCGGATGTCCCGACCATGGCCGAGGTGGTTCCTGGCCTGGAGCTGTCGCTGTGGAACGGGCTTTTTGTTCATAAGGACACCCCGGCGGATGCGCGCGAGAAGATCGCCGCCGCTGCCCAGGCCGCGCTGGAGACAGAAGCCGCGCAGAACCTGATGAAGGAAACCGGCGTGCTGCTCTACTGGAAGGACGCCGAAGCCTCTGCCCGGCAAATCGAGAAAGACATCACCGATCTGGCCGAGGTCAACGCCCTGGTCGGCGAATAATACAGCCAGGGGCGCTTCATTGCGCCCCGGCATCCACCGCGGCAGGAGGAGGGCGCAGCGATGACACGCATCAAGTATTTTCAGGAACTGTTTCAGCGCTACCGGCGGCCGGGCGATCTGGTTTTTGCTGTGGTGTTCCTGCTGTTCGCGCTGTTCCTGCTCAGCCAGCTGGGCGAGCAGACCAAATGGGTGAAACGCACCAAATGGTACGGCCAGCCGTCGCTGTGGCCCAGCATTGCGGTCTGGGGGATGGCGGTTTTCGGCGCCTTCCATTTGCTGGGCTCAATGGTCTCCCCCCGCATTCCAGGTCGCCTGAAGGAGGTGGTGTTTTGGCTCCAATCTCTGGAATACGTGCTTTATTTCCTGGCCTATGTCGCCATTGTCCCGCTTTGCGGCTACCTGCCGTCAACCATTTTGTTCGCCCTGTACCTCACCTTGCGTGCAGGCTTCCGCCGCCCGCAGCATCTGGCGCTTGCGTCATTGTTTGCCACCTGCGTCGCACTGATCTTCCGGGGCTTTTTGCAGGTGAAAATACCCGCAGGCGAAATCTATCAGCATCTGCCCGATGCGCTGCGCAGCTTTGCGCTGACCTATTTGTGAGGCTGCCATGGAAACGTTTCTTTCCGGTCTTCAGATCCTTGCCCAATGGGAAGTCTTCGTGGCACTTGCCATCGGCTCCATCGGCGGCGTCATCATCGGCGCGCTGCCGGGTGTCGGGCCCGCGGTTGCCATCGCCATCCTGCTGCCGGCCACCTTTGCCTTTGAGCCCATCGTCGGACTGACCCTGCTCTTGGGGATCTACGGCAGCTCGATGTACGGCGGCGCCATTCCCGCCATCCTGATCAACACCCCCGGGACGCCGGTCAATGCACTGACCACTTATGACGGCTATCCGATGACCAAGCGCAAGGAAGGCCACCGGGCGCTGTCGCTGGCCTATTCGGCGTCCTTCTTCGGCGGCATCTTCTCGGTCGTCTGCCTGATAGTGCTGTCACCGCTGCTGGCGCTGATCGCCCCGCATTTCGGCAGCCGCGAGATCTTTCTCGCCGCCTTTATGGGCATCCTGCTGGTGGTGGTAGCACACCGCGGACAAACTTTTGCCGCCGGAATGCTGGCCTGTTTCGGCATATTCCTGAACACCGTCGGGCTGGAGCCAGTCAAATACACCAAACGCTTCACCTTCGACCAAAGCTGGCTGTCCTCCGGTTTTGACCTTATTGTCGTGGTGCTGGGGCTGTTTGCCCTCAGCCAGGCCTTCCTGCTGCTGATCGAAAAGGACCACGCCCCCGGTGAAGCCCATGTGCAGGGAAACATGCTTTCGGGCATGAAAGAGCTGCTGGGGATGAAGCGCATCGCAACCGTCTCGTCCTCCCTTGGCGTGCTGATGGGCATGATCCCCGGCGTCGGTGAGTTCACCGCACAATTCCTGTCCTACACTTACGCCCAGAAGACCTCGAAAACTCCGGACACCTTCGGCAACGGCTCTCCCGAAGGCCTTGTCGCATCTGAGGCAGCAAACAACGCTGTCCCAGGTGCGGCAATGATCCCGCTGCTGGCCCTGGGCATTCCGGGCGAAGCGCTGACCGCGATGATGCTGTCGGTGTTCTACGTCCACAACGTGATCCCGGGTCCGCAGCTGTTTGAAACCCAGTTGGATTTCGTAATGGCGCTTTATCTGTCCCTGATGCTGCTCAACGTGATTGTGCTGGTGTTCCTGCTGTTCTCCACCAACCTGCTGCTGAAGATCATCCAGATCCCGACCCGGTTTCTGGGCATGATGATCCTGACCCTGTCCTTCATCGGCGTCTATTCGCTGCGCAATTCGATCACCGACTGCGCCATCGCCGCGGGTTTCGGCGTATTCGGCCTGATCCTCAAGCGGCTGAACCTGCCGATTGTGCCGATCATTCTGGGCATGGTCCTGGGCGGCATCATGGAGGTCAAGCTGCGCGCCGCAATGGCAGCAGTGAAAACCCCCATAGACTTCATCAGCCGCCCCATCGCTGCAATCATCTTCGTGATGATCATCGGGATCCTGGTGCTGCACATCCGCACCCTGATCCGCGAGCAGAAAGCTAAGCGAAAGCCGGATCCGGTTGGGCCTGACTACGAACATTCCAGCCAGCAGGGGTAGGACTATGCTGAACCAGAGAGACATCGACGCCTTCCGCCAGCAGGAGGTGACGGCCCAGGGGCATTTCATCGATGGAGAGGCGCAGGCTTCCCTGATCGGCGGCACGCTGGAGGTGATTTCCCCCATCGACGGCCGACCGCTGGCCCGGCTGGCCGAAGGAACGCCTGCCGACATGGAGCGTGCCATTGCCTCAGCACGGGCCTCCTTCGAGGCAGGGCACTGGTCCCGCATGGCCCCCGCCGCCCGCAAGAAGGTGCTGATGAAGCTAGGCGATCTGATCGAGGAGCGGGCGCTGGAAATCGCCGTGCTGGGGGTGCGCGACAACGGCACCGAAATCACCATGGCAATCAAGGCGGAGGCACTGTCGGCCGCCGCAACCTTCCGCTACTACGGCGAGGCCATCGACAAGATCTATGGCCAGGTCGCCCCCACGGCAGAGAATGTGCTGGCCCTGGTGCATCACGCACCGGTCGGGGTGGTCGCTGCCATCGTGCCCTGGAACTTCCCGCTGATGATCGGCTCCTGGAAAATCGCCCCGGCGCTGGCGGCAGGCAACTCGATTGTTCTGAAGCCGGCTGAAAGCGCCTCGCTCAGCCTGCTGAAGATCGCCGAGCTGGCGGTTGAGGCCGGTGTTCCGCCGGGGGTGTTCAACGTGGTGACCGGCAAGGGCAGCGTGGTCGGCGAGACCCTGGCGCTCAGCATGGATGTGGACATCATGGTCTTCACCGGCTCCGGCGCCACCGGGCGGCGGCTGCTGGAGTATTCGGCACGCTCCAACCTCAAGCGCTGCTACCTGGAGCTGGGTGGCAAATCTCCCAACATCATATTCAACGATGCGGCCGATCTGGCCGAGGCAGCCAAACTCTCTGCTGCGGGCATCTTCCGCAACTCGGGCCAGGTCTGCGTGGCCGGCTCGCGGCTGCTGGTGCAAGAGGACATCGCCGAGGATTTCATCACTGAAATGGCCCGCCATGCCGAGGCTTTCCGGGTCGGCGACCCGCTCAACCTCGCCAGCCAGATCGGCGCGGTGCATTCGCTGGCAGAGCTGGAAGCCAACCTGGAGTTTGCCGCCCAGGCAGAGGCCGAGGGCGCCGAATTGCGCAGCGGCGGCCAGCGCATCCTGGCGGAGACCGGCGGTTTTTACATGCAGCCGACCATCGTGGCGGGCGTAAGACCGCAGGACAATCTGTTCCAGAACGAGGTCTTCGGCCCGGTGCTGGCCGTCACCACCTTCAAGGACGAGGAAGAGGCAATCCGCCTGGCCAATGCCACCACCTACGGGCTTTCTGCCGGGGTCTGGACCGCAACTCTCAGCCGCGCACACCGCATGGTGGCGGGCATCCGCTCCGGCATTGTGTATGTGAACACCTACGGCGGCTCTGACCTGACCGTGCCTTTGGGCGGCGTCAAGCAGTCCGGCAACGGCCATGACAAGTCCCTGCACGCCCTGGAAAAATACTCCGACCTGAAATCCACCTGGATCCAGCTTTGACCCGAGGAAACGCCATGACCCTGCCTGCCAGATCCCAGGACCTCATCGACCGGCGCGCCCGGCTCCTGGGGCCGAATGTCTCCACTTTCTACGACGAGCCGCTGCACATCGTCAGGGGCGAGGGCGTCTGGCTTTGGGATGCCGACGGGCGCAAGTATCTGGATTGTTACAACAACGTGCCGCATGTGGGCCATTGCAACCCGCGGGTGGTGGAGGCGATCTGCCGCCAGGCGGCGACCCTCAACACCCACACCCGCTATCTGCACGAGGGCATTCTCGACTACACAGAGAAGCTGACCGGCACCATGGATGCCTCGCTCGACACCGCCATCCTGACCTGCACGGGATCAGAGGCCAACGACATTGCCCTGCGCATGGCCGAAGCGATGACCGGCAATCGCGGCATCGTGGCCACCGACGCGACCTATCACGGCAATACCGCGCTGGTCAGCCAGCTCAGCTGCTCGAACACGCCAACCGTGGGCTTCGGGCTGGAGCAGTATTTCCGCTTTGCCGAAGCGCCCGACAGCTACCGCAACCCGGACCCGGATGGTAGCAAATTCGCCGCCGCCGTGGCGGAACAGATCGCTGCGCATGAGGAGGCAAGCACCGGTTTTGCCGCGCTGGTTGTCTGCCCCTTCTTCCTGAACGAGGGGTTTCCGAACCAACCGAACGGCTGGTTGAAGCCCACGGCGGAGGTGGTGCGCAAGGCCGGCGGCCTGCTGATCTGCGACGAGGTACAGTCCGGCTTCGGCCGCACCGGCACCCATATGTGGGCGCATCAGAAGATGGGGGTGGTGCCGGATGTGATGACGCTGGGCAAGCCGATGGCCAACGGCCACCCGGTCGGCGGCGTCGTCACCCGCAGTGAAATTCTGACAGAATTCCGCTCCGGCTACCGCTACTTCAACACCTTCGGCGGCAACCCGGTGTCCTGCGCCGCCGCCATGGCGGTGCTGGAGGAGATCGAGGAACAGAACCTGCCGGCCCACGCCGAGGCCGTCGGCGCCCATGCCCGCAACCGGCTGACCGCGCTGCAGGAGAAATATGATGTCATTGGCGATGTGCGCGGCTCCGGCATGGTGTTTGGCGCCGAAATGGTGCTGGACCGCGCCTCCAAAGAGCCGGCGATTGAGTTTACCGACCGGGTGATCAATGCCATGCGCCGCCGCGGCATCATTCACTCCAAGCTGGGCCGCCACAAGAACACCCTGAAAATCCGCCCGCCGATGCCGTTTTCCAGGGAAAACGCCGACCTGCTGTTCGACACGCTGGATGAGGTGCTGGCCGAAACCCCGGTGCAGCCATGACAGCGGCAGCGGTGGAGCAATCCCTGGCGCTCTGGGGGATGCAGGGGGCGGAGACCCGCCTTGTTGCCACCCGCGAAAACCAGGTCTACCGGGCCGATCACGCCGGGCGCTCCTATGCCCTGCGCCTGCACCGCCCCGGCTACCGCACAGATACGGAACTGTGGTCGGAGCTGCAATGGATGAACGCCGCAGCGGAGGGCGGCCTGCATGTGCCGGCCCCGATCCCCTCGGCTTCGGGCGAGTTTCTGCGTGTGGCTGACGGCATCCAGGCGGATGTGCTGACCTGGCTCTCCGGCGCCCCCGTCGGCAAAACGGGCGAGGATCTGGCCGCCGCCGACCGCACTGGCCTGTTTTATGGCATCGGCCGCGAAATGGCGCGGCTGCATGCTGTCTCCGACCGCTGGACCCCGCCCGCGGGCTTCAGCCGATGGTCCTGGGACCGGGAGGGTCTGCTCGGCGAGACTCCGGTCTGGGGCCGGTTTTGGGAAAATCCCAGCCTGACCAAAGAGGACCGCGCTCTGTTCCTTGCCTTGCGCAACGAAGCGGATGCGGAACTGCAACGGCTGGAGGGCAAACTGGATTATGGCCTTATCCATGCCGATCTTGTGCGCGAGAACGTGATGGCTGACGGGGACAAGTTGCAGCTGATCGATTTTGACGACAGCGGTTTTGGCTTCCGGCTGTTCGACCTGGCCACCACTTTGCTCAAGAATATGCGGGAGACCGATTATCCGGCGCTGCGCGCTGCGCTGATTGCCGGCTACCTGTCGGAGCGGGTGATCGACTTGGGCGAGCTCGACCTGTTCATCCTGCTGCGGTCGGCAACCTATGCCGGCTGGATCATCACCCGGATGGATGAACCCGGATCCAAGGCTCGCAATCAGCGGTTCATCGGAACAACCCGTGTTCTGGCCCAAAGTTTTCTCTCTGGAGAAGGTCTGCAGCCATGACCCGCTTCGCAGGCAAAACCGCGATTGTCACCGGTGCCGGAACCGGGATCGGCGCCGCCACCGCCCGCCGGATAGCAGCCGAAGGCGGCAATGTGATCCTGACCGGCCGCCGCCTGGAACCGATCGAAAAAGTAGCAAAAAGCTGCGGCGGCATTGCCCTGGCGGGGGATGCTGCCAGTGCGGAGCATATGGTAGCTCTGGTGGAATTGGCCCGCAGCCGCTTAGGCGGCCTGGACGTGATGGTCTGCAATGCCGGCGGTTTCGGTTTTGGCACCCTCACAGGGATCAGCGACGCGGATTGGGGCGCCGCAGTTCAGGCCAATCTGAACACCGCCATGGTCTCTGCCCGTGCCGCCATGCCGGCGCTGAAGGAGCGGCGCGGAAACATCCTGATGATGGCGTCGATCGCAGCGCTTGCAGCCGGGCCGGAGGCCTGCGGCTACGTCACCATGAAACACGGGCTGCTGGGGCTGACCCGATCCATTGCCCGCGACTACGGCCGACACGCGGTGCGCTGCAACGCGGTCTGCCCCGGCTGGGTCCGCACCGAAATGGCCGATGCGGAGATGGCAGAGTTGGCAGAGCGCCGGGGCCTGGAGTCGGTCGAGGAGGCCTACAGCCTAGTTACACGCGACGTACCGCTAGGCCGTGCCGCCACAGATGAAGAAGTGGCAGCTGCAGTTGCGTTCTTATGCTCCGCCGAGGCTGCCATGATTACCGGGGCGGTTCTGACGGTCGATGGCGGCGCGACAATTGTCGACGTCCCTACACTGGCGTTCTGACTTCGCCCTGCTAGAAAATTGGTTTTGGAGTTTTGCCACTAAATCCTACAGATCAAGCGACCTGTTCAACTCATCGAGGAACAGGTGCCAACTGCAGTTTGTTGCCCGATCATACTATGGTTGCGCAATAACTACTGGGTTATCCGAAATGGAGATTTCTTCAGGTGAGCAGCCCTGCAGAGTCCATTGCAGCTGCCCTTTCTACGGGGCCATTTTCCATCCCGGGTCACATCCATGCGCGTAACCACTTGCGGAACGGCAGCTTTCAGAATGACGGTCCAGATGCTTCGCCATCGCAGCATCTCGGTGACCGCATCAGGTTCGAACAGCTGCTTCTGGTCTGGCTGCGGCCGTCCGGAGACAAGGGGCGAACGGCAGCAACGTCCCGCGATGTGTGAATTCAACAGCGAACCGATTTCGCGGGTGCGGCGACGTTCTGCCTTGACGGCCTGCGGTGCAGTACTGCACATGGAGTGCTCAAGGTCGAGTTCAAGCCAATTAACGACAGTTGCTATCAACAATGCCATCTAACTGTCGCTAGTACCCACTAGTCTCACTTGACGCCCAGAAACGTTTGAAATACTACCTGAATCTGTTGAGCGGGCGTTGTGTAGTGGTAAGACCTTAGCCTTCCAAGCTAAAGACGCGGGTTCGATTCCCGCCGCCCGCTCCAAGAATTCTCTCACGGCAATACGCTCGCGAAAGATTGCGCAATTTTCCGGGTATTTACCTGAAAAGATGTGATTTTCTTTCTACACTCCCTGAAACCACCCTGATCAGGATCACAGGGTGGGGACCTGTGCTGGCCCTCGTGTTTTCGAAATCGTGCTGCGTTTGGGCAGTTTGGCCGCAGGCCAGCAGATGCGCATTTGCTTGACCTGCGCGGGACGCAGAGTCATGAAGCGTGGCCAGAGGGGCGCAGGCCCCAAAAAGACTTCAACGCGAGACCACATAATGGCCAGATCGAAACCCGCTCAGCCCGCGCCAAATGCCAGCGAAGAGCGCGCCACCTCTCGCAAGCTGGGGATTCTGGGGGCGCTTTGGCCGTTCATGCTGCCTTACAAGGGCCTGATGGCGGGGGCCGTGGCGGCGTTGATATTGACCGCCGCGATGTCACTGACACTGCCTCTGGCGGTGCGTCGCGTGGTCGACAATTTTCGCATCGAAAACGGTGATCTGCTGGACCGCTACTTCTTGGCGGCGCTGGGGATTGCCGCCATCCTCGCGCTGGGCACCGGCATCCGCTACGCGCTGGTGACCCGTCTGGGCGAACGAGTGGTGGCGGATATCCGTATGGCGGTGTTCGACCGCGTCATCGGGATGAGCCCCGAGTTTTTCGAACGCGTCATGACCGGCGAGGTGCTCAGCCGGATCACCACGGATACGACACTGATCCAGTCGGTCCTGGGCTCGTCCGTGTCGATTGCACTGCGCAACATGCTGCTGTTTGTCGGCGGGCTGATCCTGATGCTGCTGACCTCGGCCAAGCTGACTGGCATGGTGCTGCTGTTGATCCCCATCGTGATCGTGCCCATTATGGTGCTGGGCCGCCGCCTGCGCCGGATCAGCCGCGAAAATCAGGATTGGATCGCCGCGTCGTCTGGTAGCGCGGGCGAGGCACTGAGCGCAGTGCAGACTGTGCAGGCCTATACCGGCGAGGGTGCCAGCCGCGCGCAATTCGCCGAGATGACCGAGACGTCCTATGAGGTCTCGCGCCTACGTATTCGTACCCGCGCGATCCTGACCGTGATCGTGATCTTTCTGGTCTTCAGCGGCGTTGTTGGCGTGTTGTGGATGGGGGCGAACGCCGTCCGCTCGGGCACCATGACCGAAGGGACGCTGATCCAGTTCGTGATCTATTCGGTGATCATGGCGGGCTCGGTCGCCGCTTTGTCCGAAATCTGGAGCGAATTGCAGCGGGCCGCCGGGGCCACTGAACGGCTGGTGGAGTTGTTGCACGCCACGGACACCGTGCTGGACCCCGGCACACCCGCGCAACTGCCCGCGCCGGTGAAGGGCGAGATCGCGCTTGATGCGGTCAGCTTCCGCTACCCGTCGCGCCCCGAGTATCTTGCGCTGGACGATCTGTCACTGACGGTCGCGCCGGGGGAAACCGTGGCGCTTGTCGGCCCGTCAGGCGCGGGCAAGACCACGGTGATCCAGATGATCCAGCGGTTCTATGATCCCGATCGGGGGCGGGTGACTCTGGACGGGGCCGACCTGCACGCGCTGGCCCGCAGTGATTTCCGCCGACATATCGCTCTGGTGCCGCAGGATCCGGTGATTTTTGCCACTTCCGTGCGCGACAATATCCGCTTTGGCCGCCCCACCGCCAGCGATGCCGAGGTTGAACAGGCCGCACGTGCCGCTGCTGCTCATGACTTCATCGCGGCATTGCCCGAGGGCTATGACAGCTATGTCGGCGAACGCGGCGTGATGCTGTCGGGCGGCCAGAAACAGCGCATCGCCATCGCCCGTGCGATCCTGCGCGACGCACCGGTCCTGCTGCTGGACGAGGCCACCTCGGCGCTGGATGCCGAAAGCGAGCGCGCGGTGCAGCAGGCGGTGGATGTGCTTTGTGCCGGGCGCACGACCATAATTGTCGCGCACCGTCTGGCGACCGTGAAGAAGGCCGACCGGATCGTGGTGCTTGAGAACGGGCGAATCGTGGCGCAAGGCAAACATGATGAGTTGGTTGCGCAGGGTGGTCTCTATGCACGGCTTGCAAGGCTGCAATTCACCGAGGGAATGGCGGCTGAGTAGCCACGCCTTCCGGAAAATCGTCGTGTGACGTGGCGGCACTCGGCTTCCAACGTCTAAATTGACGTTAGGGTGATTCTTGCGCGGAACCGCGGGTTTTTGCAGGTTGCGCTAGAATTCCGGTGGGTTTGAACCGCCGCCGCGCCAATACGAGGGAGGCACAGAAATGACCTTTGCAGGTGTCAAGGATCGCGACGCTATCGAAAACGAAATGCCGTGGGCCGACCGGGATGTTCCGATCACGCTCTATCAGCTGCTGTCATCGACCGCAGGCAAGTATCCCAACAACAATGCGATCAGCTTCCAGCTACTCTCCGGTCCGACCGACAAGGCCGAAACCCTCACATGGTCGCAGGTCAAGAACCAGGTAACGCAAGCCGCCAACCTGTTCCGCTCGCTTGGCGTGGGTGAACAAGATGTGGTCGCCTATGTGCTGCCCAATTGCAACGAGACGCTAGTCACCATGCTGGGTGGCGCCGTTGCAGGGATCGTCAATCCGATCAACCCGCTGCTGGAGCCTGAACAGATCGCCTCGATCCTGCGGGAAACCAACGCCAAGGTGGTGGTGACACTTAAACCGTTTCCGAAGACCGAAGTGGCCCAGAAAGTGGCCGAGGCGGTCCGCCATGCGCCCAGCGTGAATACGGTTTTGGAGATTGACCTGAACCGCTATCTGACACCCCCGAAGTCCTGGATCGTGCCGTTGGTCCGTCCCAAGATGGAAGACAAGGAACACCTGGCGCATGCCGACTACAAGAATTTCAACAAGGAAATCGCGAAGCAGCCGACCGAACTGACCTTTGCCGATTCCACCGAGGACCGCGTTGCGTGCTATTTCCACACCGGCGGCACCACCGGTATGCCCAAGGTCGCGCAGCACAAATACTCGGGCATGATGTACAACGCCTGGCTGGGCGGCACGCTGATGTTCGATTACAGTGACAACATCATCTGCCCGCTGCCGCTGTTCCACGTTTTCGCCTGTCAGGTGATCGTGATGGCCTCGGTCTATTCGGGCGCGCATGTGATCTTTCCGACGCCGCAGGGCTACCGCGGCGACGGTGTGTTCGACAATTTCTGGAAACTGGTCGAACGCTGGAAGATCAGCTTTGTCATCACCGTCCCGACAGCGATCTCGGCCAAGATGCAGCGCCCGGTCGATGCCGATATCTCGACGATCAAGACCGCGTTCTCGGGCTCGGCCCCGCTGCCTCTGGAACTGTTTCGCCGTTTCGAGGAAACCACCGGCGTCACGATCGTCGAGGGGTACGGACTGACCGAGGCGACCTGCCTTGTGTCCTGCAACCCCAAGGACGGCGAAAAGAAGGTGGGCTCGATAGGGATCCAGCTGCCTTACACCGACGTCAGGATCTTCAACGATACAGGCGATGGCCCGGTCGAGGCGGCGACGGACGAGATCGGCGAGATCTGCATCTCGAACCCGGGGGTCTATGCGGGTCACACCTATACCGAGGAAGAGAAGAACCGCGACCTCTATCACAACGACAAGTATCTGCGCACCGGCGATCTGGGTCGTGTGGACTCGGACGGGTATCTGTGGATCACAGGTCGCGCCAAGGACCTGATCATCCGCGGCGGTCACAATATCGATCCCGCCGAGATTGAAGAGGCACTGCTGGGACACGAAGCAGTGGCTTTTGCCGGCGCCATCGGGCAGCCCGACGAATATGCGGGCGAGGTTCCCAGCGTCTATGTCGAACTGGTCGATGGAGCGTCGGTAACTACCGACGAGCTGATGAAATATTGTGAAGTGCATATCCATGAGCGTGCAGCGCATCCCAAACATGTGGCCATTCTGCCCGAGCTTCCGAAAACCGCCGTGGGCAAGGTGTTCAAGCCTGATCTGCGCAAGGATGCGATCACGCGGATCTACAACACCGCGCTGGAAAAGGGCGAAGTGCAGGCGCGGGTCGTGTCCGTCATTGACGACAAGAAGCGTGGTCTCATCGCGCAGCTTGACGCAAACGGCACCTCGGAGGAGGATGTATCCAAGATTCTGGGCGGTTACACCCGCCCGTGGGAATGGGCCGCCTGATCCGGAGACCGAATGGACTATGACGCGCTGCTAGACGCGGAGATACGGGACTTCATCCGCCGTACCGCGGAATGTTATCCCGAAAATGCGGTGGACCTGTCGATCGAAGAACAGCGACAGGTTTATGACCGGATGTGCCGCGCCTTTCGGCAGGGCGCTCCGGATGGAATTTCATCCCAGGACCTGGACGCGAGTGGCGTTCAGGTCCGTGTCTATTCTGCCGGTCAGCCAACGCGAACGGTTGTCTACATGCATGGCGGCGGCTTCGTGCTGGGTGGGCTGGACAGTCATGACGACGTCTGCGCGGAAATCTGCGCTCAGACCGGGTACCGCGTGGTCGCTGTCGATTACCGTCTTTGCCCCGAGCATCGGCACCCGGCCCAGTTCGAGGATTGCTGGGCCGCGACGGAATGGGCGGTGGACACTTATGGCGACCCGCTTGTACTGGCCGGTGACAGTGCTGGCGCGACACTGGCTGCCTGTGTTGCGCATCATGCGCGCGGACGTCTGCAAAACGTGCTGGGGCAGGTGCTGATCTATCCTGGCTTCGGTGGCGACCGCGACCAGGGGTCTTATTTGGAGCACGCACAGGCCCCGATGCTCAGCCGCGCTGATGTGAAATTCTACGCCAGCATTCGCACGCTGGCGGATGAGCCGACCGACGATCCTACCTATGAACCCCTGCAGGACAGCGATTTTTCCGGGCTGCCCCCGACAGTGATTATCACGGCCGATTGCGACCCGCTACGCGATGACGGTCGCGATTATCGCGACCGGCTCTTGGATGCGGGTGGCAAGGTGTGCTGGATCAACGAAGAGGGGTTGGTGCATGGCTATCTGCGTGCCCGCCACTCCGTGTCCCGCGCGCGCGCCAGCTTTGAGCGGATTTCCCTTGCGGTCGAGGCGCTTGGGCAGGGGCTCTGGCCTTACGACTGACACTGGTGGGCAAGGCGCTTCGAAGCGCCTTGTCGTCGGTCTCAGCGCAGGAAAGGCTCGGCCCGCATTGTCTCGGCAAGCGGAGCACCAAGGCGGGACAAGATTGTCGGGGCCAACTGCAACTGGTCGATCACCGTTTCGCTCTCGGGCCCCTCGGCATCACCAAAGTAATAAAGCGCGGTTTCCTGCTGCAACGGATCATGCCCGCCATGGTGGCCGCGCGCGTCCTGGCCATGATCAGCGGTCACGATCACCTCATACCCCATCTTCCGCCAGCACGGGATGAAGGGGGCCAGCATTTCATCCATAACAAAGCAGGCGTGGTCCATCTCAGAGCAGTCGTGATGGAACCTGTGCCCCATACTGTCCAGCGTGCAGGTGTGCAGCATGCCGTAATCGAGGTCGAAGCGCTGGCACAGATTGGTGAGCGAGGCAAACAGGTCGACATCGCAAGGCGTCATCTGGTTGGCGTGACCATAGCCCGTCATGCTGTGAAACCGGCCATGGTTGATGGTCGTGCTGTCCGGTTCGTCATATTCCACGTCGCGTACATGGTCGAACGGGTGGCGGTTAAAAAATTGAGACCAATAGCTGTGCGCAACGGCCCCGGTCACTCCGCCCGCCGCGCGGGTTTGCGAGAACACGTCCTTGTGGTTCAGCCGGAACACATTGCCATTGCCGGTGCAGCCATGTTCGGCAGGGGCGACCCCGGTATGGATAGAGGCATAGCAGCTTGCCGAGGTCGAGGGCAGGATGGCGCGATGTTTCCAGACCCGCGCCTCGCCGGACACCACCCAACCTTCAAGGTTGCCGAAGAGCCTACGGAAGTTGCGCAAGGGCACACCGTCCAGAATGATCAGCAGTAGTTTACGGTCCATGGCGTTCTCCCTAGCCTTGGTGTTTTGTGGCGGGCAAATGACGGTCAGGCAATGGAAAATCGTCGGTCGGGTTAAAACTGTTTTCTCGCCGCCTAAACCAGTCCGTGAAGCTGGGCAAAGGGGTCGTGGGCCTTGTCCTCGTGCCAGGTGTATTCGCACCATCGGGCAACGTCGCAGGCGGTTTCCTGCCCGTGCATCAGAGCGATCGCGCCAAGCGTCATGTCCATCCCAGCAGAGACGCCGGATGAGGTGATGAACGGGCCATCCTCGACCCAGCGAGCCTGCCGTTGCCACATCACCTTCGGCCCTTGCTCGGCAACCCAGGAAAACGCTGCCTTGTTGGTGGTTGCCTTGCGCCCATTCAGAACGCCAGCGCGTGCCAGCAAGGCGCTGCCGGTGCAAACGCTCAGCGTGTATTCTGCCTGTGCCGAGACCTGTGCGATCCATTGGGTCAGGGTGGGGTTGTCGACCTCACGGCGGGTTCCCGCGCCGCCGGGAACAAAGAGGATGTCATAGGCATCGCCCTCTTCGATCCCGTGTTCGGCATAAGCCGCCAGGCGCTGGTTGCTGGTGACCTTGCTAGGGGTTTCGGCGACCAGGCACAGTTTGAACTTGTCATCCAGCAGGCCGAACATCTCCATCGGGCCGAACAGGTCCAGCAATTCGAACCCGGGAAAAATCAAAGCACCGATCCTGCGCATGGCAAACCCTTTCAGCAATGATCGTGAGGTGATGATAGGTGGGTGGGGGCCGCCCCAAACGAAAAAAGCGGCGGGTCTGGCCCGCCGCTCTGATCTCTGGGCTGCGAAAGGAACCTTAGTTCCCGGCGCTTTCCATTTTGCGATGGGCGACTACCTCTTCCAGCCAACCCAGTTTCATCTCGGGGACCGAACTGAGCAGCAGATCAGTATAGTCGTCGAAGGGCGGGCTGAGCACCTCGGATTTCGAGCCGTAGCGCTGCACCTTTCCCTGATACATCACCGCGATCGAGTCGCTGATGGCGCGGACCGTGGCAAGGTCATGCGTGATGAACAGATAGGCCACATCCTCGATCTTCTGCAGGTCGAGCAGCAGCTTGAGGATGCCATCCGCCACCAGCGGGTCGAGCGCCGAGGTCACCTCGTCACAGATGATCATCTTGGGCTTGGCCGCCAGCGACCGCGCAATGCAGACGCGCTGTTTCTGGCCACCGGACAGTTCCGCCGGATAGCGGTCCATGAACTTTTCGCCCAACTCGATTTCGTCCAGCAACTCGATGATCCGCTTGCGCTTTTCGGCACCACGGATGTTGAAGTAGAACTCCAGCGGGCGACCGATGATGGTGCCGACGGTCTGGCGCGGGTTCATCGCGACATCCGCCATCTGGTAGATCATCTGCAACTCGCGCAAGTCTTCGCGGGTGCGGCCCGCCAGATCCCGCGACAGGGTGCGCCCGACAAAGTCGATCTGCCCCTCGCTGGGTGGCAGAAGGCCGGTGATGACCCGCGCAAGCGTCGACTTGCCCGACCCGGATTCACCCACAACCGCAAGCGTCTGCCCGGGATGAAGATCGACCGTCACGTTCTTGAGCACGTCAAAGTTCAGGCCCTTGTAGCGCGCCGTGATGTTCTTGACGCTCAGCACCGGTTCCGGCGTGGGTTTCTTTTCTTCATGCTCGATGGACCGGACCGAGACCAGCGCCTGCGTGTACTCTTCCTTCGGGCTGTTGATGATCTGATCGGTATGGGCATATTCGACCATATTGCCCATCCGCAGCACCATGATATCGTCGCTTACCTGCGCCACGACCGCAAGGTCATGGGTGATGTATAGCGCGGCGACACCGGTGTCGCGAATGGCTTCCTTGATCGCCATCAGCACGTCAATCTGCGTGGTCACGTCCAGCGCCGTTGTGGGTTCGTCGAAGACGACCAGATCGGGTTCGGGACATAACGCAAGCGCCGTCATACAGCGCTGCAACTGACCGCCCGAAACCTGATGCGGAAACCGGCTGCCGATATTGTCCGGATCAGGCAGGCCCAGCTTGGAAAACAGCGTCCGCGCGCGCTCTTCGGCCTCTTTGCGCGAGAACTTTTTTTGTTCCACCGCCGCCTCGACCACCTGATCCATGATCTTTTTGGCCGGGTTGAACGAGGCTGCCGCCGATTGCGACACATAGGTCACTTCGGCCCCGCGCAGGTTGCGGATGTCCCGGACAGATGACTTGAGAATGTCACGGCCGTTAACCCAGACTTCGCCGCCGGTGATCTTCACACCGCCACGGCCATAAGCCATCGAGGCGAGGCCGATGGTCGATTTCCCGGCGCCGGATTCACCGATCAGCCCCAGCACCTTGCCGGGCGCGAGGTCAAAGCTGACCCCGTGCACGATCTCGATGTCATGGGGCTTTTCGCCCGGCGGATAGACGGTTGCACCAATTTTCAGGTCGCGGACCTTGAGAAGCGTATCACTCATCCCCGGCCTCCTTTCAGCGATGTGGTGCGGTTCAGCACCCAGTCAGCCACCAGGTTCACCGAGATCGCCAAAGTGGCGATGGCAACAGCCGGCAGCAGGGCGGCGGGAATGCCATAGACGATGCCCTCCTTGTTCTCTTTCACGATGCCGCCCCAATCCGCCTCAGGCGGTTGCACGCCAAGGCCAAGGAACGACAGGGTTGAGACGAAGAGAACCGCAAAGATGAAGCGCAGCCCCATCTCGGCGATCAGCGGGCTGAGCGCGTTGGGCAGGATCTCGCGGAAGATGATCCAGCCGATTTTCTCACCTCGCAGGCGCGCGGCCTCGACATAGTCCATGACAGAGATATCCACTGCAACGGCACGCGCCAGACGATAAACGCGGGTTGAATCCAGCAGACCCATCACCAGGATCAGGATCGGAATGGTAACCGGCATCACCGACAGTACCACCAGCGCAAAGATCAGCGTCGGGATCGACATGATCAAATCGACGAAGCGCGACAGCACCTGGTCCACCCATCCGCCCATCACGGCGGCGAAAAAAGCCAGAACCGAGCCGGTCACGAAGCTGATGATCGTCGCGGCGGTGGCGATGAAGATCGTTGTGCGCCCGCCATAGATCATCCGGCTGAGCAGATCGCGACCGATATTGTCGGTGCCCAGCCAGAATTTGGATGACGAGGGCTCCCACACGTCGCCCACCACCTCGGCCATGCCGTAAGGGGCGATGATCGGCGCGAGCAATGCCATGAGAAAATAGACGGCCGTGAGGAACAGCCCGATCAGTGCAGAGATTGGGATGTTCTTCATTTCGGATGCCTCAGTCTCGGGTTCGCCAGGATGGAGACGATGTCGGCGATCATGTTGAGCAAGATATAGACCGCCGCGAAGATCAGGCCGCAGGCCTGTACCACGGGCACGTCACGTTTCGACACGTGATCCACCAGATACTGTCCCATGCCGGGATAGACAAAGACCACCTCGATCACCACGACGCCGACAACCAGATAAGCTAGGTTGATCATGACCACGTTGACGATCGGCGCGATCGCATTGGGAAAGGCGTGGCGGTAGATGACCTGAAACCCGCTCAGACCTTTCAGTTCGGCGGTTTCGACATAGGCCGACTGCATCACGTTCAGGATCGCGGCGCGGGTCATGCGCATCATGTGCGCCAGAACCACAAGCGTTAGAACGATGACAGGCAGGGCGATGGATTGCAGTTTCTGACCCAGGCTCATGCCGTCATTGATCATGGCGACCGACGGGAACCAGCCCAGCTGAACGGCCAGATAGTACATCAGCAGGTAACCGATCAGGAATTCCGGGATCGAGATCGAGGCCAGCGTCACGCCCGAGATCAGCTTGTCGGGCCAGCGGTCCTTGTAGCGCACCGCGATCAGGCCCAGCAGGATGGCCAGCGGCACCGAGATGATGGCGGCCCAGAAAGCAAGGAAAAGAGTGTTCGACAGGCGTTGACCGATGCTTTCGGCAATGTCGCGCCCGTTGGTCAGCGCAGTGCCCAGATCGCCTTGCATCGCACCAAAGAGCCAATCGAAATAGCGCGTGACCGGGGGGTCGTTCAACCCCAGTTCTTCACGCAGGTTTGCCAGTGATTCAGGGGTGGCTGACTGGCCCAGAATGGATTGTGCCACATCGCCCGGCAGGATCATCGTGCCCGCGAAGATCAGGATCGAAGCGGCGAGGAGGAGGAGGAGGCTCAGCGCGAGGCGCTGAGCAACCAGTTTCACTACGGGATGCATACTCTGGGCCCTTAGGCTTTCCAGGTCTTTTTAGGTGCATACCAGTTCATCATTGCGCCGTTCGGATCGGGATCATATCCCTGAACCTCGTTGCTGACCGCATCGATGAAATCATTGAACATCGGCAGGATCAAGCCGCCTTCATCACGGACCATCCTGCCCATCTTGGAGTAGATTTCCTTGCGCTTGGCCGGATCCAGCTCGGCTTTGGCTGCCAGCAGCATCTCGTCGAATTCAGTACGTTTCCAGCGTGTGTCGTTCCAGTCGGCGGTCGACAGGTAGGCCGTGGTGTACATCTGGTCCTGAACCGGGCGGCCTGACCAATAAGAGGCGCAGAACGGCTGTACGTTCCAGACTTCCGACCAGTAGCCATCATTCGGCTCACGCTTGATTTCCAGCGGGATACCTGCGGCCTGTGCAGATTGCTGGAACAGGGCTGCCGCGTCCACCGCACCGGGGAAGGCGCCATCGGCGGTGCGTAGGATGATGGGCGAGCCGTCATGGCCGGACTTGGCGTAATGCTCCTTGGCCTTTTCCAGATCGAAGACGCGCTGCGGGATCGTGTCATCGAACAGCGGATAGGCTGCGTTGATGGGCATATCGTTTCCGATACCACCGTAACCACGCAGGATCTTGTCGACCAGTTCCTCGCGATTGATCGCGTATTTCAGCGCGAGACGCAGTTCATTCTCGTCGAACGGTGCGGTGTCCACATGCATGATGAACACATAGTGACCGCGGCCCGATACGCTTTTGACGGACAGGTTCGGCGCGCGATCAAGTAGCTGCGCGATCTTCGGTTCCACGCGGATGATCGCGTCAACTTGGCCGGACTGCAACGCTGCGGTACGTGCGGTTGCGTCGTTAAGGGTCAAAATCTCCGAGCTGTCGTAATGCCCGACGGAATCGTCCCAATAGTTGGGGTTCTTGACGAAGCTCATGCGCACGCCTGGCTCGTCCGATTCAAGCACATAGGGACCGGTGCCGATTGCGGCGTTCGGGTTGTCAAAGCCACCATCCGGCTGGATCACCAGGTGGTAGTCACTGATCAGATAGGGCATGTCCGCATTGGCTGAACCCAGCGTCAGTTCGAACGTGTCGCCATCGGTGCGCATCGACTCGATGTCCTGCACAATACCAAGCGCACCCGATTTGGAATCCTCGTTGGTGTGACGCTCGATCGTGCGCTTCACATCCTCGGCGGTCACGGCCTGGCCGTTCGAAAACTCAATACCCTGGCGGATCTTGAAGCGCCAGGTCTTGGCGTCTGCCGAGCCTTCCCAGCTTTCGGCCACCAGGCCTTCCAGCTCACCATTGGCGTCCACTTCGACCAGGGTTTCACCCCAGTGACGGCCACCACCGATCGGCACGTCGGATGCATAAAGCGCCGGGTCTTGGGTGTTGGTGCTTTCACCGCCCTGGATACCCATTTTGAAGGTGCCGCCCTTGACCGGGCCGGCCGCCTTGACCGCGCTGGCGAACATAGTGCTGGCAACAGCGGTGGACACACCCAAGGCTGCGGCTTTGCCCATGAACTCACGGCGGTTCATTTTTCCAGCCGTTACGCGGCCGGACATAAAGTCAAGTTGGTCGTTCATCGAGATCTCCCGGTTGAGAAGTTGCGCGCTTGGCGCGCGGTTTTTGTTGATTGACGAGTCAAGGTTTGCGTATTTCGCACCGTCCGGCAAGGCTTAATGTCCGGTATACCCATCATGGGACAATCTCGCGCAGCGCTCTATTCGCAACGCGGTGTCGCATTGCGTGGCGATATTGTCGTTTCCCCGCTTGAAACGAAGGGGCACCCGGCATCGGACCGGGGGTTGAGCCGGATCGGCTTTTTCATGTTTCAAAGGGAATTGCGCCTGAAACAAGTGCCCAGATGGCCTCATTTCGAGACTGGGGGCAGGTGCAGCGAAGCAAATTGATTCCTCCTGCGTCGGATCATTCTGCCCGGGGTCAACGCCTGTCCGCAGTGTCCATCCAGATCGTCACCGGGCCGCTATTGGTCAATTCAACCGACATATCCGCGCCAAACACTCCCCGTTCAACGAGGATGCCGTGGCTGTGCAACTGCTCGGCAAAGACCTCGTACAAGCGCTTGCCCTCATCGGGTGCTGCCGCTTCGGAAAACCCCGGCCTGTTGCCGCGTCTGGTGTCGGCGGCCAGCGTGAACTGGCTAATTACCAGCGCCGCGCCGCCGGTGTCCTTCACCGAAAGGTTCATCTTGCCTGCCGCATCGCTAAAGATCCGCAGTTTGGCAATCCTGGCGGCAAGCTGAACGGCGTTTGCGTGATCATCGCCCCGCATGGCGCAAATCAGGATCAGCAGGCCCGTTCCGATCTGACCAGCTGTTTCGCCTTCGACCGTGACACTGGCCTGTGTCACCCTCTGGATCAATGCGCGCATCTTGTCTGCAGCCTTTTTTTCAACTGTCGTGCCATTGCGTGAACGCATCCGGTTCCGCCCGTTCGGTGCGAAATCCGTTGGCCGGATGCGCGGTGTCGGAATAACCGAAGGAGATCGCACACAGTACGAGAAAATCCTGTGGAATGTCGAAATACCGGTGCAGGAACGGGCCTTGGCTGGCCACCGCCGCTTGCGGGATCGTTGCAATGCCAAGCGCCTGTGCGGCGAGGCAAAAGGCGGTGACGAAGCCGCCGCAATCCATCGCTCCGTAGGCGCCCAATTCGGCGGGGCTTGAAAGGATGGCGCAATGGGGCGCGTCAAACAGCGCAAAGTTCCGCATCATTTCGCGCGCCGATCCCATGCGATCGCCCTTGCTGACGCCCACCGCCTCATAAAGCGCCCAGCCACAGGCGCGCCGCCGGTCCTGATATACGCCGCTATAAGAGCTAGGAAAGGCCAGATCTGGTTTCGGCGCGGTGTTTTGCGCCACTTCGGTCAGGGCAGCGCGAAACCGGTCGGTCGCAGCACCACTGATCACATCCACCCGCCAGGGCTGCGCATTGCACCAGCTAGGCGCACGGCGAGCGGTGGCAAGGACTTGCGCGATCGTGGCTTTGGGTATCTCCGTTGGCACGAAGGCGCGGCAGGAGTGCCGCTCTGCCATCAATGTGTCGAGTGCCTGCAGGTCCATCCAGTGCCCCTTCATGCCCTATTGATTGGTCGCAACCACGTATCCGACGCCAGCTGCCACCAGCAGCCCGAGGGTGACCGCGAAGGTGATCTTGATCACCGACCACGGCCGCTCGCCCTGCACCCGGCCAGTCCGGCCATTCACAACAAAGCGATAGGTCTCGCCGCGAAACTTGTAGGCCGCCAGCCAAACCGGCAGCAGGATATGCTTGAAGGTCACGTCCGAGATGGCGGTTTCGATCCCGTGGACGCGCTGGCGATCGCCGCCGATGTCAAACCGCACGTCGCGGTCGATCACCCGGTCCATATGCGCACGTGCCTCGCCATAGCCCTCTTTCAGCTCGACCGTATAGGCCTCGGCGCGAAACCCCGCCAGGTATTCCGGCTGATACGGCTCCAGCGCCGGCAGGTCCCAAGGTTCCAGCGCGTCGGTGTATTTCTTGGGCAAGGATCGTGAAGCCAGCACCAGAACGTCGTCAAAGAACCGCGCCACGCGGCCCGATTTCGGTGTCCAGCGCACCTTAGGCACCTGTTGCTGCACCTTTTTGCCATCGCGCATGACCGTTCGGGTCACATAATAGACAATCCCGCGTTCGCCGCGATAGCGCGACTTGGTATCCGCATCGAAGGTCCAGTAGGGCACATAGATGCCCTGCATCTTGCGCCCTTTGCGGGCATAGTTCTGCAACCCGTTCGGCGCGAACCAGAGTGCTCCCAGCCAGTCCGCCATGGCCTTTTGCGCCGTACGTTCATCCAACGCGAATGGCAGCACGCCGCGCGGCTTGATGTGGCGGTTGACGCCTGTGTCGGTCACCACCGGCGTGGCGCAGAACGGGCATTCGGCGGCATGGGTGTCGGGGTCGAACTCTACCTGCGCCGCGCAATTGGGACAGGACAGCACGCGGGTCTCTTCGATCTCGGCCTCGGGCAGAGCCTGCGCCATGGCCGCATCGAAATCCAACTCGCGCAGGGCTCCGCTTTTCCAGGGTCCGGCGCTGATCTTGTCGGTGTTACCACAATGTCCGCAGACCAGCGCACCGCTGGCAGGGTCGAACCGGTAATCGGCCCCGCACTGATCACAGGGGAACCGGTGCTCAAGCTCTGCCACGGATCAGACCCCGGGAGGTGGCGGCGGCAGGATGGTGAAAAGCTGCGCCAGTTCCTGCACGTCCTCTGCCCGTTTCCAGCCGTCCTGACCGGCTGTCCAGACATAGGTCTCACGGGTGATCTCGCCCGCCGTGGCCATGCGCCCCAGCTTGGCTTTGGAAAACGGACCCGAGGTCTGCCCGTCCACCGCGATATGCCACACATGCTCGACTGGAGGTGGGGGCGGCGGTGCCACGGAGGCGGCCGGTTGCGCGGCAGCGGGGGCGCGCGCGCCCCAGGGGCCAGACGGTTGACCCGCTGCCATGTTCCCCATCTGCTGCGCCATCGCCACACCCATTCCCATGCCAAGCCCGGCGCCCATTCCACCACCACCGCCGGGGTTGTTGGCGGCGGCGGTCATTGCTTCGGCGGCGGAATATTGGGTAAACTTGCCCAGATCGCCCGCCAGTCCCATCGAGGTGCGCTTGTCCAACGCTGCCTCGACTGCGGGCGGCAGCGAAATGTTCTCGATATAGAACTCCGGCATCTCCAGCCCGTAGCTGTCCAGCACCGGTGAGACCTCTGCCGCGATGAGCTTGCCCAGATCGGCGGTATTTGCGGCCATGTCCAGCACCGGAATGCCCGAGCCTGCGATGACGCGGGAAAACTCCTGCACGATGATGTTGCGGATCTGATAGCTGATCTCGTCCATGGTGAACTCGCCGTCGGTGCCGACGATCTCGATCAGGAACTTGGCCGGGTCCTTCACCCGCACCGTATAGGTGCCATATGCGCGGATGCGGGTTGGACCAAACTCGGGATCACGTAGCATGATCGGGTTCTTGGTACCCCATTTGAGGTTGTTGAACCGGGTCGTGTTGACGAAATAGATCTCGGATTTGAACGGACTTTTGAACCCGTGATCCCAATGTTGCAGCGTCGTCATGATCGGCATGTTGTTGGTTTCGAGCATATAAAGCCCCGGCGTAAACACATCCGCCAATTGCCCCTCATGCACAAACACCGCCGACTGCCCCTCGCGCACGGTCAGCTTGGCGCCGTATTTGATCTCATGCCCCTCGCGCTGGAACCGCCAGACCATGGTGTCGCGGGTGTCATCGACCCAATGGATGACATCGATGAATTCACCGGAAAGAAAGTCGAAAATACCCATGGTCAAATCCTTCTCCTGTCGTTGGGCCTATGAGGACGAGCCCGTAAGTTCTAATGCAATCTGCTGCATGACGGGGCGAGCCTCGTCGGCGGTCATGCCCTGCCGCAGGCGCGGGTCATAAAGCATTTTCAGCAATTTCTCGTCATGGCTTGTCAGCAGCGCAAACTCGTCATCGTCATTGAAGATCGAGGGCCGCGCGGCCGGGCTGTCATTGGGCAGGCCCAGCCCTTGCGAAATCTCTTCGTGAATGCAGCTGAGCCGCACCAGATCGGGATGTTCGGCCCGCACAAGTGCCACAGCGCGGGTATAGTTCTGCGGCGTGCCGTTGCCCGACACGGCGACGACGAGGCAATAAAACGAGCGGGGCAGATTTTCGAACAGCGCCAGTTCATTTGCTCTGATCGATGGAATGATCTGCTTCAGTCGCTTTTGGACGAAGTCGGTATCGTCCTCACCTGCCACGAAGACATGAAAGTTCGGATTGCGGCTGTTTGCGCTGATCGGATGTCCGGTCAACCGGGCGAGGCGACCCGCGAAATTGGCGACGTTCTTGCGGTCCTGTTTACGCCGCGCCAGCGGGACCGAGGCACCGAACTCGGTCTTGATCCGCACCGGACCGGACCAGCGGCTCAGCCGTCCGCTGGCGCGGCGGCTGGACAAGGGCGCGGAGGCCTGAGAATACTCATCAAAAAAGGCGATCATCTCGAAATTGCGCACCAGATCGTCGGCGTCATACGGCGTGTCGGGGCCGCCGCCATCGGTGCGCAGCAGCCCGCGCGTCAGCAGGTCGTTCTGCACTTTCTCGTAGTAGCGCGCCAGATCCTGACTTTTGGCCGAAGGGATGGTGACGACGGGCTCTGCCGGGACCAGCCCGGCGGGGCGGACGGGTGGTGTCAGCGAGGTCTGAAGACCCTGCTCACAGCCGGCAAGCAGCACCAAGGCAAGGGCCGTGGCCCCGATCCGGGCCGCCCCGACCCGAGAATGTGCCCCAGCGCGCCGCACCGAAGGTCAGCCGGGAACCGCTGTGGATGCGGTGTCGCCCAGGCCATCCTTGCGCGCCTTGGCTGAGGCCAGAGTGTCGCGCAGCTCGGTCTCCATCTTTTGCAGTTCCTCTTCGGCTGCGGCGCGCTTGGCCTTGCCTTCGTCGGCGATCTGCAGGCTCTCGTTGATGGTGCCGATCAGGTCGGCATTGGCCTGCTTGACCGCTTCGATGTCGAAGACGCCGCGTTCCATCTCCTGCCGGATCATCTTGTTGCTTTCGCGCAGATTGGCGGCATTGGCGGTCAGCAACTCGTTGGTCAGGTCGTTGGCGTCGCGCACGGCGGTGGCGGCCTCGGCGCTGCGCTGGATGGTGACGGCCTGCGCCAGCTGGGTCTCCCACAGCGGCACGGTGTTCACCAGCGTCGAGTTGATCTTGGTCACCAGTGACTTGTCGTTTTCCTGCACCAGCCGGATCGAGGGCAGCGACTGCATCGTTACCTGCCGCGTCAACTTCAGGTCATGCACCCGGCGTTCCAGATCGTCGCGGGCGGCGCGCAGGTCGCGCAGCTCCTGCGCTTTCATCACCTGGTGTTCCTCGGGCGCGGCTTCGACGGCTGCTTCCTTTTCGGGGATTTCGGTGCTGTCCAGTTCGGTCAACTTTTCCTCGCCCGCCGCGATATACAGCGCCAGTTCGTCGTAGAAACCCAGCGTCTTGTCATAGAGCAGGTCGAGCGATTTGATGTCTTTCAGCAGCGTGTGTTCATGGCCCAGCAGGTCATCGGTGACTTTATCGATCTGGCCCTGCACCTCCTCGAAGCGAGCGGTGAACTTTGCAAATGGCGCGGCCCGGCCCATCAGTCTTTCCCACCAGCTTGCCTTGCGCCGCACATCCAACTCGCTGACCGAAAAGCCGCGAATGGTGGTTACGATATTGCGCAGGCTGTCACCGGCAGGGCCCACATCCTTGTTGCGCACATCGGCCAACATCGCCTGGCTGATTTCCTGCAATTCGGCCTGCGCGCCGGATCCGAAGGACACGATCGAGTTCGTGTAATCCATGTTAATCTCGGCCATGCGCTGCCGAATCTCGGCCTTGACCGGTTCGTCGGCCTCTTCCAGAGGCACGATGGCGTTCTGCGGCTCGGGCAAGGTGATCGCGGTCACCTCATCGACGATCGCTGTTGCCTCTGCGGCCTTCTTGCGAATGGTATCGGACATGAAAAACTCCCCTGGTTATACTCGTGCCGGTCAGTCCAGCCGCACGCCTTCGCGCTGCAATCTCTCGCGCAGCACCTCTATTTCAACGGTCAGGTCGCTGCGGTCGTCCAGCAGCATCTTGCGGGTGCGCGCGGTAAAGTTCTGCTCCAGATCGTCCAGCAGCGCGGTGTAGTCGGTCAGCGCCTGCGCGTCGCGGGTGCGGGCATGAATGTCGGCAAACTTGACCGAGGCGTCGCGGGCACCACGCAGATAGACGGTCAGGTATTTGCGCGCTGCGGTCAGGTCGCGGGGGTCTTCCTCGACCGTGCGGAACAGCTCGCGCGCTGTGGCCTGAAACCGTTCGACCCGCGCTTCGATCCTGCGATCACCGGCGCGCTTGATGGCATCGCTCATCTCGGCAAGCAGCGTTTCGGCCTCGTCCACCGCACGGGCGACGCGATCTTGCTGAAAGGTATCGATGCCTTCCATGCCCTTGTCCTTCATCGGGTCGAGGCCAAACGCGGTCCCATGTAGCACCGCAGTGGCAATACCATAGAGAGCCGGAGCCAGCAGGCTGGCACTGCCCGCATCCATCATGTCGTTCTTGAAGGCAGCCAGCCCGATGCCAAGCCCGGTCAGGGACGAGGCGAAAATCTTGCGCGGAAAAGCCGGGCGGCGGGCCACCTTGCGGGCGTGATAGGCGCTTTCGGCGCGCAGCCCCTCACGCAGCACCCAGGCCGCCAACACCAGCAGTGCGGCGGCGACCAGCCCCAGGGTCAGGCCCACGGCCCCGTCATTGAGTGAAAAGAATGCGATCAGCAGGGGTGGCAGAAACAGGATATTTGTGCGGAATCCCGCCGGATCGACCCGCGCCCCGTCGAACTGGCCGCGCTGGTTGGGTATCTGGGCGGTGTCATCTTGTGATTGCGGGCTGTACTTCCCGCCGAATTTCTGTGCCATGACGTCAGAGCCCGCCGATCCAGCCGGTGGC
This sequence comes from Ruegeria hyattellae, assembly GCF_041537925.1. Lineage (NCBI taxonomy): Bacteria > Pseudomonadati > Pseudomonadota > Alphaproteobacteria > Rhodobacterales > Roseobacteraceae > Ruegeria > Ruegeria hyattellae. Next base: position 194,591 of record NZ_JBGOSH010000005.1, on the reverse strand, counting down.
GACACCCAACATCAGGATCAAAAGCCCGACAAAGGCGGCTTTCTGGATGCCAGATTGAGACATAACTCCCCCGAACTCGGATGCGTTGGCTGCGAATCTAGGCGATGCAGGCGCGCCTTGCTAGGGGGAAGGTAGCCGTAAAACACTCATGAGCGAGGGTTTTTTGCCCCGGTTCTGCGATGACGTTGCGGACGGGCAGGGCGTTTTTCGGCCGGTTTGGCCTCGGCGTCCAGCCCAAGCTGGTCGCGCAGCACACGGCGGCGCACCTCTTCAACATCGCCCTGCTTGAGATTTCCTAACTGGAACGGGCCATAGGACACCCGAATCAGCCGGTTCACAGCATAGCCGATATCCTCCATCGCGCGGCGGATTTCGCGATTCTTGCCCTCGCGCAGACCCACGCTAATCCAGGCATTTGCGCCCTGCTGGCGGTCCAGCGTGACGGTCATCTTCTGAAACCGCTCGCCGTCGATCACCAGACCCAGCCGCAGCGGCGCGAAATCCTCGTCCTTGGGGCGGCCATTGATCCGTACCCGATATTTGCGCAGCCACCCGGTCGAGGGCAGTTCCAGCTTGCGCTTGACGCCACCATCATTGGTCAACAGCAAGAGTCCCTCGGAATTAATATCCAGACGCCCCACGCTCATCACCCTGGGCAACTCTTCGGGCAGGCCATCATAGATGGTCGCGCGGCCCTTTTCGTCGCTGGTCGTGGTGACCAGCCCGGTTGGCTTGTTGTACAGCCACAGCCGCGCGGGCTCGGGCTCGCCCACCTGTTTGCCATCAACGGTGATCTTGTCGCTGGCGGTGACGTTCAGCGCCGGGCTGTCGATCTTTTTGCCGTTCACCGAGACGCGTCCAGCGCCGATCATGCGTTCGGCTTCGCGGCGCGAGGCGATCCCGGCGCGGGCCAGAACCTTGGCGATCCGGTCGCCGGGAGGGGGAGAGGTGCTCATGGCCGGGCTTTAGACCATTTGCCCCGCTTGCGAAACCCGAAGATGTGCGGCAGTCAGGGGCATGATGTTCCGATCCCATATGGCGCAGGCGCTGGACGAGGCGCGCGCGGCCGCAGAACGCGGCGAGGTGCCGGTGGGTGCGGTAATTGCTGCGCCGGACGGCACGGTCGTGGCTGCGGCGGGCAACCGGACCCGCGAGTTGAACGATCCCACCGCCCATGCCGAAATCCTTGCCCTGCGCGCCGCCTGTGCGGCTGCTGATTCCGAGCGGCTGACCGGGCATGACTTGTATGTCACGCTGGAGCCCTGCGCCATGTGCGCCGCCGCGCTGGCCGCCGCCCGGATCGGGCGCCTCTACTACGGTGCCGCCGATCCGAAATCGGGCGGTGTCGCCCATGGCGCGCGCGTTTTCAGCCATCCTCAGGCGCATCATGCGCCACATGTCTACGATGGAATCGGCGCAGAGGAGTCCGAGCACCTGCTCAAGGCGTTCTTTGCGGCGCGGCGTTAGGTCTGCGACCACTTCAAAGCAAAGGTCGTGTGCTCGCCGGGTAAACCCTTCAGAAAAACCGACCGGGAGGCCCCGAAACTCAGATCCTCCTCACCGCCGGCCAATAGACGTGTCGCATCGGACACACAGATTTCATCGGGCGTGGCAGAGGCCGCAACCCGTGCCGCCTTGTTCACGACCGTGCCGAAAAAATCGTCATCGGTCTGGATCACGTCGCCTGAGTGAATTCCGATGCGAATCCGAAGCCGTGGTTCATCTTGCTGTGCCCCGTTGCGCTGCTGCAACTCGGTGGCTGCCAGCAACGCGGCCCGCGCCGAGGAGAAACTGGACATCGTTCCGTCGCCCAGCGATTTCACCAACTGACCGCCTTGCCCCTCGATCGTATCACGGGTCAGGTCGAGGTGTTTTCGCACCGCTTCGGTCCAGACCCGATCCCCCAGCATCTCTGCGATGGCGGAGGAATTCACAATATCGGTGAACATCACCGATGCCATCCCCTCGCGCTGGTCCTGACGGAATCCGTCCCGAGCGGCCAAGACCAGCGCGTCCAGCGCCATATGCTCGATGCCGAGCTTCTCCATGTTCGGTATCGGGTTGGAGACGTGGAGCTGGACCATCTTCCACACGCCGTCCTCAAGATGCAGGACAAAGGTGAACCGGTGCAGCATCGCCTTTTGGTTGCTGGCAAAACGCAGCGTGGCGATGCAATGCGCCCAACCGACCGCGCCGCATTCGAAGGCTTCCAGACTGTGCTCATCCCAGTCAAACTCCGGGATTTCAGCCACATGATCGGGAAACCCCTTGCGAAACAGCGCGCCGGACCAGCTTTCCCCTTCCGCCGAGCCCTGATACCGCAGGTGTTCGGACCCCGACAGCATGTTGGACAGCACGGCCCTGTCCTTGGTTCGAACCGCATCGTTCCAGCGCTGCACGACGGCGATCAGTTCCGGCGAGGGGCAAACAGGCTGGGTCATGGAATTGCCCGGCTCATGCGGATTTCACGACAAGCTCGCGTGGAATATCGGCAAGTGGGCGGCCCCCTTGGGGTGTCACCACAAAGCTTTCGGTGATCGCCAGACCCCAGTCCGGTGTCCAGAGGCCGGGCATCAGGTGAAAGGTCATGTTTTCTTCGAGCGGAGTTGTGTCGCCGGGGCGCAGGCTCATGGTGCGTTCACCCCAGTCGGGCGGGTAGCTGAGCCCAACGGGATAGCCGGTGCGGTTGGCTTTGACATAGCCCGCGCGTTCAAAGCTTGCATAGACGCAAGCCGCGACCTCTTCGCAGGTCACACCGGGGCGGGCGGCGGCGAGCGTGTCTTCGATGGCGGTCAGGATTGCGGCCTCGGCCCGGCGGATATCGTCCGGTGGCGTACCCAGAAACAGCGACCGGCTGGCTGGGCAATGATATCGATGAAAGCACCCCGATACCTCGAAATAGGTCGCCTCGCCTTGGGTCATCGGGCGCGCGTTCCATGTAATGTGCGAGGCGGACGCCTCTTTGCCCGAGGGCGCAATAGGCGCGATGGCCGGATAGTCGCCGGGCAGGCCGGGCAAGCCTGCAACACCTGCCGCCTGTACCTGCGCCACCAGCTCGTGCTTGGGAACGCCTTCGCGAAATCCCGCGCGCAGCACCTCGTGCATATGCGCCGTAAGCTGCCCTGCCTTGCGCATCATTGTAAGTTCCGCTGGGCTCTTGACGGCGCGTTGCCAGTTCACCAACCCTGTCGCATCCTTGAGTGCCGCGTCTCCAAAGGCCTGCTGCAACACGCGATGGCTGGCGGCGGAATAGTAGTAATTGTCCAATTCGACGCCTAATTTGCGCGCCCAGCCCTGATCATGCAGCAGCGCTACAAGCGCCTCGATCGGGTGGTGGTCGGGGTGTTGGACATGCTCTTCCGGCCAGTCATGCAGGTCCTGCAGGTTCAGCCATGTGGTTTGTGCCGCACCGGGCTTGTCCTGCGTTCGCCCCCACCAGAGCGGCGCGCCGATTGCGGGCAGGATCACCATCTGCGGCACATAAAAGCTCCACCCGTCATAGCCGGTCAGCCAAGCCATGTTGGACGGGTCCGTCACCAGCAGTGTGTCGATGCCCTGCGCGGACATGGCCGTGCGGGTTCTTTCAATCCGCTGGTCATACTCGGCCTGCGAGAAATCCGAGGCGGGCATCAGAGTTGGATTTTCTGCATGACAACCGGCTCAATCACGTCGACACCGGGCAGCCCGTCGATCAGGTCCCGTGCCGATTGTTCGAGGATCGGGAAGGTCTTGTAGTGGCAGGGAATCACGGTCTTGAAATTGAAATACTTCTTGGCAGCATAGGCCGTGCTCTTCATGTCCATGGTGAAATGCCCGCCCGCGCTGAGCACGCCGATATCGGGTTTGTAATACTCCCCCATCCAGTCCATGTCGGCCATGATGGCGGTATCGCCCGAAAGATAGACGGTCCTGCCCTCGGTGCGCAGCATGAAGCCCACCTCGCTGCCTCCGGTGCGCAGCCCGTCGGGCGTCGAAAAGGTCGAGCTGTGCGAGGCGGGCACCATGCTCAAGCTGGCACCGCCCAGATCGACCGTACCGCCCTTGTTAAAGCCCATGGTTTCGATCCCCTCGGCCTCGGCCCAATATCCCATCAGGTCATATTGGCCCACCACTGGCACGCCCAGCTTCTTGGCGAGCGGCAGCACATCGACTACATGGTCGAAATGGGTGTGCGTCAGTAGGATGTGGGTGGCCCCAGCTATGGCGTCGTCATGCCTGTCGTCGGGCAGGACCGGGTTTCCGGTCAGCCATGGATCGAGCAGCAGAACCTTGTCGCCGGTCTCGATCCGAAAGCTACCATGGCCGAGCCAGATGATATCCATGAGGTCACTCCTTTTTCCCTGTTGGCAGCAGCCTAGCATCGGCTAAGTAAAAATCCATGGAGTGGACGCGTGAAATCGACGGCTATTGCGAGCGGCTTGACCCGGGCTACTGGGCCGAACCGATCAATGCGGTGACCAATGCCGCCTTCCTGATCGCCGCGTTCATCATGTGGCGCCGCGTGCGCGGGCAGGGCCTGCCGCTGGCGATGGTGCTGGTGGTGATCCTGGCGGCGATAGGGGTGGGCAGCTATCTGTTCCACACCCACGCGCAGGTCTGGGCGGCGATGGCGGATGTTGTGCCGATCCTGCTGTTCATTCTGGTCTATTTCTATGGGGTCAATCGCGACTTTCTGGAGTTGAACCGCGGGCCGGCTTTGGTGCTGACGGCGATGTTCGTGCCTTATGCGGTGGGCACCGCACCGCTCTTTGGATTAGTGCCGGGACTTGGCGGGTCGTCGGTCTATGCACCGGTGCCGTTGCTAATCTTGATCTTTGCAGCTGGCCTGAGGTCACGTGCGCCCGAAACGGCAAGGGGCATGGCCATCGGAGCGGGTATATTGGTCCTGTCGATCACCTTACGGGCACTGGACGGCCCGCTTTGTGAGGTATCACTGATGGGCACGCATTTCCTTTGGCATATCCTGAACGCGATCATGCTGGGCTGGATGATCGAGGTTTACCGGCGCCACATGCGCCCGCATGGCAGAGCTGTGGCGATATAACGAGCGGAGCCCGCGCAAGAGCAGGGCGAATGAGAGGGGAACGGATATGGCAGAGCTATCAACAGATGTTCTGGTCATCGGCGGCGGTACCGCGGGATTTGGCGCGGCGGTGGCGGCGGGACGGCAGGGGCTTGATGTGATCCTGCTGGAATCCGGGCCGAAGCTGGGCGGCGTGATGGCCTTTTGCCCCGGCATGCCTTGGGGCGCGGCCTATCCGCAGGATGTCAGCATCGGCGGGCTGATGCAGGAATTGGAACAGAGGCTCGCGTCGATGGACCCGCCGATGGCCGAAAAACGCCCCTGCACGCTGGAGAATTTCGGTCCCGAGATCCAGTACGACCACGACATCGCTACGCTCACCATGTTCGAGATGCTCGAAGAGGCAGGCGTGCGCGTGCATGTGAACAGCACGGCGTTTGCCCCGCAGATGCAAGGTGACCGGATCGAGGTCGTTGAATTCTACGACCGCCGCGGCCCGCATCTTGTCCACCCCCGGATCGTCATCGATTGCTCGGGCGATGGTGATATTTCGGCCAAATCCGGCGTGCCTTATACACTGGGGGACGGGCAGGGAAACATGATGGGCGTGACGCTCTCCTTTCTGATGGTGAATGCTGATTGGAAACGGGTCTTTGCCGAGGACGATCCTTATTTTCGGGGCCACGCGGCCAAAGGTATCTCCGAGGGCCGGTTGCATGAGCATTTGGCGCAGCTCTATCTGATGAAGGGGTTCCACCATGATACGGTGTTCTGCAACTCGGTGGTGATCCGGGGCGTCGATGGCACCGACCCGCAAGCCATGGCACGCGCCACCCAGGAAGGTCGCCGCCGCTGTCGCCAACTGGCCGATTTCCTGCGCAGCGACATTCCGGGATTCGAGCGGTCGCGCCTGACCTATCTGGGCCCCACAGTGGGGGTGCGTGAAACCCGCAAGCTGGAGGGCATGGTGCAGGTCACCGGCGCGGATCTGGCGCGCGGTCGCAAATTCGATGACGGAATCGTCGCCTGCGATAACCCCATAGATGATGTGATGCGTGCCTCGGACGAGATGACCCATGATGCCATGGTCGAGCAGGGTGGATTTTATACGATCCCGTTCCGGTCGCTGGTGCCGAAGCGGATCGAAAACCTGATGTTCGCGGGCCGGATCCTGTCCGCTGATCCGACCGCATTTGCCTCGGTTCGGGGGATGCCGCAATGCATGACGATGGGGCAGGCCACTGGGGTCGCGGCGGCGATGGCGCTGGGCAAGGGAATCGCGGTGCAAGAGACCGACACCGATGCTCTGGTCGCGGCTTTGCAGGCGCAGGGCGTGCGTGGTCTGGGCGGCACCTCTTTGACGGGGTGAAACGCGCGCACCAGCCCTTGCGACCCGGCGCGTGCGGCGGTAAATGCCCCCTGACGCATATGAGGGAAGCCGATGTCGATTGACCAAAGCACCGCCGCCAAAGTGGCCAAGCTGGCCCGGATCAAGGTCGAGGAGGGCGCACTGCCGGCGCTGGCCTCGGAATTCAACACGATCCTCGGGTTCATCGAGCAACTGAACGAGGTGGATGTCGAGGGCGTCGAGCCGATGGTCTCGGTCACGCCGATGCGCCTGAAACGGCGCGAGGATGTTGTGGCTGATGGTAACCAGCAGAACAAGGTGCTGGCCAATGCCCCCGATGCGCGCGAAGGCTTTTTCGCGGTTCCGAAGGTGGTGGAATAATGACTGATCTGAACACTCTGGGCCTGGCCGAGGCCCGCGACCTGCTGCGCAAGGGCGAAACCACTTCTGTCGAACTAACCCAGGCCTGTCTGAAGGCCATCGAAGACGCCGGTGCGCTGAACGCCTTCGTGCACAAGACGCCCGAGATCGCGATGGAACGCGCCAGCGCCGCCGACACCCGTATCAAGGCAGGCGACGCGCCCGCGATGTGTGGTCTGCCGGTGGGAATCAAGGACCTGTTCTGCACCAAAGGTGTAGAAAGCCAGGCCGCCAGCGCCATCCTTGAAGGGTTCAAGCCGGAATACGAATCCTCGGTCAGCCAGCAACTGGCCGATGCGGGTGCGGTCATGCTGGGCAAGCTCAATATGGACGAGTTCGCCATGGGGTCCTCGAACGAGACTTCGACCTATGGCAACGTGGTCAACCCATGGCGGCGCGGCAATGATGATGCGCCGCTGACGCCGGGTGGGTCCTCGGGTGGTTCGGCAAGTGCCGTGGCTGCCGACCTGTGTTTGGCGGCGACCGGGACTGATACGGGCGGCTCAATCCGTCAGCCCGCCGCCTTTACCGGCATCACAGGCATCAAGCCCACCTATGGCCGCTGCTCGCGCTGGGGCATCATTGCATTTGCTTCGTCGTTGGATCAGGCCGGGCCGATGACCAAATCGGTGCGCGACGCCGCGATCATGCTCGAGGCGATGTGCGGCCATGACCCCAAGGATTCGACCTCCGCCGATCTGGCGGTTCCGAATTTCGAGGCGATGCTGACCGGTGACATCAAGGGCAAGAAGATCGGTATTCCGAAAGAATACCGGATGGAGGGCATGCCCGCCGAGATCGAGCAGCTCTGGGCGGACGGTACTCAGATGCTCAAATCCGCCGGTGCCGAGATCGTCGATATCTCGCTGCCGCATACGAAATACGCACTGCCCGCTTATTACGTGATCGCACCGGCGGAGGCGTCGTCGAACCTCGCGCGTTATGACGGTGTGCGCTATGGTCACCGGGCGCAGTTGGCGCAGGGTGACGGCATCACCGAGATGTACGAGAAAACCCGCGCCGAAGGTTTCGGCCACGAGGTGCAGCGCCGGGTGATGATCGGCACCTATGTGCTGTCGGCGGGCTTCTATGACGCCTATTACAACCGCGCGCGCCGGGTTCGCACCCTGATCAAGAAGGATTTCGAGGACGTCTTTGCGCAGGGCATCGACGCGATCCTGACGCCCGCGACCCCGTCCGCCGCCTTTGGGTTGGGCGAGATGACCGATGCCGATCCCGTTCAAATGTATTTGAACGACGTCTTCACCGTGACCGTTAATCTGGCCGGCCTGCCGGGCATATCGGTGCCTGCCGGGATCGACAAACAAGGGCTTCCGCTGGGTCTGCAGCTGATCGGGCGGCCCTGGGAAGAGGGCGATCTGCTGAATACGGCCTATGCGCTGGAGAACGCCGCGGGCTTTGTGGCCAAAGCCGGGAAATGGTGGTAGACACCCGCCGAAGCAAAATCAGCAGGACGATTGTCATGCGTGTACTCTATCTGGTTCCCGTTTTTGGGGTTTTGGCAGCTTGTCAGACGACCGTTCCCGATTCCGGGGCGGGGTTCAATACGCCCACCTATCAGGCACAGCGCGAGGCCGTCCTTGCAGGCCAGACCGTGACCGGCGACCCGCTGGCACCACCCTCTGTGGTGTCCTCCGAAACGCTTGGTGCAGCTGGTGCGCCGCTGTCCGCCACCACAAATCCGACGCCCGGTGTGTCAGGCACCGGCACCTCTGCGCCCGCCACCGGCAGCGCCGAGGATATCGCCCGCGAAACCGCCTATGCGCTGCAGCAATCGCAAGGCAATTCCGGCGTGGCACCGGTGCAGGCCAGTCCGTCGAACCCGGCGCCGCAACTGATCGATAATGTGGGCATTTCGGACGAGAACGACTTCAACGCCGTCTCCAGCCGTCAGAGCATCGAAAGCGACGCGCAGCGGATCGCGCAGAACCGCGCCAATTACCAGCAGGTGGCGCCTACCGCGGTGCCGGAACGCAGCGGATCGGCGCAGCCCAATATCGTGCAATACGCGCTGAGCACGTCGCATCCGAAGGGCACCAAGCTCTATTCGCGGGCGGGCTTCAATCTGCAGGCCAAGGCGCAGCGTAATTGCGCAGGCTTCGCTTCGCCCGATCTGGCGCAGATCGCGTTTCTCGAAGGAGGCGGGCCGCAGCGTGACCGCAAAGGGCTGGACCCCGATGGCGACGGCTATGCCTGCAACTGGGATCCGTCCCCGTATCGCAGCGCCGTCAGCAACTGAGGCGTGGAGCCGCTCTGGCATCCATCGCCCAATTGCGGCCCGCGCCGCGACGGGCTGAAGCCATCAATTGTCGTTCTGCACTACACCGCCATGGCCAGCGCCGAAGCGGCTCTGAAGCGTCTCTGCTTGCCAGAGGCTGAGGTCTCGGCGCATTACCTGATTGGGGCTGACGGCACAACTTGGCAGATGGTGCGCGAAGAGGACCGCGCTTGGCATGCCGGTGCCGGAGAGTGGCGGGGACTTATGGATATCAACTCGCGTTCAATAGGAATTGAGTTGGACAACACCGGCACAACGCCTTTCGCGGAACCCCAGATGGCAGCGCTCGAGGAATTGCTGCCGGCCATCCTGACACGTTGGGATATCTCGTCTGAGAATGTTATCGGCCATTCCGACATGGCACCCGGTCGCAAGATCGACCCTGGCCCGCGCTTTGATTGGCGACGGATCGCTCGACAGGGTTTGGCGAAACGCGGTGGGTGTGACGACGGCCCGGGTGACCCGTCGAAGCAGACATTTCGCGCCATTGCCCGCGACGCTGGCTACACCGCCGATGTGGATGACGAAACATTGCTGACAGCGGTGCGCTTGCGTTATCGCCCACATGCCACAGGCCCGCTTGAGTCGCAGGACTACACTCCGCTGGGGCCTTCGGCGCTCTGGACCTGACAGGTCTTGACCACATCATCGACGCGGAATAGGTCGAACCCTGCGCGGAGGGCCGGATGGCCGCGTGGGGTGCGCCTCACGAGGAAAGTCCGGACTCCCTGAAGCAACGGTGCCGGGTAACGCCCGGGCGGGGCAACCCGACGGAAAGCGCCACAGAAATGAAACCACCTTGGGGATGTCAGAGGTTCGCCTCCGGCCAAACCAAGGCAAGGATGAAACGGTGGGGTAAGAGCCCACCGCGCCGCTGGCAACAGCGGTGGCACGGCAAGCCCCACCGGGAGCAATGCCAAATAGGACCCCCGCGCGGGCAGGTCGGCGCAAGCCGAAACCGCCGCTAGGCTCGCTTCAGCTGAGAGGGGTCGGGTTGGCAGCTGGAGGTGCCCGGCAACGGGCGCCCTAGATGAATGGTCATCGAAGGGGGCAACCCCGGAACAGGATCCGGCTTACAGGCCCTCCGCGCAAAATCTCTGAATCCATTTGGTTTTAGAGCGGATTCACCGCTACACTGGCGGTCTTTAAGGAGGATTTGCAATGAGTTTCATGAAGACGCTGGCATCGGTCGCTGTCGGCTTTGCCGCCGCCAAAGGTGTCGAGAAGTACCAGCAGATGGGTGGCATGGCCGGATTGCAGAACATGTTTTCCGGCGGGCCGGGGCAGATGGGCGCCGACCAGATCGGCGCGATGGCAGAACAGTTCGGCCTTGGTGGCGCAACCGAGCAAATCCAGAACATGCTGGGCCAATTCGCGGGCGCAAGCAATCAGGGCGCCGCGATGGCGGGCCTCGGCGGGCTGATGTCTTCGATGCAAGGTGCGGCCCTGTCCAGCGGCAAGCAATCCGCCGACATGATGAGCGCGATGTTTCGCGGCACGCCCGCGGAAACCGCGATGGAAGAGCAGGCAAAGCTCATGCTGCGGGCGATGATTCAGGCGGCCAAGGCGGATGGGGAGATCGACGATGCCGAACGGCAGGTCATCCTAGACGCACTTGGCGACGATATCAGCCCCGAAGAGCGTGCCTTTGTCGAAGAGCAACTGGCAGCGCCGATGGATATCACGGCACTCGCGCAAGCCGCACAGGGTGCTGCCGCCGCGCAGGTCTACGCCACCTCTGTTGCCGTGCTGCGCATCGACAGCACCTCCGAGGCCCGCTATCTGGATATGCTCGCGCAAGCTCTTGGGATCAGTGATGCGACCCGCAGCCAGATCCACGCCCAGATGGGAGTGCCTCTGCGCGGATAAGCTTCGTTTCCTCCTTTTCGCACATGGTCACTGAGCCGCTCAGCAACTTGCAGCGGCCCGGAGGCGGTTGCGTCACTTTGCGTAGGAAATGGGAACGACCAAAGCCTTGGCGAACAAGCCACTATCGCCCAGCGCCGCGTCGCCGCGTGCCTCGCCCGTGCATCCGGAGCTGCGCAGGCCGCGATCGCAAGGGTGGAGGCAATCAGGATATGGCGCATAAGGCGACACCTCGGCAATAAATTCAACCTCGGTTTCACTCTGCGATGATGGCGCAAATAAGGTGGATATGCGAAATAAATCGTGCTGCGCCGTCATGACAGTAAACGGCATGTAGATATACTGTCGGAGATGCAGAATCTGGTTGACTCGGGGGCCGCTGCGGGTAAAAGCGCACGCTCATAGGAATTCAACCGAAAGCGCCTGCGCGTCTTTCGGGCGCAGGAGTAGAACCATGGCGAAACCGACGACCATCAAGATCCGTCTGAACTCGACCGCAGGTACGGGCCACTTCTACGTGACCAAGAAAAACGCACGCACCATGACCGAAAAGATGGTTGTGCGCAAATATGACCCGGTGGCCCGCAAGCATGTCGAGTACAAGGAAGGCAAGATCAAGTAAGCCTTTCCTTCACTGGAAAAGACATTGGAAAGGGTCACGTGATTGCGTGGCCCTTTTTCGTTTCGGAGCATCGAGATGCAACGGGTGATGATCGTCGGACAGCCGGGATCCGGCAAAAGCACATTGGCGCTGCATCTTGGGCGGGCAACAGGGTTGCCGGTCTATCACATGGATCACCTGCATTGGCTGCCTAGCTGGCAGCCGCGCCCGCGCGCCGAAAAGATCGCCATGGCGCATCAGATTGAGGCTCGCCCGTGCTGGGTATTCGAGGGTGGGCTGTCGGCCACCTATGACAACAGGCTGGCCCGCGCGGATACAGTGATCTGGCTGGACCTGCCGGTTGCGCTGCGCCTATGGCGGGTGACCAGACGGATGATCCGGAACCGCGGTCAGAACCGCCCTGACATGGCCGAGGGTTGCATCGAGGGCTGGCACAGCGAAACGCCCGAATTCTACCGCTTCATCTGGCGGACCCGGCGGTCCAGCCGGGCGCGGCTGCTGCAGGTCTTCGACCAGACCCGCCCGGACCAGCACCGGTTCCGTTTGCGCAATTCCGCGCAGGTCCGGGACTATCTGAGGTTTCTGGAGGGCAAGCGATGATCCGGGTCCGGATGGCCGAGCGGTCCGACATGGCCGCTGTCGATGCGCTTCTGGCGCGCAGCTATCCGCGCCTGCTCAAACGCGATTATCCACCCTCGGTTCTGGTGACTGCACTGCCGCTGATCAGCAAGGCGCAGCCTGCGCTTTTTGGCTGCGGCACCTATTATGTCGCCGAGGAGGGTGATGCGATACTGGGTGCCGGTGGTTGGACCCGCGACCGCAGGCAGCGAGGCCTCGGCCATATCCGGCATGTGGTCACCGATCACCGGGCGCTGCGTCGGGGGGTGGGGCGGGCAATTCTGGCCCATGCACTGGCTCAGGCGCGCGCCGCAGGCATCACCGAGATGGAGTGCTGGTCGACCCGCACAGCAGTGTCATTTTATGCCGCGATGGGGTTTCAAAACGAGGGACCGATGCAGGTGCCGTTGCAGGCAGGCATCAGCTTCCCGGCCATTCGCATGCGGCAACGCTTGTCATGACGGGTGTGGTGCAGTTACCCTGACGGGCACCTGCCACAAAAAATCTGAGCGTCATGAAACACTTTCTGCTGCCCACCATCGCCGCCTTGTCCCTTGCCGGTTGCACTGAAGCCGGACCCAGAAAAGGTGTAGGCTTCACCGGAATTGACGGCGAACCGCGTACGCTTTCGACCCGCGACACTGATGCAAATTTCGGGCGCAGCCTGTCGGTACCAGTCGCGTTTGCGGAACTGCCCACGCGGCAGGTGATCAGCGATGCGCCGGATCAGGGCGCGCAGGCGCTTGTCGCGATCGACAATGGAGGCCGATTGGTTGGCAACGCGGTTGAGGTGGGCGGCTCCGACCGCGTCCTGATGCTCAGTTCGGTTGCGGTGAACGGGTCGCTTTTTGCCGTGTTGCGTGCGCCTGAGAATTCTGTGTTCAAGATCACATCGGCCACAACAGCCAGTTTCGGGGCGGCTGTGCCACGCCTGACCGGGTGCCTGACAGCGGGCAATGTCTATCAGAAAGGCAAGTCCTCCAGACGGACCCAAGGCCTGGCTGTGCCGCTCAACTGTCGTTGAGCCTGACTGCCCCGCCCCGTTTCAAGGCCGACACTCCGCATAGATCAACGTCGGGCGGAACCCCAGAGACGCCATCAGCGCGGCGGATGCCGTGTTGAAACTGGCATAGGTCGTGCCGTACTCAGCGATCCCCAATGGGGCCAGATGCGCCTATGCCGCCGCGAACAGCGCCTTTGCCACGCCGCGCCTGCGATGGTCGGCATCGACGCAGACATGCTGCAGCATCGCACGGCTGCGTACGTGTTTCAGAACCGTTGCGGGTTTGTGCTCGATCTCAAGGATTGCATAACCGACCAAGTCACTTTTTAGCTCAGCGCCAAAAGCGTGGACTTCGTTCCGTGACAGCCAGTCTGCCAGCCAGTCCACCGCGTCCTGATCCTTGGTGATTGGGCGATATCGGGCGGGCAGGTGCGCAACGTGCAGGTCATGGACCTGATGCAGCAGCGGCAGCAGGCGGTGCGCGTCGGCGCTGTGGAATGCGACGATATCCATTGGAGGCACCCTTCACGCAAAAGAAAAGGGCGGGTCCGTCATGGCCCGCCCTCGAAGGTCTTGTGATATGGCAGATGCGTTATTCGCGGTTGCCAAGCAGCTGGAGCAGGAACATGAACATGTTGATGAAGTCCAGATAGAGGCTCAACGCGCCCATGATGGCGGCTTTGCCCAGCCATTCCTGATCGCCCGCATGAGCCATCTGCAGGTAGGTGTTCTTGATGTTCTGGGTGTCATAGGCGGTGAGACCGGCAAAAATCAGAACGCCCAGGATCGAGATCGCAAAGGCCATGCCCGGCATCGGCCAGAACATGTTGATGATCGACGCCACGATCAGGCCGATCACGCCCATGATCAGGAAGCTGCCCCAGCCCGAGATGTCCTTCTTGGTGGTGTAGCCCCAGAGCGACAGACCCGCGAAGGCAATCGCCGTGATCAGGAAGACCTGAATGATCGACTGGCCGGTGAAGACCAGGAAGATCGAGCTGATCGACATGCCCATGACAAAGGCAAACAGGTAGAACACCGTCTGCGCGGTCGCCGCGGACATCCGGTTGATCGCTGCGCTGAAGCCGAACACAAAGGCCAGCGGCGCGAACATGATCACATATTTCAAGGCCGAGCCGTAGATCGCATAGCCGAACGAGGTCAGGTAGAGACCCTCGCGCAACTGGGCCGAGGCCGCGGACGGGTCGGTTGTGACCGCCAGCCCCGAAATGGCCCAGGCGGCCATAAAGGTGATCAGCATGCCCACGGACATTGTGCCGTAGACCTTGTTCATATGGGCGCGCAGTCCCTCGTCAATCTGGGCAACGCGCGCGCCAGTCGCCGTTGTCCGGATCGTGTCGAATTCAGCCATCAAAGCTCTCCATCAGCAAAAACTCTCTCCCCGCCGGTGAGTATCCGGCAGCTTTCCTCGCAAATATCGGCAAGCTGGCGAAGTAATTCAAGCTTTTACGGCGGAAATCTCGTGAGTTTTCGCTAATTGTTCGGATGATCCGGCTTATTCGGACCGTCTTGCGGTGCTGGATCAGGAGCGCCAGGTCTCGGGCGCGTCCCAGAACGGGCGGCGGGCCTCGGCCATGGCATCGCTGCGGTTGATGCCGATATCCTTGAGCGCAGCATCGTCAAGCTGCTGTAGATGGCGGCGCTGGCGCCAGACGGCCCAGACGCGGTTCAGGGCGGTCCGAAACGATTTGCGCGTGCTGTGACGGATATGGCTTTCGGTTGTCAATGTCATCTGATTGCCCTTTCTTTGGTGATGTTTTTGGGATCTTCCATCAATTTCCTTGAACAATATGGGGCACTGTGCTTCATTATGAAAACGAATGTTTTTGATGATATCCATCAAGGAATGTGAACATGCGAAATCTGGACATCACCACACTGCGCTCATTTGTTGCCGTGGCAGACAACGGTGGCGTGACACGCGCCGCAGGGTTTTTGAACCTGACGCAATCGGCGGTTTCAATGCAGCTCAAGCGGTTGGAAGAGCTTTTGGGGCTGGACCTGCTGGACCGGTCGGGCCGAGGTATCGCGCTGACCGCATCGGGTGAGCAATTGCTGAGCTATGCGCGGCGGATGGTGGCGCTGAATGACGAGGTGATCGGTCGACTGACCGATCAGGCCTTCGAGGGCGAGGTGATGCTGGGCGTACCCCATGACGTGGTGCATCCCTTCGTGCCGCGTGTGCTAAAGCGGTTCAATGCCAGCTTTCCCCGCGTGAAAGTCAATCTTGTGACCTCGAACACCCGCGAGTTGAAAGCGGCCTTTGCCAAAGGCACCTACGACCTGATCCTGACCACCGAAGGTCCTGCGGGCGAGGGGGCGGAAACCTTGCAGGAGACGCCGCTGCGCTGGGTCGGCGCGCTGAATGGCTCTGTCTGGCGAAAGAAACCACTGCGCATCGGGTTCTGCCGGAATTGCATTTTCCGCACTGCGGCGACCGCCGCGTTGGATGATGCCGGGATCAAATGGGAGATGGGCGTCGACAGCGATTCGGATCGCACCGTCGAGGCGACCGTCAGCGCCGATCTGGCCGTAGGCGTGTTGCTGGAAGGGACACAACCGGCGCATCAGGAGGTGATCGACCACGGCGGAACGCTGCCAGACCTGCCAGGGCAGCATATCAACCTGTATGGCGCCGATAGAGTGCGCGAAGGCTATGTCGGGGAATTGGCCAACATGATCCGCCAGGTCTTCCGCAACCCGGCCTCGCACCCGCTCAAGGCGGTCGGTTGAGGCGGCGTAGCGGCTGCTAGTCCATTGAGATCACGACCTTGCCGGTGGATTTGCGTTCTTTCAGCAGCTGCAGCCCGTCGGCCGCATCCGCCAGCGGCAATATATGCGAGATATGCGGCTGCAGGTCTCCTGCCTCGCGCCAGCGCAGTACTTCGGCAAAGCTCTCGCGCAGCGCGATCGGATTGAAGGACAGGTACGCTCCGATATTGACGCCGATCACCGTCAGGTTCTTGACCAGCAGATGATTGGCCGGGATCTGCGGCACCTCGCCACCGGCAAAACCGATTGGCAGGATGCGGCCCTCGGGCCGGGTCGCGCGGAAGGCGGCGCGGAATACGTCACCACCGATCGCCTCATAGACGACATCCGCCCCGCCAAGCGCCAGCACCCGGTCGCGCAGGTCTTCGGAGGCGTCGATCAGGTGAACTGCCCCGGCCTTGCGCGCGATCTCCAGCTTTTCGGCACCGCGCGCCTGCGCGATCACCCGCGCCCCCATTTTCGCACCGATTTCGACGGCGGCTAGGCCCACGCCACCCGCCGCCCCGGTCACCAGCAGCGTCTCTCCGGGCCGTAGGCGTGCGCGACGGGCCAGCGACAGATGGCCCGTGCCATAGGCAACCAGCATGGCCGCGGCGGCCTCGAACCCCATCGCGTCGGGCATCCTGACGGCGCGGGTGGCATCAAACACTCCGTGATCGGCCAAACCGCCCTGGCCGGCATAGATCGCAACCCGGTCACCGGGCACGAAGCCCTCGACCGCATCGCCGGTCCCGGTCACCACCCCGGCCAGTTCCATGCCGAGCGTAAAGGGCGGCTCGGGGGTGTCCTGGTAGCTTCCCTTGATCATTAACAGATCGGCGAAGTTCAGGGCGCAGGCGCGAATCTCGACAGCGATTTGCCCGCGGCCGGGTGCGGGCAGCTTAACATCGCAAAACTGCGGAGGGGTGTCGAAACCGTTGACTTGATAGGCGCGCATGAGGATTCCCTTTGCTGTGAAGCGCATAAACCGCGACACTATCGGCAGTGTCAAACGCCGCGTTGCGGCAACGCAGCAACGAACATCGCGCGAATTTGATCCCACGCCATCTTTTTGAAACCAAAAAAATTTCACGTTTCAACCCTGAACATGTGTATAGTCGGGGAGAATCAACCGGGCTTTGTTCAACCTGAATACTGGTTTCATCGGTGTTGAGGTGCGGTTTTTTTGGGGCGCATTGCGGACGTTAGGACGTTCTTAGATGGCGCCGGCTTACTGTTAGATAGTGTCGAGGCGCCATAATTCAGAGCCCGGGCGGTCGTCGAGGAAGAATATAAGGAGATACCTATGACCCATCCCGTTGATGTCCATGTGGGCAAGCGCGTCAGACATCGCCGCTGGTTGATCGGAATGACCCAGCAACAGCTTGCCGAGCAGGTCGGAATCAAGTTCCAGCAGATCCAGAAATATGAAACCGGCGCGAACCGGATCAGCGCCTCGCGCCTGTGGGACATTGCCGAATCGCTGGACGTGCCAGTCAGCTTTTTCTTTGAGGGGTTGGACGAGGCGCACAAGGCAACGCCGGAACGTCCGAACGTCCCTGCCGATCTGATGGGTGACAAGGAAGCGCTGGATCTGGTGCGCTCCTACTATGCGATCCCGGAAAACCAGCGCCGCCGGCTGTTTGATCTGGCCCGCGTGCTGAGCGACGTCGCATAATCAATCGATTAAGATTGTTGATATTTGGGACAGCGGGTGGCACTCCACTCACATGACACCTGCTGACCAAACCGATCTCGAAGTTGCAAACCTCGCGGCGGACGCCGCGCGGAAGGCAATCCTGCCCCATTTCCGCAGCGCGGAATTGGATACCGACAACAAGCTTGATGCCGGGTTTGACCCAGTGACGGTTGCTGATCGCGCCGCCGAACAGGCGATGCGAGCGGTCTTGGCGGAACACCGGCCCAAAGACGGCATCCTCGGTGAGGAGTTCGGCAAAACGCAGGGCTCCAGCGGTCGGACATGGGTGCTCGATCCGATCGACGGGACCCGTGGCTTCATCAGCGGGACACCCACCTGGGGCGTGTTGATTGCATTGTCGGATGCGGATGGCCCGTTTCTGGGCATTGTCGACCAGCCTTATATTGGTGAACGGTTTTCGGGTGACCGGGATCATGCCCAACTGATTGGGCCACATGGCGCTCGCACCCTGCGCACAAGATCGACGGCGGACTTGTTCGACGCGGTTCTTTTCACCACCTTTCCTGAGGTCGGCACACCGGAGGAAGGTCGCGCTTTTCATGCCGTGTCCGCGCAGGTCAAGCTGACCCGCTACGGGATGGATTGTTATGCCTATGCGCTGCTGGCGGCGGGGCAGATCGATCTGGTGATCGAAGCCAGTCTGAACCCTTATGACATTCAGGCGCCCATTGCCGTCATCCAGGCCGCGGGCGGCGTGGTCACCGACTGGCAGGGCGGCCCGGCCCATGATGGCGGGCGGGTGCTGGCGGCGGCCAATGCGCAGATCCACGCGAAGGCGCTCGAGATTCTGCGCCGCGCTTGACCGGCGCGAGGGGCAATCGCTAGACTGGCATCAGGCCGGTTCTTGACCCGTTTTCCGTCGGCCCGTCACACTCTGATGAAGCGGGCGCAAACGGAGTGTGGATATGAGCGAATTCCTAATACGCGGGGCTGAGACCCTTTTAACTATGGACGATGCCCGGAGTGCGCTGAGCGGCGCGGATCTGCGGGTTCGGGATGGAGTAATCGCTGAGATAGGCGAAGGCCTGCACAGTGACGGCGAAATCGTCGAGGCGGGCGGCTGCGTCGTCACACCGGGTCTTATCAACACCCATCACCACCTCTACCAGACGTTGACGCGCGCGGTCCCCGGCGCGGAAAACGCGCTGCTTTTCGGGTGGTTGCGCAGGCTCTATCCGATCTGGGCGGCGTTTGGCCCGGAGGAGGTCCATGTCTCGGCCCAGGTCGGACTGGCGGAACTGGCGCTGTCGGGTTGCACGCTCAGCTCCGATCATCTCTACCTCTTTCCCAACGGCGCACGGCTGGAGGATACGATCACCGCCGCCGCCGATATCGGCCTGCGGTTCCACCCCACACGCGGGGCGATGAGCATCGGCGAAAGCGACGGTGGCCTGCCGCCTGACAGCCTGGTCGAACAAGAGGCGCGCATCCTGGAGGATTCGATCCGTGTGATCGATGCCTTTCATGATCCCGCCGAGGGATCGATGTGCCGGGTCGGGCTGGCGCCCTGTTCGCCCTTTTCGGTCACGCGCGACCTGATGCGCGAGGCGGCGCTGCTGGCGCGCGACAAGCGGGTGATGCTGCACACCCATCTGGCCGAGAATGACGAGGATATCGCCTATTCGCTGGAGAATTTCGGCTGCCGCCCCGGTCAATATGCCGAGGATCTGGGCTGGACTGGCGACGATGTCTGGCACGCCCATTGCGTGAAGCTGGACGGCGCCGAGATCGCGCTGTTTGCCGGATCGCGGACCGGCGTGGCCCATTGCCCCTGTTCCAATTGCCGTCTGGGTAGCGGTATCGCGCCAGTGCGCGCCATGCGGGATGCAGGCGTGCCGGTGGGGCTGGGCGTTGACGGCTCGGCCAGCAACGACGCGGGCAATCTGGTGGCCGAGGCGCGGCAGGCGATGCTGTTGCAGCGGGTCAGCAAAGGGGCGGACGCGATGTCACCCTATGAGGCGCTGGAGATCGCCACGCGCGGCGGCGCCGAGGTGCTGAACCGGCCCGATTGTGGGCAGTTGGCGATCGGCAAGCGCGCGGATATCGCAATCTGGGACGTGTCCGGCGTGGAAAGCGCGGGCAGTTGGGACAAGGCGGCGCTGCTTCTGGCGGGACCCACGCGGGTCAAGCATCTGTTTGTCGAAGGGCGCCAGATCGTGCGTGACGCTCAGGTGGTCACGCTTGATCTGCCCAAGGTGATCGAGCGGCAGAACCAACTGGCGCGGGCCCTGCGGGCGCGGATGCCGGGGTGAGTGCACCGCTCACCCCATCTGATGCGCCACCTTGCGACCGCCGATCCAGACCTCGGCAATCGCGCGGTCGTCACCCATCATGATGGAGGGGAACACGGCCTCCCACAGGTGGTCGGCCTCGACATGACGCTGGGCGATGGCGGGGGTAGAAGCGAGGTCAAGTACGATCACGTCCGCCTCCATCCCCGGTGCGATATTGCCGATCCGGTCTTCCATCCGCAGGCTGCGCGCCGACCCGACAGTTGCCAACCATAGCAGTTGCGCCGGGTGCAGAGCGGTGCCGCGCAGTTGTCCGATCTCATAGGCCGCTGCCATCGTTCGCAGCATCGAAAAGCTCGACCCACCGCCGGTATCGGTGGCCAGCCCGATGCGCTGACCCTCCGCCATCAACCCGGCCATGTCGAACAGACCCGATCCGATAAAGGTGTTCGAGGTCGGGCAATGGATCAGCGCCGCGCCATGTTCGCGTAACCGATCCCGCTCGCGCGGTTCCAGATGGATCGCGTGGCCATAAAGCCCGCGCCCACCCAGCAGCCCATGTGCCTCATAGGTGTCGAGATAGTCGCGTGCCTCGGGAAACAGTGACCGGACCCACTCGATCTCATCGGTCTGCTCGCTCAAATGGGTCTGCATCAGGCACTCGGGGTGTTCGGCCCAGAGCGCGCCCATCGCCTCAAGCTGTTCGGGGGTCGAGGTTGGCGAAAAGCGTGGCGTGATCGCGTAAGATATCCGGTCGGTACCGTGCCATTTCTCCAGCAGTGCCTTGGACTGGTCATAGGCGCTGCTAGCCGTGTCGCGCAGCCCGTCGGGCGCGTTGCGGTCCATGCAAGTCTTGCCTGCCACAACCCGCTGGCCACGGGCCTTGGCAGCCAGGAAGAAGGCGTCGACGCTTTCGGGATGGATGGTGCAGAAGCTGCACATCGTCGTAGTCCCATGGGCCGTGGTGATGTCGAGATAGCGTGTCGCGATCTCCATCGCGTAATCCGGTGACTCGAATTTCATCTCTTCGGGGAAGGTATAGAGGTTCAGCCAGTCGATCAGGCGTTTGCCCCAACTGGCAATCATTGCGGTTTGCGGATAATGCACGTGGGCGTCGACAAATCCCGCCAGAATCAGTTTTTCGCCATGATCGGTAACGCGTGCCTGCGGATGGGCGGGGGTCAGACCCTCCGCCGTGCCAAGCGCTGCGATCTTGCCGTCACGCAGGAGCACCGCCTCATGCAGATCGACCGCGTCTTCGGGTGCCCCGTCAAATGGAGACCCGTTGAAGGACAGAACAAGCCCCTTCAGGATAGTTTCCTGCGTCATATGCTTCCTCACTCCGCGCCATGTGTGCCCTGACAAAGAATAGGCGCAGGTGAATTTTCGGTAAATCGCGCATTGTCATTGTTTTCCCATAGATGCTTCTTCTATTTTGCCCCCAATCAAGAAGAGGGCAGCGCATGACCAGGGACGACATTACACCCGATTCCGACTGGCAGCGCGATGACGAGTCTTATGAGTTGGATCGCAAGCTCGTCTCTGCCATCCTTTATGCCGTTGATGTGCAGGACCGCGAAAAGCTCATCGAATTGATGGAGCCGCTGCACGCCGCCGACATCGCGGACCTTCTGGAGCAGATCAACGCTCATGACCGGGCGCGCCTGATCCGGCTATATGACAAGGAATTCGACGGCGACATCCTGTCGGAGTTGGACGAGTCGGTGCGCGAAGAGGTCATCAGCGTTCTCAATCCGCATGTTCTGGCCGAAGCGGTGCGCGAGCTGGAAAGCGATGATGTGGTCGATCTGGTCGAGGATCTGGAGGAGCCGCAGCAGGAGCAAATCCTCGACGCGCTGGAGGATGCCGACCGGGTCGCGGTCGAGCAGGCGCTGAATTATCCCGAAAACTCGGCCGGGCGGTTGATGCAGCGCGAGGTGGTGATGGCGCCCGAGCATTGGACGGTCGGACATGCCATCGACTATATGCGAGGCACCGAAGATCTGCCCGAACAGTTCTATCATGTCGTTCTGGTCGATCCGCGGATGCGGCCGATCGGCAATGTGGCACTGGGCAAGCTTATGGGGGCGAAGCGCGAGGTTCAGCTGACCGACATCGCCGAGGAAGAGTTCCAGATCATCCCCGCTGATCAAGATGAAGAGGAAGTGGCCTATGCGTTCAACCAATACCACCTGATCTCGGCGCCGGTGGTGGATGCCGATGGCCGGCTGGTCGGTGTGATCACCATCGACGACGCGATGATTGTTCTGGACGAGGAACACGAGGAAGACATTCTGCGCCTCGCCGGGGTCAGCGACGAAAGCTCGCTGTCGGACAGTGTTGCGGCGACCAGCCGCCGCCGTCTGCCCTGGCTGGCAGTGAACATGTGCACCGCGATCGGAGCCTCCCTGGTGATCTCGCGATTCGAGGAAACCATCGCGGAACTGGTGGCGCTTGCCATCCTGATGCCGATTGTAGCGTCGATGGGCGGCAATGCCGGGACCCAGTCGCTGACCGTTGCGGTGCGCGCTCTGGCCACCAAGGACCTGACCGGCTCGAACGTGTGGCGGGTGATCCGGCGCGAGGTGACGGTGGGAATGTTGAATGGGATGTGTTTTGCCATTGTGCTGGGCGTGGTGGGCATGATGTGGTTCGCCTCGCCGATGCTGGGTCTGGTGATCGGCACGGCGCTGATCATCAACATGGTGGTGGCCGGGCTTGCGGGCACGGCGGCGCCGGTTCTGCTTGATCGGCTGGGGGTCGACCCGGCCCTGGCCTCGGGGACTTTCGTGACGACAACAACCGATGTGATGGGGTTCTTTACCTTCCTCGGTCTGGCCTCGGTGATCCTGCTTTGACGGACCTGAACGAGATTAAAGCCGCCGCCCGCAAGGCCGGATTTACCCGCCGTAAAGCCGCGTTCGAGGCTCGCCCGCCGGGCGCGGCAGGGCGGCTGTCCGAGGTGTTGGCAGGTTATCGCGGCGTGCCGCTGTCGGGCTACATGCCGATCCGGACCGAGATTGATCCGCTGCCTTCCATGGCCGAAGCCGCGGCACATGGACCGGTCGGCGTTCCGGTCATTCAGGGTGCGGGGCAGGCATTGCGCTTTTCACGCTGGGTGCCTGACGGCCCGTTGCGGGACGGTCCGTTCGGGGCGAAGGTGCCGCTCGAGGACGATTATTTCGACCCCGAAATCCTGATCGTGCCACTGGTCGCATTCGATGCAAAAGGCGGGCGGCTGGGCTATGGCGGCGGGTTCTATGACCGCACGCTTGAAGGCCTGCGCGCCAAACGCGCCACACTGGCCATCGGCTTTGCCTTCGACGCGCAGGAGGCTGACGGTCTGCCGCTTGAACCCACCGACCAGCCGCTGGACATGCTGGTCACCGAAAGCAGGGTGCTATGTTTCCGGTGACGGTCTCAGGCGGGACTGTTCTCACGGAAATACTCCCACGCATCCACTTCGGTGCCATCAGGCAGAGTGCAGATGCCGACCTGGCCGTCATCGCTGTCGCGGATCTCGTATTTGGCACCCGTCTCGATGCAATAAGTGGCCGCAGGGTTGGCCAGTTGCGGCTTGGTCGGGGCGGCCGGTTCGCAGGCGGCAAGGATGGTCAGGCCAAGGGGGATCAGCAGGAAGCGGGACATGCGGGGCTCCGATATCAAACAGGGTGTCGGATCATCTTAAGCGCTTGCGCTCGGGATGCGCCATACTTAGGACCGAAGTCATGAAGATACTTTTTCTTGGCGACGTCATGGGGCGTGCAGGCCGCGCTGCGGTGCAGGATCACCTGCCGCGCCTGCGCGAAGACTGGAAGCTGGATTTCGTCGTGGTCAATGGCGAGAATGCCTCGAACGGGATGGGGCTGACCGGCGATCACGCCAAGCTGCTGCTTGAGGCCGGCGCCGATTGCGTGACGCTGGGTGATCACGCCTTCGACCAGCGCGACATGCTGCAATTCATCGAACGTGAGCCGCGCGTGATCCGACCGCTGAACTATGCCAAGGGCGCCCCCGGGCGGGGTTATCGCCTGTTTGACGCACCGGGCGGACGCAAGGTTCTGGTGACGCAGGTGCTGGGGCAGGTCTTTATGAAACGCCCCTTTGACGACCCGTTTTCGGCGATCGAGCCGGTGCTAAAATCGCATCCGCGCGGCGGGCTGGCGCAGGCGGTGATCGTTGACACGCATTGCGAGGCGACCTCGGAGAAGATGGCGATGGGCCATTTCTGCGATGGGCGGGCCAGTCTGGTCGTGGGCACCCATACCCATATCCCCACCGCCGACGCGCAGGTTCTGCCCGGCGGCACCGGGTACCTGAGCGATGCGGGCATGTGTGGTGACTATGATTCCGTGATCGGCATGGAGAAGACCGAGCCGATGCGCCGCTTTCTCACGGGCATGCCCAAGGCGCGCTTTACCCCCGCGACCGGAGAGGCGACGCTGTCCGGCGTCTATCTGGAGACCGACGACCGCAGCGGTGTCGCGCAGAAGGTCCGCATGATCCGGATCGGTGGCCGACTGGAACAGGCCGAACCCTGAAGCCTCGATTACCCGGCGATTACCTGCCGGATATGCGCCAATGCGCGCGCCAGTCTGTGACCCTTTCCGGGCAGCCGTGACCGCGCCGCATGGTGCAGCGCAATCGCCACCGAAAACGCCGCCGCCAGGTCGGGCTGGCACTGTGTGAGACGGGCGCTGCCCTGATACGCATCGAAAACCTGCCGGAAATTCCGATCCCCGTGAAAATACAGCACAGACCCCAGATCCCAGTGCGGGTCCAACAGCGTGGCGTCACCGAAGTCGAGCAAGCCGACAAGCCTGTCACCGTCGCAGATCAATTGCCGCTCATGCAGGTCGGTATGGCACAGGACCGGTGGCAGCTCTGCCATCTGCAGGGAAACCTCGTGCAGCAATGTCCGCGCACCAGCTTCGATCTCCGGCGCTGCGGCAAGGGCGGGGTGCAGGAAATCCTGCGCCCAGCTTTCCGGCAGCGGATGTTCAAAGCGCTGCAGGACGCCCTCAAAAGGATCGGAGGTTGCTCCGAGGATGCAATCCCCGTCGATACGCACAGGACGCCCGAAGCCATGCACCGGTACTTGATGCAGCGCGGCCAATGTCTGCCCCAGCGCCCGGCTGACCTGAGCGGGCAGCGCCCCGCGTGCAGGGTGACTACCGACCAGCAGCGGCTCAAGCACCCATGGGTTGCCCCGCCACAGCGTGTCGGTCTCGTCCGAGGACAGCACCGGGCAGGCCAGCCGCCCGCCGCGGTCGCTGATCGACTTGCGCAGGAACCGATCGATGGGGGCGGTTAGGGCGCGGTCGGGGGCGTCGATGACCCGCAGCGCGTAGGCGCGCCGGTCAGACCACACTTCCCAAACCCGGCTGGTCGAACCTTGCGCCAGAAACCCTGCATGTCGCAGCGTTTCGCCAAGCCGGGTCAGTATGTCTGCCGCAAAGCTCTCGAACCTGTCGTGCTGCATGCCCCCTCCGCAACGGACCCGTGAGCCATGATCGTTGTGGTTGGTAGCGATGACAACCCGCGGTCGGAGAGGATACTGGCCGGAAACCCGAAGATTCTGACCGAAACCGCCAGTGCGCAGGCACATGAGAATCCCATATCAATAACAGGACCGGGAATGGTGAGCTTGAAGAAGGGGTCAGGCTCACCGGGCCGGGCAGACGGACGGAATCCACGCTGTCCGGCCCACGGTCTACCATCACTCACGGCGGTACGTGCAGGTCGGGCTTGCCCCGGCCTGCACAATGCGGGAAACTGCGACCCGGCACATCCTCGGGCCGGGTTACGGGCAACGATCTGACTCCATGCAATTTCTCCAGCTTTCCGACACCGCCAGCGCGATCCTGGCGCTTTTGATCGTCGCGGGGATGTTCGTGATGTTCCTGCGCGAGACTTTCCCGACTGAGGTGGTTGCGATCAGCGGCGTCGCGCTGATGTTGGTGACCGGCATCCTGCCTTATCAGGCCGCGCTGCCGGTTCTGGCGAATCCCGCGCCCTGGACGATCGCGGCGATGTTCATCATCATGGGGGCACTGGTACGTACCGGGGCGCTGGATGCGTTCACCTCGACGGCGCAGCGCCAGGCCAAGGTGAACCCACGCTTCGCCATCGGGTTGCTGATGGGATTTGTCGTCATTTCCTCGGCCTTTGTGTCGAACACGCCGGTGGTGGTGGTGATGATCCCGGTCTTCGTGCAGATCGCGCGTACGCTGGATGTTGCCGCCTCGAAACTGCTGATTCCGCTGAGCTATGCCGCCATCCTGGGCGGCACTCTGACCCTGATCGGGACTTCGACCAACCTGTTGGTCGACGGGGTAGCGCGCGCGCAGGGGCAGGCCCCGTTCACGATTTTCGAGGTCACGCCGCTGGGCATCATCCTGGTCATCTATGGCATGCTCTATCTGCGCTTTATCGCACCCAGGCTGCTGCCCGACCGTGACAGCATGGCGACGCTGCTGAGCGACAAGTCGAAGATGAAATTCTTCACCGAGGCGGTGATCCCCCCCGACAGTAACCTGATCGGCCGCGAAGTGACCGGCGTGCAGCTTTTCAAGCGCCCCGGTGTGCGGCTGATCGACGTGATCCGGGGCGATGCCTCGCTCAGGCGCAATCTGAAGGGGGTCGAATTGCGAGTCGGCGACCGCGTGGTCCTGCGCACTCAGATGACCGAGCTGCTGAGCCTGCAGAGCAACAAGGAACTGAAGCGGGTGGATCAGGTTTCGGCGGTCGAGACCTCGACGGTCGAGGTGCTGATTACACCGGAATGCCGCATGGTCGGGCGCTCGCTGGGTATGTTGCGCCTGCGGCGGCGCTTTGGCGTCTACGTTCTGGCGGTGCATCGACGCAACCAGAATATCGGTCGGCAACTGGATGAACTGGTCGTGCGGGTGGGCGATACGCTGCTGCTGGAAGGGGTGCCCGAGGATATCCGGCGGCTGGCTGCGGATATGGATATGGTCGATGTCTCGCGCCCGTCGGCACGCGCCTACAGGCGGGGGCACGCGCCTGTCGCCGTTGCCACGCTGATGGGGTTGGTGGTGCTGGCAGCGCTTGGGCTGGCGCCGATCCTGCCTTTGTCGATCATGGCGGTGGCGGTGGTGCTGGTGACGCGCTGCATCGACGCGGACGAGGCGTTCTCCTTTGTCGACGGACGCTTGCTGGCGCTGATCTTTGCCATGCTCGCCATCGGCGCGGCGCTGGAAAGTTCGGGCGCGGTGCGGCTGATCGTCGAAGCGATTGCGCCTTTCCTGGGCATGATGCCACCCTTCCTGGTGGTCTGGGCGGTCTATCTGCTGACCTCGGTCCTGACCGAGCTTGTGTCGAACAACGCGGTGGCGGTCGTGGTCACGCCGATCGCCATCGGTCTGGCAAGCGCAATGGGCATCGATCCGCGTCCGCTGATCGTGGCGGTCATGGTGGCGGCCTCGGCCTCGTTCGCGACGCCGATCGGGTATCAGACCAACATGATGGTCTACGGCCCCGGCGGCTATCGTTTCACCGACTTCATGCGCGTCGGTATTCCGCTGAACCTGAGTGTCGGGCTTCTGGCCTCGCTCGTGATCCCGTTTATTTGGCCCTTTTGACCCGCCAAAGTTGAGCGCTATTCGGCCAGTCTCGTTTTTTGCGACTTGAATTCGCGCACACCGCGCCGATCTTGAGGGCGCGTCGCATCGGGAAAGGATGAGCAAGATGTTGTTTTGGGGTCTGATGACCGCGCTGCTGACCAGCGCAACGGTTGGAACTGCCGCAATGGCGGGCACCATCGAGGGGACGGCCACCTACAGAGAACGGATCGCAGCGCCACCGGGAGCGGTGTTGCAGGTCAAGCTGGTCGATATCTCGCGCTCCGACGCGGCAGCAATCGAACTATCGGCCATGCGCTATGCGTTGGCGGGCGTGCCCGCAGACTTCACGCTGAGCTATGACGATGCCCTGATCGAAGACAGCCGGAGCTACGCGGTCGAAGCGTCGATCCTGCTGGATGAGCAACTGCTGTTTACCAACGATACCGTTCATCCGGTGCTGACGCGGGGCGGTACGCACACGGTGGAAATGGTGCTGGTCAAGACCTCGCACCCCGAACAGACGCAGGTGCTGGACAACAGCAAATGGCAAGTCAGCGAGATCGCAGGCGCCTTGGTGACGGCCGGGAAAAAGCCCGAGATCGCGTTTGCCGAGGGCGGGCAATTTGGCGCCACAGGTGGTTGCAATCGCTTTGTCGGCGCCGCGGAGATTGGAGCGCGCACGATCGATTTTCCCGACAACATGGCTGGTACTCTGATGGCCTGCCCGCCGGAGCAGGACGCGGTGGAGCAGGACTTTCTGGCCGGATTGACCCGCACAACCGGCTATGTGGTCAATGGCGATCTGCTGGCGCTGACCGACGCGTCGGGCGAGACGGTGATGCGGCTGACCCGCATCCCGTGAGCCGAGCTCAGCGCGCGCGGAACCAAATCAGGAACGGGATCGAAACCGCATACATGGTGATCGAGTAGACCGCCGATGGCAGTGCCAGCACGCTGAAACCTGTGGTGGTGCCGGTGATCAGCGCCGCCAGCGTGATGCCGAGCGTTGAATTCTGGATGCCGGTTTCGATCGAGATGGTTTTGGTTTCCTGCCAGGTCAGCCCCGCACCGCGCCCCAGCCCAAGGCCAATCAGAAGCAAGATGACGTTCAGCGTGATCAGGCCTGCCCCCATGGCGCCGAGGTTCTCTACAAAGATGGTCCAGTTGCCGGTAAGGGCTGCGATTACGATCAGGACGAAAAGCGTTGTCGCCAGCAGCGATAGCCCCTTGTCGATCCGCAATGCAAAGCCACGGGCAAAGGTCCGGATCGCAACCCCGATCGAGACCGGCAGCGTCGTGATCAGGAACATCGCGATCGCAAGCCCGGTGATCGAGACGTCGGGGGCCTGCTCGCCCAGAAAATAGCTAACCGACCAGGCGGCCAGAATTGGAACGGTCAGGATCGACAGCAAGCTGATGATCGCCGTCAGCGACACAGAGAGCGCGACATCGCCCTTGGCCAGTTTCGACAGTATGTTGGTCGTCACGCCACCGGGGCAGAATGACAGCAGCATGAAGCCTGCCGCGATCTGCGGCGGCAGGCCAAACAGATGCGCGATCGCAAACGCGGTCAACGGCAGCAGGATCACCTGGCTGACGGCTCCGACGGCAAAAGCGTATTTCCGCGTCAGCACACGGCGAAAATCCGCGATCTCAAGGCCTACGCCCAGTGACAGCATGATAATGGCCAGCGACAGCGGCAGGCCCACATTGATTAGAAAATCCAAACTGCTCCCCCCGTAGGTTTTCAGCGAAGCTAGAGGAGGGTAGGGCGTTCAGGCAACCGGGTATGCCGTAAGGTTATTCATATCTCTTGGCGAAACGGCGCAGGATTTCTCCGGGTTCGGTCACTTGGGCCGCCTTGCATTCCCCGATCAGCCGTTCGGCGTCGGAGGGCGGGAAATAGCCGTAATCCTTGTAGATCCTGATCCGCTGCTCGAAGTCATTCGCATCCGCCTCGGGGTGGAACTGCGTGGCATAGACATTTTCGCCGTACCGGATCATCTGGTAGGGGCAGGCCTCGGAGTGGACCAGATGCACGCAGCCCGGCGGCAGGTTCTGCACCGCCTCCTTATGACCCACAAAGGCTTCGAATTTCGGTTTCAGTCCGGTGGTGAGCGGGTCGGTCGCACCATCCTCCGTCAGCGCGCAATGCGACGGCCCGACAGGCTCGCTATAGCGTGCCTTGCTGACCTCACCGCCCAGATGGGCTGCCAGCACGCCCAGACCGTAACAGCAGCCCATGAAGGGATGATCCTGTTCTATAATCTGCGGCATCAACCCCATCACCTGTGCCTCGATCCGTGCCTCAAGCGCGGGTTTGGAGACCGGATCGTCGCTGACGCATCCCGGCCCGCCACCAACGATGATCCCAGCATAATCGCTCACTTGCAGCCCCTCGGGCAGCGTTTCGCAATCCAGCCGGATGCGATGGACGCGCTCTTCGGGCAGGCCGCATTTGTGCATAATCGAGGCAAACTCGGCATCCGCCGCGTCACGTTCGGGGCGCAGTTGCAGGATCAGAAAGCGTTTCATGGCTGGGCTTTAGCGCGATTTGGCCAGTATTGGCAACGCCTATGGGGGCGGCTTGCCTTCGTGTTATCCCGCGATACCGTGTGGGTTCTGCTTGCGACGGAGATTGTTATGGCCGAGCCTTCCATCATCGCCTGGGACTTTGATGGCGTTCTGAACCGGAACATCCGCGATGGCGTGTTTTTATGGGCCGAGAACTTTGAGCGGGACCTCGGGCAGTCGCTGGATGTCTTCACCAAACATATTTTTGCCGATGATTTTGACCGGTTCATCACGGGGCAGGAGGATTTGCGGGATCGTGTGGCCTCATGGGCCAATCTGGTTGGGTTCGATCCGGGTCCGGATGCTTTGCTGGAGTATTGGTTCAGTAACGATGCCTTGCCGGATGTCGAGGTTCTCAAGGTGCAGGCGGCGCTGTCGGCCAGAGGGATCAAGCATGTCATCGCGACCAACAATGAAGCTCGCCGCGCGCGATATATCGAAACCGTTATGGGGTTTGCCGACAGGGTCGGATATGTCTTTGCCTCGGGCCGGATGGGCGTACGCAAGCCGGACCCGGCGTTCTACGTGCGGATTACCGAGACTCTGGATGTCGCACCCGAAAGGATGCTTCTGATCGACGATTATCAGGCCAGCGTCGACGCGGCGCGCGCAATAGGATGGCAGGCCCATTTCTTTTCGGATGACAGCCGAAATGATGTTCTGGGCCAACTGCGAGCGGAGTTCTTGTGAGCTTGGGTATGATACCTCACATCGGCCAGAACACCAGGATCGCTGGGATCGAGACAGCTACCACCAGCACCTCCAGCGGCAGCCCAATGCGCCAGTAATCGCCAAACCGGTATCCGCCGGGGCCAAGAATCAGCGTGTTGTTCTTGTGACCGATGGGCGTCAGGAAGGCTGCCGAGGCGGCCACCGCCACCGCCATCAGGAACGGGTCGGGCGAGACGCCCAACGTGCTGGCCATCTGGATGCCAACCGGTGCCGCGACGATGGTGGTTGCCGTGTTGTTAAGCACGTCGGACAGCGTCATCGTCACAATCATCAGAACCGTCAGGATCGCCCAGGCTGGCAGCCCTTGGGTAAACTGAAGCAGGCTATTGGCGATGAGTTGCGTGCCGCCAGCGGTCTCCAGCGCTGCGCCCAGCGGGATCATCGACCCCAGCAGAATCACCACCGGCCATTCGATGTGATCATAAAGCTCGGCGATGGGCAGGATGCGGGTCAGTACATAGGCCACCACCACCAGCCCCAGCGCGACCGGCAGGTAGATCAGCCCGATACTGGCGGCCAGGACGGCCGCTGCAAACAGCCCTATGGCCAGCCAGACCTTGTCATTGGCAGTCACCGACAACCCGCGTTCGGCCAGAGGCAGACAGCCCAGCCAGTCGGTCACGTCTGCGGTCCTGTCACGGGGACAGAGCAGCAGCAGGATGTCGCCCGGCTCGACCTCGGTCTTGCGCACCTGGTGCAGGATGGGTTTGCCCTGGCGCGAAATGCCCATCAGCAGCGTGGTTTGCCGCCAGGCCAGCCCGATGCCCTGCGCCGAGCGCCCGGTGATCCGGGCGCTTTCGGGGGCCACCACCTCGATCACCTCCAGTCCGTCGCCTGCAGCGGCCAGCAATTCCTGCCGCTGGGCGTCCGAGAAATCCAGCGACAGGGCTGCGCGAAACTCGTCCAGCGCTTCGGGGTTGGCCTCCAGCACCAGCGCGTCGCCCGTCCGCAGCAGTGTGTTTGCGGCCCGGCCATAGAGGCGCTTGCCGTCGCGGATGAGGCCGATGATGGCCACATCCGACTGATCGGCGGTCTCATAGAGCTCGGCCAGCCGCTTGCCGATCTGGGGCGAACCTTCGGGGATGGTCAACTCGGCGATGTAGTCCGCCAGCGCGGTTGCGGTATCGGCCTCAGCCCCACGATCGGGGATCAGCCGCCAGCCAATCAGGGCAACGAAGGCCAACCCGGCTAGTGCCGCCAGTCCGCCCACCGGCGCGAAATCGAACATGTGGTAAGGCGTACCGACCGCCTGTTCGCGGATCGAGGCGATGATGATGTTCGGCGGCGTGCCGATCAGCGTGGCCATGCCGCCCAGGATCGTGGCGAAACTGAGCGGCATCAGCGTCAGGCCGGGCGCACGACCCGCCTTGCGCGCGGTCTGGATATCCACCGGCATCAGCAGTGCAAGGGCGGCCACGTTGTTCATGAAGGCCGACAGCACCGCGCCGATTCCGCCCATCAGCGCGATATGTGTCCCTAGTTTGCGGCCCGAATCCACCAACGTCCGCGTGATCAGGAACACCGCCCCTGACCGCACCAGCCCGGCCGAGACAACCAGCACCAGCGCCACCACCACCGTGGCGGGGTGGCCAAAGCCCGAGAACGCGTCCTTGACCGGGACAACGCCCAAAACAACGCCGATAAGCAATGCGGAAAAGGCAACCAGATCATATCGGTAGCGGCCCCAGAGCAGCATCCCAAAGACCCCGATGAACAATCCGAACAATATTATCTGATCCACAGTCATGGGATGACCCTAACCGGTTCATCGCAGTGGCGCGACGGGGAATTCGTTAGCCGCGCGATCAGGGATTCGTGACGCCGAGTCACTCGGATTCAATGTTGTCAAAGTGACAATAAATCCTCCAACCTATTTCTTGTCACTTTGACAAGAAACTGAGCGAAGGACGAATTTATGGCACGTCCAAAGATGGAAAAAGAACGCAAGGCACAGATCCTGGATGCTCTGGAGCAGATCGTTCTGCGTGACGGATTGGCCAAACTGACCCTGGCCAAGCTCGCGGCAGAGGCTGACCTGCCAAGGTCCCTGTTGCGCTACTTCGCAGGTAACCGGAATGATCTGATCCTGCTGCTGTTCGATCGCATGATCGAACGGGGTGAAGCCAAGCTCGAGGCATTTGCCCGATCCGAACAGGACAGGCTGAGCACAGAACAGGTGGTCGACCTCGCACTTGACGAGTTGCTGGGCGATGAAAGCCTCAGCCTCATGGTCGAAGAGTTATGGCCCTATGCGGCTTTGGATGACTGCATTCAGAGGCGTCTCCGGAGGTTGTACCAGCGGCTCTGTCAGGAACTGACTGACCACATGGCGTCAGACGGAATTGGCACCGATGGCGAGGATCGCTTTCGCCGGGCCTATGGCATCGTCGCGATGGGTTTTGGGGCCGCGGCTTTTTCCGATATCGGCTTTGCGCCGGAAGATCGCGAGGTCCTTCGCAGCACGGCGCGTGCGTTGCTTCGCCTGGACGAGAAATCTTAGATACTGAAGGAAAACGCCATGAAATGGATCAAACGCGGGGCCATCGCTTTGTTGGTGCTGGCTCTGATCGGTGGTGTCGTGTTCTGGGGCAAGATTCAGGACATTCGGGCGCTCCAGAACTATGCGGCCGTTTTCGAACCTGAAAATCTCGATGAGAACTTCCGGACGCTGCATCAAATCTATCCCTCAATTTCGATCCCGCAATCCGAGCCGGTGGCAGAGTTTGTTAGTAACCCGGACCCGGATGTCATTCCCGAAACCTACAGTTTCAACGGCTCAGACGAACCCGTCGGGCAGCTTTTCGAGCGGTTTCACTGGACCGGCTTGATCGTCCTGAAGGACGGTGAGTTGATCCACGAGGCCTATGCGCGCGGCAACACCGATAAGACACATCACATCGAGTTTTCGGTGACGAGTCACTAACTGCGATCCTGATCGGCATTGCTCGGGACGAGGGCCACATTCCCGATCTGAATGCACCAGTCACCGACTATGTGCCCAGCCTGAAAGGGTCGGGATATGACGGGGTAACGATCCAGCAGGTGTTGGATATGACTTCGGGGATTCGGTATGTCGAGGATTATGACGACTTGAATTCGGAGATTGTAAAAACTGTGGTAGCGATGCTGCGCGGATTGCAGGATGAGTATTCGACAACCATTGAACGCGCACGCGAGCCGGGTAGCTTCAACCTCTATGCCAGTATCGAAACGCAGGTTCTGGCGCAAATCCTACGCGGAGCCACCTGGCAGAGCTACACCTAGTATTTCGAGGAAAAACTGTGGTCAAAAATCGGAGCGGAATCGGATGCAAAGATGCTGGTCGATGCCGTGGGCGAGCCGGTGGCGTTCGGAGGCGCCAAACTGAGGCTGCGCGATCTGGCGCGGATCGGTCAAATGGTCCTTAACGGTGGCGTCTCTATGACCGGTGAGCGAGTCGTGTCGCAGGAATGGCTGGCCCGATCCGTTACAACCGACACGGCCCAATCGCAGCCGGGTGCGCATGACCTGACGGATTATCCGCTGGGGTACAAGAACCACTGGTGGATACCGGTCGACCGCGACGATGGTGATTTTACCGCGATCGGCATCTATAGCCAGTTCCTGTATATCAACCCGGTGCGGAAGGTTGTGATTGCCCTGAATTCGGCCTTTCCGCAGTATAATGAGGACCCTGAAGCCGAATTGCGGATGGTCACCCTGCTGCAGGCCATCGCGCGCCATGTCAGCCCCGGCACCTGACCAGCCACAGAGTGCTGGCCGGGGGGAACTTGAACCCGGCCTTCGGCTTGCTCTATAGAGGTCTGCGAAATTGCATTCCTCGGGAGTTCCAGACATGGCCGGCCATTCCAAATGGGCAAATATTCAGCACCGCAAAGGGCGTCAGGACGCCGTACGCTCAAAGCTGTTTTCCAAGCTCAGCAAGGAAATCACTGTCGCGGCCAAAATGGGCGATCCCGACCCCGACAAGAACCCGCGCCTGCGACTCGCGGTGAAAGAGGCCAAGTCGAACTCGGTCCCCAAGGACGTGATCGACCGCGCCATCAAGAAATCGCAGGCGGGTGAGGGCGATGAATACGAAGAGATTCGCTATGAGGGCTATGGTCCCAACGGCGTGGCGGTGATCGTCGAGGCGATGACCGACAACCGCAACCGCACTGCGTCCACCGTGCGCTCGACCTTTTCCAAGAACGGCGGCAACCTGGGCGAGACCGGCTCGGTCGGGTTCATGTTCGAACGCAAGGGCGAGGTAGTGTACACGTCTGAAGCGGGCGACGCTGACACCGTGTTCGAGGCTGCCATCGAGGCTGGTGCGGAGGATGTAGAAAGCTCGGAAGACGGCCACATCATCTATTGCGCCGACACCGATCTGAACGAGGTCTCGAACGCGCTGGAGGCTGCGCTGGGCGAATCCGACTCCACCAAACTGGTCTGGAAGCCGACCACGACCACCGAGTTGGATCTGGACGGCATGCAAAAGCTGATGCGGCTGGTGGATGCGCTGGAAGATGATGACGACATCCAGCGTGTGACAACCAATTTCGAAGCCGATGACGAGGTCATGGCGCAGCTCTGATTGCGAACTGAGCTCAGGGACAGCCCGGAGCATTGCTCCGGGCCCTTTTTTTGCTCAATCACACCGAACCTTACCCGGCCAATACCGTACGGTCCTGCGCCGGACGCCAAAGCGGCCCGGCACCAACCAGCAGAATGATCGTGTTGAACAAGACGTTCGAGGCATTGCCCGAGGCCGCCGATCCCGCGCTGTCCAGAACGAACCATGCAAGCAGGCCGTAGATCACGCTCTTGCGGACCGCCTCGGGAGCGTGGTCATAGACTAACTCGGACAGGTTCCAGATCATCACGCCCCAGCCCAGCAGGAACCCGCCCGCAAGCGCGGACAGAAACCGTGTGTCGGGTGCGGTGAACGTGGCGCTGCCATCCAGCGGCCATCCCAACAGGTCGAGAGTGATACGCGCCGGGCCGGTGGTGGCCTCGATCGCGCCAAGGAAAAAGATCGGTGCGAAGCAGCCCACGATGACCGCGACGATCTTCAGCCAGAACTTGTGAAATCTCTGAGACATCTCCGTCCTCCTTTTGGATATGGAGACAGGATGTGTCGGGTGAAGCCAGCGAGGCAATTACCTTCCAGGTAACTGACGCGGTTCCCGGTGTGCGCTATGCTGCGCCCATGACCGAGTTTCCCAGCACCCTGAAGACATGGCGCGCCGCGCGCCGGATGTCGCAACTGCAGCTGGCGGTCGAGGCCGAAGTGTCCTCGCGCCATATCTCTTTTCTTGAAACCGGACGTGCGCGGCCCAGCCGCGAGATGATCGGGCGTCTGGGTGAGGCATTGCAGATGCCGCTGGATGCGCGCAACCAGATGCTGGTCACTGCGGGCTTCGCGCCTCGCTATCAGCAGCGCCGGTGGCAGGCCGACGAGATGGCCCCGGTCCGCGAGGCGGTCGCCCATATGCTGGACAACCACGCGCCTTATCCGGGGTTGGCGGTGGATCGGCTCTGGTCGGTGCTGAGGATGAATGCATCGGCACGCCTGCTCTATGGTCCGCTGGGGCTGACCGAGGGTGGCAGCCTGCTTGACCTGCTGGTGTCGGATCATGTGCCCGATGTCATCGAGAACTGGCCCGAGGTCGCTCATCATGCCGCGCGCCGCTTGCGGATCGAAAGCGCGGCGCAGGGCGGGGTGGCGCGGCTGGACGCGGTGGCGGAACATCTGGCGCAGGTGCCATTACCTGCGGACCGGTCACTAGCACCGGTGGTGCCCACGATCCTGCGCGCCGGTGGTATGCGGTTGGCGTTGTTTGCCACCA
Source organism: Ruegeria hyattellae (assembly GCF_041537925.1). Lineage (NCBI taxonomy): Bacteria > Pseudomonadati > Pseudomonadota > Alphaproteobacteria > Rhodobacterales > Roseobacteraceae > Ruegeria > Ruegeria hyattellae. The sequence continues at coordinate 157,946 of NZ_JBGOSH010000005.1, read as the reverse complement.
TCGCCCAGTTCGGCACGCCCGAAGACCTGCTGCTGGACGACCTGAAAGTGGAGCTTTACTTCCCCGCAGACCCGGAGAGCGGCGAAGCTCTGCGCGCGCTGGCAAAAGTCTGTGGTTAGGGCGAGAGCTTATGGAATCTGCCGGACCCCGTCCGCAAAGACCTGCTGCCAGCGCAGAATCTGATAGCTCTGGCGCAATCCGGTATCCCAGAAAGGATCGATGTGAACCAGGCGCTCTGCCTCTTCTTCAGCCGCAGCCTTGACCACCCATAGGCCGCCTTTGCCAGTGCCCGTAGCGTCAAAAAGCGGCCCTGCTGTCATGATTGTATCGGCATGCGCCTCCAGAAAGGCAAGATGGGCAGGCATCTGGGTCTTGCGAATATCCGGATCGGCATCGGGATTGTCCTGAAAAAGGATGATGAACTCTGCCATTTCCGCTCCTCTATCTGCGTATTCGATCACAGTATAGATCGAACTTTTTGCCGCTTTACCGAGCTTTTATCCCGGTTCATTCTGCAAAAATGCAGGACTATAACTGGAATGATCTGAAATTCATCCTCGCGCTTTATCGTTCTGGGAGAATGGCAGACGCAGCGCGCCTTGTTGCGGTGAACGAAACCACCATCGCCCGGCGGATCAGGGCGCTGGAACGGCAATTGGGTGCGCCGATTTTTGCGCGGATAGCGGATGGGCGGTACCAGGCAACCACATTCGGACAGCAAATCGTGACGCAGGCCGAGATGATCGAAACGCAGCATCTGCGGATTTCTGAAACCGCCGGGCTGACCCTGTGCAGCTTATCGGGCACAGTTCGGGTCAGCGCGGTGCCGGTTCTGGTGAACCGCATACTGGTGCAAGGTTTTGCCCCCTTCGCCCGCCAGCATCCGGACCTGAGAGTCGAGATTGTGCCGGAGGCGCGCAATGCCGATCTGACGAAGCGCGAGGCCGATCTTGCCCTCCGTTTCGCCCGCCCCTCGGCAGGTGGATTGCAGGTGAAGACCCGTAAACTCGCTGCGCTGCAATTTGCCGTTTACGGACCTTCAGGACCGCACGAGCGCGCTGACCTGCCGTGGATCATCTATGACGAGGCCAATGCGTCGCTGCCGCAAGCGCGTTGGTTGCTTGCCAAGGCTTATGGTGACATCAGCCCGCTGCGGGTCACCGATCTGGTCACTGCGCAAGAGGCGGTTGCAGCCGGACTTGGTCGCAGTGTGTTGCCGATGATCTGTGCCGAAGGAGACACGCGGTTGAAACGGTGCGATACCGGTGGCGCCCCACCGCCGGACCGTCCACTCTGGCTGTTGTTCCATGCCGATCAGGACCAGCGTGCCTCGGTCAAGGCGGTCAAGGACTGGATAACCGGAATAAACTGGCAAGGCGGCGCAATCAGAGATGCCTGATCAACCTGCCCGCGGCTGCCTGTTTCACGGCACGGGTGAGCGGGCTGAGCGCCAGGGCCATCACCCGGCTGACCTGCCAACTGAGCGCAACGTCCAGCGGCTGATCGGGCAGCAATTCGACAAGCTGGCCGTCATCGATGTGCGCGCGCACCAGCGGTTCGGGGTTCATGCCCCAGCCCAGCCCGGCGCGGGCGGCATCGACAAAGGCATGGGTCGAGGGCAGGAAATGGCTGGGCGGGGCGACCCGCTGGCCGATCGCCTGTTCGATCCACGTCCGCTGCAGTTCGTCCTTGCGGTTGAAGGTCATGCAGGGCGCGGTGGACAGGGTTTGCGATGTCACGCCATCCGCGAACCATCGTTTGCAATAAATGGGGCTGGCGGTCGCGAGATAGCGAAGATTCCCGAGCGGGGTCACGTCGCAGCCGGGCACGGGCCGTGGGCCGGACCCGATCGCCGCGCTAACCGCGCCGCGCCGCAGCCAGTCGGCCGAGTGGCCCTCGTCGTCAATCACCAGATCAAACAGCACGCCCTCGATCTGCGCCATCGCGTCGATGAACCATGTGGCAAGACTGTCGGCATTGATTGCGACGCGCAGGCGGGTGGGCTTGCGGGCCACCTCCAGCGACAGATCCCGGCTCAGCTGTGCCTCGAGCAGGCCGACATCCTCTGCGTGTTTGGCGATCCGCAACCCGGCTTCGGTACCGATACAGGGCGTGCCACGTTCGACCAGCGCCATGCCCACACGCTCTTCCAGCGCCCGGATGCGCTGCGAGATGGCCGATTGCGTCACCGCCAGCTCAGCGGCGGCGGCCTCGAAGCTGCCCAGACGCAGAATCGCGGCAAGGGCGCGCAGTTGTTTGGGATCGAATTGCATTAGAAAAACTTATTCTGGGCTAGTATCTTTAATTTGATAGCTTGTGCCTGTCCGGTTAGTCAAACCATGTTCATGGCGGAGGGCACATGGTGGCATCATTCATTCCCGGCTTCTTTCTGGGCTTCAGCCTGATCCTTGCGATCGGTGCGCAGAATGCGTTTGTGCTGCGTCAGGGGTTACGGCACACGCATGTCTTTGCGGTATGCCTGACCTGCGCCATCTCGGATGCGCTGCTGATCGCGGCGGGGGTGGCCGGGTTCGGGGCGCTGGCCACGGCGGTGCCATGGTTCGAGCCGCTCATGCGCTACGGAGGTGCCGCCTTTCTGATCGTCTATGGCGCGCGCAGTTTTCAGGCCGCATGGCGGGGCGGTGAAGCGCTGCAGACCCGGAACGGCGCGGGGGCCGGATTGGGGGCTACCCTGGCAACCCTGCTGGCGCTCACCTGGCTCAATCCGCATGTCTACCTGGATACGGTGGTGCTGATCGGCTCGGTCTCGGCGCAATATCCGGACCGTCTGAGTTTTGGGCTGGGGGCGGTGACCTCAAGCTTCGTGTTTTTCTATTCGCTGGGCTATGGTGCGCGGCTGCTGGCGCCGCTTTTTGCCCGCCCACGTGCCTGGCAGGTACTGGATGTGCTGATTGGAGTGGTCATGTGGGCCATCGCCGCGAAACTCATTATCATGTGAAGGGTTGTTCCGCCGCACAATTGGGTATTGAACGGCCTCATGTCGACGCCCGATTCCCCACAGCAGCGCCCGCTTGCCGGTATCCTCTGGATGCTTGCGGCGGGTCTGTGTTTTGTGCTGATGACCGCTCTGGTCAAGGTGATCGGCGGCACCATGCACCCGATCCAGCTGGCTTTTCTGCGCTATCTGCTGGGGTTGGTCTTTGTCATTCCGGTGATCCGCCCGCTGATCACCACGCGGCTCACCCCGCGCCAGTGGTCGCTGTTCGGCATCAGGGGCGCGCTGCATTCGGTCGCGGTGATGCTGTGGTTCTTTGCGATGACGCAGATCCCCCTGGCCGAGGTGACGGCGATGAACTACCTGACCCCGATCTATGTCACGCTGGGGGCAGTGTTCCTGCTGGGCGAGACACTGGCCGCCCGCCGGATCACTGCGATTGTCTTTGCGCTGTTCGGGGCGCTGATCATCCTGCGTCCCGGCTTTCGCGACGTGTCGCCGGGCCATCTGGCGATGCTGGGCACGACGCTGATGCTGGGCGGGTCCTATCTGCTGGCCAAGGTCACCGTGGACGAGGTGCGCCCGGCGCTGGTTCTGGCCCAGATGTCACTTTGGGTGACGCTGTTTCTGGCACCCTTTGCCGCAGCGGTCTGGCAGCCGTTCAGCCCGTCGGATCTAGGCTTTGTCTTTCTGATCGCCGCCCTGGCGACCGCCGGGCATTATTGTATGACCCGCGCGCTTCAGGCCGCCCCGGTTGCGGTGACTCAACCTGCCACCTTCCTGCAACTGGTCTGGTCAGTCGCTCTGGGCGCGTTGGCATTCGACGAGGGCGTGGACCCGTGGGTGGTTGCGGGCGGGACGCTGATCCTGGCATCGGTCAGCTTCATCTCGTGGCGCGAGGCGGCGCTGCAGCGCCGCCAGATCACCCCGGTCAATATTGCGCCGAAGCCGTAGCGCGGGTTATTGATTGACGGGTCAATAAAATCGTCCTAGCTGTTTTCCCTAACCTGACGGAAAGGGAGTGAGCATGCCGAAACTGGGAATGGAACCGATTCGACGCGAGGCGATCGTGCGGGCGACCATTGCCGAGCTCGGCCAGTCGCGCTCGCTTGATGTGACCGTCAGTCAGATCGCCAAGCGGGCCGGCATGTCCAGCGCGCTGGCGCATCACTATTTCGGCGGCAAGGACCAGATATTCCTGGCGGCGATGCGCCGCATTCTGGCGGATTTCGGGGCCGAGGCGCGGGCCGAGCTAAAAGCGGCTGCGCCCCAGGATCGCGCTAGGGCTGTGATCCGCGCCTGTTTCGCACCTTCGTGTTTTACGGCCGATGTGATCGCGGCATGGATGACCTTCTATGTCATGGCCCAGACCAATGACGATGCGCTGCGCCTCTGGCAGATCTATCAGGCCCGTATCCGCTCCAATCTGGTGCATGCGCTGAAAGGTCGGGTCGACGATCCCACCGATGTCGCCGAAACGCTGATCGCGCTTATCGACGGGCTTTACATCCGGGCGGCGCTGGGCGCTCCGGAACGGCCGGAACTGGCCGTGCGACAGGCAACCACAATTCTTGAAACACTAACAGGGAGACGTTCATGACTCAGCCCAACATTCTGATACTGATGGTAGATCAGCTTAACGGAACCCTTTTTCCCGATGGCCCCGCAGACTGGCTGCACGCGCCGAACCTGAAACGGCTGGCGGCGCGCTCGACCCGGTTTGCCAACGCCTATACAGGCTCGCCGCTCTGTGCGCCCGGGCGGGCGGCCTTCATGTCCGGGCAGTTGCCCTCACGCACAGGCGTCTATGACAATGCGGCTGAGTTCTGCAGCGATATCCCGACCTATGCGCATCACCTGCGCCGGGCGGGGTATTACACCTGCCTTAGCGGCAAAATGCACTTTGTCGGCCCCGACCAGATGCACGGATTCGAGGACCGACTGACCACCGACATCTACCCCGCTGATTTCGGCTGGACGCCGGATTACCGCAAGCCGGGCGAACGGATCGACTGGTGGTATCACAACATGGGCTCGGTGACCGGCGCGGGCGTGGCCGAGATCTCGAACCAGATGGAATATGATGACGAGGTCGCATACAACGCCACCGCCAAGCTCTATGATCTGGCGCGCGGCAAAGATGACCGCCCCTGGTGCCTGACAGTCAGCTTTACTCACCCGCACGACCCTTACGTGGCGCGGCGGAAATACTGGGATCTTTATGAGGATTGCGATCATCTGCAGCCGGAGGTCGCTGATCTGGGCTACGACAATCAGGACCCGCATTCGCAGCGCATCTTTGACGCCAATGACTGGCGCAGCTTCGACATCACCGACGAGGATATCCGCAAGTCACGGCAGGCGTATTTCGCCAACATCTCCTATCTGGACGACAAGATCGGCGAGATCTTGCACGTCCTGGAGTCGACGCGGCAAGAGGCGATCATCCTCTTCGTCTCGGACCATGGCGACATGCTGGGCGAGCGGGGTCTGTGGTTCAAGATGACCTTCTACGAGGGCTCTGCCCGCGTACCGCTGATGATCTCGGCGCCTGACATGCCTGTCGGGCGGATCGACACGCCGGTTTCGACCATCGATGTGACGCCCACGCTGGGCGCGCTGGCGGGTGTGGATATGGCCGAAATCGCACCTTGGACCGATGGCGAGGACCTGGTGCCGCTGGCAAACGGAACTGAACGCAGCGCGCCGGTGGCGATCGAATACGCCGCCGAGGCCTCTTACGCGCCGTTGGTTTCGTTGCGGCAGGACAGGTGGAAATACAATCGATGCGCACTGGACCCCGATCAGCTTTATGATCTGCAGTCCGACCCGCATGAACTGACCAACCTGGCCGGGGACCCGGGTCATCAGGACACACTGCAAACCTTTCGCGCCCAAGCTGACGCGCGCTGGGACCTTGACGCATATGACGCCGATGTGCGCGCCAGCCAGGCCCGCCGCTGGGTTGTCTACGAGGCGTTGCGGAAGGGCGGCTACTACCCGTGGGACTATCAGCCGCTGCAACGCGCCTCGGAACGTTACATGCGCAACCACATGGATCTGAACATCGTCGAGGAAAGCCAGCGCTTTCCGCGCGGCGAATGACCCTGCGGCCCCTTTTCGAACGACGAGACACAATGAGCTACCCAACCCAACCCACTGCCAGCCATTTCATCAATGGCGCTTATGTCGAAGACACCGGTGGAACGCCGATCGAGGTGATGTATCCCGCCACCGGGGCGGTGATCGCCTCGGTGCATGCGGCGACGCCCGCAATTGTCGAGCAGGCCATCACCTCGGCCCGCGCGGCGCAGGGCGCCTGGTCTGCACTCTCGGGGACCGACCGCGGCCGCATTCTACGCCGGGCGGCGGACATGATGCGCGAACGCAATCATGACTTGAGCGTGCTGGAGACCTATGACACCGGCAAACCTTATCAGGAGACCTCGGTCGCTGATGCCACCAGCGGGGCCGACGCGCTGGAGTATTTTGGCGGTCTTGCCGCGACGCTGACCGGTGAGCATATTCAGCTGGGCGAGGATTGGGCCTATACGCGGCGCGAGGCGCTGGGGCTGTGCGTGGGGATCGGGGCGTGGAACTATCCGACCCAGATTACCTGCTGGAAAGGTGCACCCGCCTTGGCTTGCGGCAATGCGATGATCTTCAAGCCCTCGGAAACCACGCCGCTCTGCGCGTTGAAAGTGGCCGAGATCCTTCATGAGGCAGGGCTGCCCGCCGGGCTTTACAACGTCATTCAGGGCATGGGTGAGGTCGGCGGTGCCTTGGTCTGTGACCCGCGCGTGGACAAGGTCTCGCTCACCGGGTCGGTGCCGACGGGCCGCAAGGTCTATGCCGCTGCGGCGGCCGAGATCAAGCATGTGACGATGGAGCTGGGCGGCAAGTCGCCGCTGCTGATTTTCGACGATGCCGATCTGGATAACGCCGTCAGCGGCGCGATTCTGGGCAATTTCTATTCCTCGGGTCAGGTCTGTTCCAACGGCACGCGGGTCTTTGTGCAGAAAGGTATCAAGGAGGCGTTTCTTGCGCGTCTGACCGAGCGGCTGGGGCAGGCGGTGATTGGCGATCCGCTGGACCCGGCCACCAGCTTTGGCCCCATGGTCAGCCAGCGGCAGATGGAGATCGTGCACTCCTATATCGCCAAAGGCGTCGAAGAGGGCGCACGGCTGGTCACGGGCGGCGCGCGCGTGGAGCGTGAGGGGTTCTTTCTGCAGCCCACAGTCTTTGCCGATGTGAGTGACGACATGACCATCGCCCGCGAAGAGATCTTCGGGCCGGTGATGGCGGTGCTCGATTTCGACACTGAAGAAGAGGCCCTAGCGCGCGCCAACGCAACCGAGTTCGGCCTTTCGGCGGGTGTCTTCACCTGCGACCTGGCCCGCGCGCATCGTGTAGTAGCCGGGTTCGAAGCCGGGACATGTTTCATCAACTCCTACAATGACGCGCCGGTCGAGGTGCCGTTTGGCGGCTCGAAACTGTCGGGTGTGGGACGCGAGAACGCCAAGGCCGCGATTGAGCATTATAGCCAGTTGAAATCCGTCTATGTGCGCATGGGCAATATGGAGGCTCCGTACTGAGCGGGGCTGTTTCCGAATTGAGCGCTACCGCGCGCTCTTTTTCTGACAATGACAGATGTAACGCACCGGAGCTTGCCGGGCAGAGGTGGAAATGGAAGCGGATTTTGTGATCGTCGGCGCGGGCAGCGCAGGCTGCGCGATGGCCTACCGGCTGAGCGAGGCGGGATCCTCGGTGCTGGTGATCGAACATGGCGGCACCGATATCGGCCCGTTCATCCAGATGCCCGCCGCGCTGAGCTATCCGATGAACATGTCGCGCTATGACTGGGGCTACAATTCCGAGCCGGAGCCGAATCTGAATAACCGGCGGCTGGTGGTGCCGCGTGGCAAGGTGATCGGCGGGTCGTCCTCGATCAACGGCATGGTTTACGTGCGCGGCCATGCGATGGATTTTGATACTTGGTCCGAGATGGGGGCCGAAGGCTGGGCCTATGCGGATGTCCTGCCTTATTACAAGCGGATGGAACATTGGCATGATGGCGGTCATGGCGGTGACAGCGAATGGCGGGGCAGTGATGGCCCGCTGCATGTCAGCCGCGGCCCGCGCCGCAATCCGCTCTACCATGCGTTTGTCGAGGCCGGAAAGCAGGCCGGGTATGAGACCACCGGCGATTACAACGGCGAAAAGCAGGAAGGCTTCGGCCCTATGGAACAGACCGTCTGGCGCGGACGGCGCTGGTCGGCGGCGAATGCCTATCTGCGGCCCGCGCTGAAACGGCCTAATTGTGATCTGGTCAACGGGCTGGCGCAGCGGGTGGTCATCGAGAATGGTCGCGCAGTGGGTGTCGAGATCAAGCGCGGCAGCAGCACGCAGGTGATCCGGGCGCGGCGCGAGGTGGTGCTGGCGGCTTCGTCGATCAACTCGCCCAAGCTGTTGATGCTGTCGGGTATTGGCCCGGCGGGGCATCTGGCCGAACATGGGCTCGACGTGGTCGCGGACCGACCCGGCGTCGGTGCCAACCTGCAGGACCATCTGGAGATCTATTTCCAGATTGCCTCGCTGCAGCCGATCACGCTCTACCGCCACTGGAACCTTATCAGCAAGGCGGTGATCGGGGCGCAGTGGCTGTTCACGAAGACCGGGTTGGGGGCCTCGAATCAATTCGAGAGCGCTGCGTTCATTCGGTCGCGCAGTGGTATTCCTTATCCGGATATCCAGTATCACTTCCTGCCGATGGCCGTGCGCTATGACGGGCAGGCGGCGGCCGAGGGGCACGGGTTCCAGGCCCATGTCGGACCGATGCGGTCGCCCTCGCGCGGGGCTGTCACGTTGCAGTCTTCGGACCCGGGTGCGGCGCCGGCGATCCGGTTCAACTACATGTCAACCGAGCGCGACTGGGAGGATTTTCGCGCCTGCCTGCGCCTGACTCGCGAGATTTTTGGGCAGGAAGCGTTCAAATCCTTTGCCGGCAAGGAGATCCAACCCGGTGCCGACCTGCAGAGCGACGACGAGTTGAACGGCTTCATCGCCGAACATGCAGAAAGCGCCTATCACCCCTGCGGCACCTGCCGCATGGGGCGGGCCGACGACAAGCATGCGGTGGTCGATCCCGAGGCGCGTGTGATTGGCGTCGACGGGCTGCGGGTTGCCGACAGCTCGATCTTTCCGCAGATCACCAATGGCAACCTGAACGCGCCCTCGATCATGGTTGGCGAGAAAGTGTCGGATCACCTGCTGGGGCATAACCCGCTGCAGCGCTCCAACGCGCGCGCCTGGGTTCATCCGGATTGGGAAGCCGAACAGCGTTGATCCGCGCCGGGCTGTTGAAATCCGGCCCGGCGATGCACAGCTTGATCCGTGTCAAAGCCGCGCCCCTGCGCGTGGCTCTACTTTGGGCGGACGATCAAATTCAGGAGCACCCATATGTCCCACACCCCGCATGAACTGGCCGAAGAATTCCCCGACAAAGCGGATCTGATGAGCCAGCTCAAGCAGAGCGATGCGCATTTCGCGCGGCTCTCGGACGAATATCATGAAGTCAATCGCGCGGTGCATCGCGCCGAAACAAATGTCGAGCCCATCGAAGACCTGGCTGAGGTCGAATTGCGCAAGAAACGGGCCGCGCTGAAAGACGAAATCTGGGGCATTCTGGCCAAGGCCTGACTGCTTTTGGTTCAGGGACGGCCACGCTGTCCCTGAGCGTTTCGGGCATGTATCAATCGACCAGGTATGGCAGCGTTCCACGCGTGTCGGGATCGATGGTCAACCTGCGTTCGAGCGGCGGAACCGAGCGTTGATGGCAGGTGGCGCGTTCGCAGATGCGGCAGGAAATGCCAATCGGTTCATAGGCACTGGCATTGTTCACGTCGAGATTGTCGGCATAGACCAGCGCATCGGCGTGGCGTATCTCGCATCCCAGCGCGATGGCATAGCGGCGCACCGGTGCGCCGAACGACCCGCCAGGTTTCGACACATCCCGCGCCAGCGAGATATAGCGCACCCCATCGGGTGTCTCGGCCAGTTGGCGCAGAAAATGTCCCGGCGTTTCAAAAGCACGATGCACATTCCACAGCGGGCAGGCTCCGCCGAACCGCGCGAATTGCAGTCGCGTGGCAGAGTGGCGCTTGGTGATCGTACCTGCCTGATCGACCCGCACGAAGAAGAACGGAATGCCCTTGGCACCGGGGCGTTGCAGGGTGGATAGCCGGTGCGCCACCTGTTCGATTGACGCGCCAAAGCGGTGGCCGAGCAGTTCCAGGTCATGCCGCGTCTTGCGCGCGGCCTCCAGAAAGCTGCCATAAGGCATCAGCGCGGCCCCTGCAAAGTAGTTGGCAAGCCCGATCTTGGCGATCGAGCGCGCGGCCTCGGTCTGAAACCGGGCGAAATCGAGCGTAGCCTCAAGCAGCTTGTCATGCGTCAGCAGCGCAACTTGCAGCAGCAGTTGGAACAGGCGGGTCTCGGGTGCGGCGCGCGAGGACAGCTTGAGCTGGCGCGCCTCGGGGTCGTAGCTGCGCAGAGTATCGGTATCGACATTTCTGACGGTGATTCCCTGTGCGCCCAGCGTCGCCTCTGCAGCGGCACCGATGCTGCCATTGTCGCGTTTGGCCAGTTCGGCGAACCGTTCGGCGCTGCGGTCGACCGCGTCGATATAGTTGTCGCAGTAGTGAAAGAAATCGCGAACTTCTTCCCAGGGGCTGGCCTGCAGGCGGGCATCTTCACGTCCCAGCGCCTCGTCCAGCGAGGCCAGCCGTTCATGGGTCTGGCGGTAGTGGCGGTGCAGCTCGATGAAAGCGCGGGCCAGAGCGGGCGCGTTCGAGGCGGTCAACCGCAGATCGGCGGGCGGTGGCATGGTGTCGGCAAAAAGGGGATCGGCCAGCGCTTCGCGCATGTCCGAGACCAGTCGTTCGCTGTCGCCGCTGCTCAGCTCCGTCACGTCCAGCCCGAACTCCTGCGCCAGCGCCAGAACCACGGTGGTCGACACCGGGCGGTTGTTGTTTTCCATCTGGTTGAGATAGGGCAACGAAATGCCAAGCTTGGTGGCGAATTCTTTCTGGGTCAGGGCCAGCCTGTGGCGGATTTCGCGCAGTTTGGCACCGGCATAGAGCTTTTGGGGAGGCATGAGTGGCCTTTGCAGATTTACCTATTGGTCAGGTTAAGTTTGCAAACCCGTCGGCGCAAGTCATCCCAGTGCCAGCCGTCTTTCCCGTCGAATGACCAACGTGATCGACACCAGCGCAAGTAACGCCGTGCCCAGCATCAGGCCCAGCAGCGGTGACTCGGTGCTGCCGGGGCCCAGCAAAGTGCCTGCCAGCGCGCTCAGCGCTGCGCCGCCCCCCAGCATGATCGCGCCTGACAGTCCCGAGGCGGTCCCGGCCAGATGTGGGCGCACGGATAGCGACCCGGCGGTGGCATTGGGGATTGCCATACCGTTGCCAAGGCCCACGAAGGTCATGAAACCAAAAAATGTCAGCGCCGAGGCCAGCCCCGACACGGTTAGAGCCAGTGACAACCCGACGCCGCCCGCATTCAGGATGCAGCCCCAGAGCACCATCCGGTTCACGCCAAAACGCATGGAATAGCGCCCCGACAGGAAATTCCCCAGAAAATAGCCCAGCGCCGGGGCGCCAAAGTAAATCCCCATGACCGAAGGCGACATGCCATAGATCTCGGTCCCGACAAACGGCGCTCCGCCCAGATATGCAAAGAAGGCCCCCGAACTCATCCCCGAGGCCAGCGAATAGCCCCAGAATCGGGGCGAGGTCAGCAACTCGGGATATTCGCGGAACTGCGCGATCAGGGTCTTGCCGCTTTTCAGGGCGGTCTCGCCGAAATCAACATAGGTGAGCGCAAGCGTGAACGCGCCGAGGATGAAAAGCAGCCAGAAATTGGCGTGCCAGCCGAATATTTCGTCCAGAAACCCGCCGATGGCGGGGCCGATCATCGGCACCACGGCCATGCCCATGGTGACATAGCCGATCATCGAAGCCGCTTGGTCCTGATCATACATGTCCCGTACTGCAGCGCGTGACAGCACCATGGCCACCACCACTACGGCTTGACACATGCGGGCGACCAGAAACGCCTCGGCGCTGGGTGCATAGATGCAGGCGAGCGTGGCCAGCAGGAACAGCGCAAGCCCCCACAGGATGACGGGCCGCCGTCCGGCCTTGTCGGCGATCGGGCCGATCACGATCTGCATTAACGCGTTGACCGCCAGATACAGCGCGACGGACAGCTGCATCAACCGGTACTCGGTTTCGAAATGCAGCGTCATGTTCGGCAGGCTGGGCAGAAAGATGTTCATCCCCAATGCCGACAGACCCGTCAGCAGGATCAGTGTCCCGATTCTGGGCGGGCTACGCTGTGCCGAAGTCTCATTCTGAAGCTGGGTCATTTTATCGGATGTATGCGCAGGCTGAGCAGCTGTCTATAACGGATGGTCGTAAAGGTGTTAGTTAGCAGTTTTGCATTTCGCATCATCATGACTTCAAAAACTTTGCAAATTTGCCGAATAGCTCTTTGGTCGCGTCGTTAACACCTATATGGTCCGCCCGATTTTGAAAGGGACACCGGTCATGAAAGATATTCTCTCCGAGCTTGAAAGTCGCCGGGACGCGGCGCGTCTGGGCGGCGGCCAAAAGCGGATCGACGCCCAGCACGGACGCGGCAAGCTGACCGCGCGCGAGCGGGTCGAACTGCTTCTGGATGAGGACAGTTTCGAAGAGTTCGACATGTTCGTCAGCCACCGCTGCACCGATTTCGGAATGGAAAAGCAAAAGCCTGCGGGCGATGGCGTTGTGGTTGGCTGGGGCACGATCAATGGCCGTCAGGTCTATGTGTTCAGCCAGGACTTCACCGTGCTGGGCGGATCGGTTTCGGCCACGCATGCAATGAAGATCTGCAAGATCATGGACATGGCTGTGGCCAATGGCGCCCCTGTGATCGGGATAAACGATTCCGGCGGTGCGCGGATTCAGGAGGGCGTTGATTCGCTAGGCGGCTATGGTGAGGTGTTCCAGCGCAATATCGAAGCCTCGGGCGTGGTGCCGCAGATCAGCGTCATTATGGGGCCTTGCGCGGGTGGCGCGGTCTATTCACCCGCGATGACCGACTTCATCTTCATGGTCAAAGACAGCTCTTACATGTTCGTGACCGGCCCCGACGTGGTCAAAACCGTCACCAACGAGGTGGTCTCGGCCGAGGAATTGGGCGGGGCGTCGACCCACACCAAGAAGTCCTCAGTTGCGGATGCCGCGTTTGAGAACGATGTCGAGGCGCTGGCCGAAGTGCGTCGCCTGGTGGATTTTCTGCCGCTCAACAACCGCGAAAAGCCACCCGTGCGCCCCTTCTTCGATGAGCCGGGCCGGGTCGAGACCTCGCTGGACACGCTGGTGCCGGAAAACCCCAACACGCCGTATGACATGAAGGAGCTGATCACCAAGATTGCGGACGAGGGTGATTTCTATGAGCTTCAGGAAGACTTTGCCAGGAACATCATTACCGGGTTCATTCGCATGGAAGGGCAGACCGTCGGCGTGGTGGCCAATCAGCCGATGGTTCTGGCCGGGTGTCTGGACATTGACAGCAGCCGAAAGGCGGCACGGTTCGTACGATTCTGCGACTGTTTCGAGATTCCGATCCTGACCCTGGTGGACGTGCCCGGCTTCCTGCCCGGCACCACGCAGGAATATGGCGGTGTGATCAAACACGGTGCGAAGCTGCTTTTTGCGTATGGCGAGGCGACAGTGCCGAAAGTCACTTTGATCACCCGCAAGGCCTATGGCGGAGCATATGTTGTTATGTCGTCCAAGCATTTGCGCGGCGATTTCAACTATGCCTGGCCGTCCTCCGAAGTGGCGGTGATGGGGGCCAAGGGCGCCACCGAGATCATCCACCGTGCCGACCTGAACGATCCCGATAAGATCGCCCAGCATACCACTGATTACGAAGACCGCTTTGCCAATCCCTTCGTTGCGGCGGAACGCGGCTTCATCGACGAGGTGATCATGCCGCAATCAACCCGCAAGCGGGTGGCGCGTGCCTTTGCCTCGTTGCGCGGCAAGAAAAGCCGGACGCATTGGAAGAAACACGACAACATTCCGCTTTAAGCAATCTGGGGCGGGCCGCCGTGGTGCAACGCAGTGGCCTGCAGATCCGTTTCAACCGTAGGAACACACCGGTACATGAACCGCATGGTCAAAAATCGAACCTCGCTTGGCGCACGGACCGGGCAGTCGCGCGCTGCTCTGGCGCTCTGCCTGATGGCGGGGTCGGCACTGGCGGATGCGCGGATCCCGGTGCCCTCGGGGCAACCGGTCGAATTGCTGGATGTGCTGCTTGACACCAACCCCGGCGCGCTTTGGCTGCGGTTCCGTTTCATGGCGCCTACAATTGGCGAGACCACCACGCAGGTGGGTTATGAGGCCGCTATCCATGACATGGAATTCCTGTGCAACAAGCTGGTGGTTCCCTATGTCGGCAAGCATGATCTCGACCCCGCCCGCATCGTGATTTCGCTGTCGGACCGCTCGGTGGAATTCGGACAGTCTGACCCAAAGGCAACCCAGTATTTCGAGACCTATCGGCTGGAAGACGCGCGCTGCATATGGGAGGAATACTAATGCACCCACAAGATGTTGTGTTTTATCGCCTCAATGGCGGGCAGCGTGTCGTCCTGCCCCAAGATAGGAAGCCTGTGCGGTTTTGCACATGGGCATTTCCGGGCGGCTCGCCTATTGTCGCCACGATCCGCGATCTGGCGGGTCGCAATCAAAAGATGACGTGGGCAGGGATCCAATCCTCTGCAGAGGCTGCGTTTTTAATCAGGAGAAGCAGATGTCGAAGTGCATCAAATTTGTTACCATGGTTGCCTTTGTCGGCACCGTCGCCGCATGTGCCGGCCAGCAGGAAGAAGAAATCGTCGTGGTCGAGCCGGTCTCGACCGAGCCGGTCTTCACGGGCAAATACAAGTAATAGCGGTCCGGGGCCGGCCATCGCGCTGGCCCCGACCCATCCATGGCACCCTGTCCGGGGGGCGTCGCCATGCTGAAACATCGCGGTTTTCCCGGTCGTCTTCCCGGCACCGATTTCCAATTCACCATCCGCAGACCAAATCCCAAGGGCGTGACGCCTCTGGTTGCGCGCGACCGCTATCGCGACCGCAGACCGGCGGATAAACGCGCTGATGCGGGCTTCATGACCGTACTTTGGGAGCAATTCGGTGATGAACCATTCGAGCGTGGCAATCTGGATGCCGGGCGACTGAACTGGTTGTTCGGGCGCGAAGTGATTCCCGCAGAAGACCCTTTTGATCCCGCAAGTTACGAGGCGCTGCTTGTCATCGACATCAGGGTCGCTCGGGCCTCTTTTCCTGACGTTTTCGGGGATTGATCGGCATGAACCCGCAGGTGATGAGCGCAAATCGGCAGAAAGTGGCTCAAAGTGAGCCTTGCGGCTTGCAGCGCTTGGTTTGTGGCGAACTGTCGGGCAACGTCTCAACTGTGGGTGGCTACGCATTGCCTGCGTCACCTGCAAACCATCTATTCCGTACCCCTTCTCTGTGCGGGCAGATTGATGTTCCCCCCTTCAATCTGCCCGCCTTTTTTTCGCCCGGCGCAGCGCGCACGGGTCGGCGGGGATTTGCGCAGGCATCTCTATCAACCCGAATTGACTTGCTCGTGACCGCGATGCGGCTGCATGACTGCGCCCATAAATCCTACAAAAAAGAAGGAAGAGCAGGATGTATTCGAACAAGATTGTGTTGGCCTTGGCGGCCTGTGCAGGTCTGTCGGCCTGCGGCGACAACACCACGGAACGGGTGTTATACGGCGGTGCGGCGGGGGCTGCGGGCTCGGCTATTCTCGACACCAACGTTGTCGCCGGTGCGGCCGTCGGCGCCGCCGCCAACGTCATCTATTGCGAGGAAAACCCCGGCAAGTGCTGATCGCGCTGCTGGCCTGACCTCACTGAAAACGCGGCCCGCAAGCGGGCCGTCTGAACTCATGCGAATCGCCGCTCCGGTCCGACAGGACGGGGGCGGCGTTTTGCGTCTGCGGAATTACAAGACAAAGGACTGCCCATGTTCAACAAGATCCTGATCGCCAACCGGGGCGAGATCGCCTGCCGGGTCATCAAGACCGCCCGCAAGATGGGCATCGCGACCGTTGCCATCTATTCCGATGCCGACAAGCAGGCGCTGCATGTGAAAATGGCCGATGAAGCGGTGCATATCGGCCCGCCACCCGCCAACCAGTCTTATATCGTGATCGACAAGGTGATGGAGGCGGTACGGGCCTCCGGTGCGCAGGCGGTGCATCCGGGCTATGGCTTCCTGTCAGAAAACTCGAAATTCGCCGAAGCGCTCGAGGCCGAGGGCGTCGCCTTTGTCGGCCCGCCGGTTGGTGCCATTGAAAGCATGGGTGACAAGATCACCTCAAAAAAGATCGCGCAGGAGGCCAATGTTTCGACCGTGCCCGGTTACATGGGGTTGATCGAGGATGCCGAGGAGGCCGTCAAGATCTCCAACGAGGTCGGCTATCCGGTGATGATCAAGGCCTCCGCAGGTGGCGGTGGCAAGGGCATGCGGATCGCGTGGAATGACGACGAGGCGCGCGAGGGCTTCCAGTCGTCCAAGAACGAGGCCGCAAGCTCGTTCGGGGATGACCGTATCTTCATCGAGAAATTCGTCACCCAGCCGCGCCATATTGAAATCCAGGTGCTCTGCGACACCCATGGCAATGGCATCTATCTAGGCGAGCGCGAATGCTCGATCCAGCGCCGGAACCAGAAAGTCGTGGAAGAGGCACCCAGCCCGTTCCTGGACGAGGCGACCCGCAAGGCGATGGGTGAACAGGCCGTGGCGCTTGCCAAGGCGGTGGGCTATGCCAGCGCCGGTACGGTGGAATTCATTGTTGATGGCGACAAGAATTTCTACTTCCTGGAAATGAACACCCGCCTGCAGGTGGAACACCCGGTGACCGAACTGATCACCGGTGTCGATCTGGTGGAACAGATGATCCGCGTCGCCAATGGCGAGGCGCTGAGCATCACTCAGGACGATGTCACGCTGACCGGCTGGGCCATCGAGAACCGGCTTTATGCCGAAGACCCCTATCGCAACTTCCTGCCGTCGATCGGTCGTCTGGTCCGTTATCGCCCGCCGCAGGAAACCGCATCCGGCCCGCTGCTGGTCAATGACAAATGGCAGGGTGACGCGCCCGAGGGCGAGGCTGCCGTGCGCAACGATACCGGTGTCTACGAGGGCGGCGAGATCAGCATGTATTATGACCCGATGATCGCCAAGCTCTGCACCTGGGCTCCGACCCGCGAGGCCGCGATCGAGGCGATGCGCGTCGCGCTGGACAGTTTCGAGGTCGAGGGCATCGGGCACAACCTGCCGTTTCTGAGCGCAGTGATGGACCACCCGAAATTCGTCTCGGGCGACATGACCACGGCCTTCATCGCCGAGGAATATCCCGACGGATTCGAAGGCGTCAAGCTGCCCGAAGGCGACCTGCGCCGGATTACAGCATCCTGTGCCGCCATGCATCGCGTGGCCGAGATTCGTCGTACCCGCGTGTCGGGCCGGATGGACAACCACGAACGCAAGATCGGCACGGACTGGGCGGTGAGCCTGCAGGGCCAGCGGTTTGATGTGGTCATAGCCGCTGACCGCGACGGCTCGACGGTCACGTTCTCGGATGGTGGCCAATACCGCGTCGCCTCGGATTGGACGCCGGGCGACCAACTGGCGGTGCTGGATGTGGATGGCGAACCGCTGGTGCTGAAGGTTGGCAAGGTCTCGGGAGGGTTCCGCATTCGCAACCGGGGCGCGGACCTGAAAGTGCATGTGCGCACACCGCGTCAGGCGGAACTGGCGCAGCTGATGCCTGAAAAACTGCCGCCCGACACCTCGAAAATGCTGCTTTGTCCGATGCCGGGCCTGATCGTGAAGGTCGATGTCGAGCTTGGTCAGGAAGTGCAGGAGGGGCAGGCGCTCTGTACCGTCGAGGCGATGAAGATGGAAAACATCTTGCGCGCCGAGAAGAAGGGCGTGGTGGCCAAGATCAACGCAGGCCCCGGCGACAGCCTGGCCGTGGACGACGTGATCATCGAGTTCGAGTGATCCGGGACCTTATGGGAAAGGCGGCACAGTGACCGTAGTGAGTGTGAAATCAGATCGACAGCGAGGTCAGTTGAGCCCGCGCTGCTCGCGCAGCTCGCGCTGGCGCAGCGGCATGTTGTCGATGGATCGGCTGATTTCGCGCACGCTCCACGGAAAGGGTTTGCGCAGGCGCACGCCGCCATCCTTGCCGATGATGACCAGTTGGAACCCGCGCGGGCGCAGCTTCTTGCGCAACGCCGACAGGTTGGCCGGGTCGGTATCGGTCAGGACCACCACATCGCGGTCCGTCAGCATCCCTTCGCCGCTGGTCAGCATGTCGACCTGCTGCTGGTACCGAGGGTCGGCAGGCGTGTCGGCAAAGACAACAATGGGGCGGTTCGTCCAAAGAAATTCGCTCAGATCGCTGTCCTCCGCTGCGCGGACCAACCCGGCCTCTTCCGGCTCGGTGCCGTCCGTCGCGGTGACCGCGAAGGGAATTAGTGTTGCGAAAACAAGCGCCAGCGTGCGTTTCATACCCTCTCCCTTTGGATTGAATATAGAGGCGCGGACGCGGAATGCGACCGCCGAATTGCACCCGTCCCCCAAAATCTTGCCTCTCGCAGGACCCTCTGCCCCTCCTGCGATGCGCGCAACAGCTCAAGATATATCCGGCAAAGCCCGCTTTGCCATTCTCCGACAAGACGAGAGGACCCCGAGATGACGACGACCGCTGATTGGCGGGCGCTGGCCGAAAAGGAACTGCGCGGCCGCCCGCTGGAAGATCTGAACCGCGAAACGCTGGAGGGGATAGAGGTCAAACCGCTCTATACCGCCGACGACACCGCAGAGCTTGACCACATGGGCAACCTGCCCGGCATTGGGCCGTTCACCCGCGGCGTGAAGGCCACCATGTATGCCGGTCGCCCCTGGACGATCCGGCAGTATGCAGGTTTCTCGACGGCCGAGGAATCAAATGCGTTCTATCGCCGCAACCTGGCCGCCGGTCAGCAGGGTGTGTCGGTGGCCTTCGATCTGGCCACGCACCGAGGCTATGACAGCGACCATGCCCGCGTCGTTGGCGATGTGGGCAAAGCTGGTGTGGCCATCGACAGCGTCGAGGACATGAAGATCCTCTTCGATGGCATTCCGCTGGACAAGGTCTCGGTTTCGATGACGATGAATGGCGCGGTGATCCCGGTTCTGGCCAGCTTCATCGTTGCGGGCGAAGAGCAAGGCCATGACAAATCGCTGCTGGCGGGCACCATTCAGAACGACATTCTGAAAGAGTTCATGGTGCGCAACACTTACATCTACCCGCCCGAACCGTCGATGCGGATCATATCGGACATCATCGAATACACCTCGAACGAGATGCCGAAATTCAACTCGATCTCTATCTCGGGCTATCACATGCAGGAGGCCGGGGCGAACCTGGTGCAGGAGCTGGCCTATACGCTGGCCGACGGGCGCGAATATGTCCGTGCCGCCACGCAGGCAGGCATGGATGTGGACAAGTTCGCCGGGCGGCTTTCGTTCTTCTTTGCCATCGGCATGAATTTCTTTATGGAGGTTGCCAAACTGCGCGCCGCGCGCACGCTCTGGCATCGGGTGATGACCGAGTTCGGCGCGAAATCCGAACGCTCCAAGATGCTGCGCACCCATTGCCAGACCTCCGGCGTGTCGCTGCAGGAACAGGACCCCTACAACAACGTGATCCGCACCGCCTATGAGGCGATGAGCGCGGTTCTGGGTGGCACGCAAAGCTTGCACACCAATGCGCTGGACGAGGCGATTGCCTTGCCCACCGATTTCTCGGCGCGGATCGCGCGCAACACGCAGTTGGTGCTTCAGGAGGAGACCGGCGTCACGGACGTGGTCGATCCGCTCGCGGGCTCTTACTACGTCGAAAGCCTGACCAATGAGTTGATCGAAAAGGCCTGGGCCCTGATGGAAGAGGTCGAGGAAATGGGTGGCATGACCAAGGCCGTCGCCTCTGGCATGCCCAAGCTGCGGATCGAGGAGAGCGCCGCGCGACGTCAGGCGATGATCGACCGGGGCGAAGAGGTGATCGTCGGGGTCAACAAATACCGCAAGGAAAAGGAAGACCCGATCGACATTCTCGATGTCGACAACATGGCGGTCCGCGACGCGCAGATCGCGCGGCTGGAACGCATCCGGACCACGCGCGCCGATGCCGCCTGCGTGGCGGCACTTGACGAATTGACCCGCGTGGCGCGGGAGGGTGGAAATCTGCTTGCCGCGGCGGTCGAAGCCGCGCGGGCCCGTGCATCCGTGGGAGAGATCAGCATGGCGATGGAAAAGGAATTCGGCCGTCACCGCGCCGAGGTGAAGACGCTCGCCGGTGTATACGGCGCGGCTTATGAGGGCGACGAGGGCTTTGCCGCGATCCAGAAATCCATCGAGGATTTCGCGGAGGCCGAAGGCCGTCGCCCGCGCATGCTGGTGGTCAAAATGGGCCAGGACGGCCATGACCGGGGTGCCAAGGTGATCGCCACCGCCTTTGCCGATATCGGGTTCGACGTGGATGTCGGTCCGCTGTTCCAGACGCCCGATGAGGCAGCCCAGGACGCGGTGGACAATGACGTCCATGTGGTCGGCATTTCGTCGCAGGCCGCCGGTCACAAGACACTGGCGCCGCAATTGGTCGAGGCGCTGAAGACGGCGGGTGCCGAGGATATCATCGTAATTTGCGGCGGGGTGATCCCGCAGCAGGATTACCAGTTCCTCTATGATCACGGGGTCAAGGCGATCTTCGGGCCGGGCACCAACATTCCCGAGGCGGCGCAGGATATCCTGAAACTGATCGCCGAAGCGCGAAACTGAGGTCGGGCAGGGGGGCTGCCTGCCCCCCATCGCGCGGGACGCGCAGTTCCCTCCCGATGATATTTTCAGCCAGATGAAGGGGCGGATCGGCGCCCCTTTTTTTTGCGTTGCGCAGGGCGTTCCGCGCTGTAGCCTGCGGCGCAGGAGGACCTGTCATGCGTTTGGATCATCTGGCTGTTGTGGGTACAACTCTGGAAGAGGCGGTGGAGCATGTCGAGGCGGCGTTGGGCGTGCCTCTTGGTCCAGGCGGACAACATGCCAAATACGGCAGTCATAACCGGCTTTTGGGACTCGCGGACGGTCTCTATCTGGAAGCGATCGCCATCGAGCCGGGGGTGACGCCGCAGGAGCGACCGCGCTGGATGGATCTGGACCGGTTCACCGGCCCTGCGCGGCTGGCGAATTGGATCCTTCGCTCGCAGGATCTGGCGGGTGAACTGGCGCTGTTGCCCGCGCCCTCGCAGCGGATCGTGGCACTTGAACGCGATGAGCTGCGCTGGCAGATGACCGTGCCGGTGGATGGTATCCTGCCATTTGACGGGATGTTTCCGTCGGTCCTGCAATGGTTTGGCCGGGTGCCAAGCGACAGTTTCGCTCCAACCGGCTGTGCGTTGCTGCACCTGACACTCAGACATCCGCAGGCAGAGGATCTGCGCGCCGCACTTGGGCGGGTCCTTTCGGATCAGCGGATTTCGGTGGAAGCCGGTGCCATCGGCATGTGCGCCGAGTTCGACACGCGATCGGGGCGGCGGGTTCTGGAATGAGGATCAGGGAGGCAGAGGAGGGTGATGCGCCGGCGATCACCGCGCTAATCAACGACATGGTGTGCGGATCGCTGATCACTTTCACAATCGAAACACGCAGCCCCGAGAATGTGGCGGATCAGATCAGACAGAACGCGTATCCGTATCTGGTGGCGGAGGCGGGTGGCAAGGTGCTGGGCTATGCCACTTACAAGCCGTTTCGCTACGGTCCCGGCTATCGCCACAGCATGGAGCACTCGATATTGCTGGCCCCCGACGCGCATGGGCAAGGGATTGGCCGGGCGCTGATGGCCCGGCTTGAGGCCATTGCTGCAATCGAAGGCGTCCACGTGCTGATCGCTGGCATCAGCAGCGCCAACCCGGGGGCGGTGAGGTTTCACAAGGCGCTCGGGTATGATGAAGTGGGACGGATGCCGCAGGTGGGCAGAAAGTGGGATCAATGGCTCGATCTGGTGCTGATGCAGAAAATTCTTGCTGCTGACGCAGAAACCCTTACCTGACAGTGTCACAATTCCACGGTAGGCTGTTGCCATGTCACTCTGGACCAGAATATCCGAAGCGCTGAGCGCACTTGCCAAAGGCGAAAGCCTGTCGGACGTGTTCGAGCGTTTGCGCACTCCGCCCGAGCGCTCGGTGGCATTTGCTATTGCCGTTGTGGCCCTTGGCGCCAAGATGGCCAAGGCCGATGGGCAGGTGACCCGCGACGAGGTCACCGCCTTTCGCGAGGTGTTCCAGATCGCGCCCGAAGACGAAGCGGGCGCGGCGCGGGTCTTTGACCTCGCCCGCAACGACGTGGCCGGGTATCAGGATTACGCGCGCAAGATCAAACGCATGTTCGAAGAGGATTCGACAACGCTGTGTGACCTGATGGAGGGGCTGTTCCATATCGCGATGGCGGACGGGTTCTATCACCCCAACGAAAACGAATTTCTGAAAGAGGTCAGCGGCATATTCGGCCAGACCGAGCAGCAGTTCCGCGCCTTGAGGGCGCGGTTCGTGCCGGATGCGCCCAAGGACCCATATACGGTGCTGGGCGTGGCGCCGGACATGCCCCGGGACGAGATCCGCAAGGTCTGGCGGCAATTGGTGCGCGACACCCATCCCGATGCCATGATGGCGCGCGGCGTGCCGGAAGAGGCGGTGAAACTGGCGGAGAAACGGATGATCGACATCAACCACGCCTGGGACGAGATCAACCGGGCCGCTGCCTGAGCGATGCGGCTGGCGACCTACAACATCGAATGGTTCGCCAATCTATTCGACGAAGAAGACGCCCTGCAAATGGATGATGCGCGGTCGGGTCGTTATGGCGTGACGCGGGCTGAGCAGTCCGAGGCGATTGCCAAAGTTCTGACCGCCATTGACGCCGATGCGGTGATTGTTGTGGAGGCCCCCGATACCGGGCGCAGGCAAAGCACCGTCGCCGCGCTGGAAACCTTTGCCGATGCCTTCGATCTGCGTGCGAACAAGGCGCTGATCGGCTTTGCCAACGATACCCATCAGGAAATTGCGCTGCTTTATGACCCCGCGCAGCTCCGCGCACGGCATGATCCGCAAGGGGAGGAAACCGGCAAGAAGGGCAGCGGGGACGCGCCGAGATTTGACGGGGTTTTTCGCATCGATCTGGATATCGACGCGACCGAGGATCTGGTGAGGTTTTCCAAACCGCCGCTGGAATTGGCGGTGGAAACCGCCTCAGGCACGCAGCTCCGCATGATCGGCGCGCATCTGAAGTCCAAGGCCCCTCACGGGGCCGAAACCCGCGACGAGGTGATCCGGAGTTCGATCGCCAACCGGCGCAAGCAACTGGCGCAGGCAATCTGGCTTGCCGCCCGGGTCAGGGCGCATGTGGAGGCCGGGCAGGAGTTGATCCTGCTGGGCGATCTGAATGATGGTCCGGGGCTGGATGAGTTCGAGCATCTGTTCGGGCGTTCTTCGGTTGAGATATTGCTCAGGGCCGGGCTCTATGATCCCCATGCGAACAAGGCGCTGCAGCCCCGGCCCGGCGCGGTACCAACGACCGCGCGATTCCATTTGGCCGGGCAAGGGCGTTACCTGCAGGCCTTGCTGGATTACGTCATGATCACGCAGGGTCTGCGGGCGCACCGGCCCGCCTGGCGCATCTGGCACCCGTTCGACGATGTCGATTGCTGGTCGGTGCCGGACCTGCGCGACGCGCTGCTGACGGCCTCTGATCATTTCCCGGTGACGCTGGATATCGAGATATGAGCTTTGAACGCGGCCAAAGCGCGCCTATACTGGGTATATGCGTATGTTGCTTGCCATTGCACTGACTGCCGGTCTTGCGGTACCGGTCTCCGCTCAGGAAGACGAGGGGCGATCATTGATGGATCTGGGGGCGGAATTGTTTTTGGATGGGCTGCGGCAGGAAATGGAGCCGACCCTGCAGAGCCTTCTGGGACTTGCCGATGATCTTGGCCCTTCGATGCTGAGCTTCTTCGAGGAAATGGGACCGGCCTTTGCCGATATGGCGCAGGAAGTGAATGATTGGAGCGTCTATGAGGCGCCCGAGATTCTGCCCAATGGTGATATCATCATCCGCCGCAAGCCCGAGCCGAAACCCAAGACGGAACCCGAGATCCCCGAACAGGCCGCCGAACCGAACCTTGAAGGCACCGAGATCTGAGGGGCCGTGCTCTAAGGCACAATCCATTTGATCTGAAACGCAGATGTTACTCTATCCATTTGTTTTGACGCGCAATTTATTTCGAAAACCGGTTCCCATTTTTGGATTGCGCTCTAGCCGCGGATCAGCATTTTGGTTTCAGCCTCAAGCGCGGTGCTGAGCGATTTCAGGCGCGCTTCGGCCACTTCGCTGAACAGCGGGAGGGCTGAGGCGGGCAAGCGCAGCTCCAGCACCTTTTTCTTGGGATACCAGTTCAGTTTGCCGATCTTGGCATCCTCGCGCATCCACATCATCGCCCCGAACCGCATCGCCTTGCCAAGAATCTCGGCCTGTTTCTGGCCCTTGTTGCTCAGCAGCTCATACAGTGGTTCGAAGCGGTTACCTTCGCGTTTGTTGCGATAGCGGTGCTGCAGGGCGAGGCCGAGAAAAACCCGCTCGGAATGTTTCAGGCCACCCATATTGGCGCGGGTCACATAGTCGAAACAGACCTCTGCACGGTAGTCGGGATGCGCCCTCCAGCTTACGTCATGCAGCAGGCAGCCGGCCTTGACCAGCCGGGTTACTTCGGCGGGCTGGGATTTGAACAGCGGCATGACAAAGTCAAAGAGCTGCTTGCCGAAGCCGGGCAGGCGAGCATCCTTGGCTTCGGCAAAGCGGCAGGCCTCGATCAACGGATCACGGTCGCGCAGTTTCTGCGACATCTGTTCATAGAGCAGCCCTTCGCGGATGCCATAGCTGGATACAGCGATGTCTTTGGGCTTGAAGGTGCGGATCAGGCGGGTCAGCACATCCATGGCATAGGGCACCAGCGCCATACGAGAACCGGAAACGCCCGCCGCGCTGCGCAACTCGTCCGGGTCGCCCGCCTCGATGAATTTCACTGTCTTGCGGATGTCCGAGGCTGTCATCCGGTATTCGTGCAGAACCGCCAGCGGATAACCGCGGCGCAGCATGTCGAGACGCGCTATTGCACGCCAACTGCCGCCCACGAGGAACAGCCGGTCACGCTGCGGACCCAACTGATCGCGCAAACCCTCCATCACCTTCTTGATCTGGGTCTTGCGCCCGCGCCTGCCACCGGAGATATCCCGCAGCTTCAACGGACCCAGTGGCGAGGTCAGGCGCTTGCCGACCTGACCATCGGAAATTTCGGCCAGTTCCATCGACGAGCCGCCAATATCGCAGATCAAGCCATACGCGCCAGGCCAGCCTAGCAGCACGCCCTGGGCCGACAGCCGCGCTTCTTCATCGCCATCAATCACCTGAATGGTCAGCCCGGTCTTTTTCTTGACCTCGGCGCAGAACTCGGGCCCGTCTTTGGCCTCGCGCACTGCGGCGGTGGCGACGACGCGCAAGGGGGGCAGATCCAGCCCGTCGGCCAGGTGTTGAAACCGGTGCAACGCGGCCAGCGCCCGTTCGCGGCCCGTGGGGTTGAGCTTTCCGGTCTCGGACAGCCCGGCCCCCAGCGCACACATGAGCTTTTCATTGTAGAAGTAGGCTGGCGAGCGCGCAGCCCCGTCAAAGACGACCAGCCGCACCGAGTTCGAGCCCACATCGACCACGCCGACACGGGACAGCGCCCGCGCGTCTGGGTCGTTGAACAGCGGTTGTCCGAACGATCCCCAATCCGGGGCGGGATTTGTGTGCTGGTCCATATCGTTCCTATCGCTGTTGAGAGGATGCGGGGCGGTGCTTCAAGGGTCAACTCCCGGCGGCGGCCGGATCGGCCTTTTCTGCCATCAGCCGGGCGGCCAGCGCCCGCGTGATCTCGCGCTTTTCGGTCAACGCAATATGATCAAGCCGCTCGACCATGTGCGCGGCGACATCAAAGCGGCGGTCCATATGCCGCACCAGATAGCGAATCAGATCGGGGCGCGGATTGAGTTGGCGGTCGTAAAAAAGCTTGGCGATCACCGCCCCCAGCAACTCATCATCGGGCGGCTCAAGTGCCACGTGCTGGGCGCCCTGCACCCGGCTGTGCAAATCCGGCAGCGACAGCGCCCAGAAGGACGGCGCGGCACGACCCGTCATCAGCAGCGGGTGTCCATTGGCCAGCGTCAGGTTGTGCAGGTGAAACATCGCATCCTGTGCGGCGGCGTCCTTGGCGATCAGCGGTATGTCCTCGACCGCGAGCGGGGCGTCCGACAGGCGGAGCAGGTCTTCGGACGCCAAGGCGGTGGCGGATATGATGCGCGCGCCGGTTTCGGTTGCCCAGACATGGGTCAGGTGGGTCTTGCCCGATCCCTCCGGTCCGGTCAGGACCAGTTTGCCGCCGGGCCATGACGAAGCCGAGAGTAGCGCCACAGCCATGGCGTTGGAGGGCGACACGAAGAAATCCTCGCGCCCGCGCGCGGTCTTTGATGGCAACTCGAAGCTGAGTTGTTCTGCCATTTACGGGGCGTCCTGTTCGCTCTGTCCGCTATACAATCTGCTGTCGAGGTATTTCGAGGTGGCAAACCGGGCCAGCACGCCCAATGCCGCCGCCATCGGGACAGCAACCAACATGCCGACGAATCCGAAGAGCACGCCAAAGACCGACAAGGCTAGGATCAGCCAGACCGGGTGTAGGCCCACCGAACTGCCAACAAGCTTGGGGGTCAGGAAATTGCCCTCGACCATCTGCCCGGTGGCAAAGATCGCGGCGACCAGCCCGACCGAGACCCAATCACCCCAGAACTGGAACAGCGCCAGCCCGATCGCCAATGCTCCGCCGATCAGCGCGCCCAGATAAGGGATGAAGGTGACCAGCCCGGCAATCGCACCCACTAGTAGGCCGAATTGCAGCCCGACAAGCATCAACGCGATGGAATAATAGCTACCCAAGATCAGACAGACGGTGCCCATGCCGCGCACGAACGCCGACAGCACGGAGTTGATCTCGCCCGCCAGTTGCCGAATGACCGGTGCGTGCTCACGCGGCAGCAACTCGTCGAGACGCGCGATCATCCGGTCCCAGTCAAGCAGCAGATAAACCGCCACCACGGGCGAGACCACAAGCAAAACCACGATATTGATCGCCGAAGCCGCCGATCCAACGATCGTTTGAACGAACGCGCCGGAATTCGATTTCAGAGAGTCACCGATGGAGACAAGGACCTGATGCACATTGGAATCGCGATCCAGCAAGGACGGGAATTTTTCGTGAACGAAGGTTCGCAGGTCCTGAAACAACTGCGGCAGGATGTTGATCAGGTCGGCAAGCTGGGTGATCAGCGCAGGAACAACCATCACCAGAAGCACGGCAAATAGCAGGACCGACACGACGGTGATCAACGCGGTCGCGCCGATACGCGACAGGCCCATCCGCTCCAGCCGATCGGCGACGGGGTCAAGAAAATAGGCGATGGCCGCACCGATGACAAAGGGCAAAAGAACATCGCCCAAGGCCCACATGATCAGGATGAACACCACTGCGGCGATGCCCCAATACCGAATCTGAGTTGAAACTGGCAGTGACATTGGACCTCTTTCCGCTTGCCACACTCATCGCCCATGGGGCGCTGGCGATCAAGAGCATGTTGCTTGTTTCGTTACGGTATCGGGTCGCAGGGATATACCAGCACCCACAGCATCGTAGGAGCCGCGCAATGTCCGGCGGGTCAGTGGGTCCGCACCTCCTGCCGGTGCAATTCTGCCTGAACGGCGGTCAGGTCGATTTCGTCCAGCGCGCGGTTGCTTTTCAGCGACAGCGCGGCGGCCACGCCCGCGCCTTGTCCGGCGACGGCACAGCAGGACATGTTGCGGGTGGCCGCATGGGCGATCCGGTCTCCCCCGGTCGAGCGGCCTGCGACGAGCAGGCCGTTGATCCCTTTGGGCAGCAGCGAGCGGTAGGGGATCTGCATGTACCGCCCGGTGGTGGGCAGGATCAGGATACCGTATCCGTCGATGAACTCGGGGTAGATGCCGATCGTGTCGTCGAACCGGCCTTCATGGCGCACATCGTTCTCGGTCATGTTGTAGGCGGCGTCGATCTTGCGGGTGTCGCGCACGCCGATGGTCATGCCGAAATTGCGCAGACGGGCGTTCTCGCAGCCGGGCATGAACCGGCGCAGCGCCTCGATGGCGAGCATTGATTGCCGTCGCCCCTCGATCTCGCCCAGGGTCAGACTGTCGGGGTCGGTGCCGTCCACTTCGTCGAGGTGGATCAGGTTCATATAGGTCAGCTCGCCTGTCTCATGCAGTGCCCCCCAGGTTCCGGCAATGGTGTTGAGATGGGCGGGGATCAGCCCCTCTTTGATCGCCTGATCGAAAGGCTTCTTGATGAAGGGCGAGAACATGTCGTC
Source organism: Ruegeria hyattellae (assembly GCF_041537925.1). Lineage (NCBI taxonomy): Bacteria > Pseudomonadati > Pseudomonadota > Alphaproteobacteria > Rhodobacterales > Roseobacteraceae > Ruegeria > Ruegeria hyattellae. The sequence continues at coordinate 129,313 of NZ_JBGOSH010000005.1, read as the reverse complement.
TTCTTTGCCACTGGTCTCGATCTCCCATTCGCCGCCGCCGCCCCAATCCCTGTAGGTCTGCGGATCGGATTTGATCCCCTCCATGAAGGCGCGCTTATCGACACCTGCCAGATGGAACATCACCGAGGCGGCCATCATCTGCTCGCGCTCGGTCTTGTAGGTCGGCGCACCGGCGCGATGTGCTACATCAGCGTCGCCGGTGGCGTCAATGACGACACGCGCAAGAATGGCCTCGCGCCCGGCTTTCGATTCCACGATCACGCCAGTGACGCGATTGCCCTCCATGATCGGTTCCACGAACTGCCGGTGCATCATCGGGTGAATGCCCGCCTCCTGCACCAGCTTGTCGGCCACCAGTTTGAAGCCTTCGCTGTCCAATTCGTAGCTGAGCGATTGCGATTCCGGCACCGCCGCGTCCATCTCCTTGGCGCGCTGTTCGAACTCCCAACCGATCCCGCCCGCTTCGACGGTTTTTTCATGTCGATACCAGGCAAAACCTTCGACACCCACGGCGGTGATATTGCCGCCGAAACAACCGAACCGTTCCAGCAGCGTCACTTCGGCACCTGCGCGCGCAGCGGCAAGGGCCGCGGCCAGTCCACCGGGGCCGGAGCCCACGACCAACACCTCGGTGCGATGCACCACCGGAATATCGCGCGCTGGCTCCCGTATCGTGTCGGCCATCCTGTCCTCCCTCATGTCCGCATCGTGTCAGGGTCGGGGCCAGTGCCGCGTCGGTCAATCCCAAAACCGACCTTGCGCCTGTCGGGAATGCACCTTTGACCGATTGCCTGTGCTGCGGCAATGGCATAGACCGCAACAAACCGCCGCCTGCAACAATGAGAGTGCCAATGCGCCTGTCCCGCTATTTTCTGCCCGTCCTGAAGGAAAACCCCTCGGAGGCCCAGATCGTGAGCCACCGGCTGATGCTACGTGCGGGCATGATCAAGCAGGCCACCGCCGGGATCTATTCCTGGCTGCCGCTGGGTTTCAAAGTTCTACGCAAGATTGAAAACATCGTGCATGAGGAACAAGCGCGGGCGGGACATATCGCGATCCAGATGCCGGTGATGCAATCGGCGGACCTGTGGCGCGAGAGCGGCCGCTATGAGGCCTATGGTCAGGAAATGCTGCGCATGAAGGATCGGCATGACCGCGACATGCTGTTCACGCCCACTGCTGAGGAATTGGTGACTGACATTTTCCGCAGCCATGTCAGCAGCTACAAGGACCTGCCGCTGACACTCTATCAGATCCAGTGGAAATTCCGCGACGAGATCCGTCCCCGCTTTGGCGTGATGCGGGGGCGCGAGTTCTACATGAAAGACGGCTATAATTTCGACTTGACCAAAGAGGACGCGCTGCACGCCTATAATCGCCATCTGGTCAGCTACCTGCGCACCTACGAGCGAATGGGGCTGCAGGCGATCCCGATGCGCGCCGATTCCGGTCCGATTGGCGGCGATGACACTCATGAGTTTTTGGTGCTGGCGGATACGGGTGAATCCGAGGTGTTCTATGACAGCGCGGTGACCGACCTGACTTTCGGCGATCGTGAGATTGACTATGATGATCACGCGCAGTGCCAGGGTGTGCTGGAGGAGTTCACCTCAAAATACGCCCGCACCGACGAAACCCATGACGAGGCGCTGTTCGATCAAGTCCCCGAGGACCGCCGCCGCGTGGCGCGCGGGATCGAAGTGGGGCAGATCTTCTATTTCGGCACCAAGTATTCCGAGCCGATGGGGGCCACGGTGCAAGGTCCCGACGGCAAGCCGGTGCCGGTGCATATGGGCAGCCACGGGATCGGCGTCAGCCGTCTAGTGGGCGCCATCATCGAGGCCAGCCATGACGACAAGGGCATCATCTGGCCTGAAGGCGTGACGCCCTTCCATTGCGGTATCGTCAACCTGAAACAGGGCGACGACGAGGCGGATGCCGCCTGTGATACGCTCTATGCCGAGCTGACCGCGCTGGGGTTGGAGCCGCTCTATGACGACCGTAACGAGCGGGCAGGCGGCAAGTTTGCCACGATGGACCTGATCGGTCTGCCCTGGCGCATCACGGTGGGCCCGCGCGGTCTGAAGAACGGCGTGGTCGAACTCACCAGCCGCCGCAGCGGTGAAAGCGAAGAACTGAGCCCCGAAGAGGCGGTCAAGAAAGTGGCCTGCATCTACGCGGCGCATCTTCTACCCCGCTCGTGACCGGCGCCGGGGCATGTCCAAGCCGCTGATATCGGTCATAACGGTCACCCGGAACCTCATCGAGGCCGGGCGCAGCGACACCATGCGCGCGGCGCTGGATTGCGTGCAGGCCCAGAGCTTTCGCGGGCTTGAACATGTGATCTGGGACGGGGCCTCAAACGACGGCACGCAAGCATTGCTGGAGGGTTGGCAGGCGGAGATTGCGGGCGATGCCAACGCGATCCCCGTCACCTATAGAAGCGCTGTGGATCAGGGTCTCTATGATGCGATGAACAAAGCTGTTGAGCTGGCCAGCGGCGACTATGTGATCTTTCTAAACTCGGACGATTCTCTGGCCAGCAATGACATCCTGCGGGATCTGGCGGACCTTGTGCGATCCGAGAGCCCCGATTTTGTCTTCGGCGGCACGTTGCAGACATTGGAGGATGGCAGTACCAAGAACCACAGCCGCACAAATCTGTCGGCTTTCCTGCAGCGGATGCCATTTTGCCATAACTCGCTGCTGGTTCGACGGGACGTGTTTCTGGCGCTGGGCGGCCACGATCTGTCTTACCGGGTTGCGTCAGACTATGACTTTGTCTTTCGGATGCTGATGGCGGGGCACTCAGGTGCCAGCACCAAACAGCCGGTCTCGAAGTTCAGCGCGCGCGGGGTGTCGGCCGACGTGCTGGGCGTGGCCAAGGACTATGCCGAGGTCTGGAGCCGGTATTTTGGCCAGATGGCGGGATGCGGCAAGATTGACGGAGACACGACGTTGAACTGGTATCGCTCGGGGCAACTGCCGATCTCTATGTGCCGTGCGGCGCTGCGGGCGGCCAAGGGCAATGAAACGATGCGGCGGGCGGCGCTGCACAGCCTCAAGATCACCTTGCGCCGGCGGATCCAGCCCTGGCGCAAATGGGACTATTTGCAGGGCTGATCATGCAGATATTCGTCATCAACCTCGACCGATCACCCGAGAGGTTCTCTGCGATCCAGTCCGAGTTCGCCAAGGTAGGGCTCGACCACCACCTGACCCGGATCAGCGCCACAGACGCCCGAGCCCCCGATTTCGCCGCGCCGGGCTATGCCCCCCATAGCTGGCGGGACCGGTGGGAGTTGAAGCGCTCTGAACAGGCGGTGTTCGAAAGCCATCGCTCGGTCTGGCAGCGGATTGCCGATCTTGCGGACGCGGCGGGTGTCATCTGCGAGGATGACATACTTGTGTCGACCGCCTTCCCACGCCTTTTGGAGGCTTTGGAGAGCGAACGCTTCGGTGTCGTGAAACTTGATGGGTTCAACGCGTCGCGCCGCTATGGCAGTGCTGCGGATATGAACGGCTGGCAATTACGCGCGATTGTCGAGCCAGTGCCAAGTGCTGCCTGTTATGTGGTGTCATCGGCTGCCGCCCGGCAATTGCTGGTGGACAGCGAAAAATATTGCGAAACGCTGGATGATTTCGTGTTTCGCGCCCGCGCGGGCATTGTCCCGGCTCAACTCTTTCCCGCCGTGGCCGTGCAGCAGATGTGCTGCATCTCTGTCGATGGCACTCAGACGCCTGATACAAGTCAGCGGGAACAGCAGGACAGCACCAAAGCCGCCAAGGGGCCTGCACTCTACCGCGTGTGGAAAGAGATCCGGCGGAGTCTGCGCAAACGCCACCTGCGCGGGTTTGAGGCGTGTGTGCCCGCGCTTTGCGACGATTTGCCCCAATATCGCGATGCCTGAACCGGTGTTGAAAGTAGGACGGCGGATTGAGGCCGTCGGCACATGACCGCCACCTGCTGCGCGCCATCGCAGCTTGACCCCGGACGGCGGACAACGCAGTTTGCGCCGACTTTGTTTCGAGGAACTCCGTGATGGCCTCTCAACCGGCACCTTTTGCCCCTTTCGAATGGAAGATCGCGTGGCGTTACCTCAGGGCGCGCCGCGCCGAAGGGGGCGTCAGCGTGATGACCTGGATCAGCCTGATCGGGATCACGCTGGCGGTCTTTGCCCTGATCGCCACGCTTGCCGTGCGTTCGGGCTTTCGGTCTGAATTCGTCGGTACCATTCTGGGGGCCAACGCCCATGTGACAGTTTACAGCGTGGGCGAGGTGGATGCGCAGGGGCGCGTCAGCCGGACCATCGCCGATTATGACGCCATGGCTGAGAAAGTAGCGCAGGTGCCGGGCGTGACCCGCGCCGCGCCCTTAGTGCGCGGGCAGGTGATGATCGCCCAGCAGGGCCGCAACGCAGGTGTGCAGGTTCTGGGCATCTCGGCCGAAGACCTTGCCAGCCTGCCCGGTATCGTGGATGACGAGACCTCTTACGGTGATCTGGCGCGGTTTGACGAAGGGATCGCCATCGGCTCGGGTGTTGCACGCACGATCGGGGCCAGTGTCGGGGATCGCGTCAAGCTTATCTCGCCCGATGGGGCCAAGACCGCCTTTGGCACTTCGCCGCGCGTCAACGCCTATGAGGTGGTCTATGTGTTCAGCGCCGGGCGCTATGACATCGACAATACCCGCGTTTACATGCCCTTCGCCGAGGCGCAAAGTTTCTTCAATCGCGAAGGCGTAGCGGACGAACTTGAAGTGATGGTGGAAGAGCCCGAAGCGCTGGATAAGGTGGTGATCCCGATCCTGGTGGCTGCCGGGGATGCTGCGCGCGCCTGGACATGGCAGGACGCCTCTGGTGGCTTCCTGCGCGCGCTTGAGGTCGAGGACAACGTGATGTTTATCATCCTGTCGATCCTTGTCCTGATCGCGGCCATGAACATAGTTTCGGGCCTGATCATGCTGGTCAAGAACAAAGGGCGCGATATTGGAATCCTGCGCACCATCGGGCTGAGCGAGGGCTCGGTCCTGCGTGTGTTCTTCATCTGCGGGGCGTTCACCGGGCTGATCGGTACCGCGCTGGGCGTGGTGCTGGGTTGTCTGTTTGCGATCTATATCGAACCGATTTTCTCGTTCGTGAACTACTCCATGGGCGGCGGTGTCTGGGACCCAGCGATAAGGGGCATCTATGCCTTGCCCGCCGAGCTGCACCTGTCGGATGTGCTCAAGGCGGTGGGGCTGTCGCTGGGCCTGTCGTTTTTCGTGACCTACTTTCCCGCCCGCCGCGCGGCGCGGATGAACCCGGTTGAGGCGCTGCGCTATGAGTGATCCTGTCCTCAGCCTGTCGGGGCTGACCAAATCCTACAAACGCGGCACGCCAGGCGAGGTGAAGGTGCTGCGCGGTACCGATCTCGAGATCGCGCCGGGCGAGGTGGTGGCGCTGGTGGCCCCGTCGGGTGCGGGCAAATCCACCCTGCTGCATATCGCGGGCCTGCTGGATACGCCCGACGCGGGCATCGTGCGGATCGGTGGTCAGGACATGAGTGGCAGAAGCGACCGAAGGCGCACGGCAACGCGGCGGCGGGATGTGGGCTTTGTCTATCAATTCCACCACCTTCTGCCCGAGTTCACGGCGCTGGAAAACGTCACCTTGCCGCAACTGGCCAACGGCGCCGGTGAGGTCGAGGCGCAGGCCCGCGCCCGCGACCTGCTGGCGGGTGTCGGCGTGGTTGGGCGAGCCGATCACCGGCCCGCGGCGCTGTCGGGCGGCGAACAGCAGCGTGTGGCCTTCTGCCGGGCGCTGGCCAACGCGCCGCGGCTGCTGCTGGCGGACGAGCCGACGGGCAATCTGGACCCGGCTACCTCGGATCAGGTGTTCGGCGCGCTGATGGATCTGGTGGCCGGGACCGGCTTGTCGGCGCTGATCGCGACCCACAACCTTGATCTTGCGGCGCGGATGGATCGGGTGCTTCGGCTGGAGGATGGCGCGATCAAGCCAGTTGCGTGATCGCCACGCCAAGCGCCATGATCGCGATACCGGCGGCGCGCGTCAGGTTCAACGGGCTGATCTGCGCCCCGAACAGCCCGTAATGATCGATCGCGGCGGCTGAGATCAGCTGCCCGATCAGCACGAAGAACACCGCGTTGCCCACCCCGAAATGCGGGGCGACATGGGTGATCGACAGCACGTAGAAGGCCACCAGAAGGCCGGCCAGAAACAGGTGTCTGGGCGCGCCACCCAGCTTTGCCAGGGCCTGCGGGCCGGGAAACAGCAGCATGACCAGTGCCGAGGCCGCAAAGGCGATGGCAAACAGGACCACGCCGGCGGCGGTTGGCGATCCGATAAGTTTGCCAAGCGCTGCGTTCAGCGCGGCAAGCACCGGAATGCCGATCCCGGCGGCCAGCATGATCAGGGCGTATTGTGTCATCGGGTCCGGTCCTTGGGTCGGTTCATGGGTTGATCTGGATCATTGCGCTCCCGGCCCGCGCGGGCAAGCGTTCCGATGTGGATTTTCCTGTGCGGAGCGAGGCCGATGAAAGCACCGTTGATCTGTCTGTTGTTGACCCTGGCGCTGCCCGCTGTGGCGCAGGATGCCGAAAATGGCGAGGCGCTTTATTTGAAACACTGTGCCACCTGCCACGGGATCGACGTGACCGGGCAGGGCCCCATGGCCGGTGTCTTGATGATAAAGCCGGCGGATCTGACGGCGTTGTCGAAGGATGGCGTGTTTCCGACTGAACGAGTGGTCCGCCGCATCGACGGGCGCGACCCCCTTGTCAGCCACGGCAGCCCGATGCCGGTCTACGGCGATTTCTTTGAAGGGCAGGACAAGGCCATCAAGACGCACTCGGGCCAGCCGATCTTGACAAGCGCGCCCATTGTTGACCTGCTGACCTATCTTGAGACGCTGCAACCCGGATAGAGGAGACTGGGACATCATGAAACCAAGGTCCATTCTGATGCTGCCCACGGTGGCTCTGCTGACGGCTTGCGCCACTGAGAACACAATGCCCGAAGCGGGGGAGGGGGCGGTTCTCTTCGCGCAGAACTGCGCGGTTTGCCATGGCGGTGACGCCAAGGGTGGCCCCCTGGCGAATGGCCAGCGCGCGCCTGATCTGACCCACATCGCAGAGCGAAATGGCGGCTTTTTTCCCCGTGCGCAGGTTCTGTCCCAAATCGACGGTTATGGAAGGGGCAAGGCGTCGGCCAGTATGATGCCCCAATTCGGGGCCTTGCTGGAGGGCGAGACGGTTCCGGTCGAAGTGGATGGAACACTGACGCCAACGCCCCGCCCTCTGGCGGCCCTACTGGCCTATCTGGAAAGCATCCAAATCAACGGCTAATCGCAAACCCCGTCGATCTCGACCCCGTCCCATGGCAAGTAAACATCGCTTTCGCGCAATTTAGGCAGATCCGAGACCGGGAAGGCCGCGCTGAGCATTTTGTGCAGTCGTTCGGTTCGCGCTGCATCTGGCGCCAACGCACGGCAGCAGACATACTCCTCGACAATTGCGCCCTGCTGTTCAAACCCGTAGTCCAGAAAATCGGGCGTCTTTTCCAGATCGAACAGATAGGGGTCATTGGCCCCGCCATGTTCTGCCGCGGCGCGCAGCGGATGATAGCCGGTCTTGCGGCGGTTCTGCCATTGCCAGACATGGGTCAGCTCATGGGCAAACAACATCGCCTGAACCAGGTCGAGGCGATCCGGGTAGTCCGGCGCATAATCCTCCAAATACCAGTCCCGTGTGAACAGCACGCGGTTGAACAGCGCGACGGCGGCGGGTTTCGAGGTGACGATCTCTTCCTTGACGGGGGGCAGAATACGCTCGCGACAGGTCACGCGCGGGCGTGGTTTGCGCTGAAAAGTCACGCTGCCCACAGGTGCGCCCTCGACCAGCCGCACCCGGTCCAGATTGAGCGCATCGCCATGGATGCGACTGGCAAAATCCTTTTCGGTTTCGGTCAGGGGGCGACCGCAGGCCGCAACCAGAAACAGGATCACAAGAAGACGCAGGAACATGTGCAAAACCCTAGCCCGACCGCCATCCGCCGCAAGCATTTTCTGGCAACAGACGCAGCAGTGTTGTTCCCGTCCGGCATGGCATCGCGGATAGTGGCGGTGTCGGGGTGCAGAGCGGGGGTTGACAAGAAAGCAATATATCGAGATATCTCGATATATGGACGTTGAAAAATCAATTGCGGCGCTGAACAATCCGATGCGGCGGAAGATTCTGGAATGGCTCAAGGACCGTTCCAATTTTCCACCTGCCTTGCCCGAGCATGCCGATCTGGACGGAGTCTGTGTGGCTTATATCCAGGAAAAGGCGCAACTGTCTCAATCCACCATATCGAACTACATGGGGCTTCTGAAACAGGCGGGATTTGTCACTGCCGAACGTCACGGTCAGTGGACCTTCTACCGCCGCAACGAAACGAATATCCGGGCATTTCTGTCCGCTGTTCAGGACGAACTTCTGAAGCCTTAACTTCGCTGGAACCCTCGCTGAAGCAGAACACGCCTGAGAAAACCGATATATCGAAATATCCCGATGGAGGACAGCCTGATGGAGAAGGACATGAGCAAAACCGACGAAGAGGCGCGGACAGTGCTGGGGAAACCTCTGGACCTGCCCTGCGGTGCCCGGTTGAAGAACCGCCTGCTCAAGTCCGCGATGTCCGACAGCCTGGGGGATGGCGCGGGAAACCCTACGCAGGCCCAGGCACGGCTTTATGAGCGTTGGGCAGAGGGGGGTGCGGCGCTGTCGCTGATCGGCGAAGTTCAGACAAGCCCGCAATACCCTGAGAAACCGGGAAATCTCGTGCTTTCGCCCGAGCCGGATCTGGCGGCGCTGAAATCGCTTGCGACGCGGGGGGCGGTCAATGGCGCGGCTCTGTGGCCGCAACTGGGTCATGCTGGGGCCTTGTCGCATGGGCCAATCAGCAAGCCCAAAGGGCCGTCAGCGCTGAATGTCGAGGGCCTGAAATGCGAAGGCATGACGCGCGCCGACATCAAGGCCTTGCCAGGGGTCTATGCCCGCGCCGCCGGTATTGCGAAAGAGGCCGGATTTGGCGGTGTTCAGATTCACGCCGGCCACGGGTTCCTGTTCAGCCAGTTCCTGTCGCCGCTGTTCAATCACCGCATGGATGCCTATGGCGGTTCTATCGCCGGGCGTTTCCGGATCATTGACGAGACCATCTCAGCCGTGCGTCAGGCGGTGGGGGCCTCGTTTCCCGTCGGCATAAAGATTAATGCCACCGACAAACTTGTCGGTGGTCTGAACGAGGATGACGCGCTGGAGGTCGTGCGGCTGATCGACAGGACCTCCGTTGACCTGATCGACGTGAGCGGCGGCACGTATTTTCCCGGTGCGGCGTCCAGCTCGGATGGGCTGTCCTCCTCTGGCCCGTATTTCCTGGGATTCGCGCGCCAGGCCAAAGGGCTTACCTCCATCCCGATCATGCTGACCGGCGGGTTCGAGACGAGACAACAGGCGGTAGGGGCGATACTGGGCGGCGCCGCAGATGCCATCAGCCTGGCGCGCTCAATGGTGCTGAACCCGTCGCTGGCAAACACATGGCTAAGCGAATCGGGCGGCGATCCGGAGTTTCCGGTGTTCGATGCGCCTGTGCGTGGCGGTGTTACCGCGTGGTATTCGATGCGCCTGACCGCTCTTGCTGAGGATGCCGAAGCCCTGTTCGACCAAACTCCAGCGGCGGCGTTGGAAGCCTATGACGCGCGCGATGCGCAGCGATGCGTTACGTGGAAACAGCGGTTTCAGTAGGTCCGTGGACGAACGCGCACGCCAGTTCGTCTGGACCGCCACGGGAAATCTGGTTTCAGGTTTTCTGCGATATGCGCTGGAAGCGAATGCGCCGGTCTTTAATCGCCGGCTTCGCTAGTTTTCTGCGACGCACAGGATATCGGCGAGGTCATTTGGCATTTGTAGTCCACGGTGTCGCCGACGGTAAGATTCCGGCAATGGCGTCCAGAGCGCCTGTATTCTCATTGCCAAGCGCAAATTGCAAAAATCATCCAAATCTGTAACGATCTTGTTACATTTTTTGGCATTTTCTTGGTGGCGAGGTTTCAGTGGTGTCACTCGAGTTGCCGTCTTTGCGGCTTCCCGCAAACCGGATTTCGGCCGAATTTTTTTTATTGCAGCAGTTTGTGCAGTTCTTGTCCTGATGGCTTACATGATTGAATTCCGGACAGTCATCAATGGGGCGCAATCGGTCCCGAAGATCGTTCAGGAAATCAACCTAGCACATGAAAACAATGTAGCGGCATGGTTCTCGTGCGCGCTCCTAGCGATCGTTGGACTTCACATGATGGACGGCCACACTCTCTTCGGGTCGGTTCTGCCACACGTTGCGCGGGCTTGGGTCATGATCGCAAGCGTGATGTTCTTACTGAGCGCAGACGAGGTCGGCTCATTGCACGAAAGGCTTTCTGGCGTTGGTAGGTCGATGGGCGTCGGGTCGTGGGGCCTGCTGCTCCCGCTCGGCGCTGTACTTGCCGCAGTACTGCTTTGGGCGATGGCGACAATCTGTTGGGCGGGGGGTGCGCAGCGCAAACAAGCGCTGACCCTGCTGATGGGATTCGCGCTGCCGGGCTCGGTTGCCGTCCAGGAAGTTCTTGAACACTCGATGACTTGGAGTGGCGCTCGTGCAAGCGCTGCGCGGATTGCAATTGAGGAAGGCAGCGAACTGCCCGGGATGCTGGTTCTCTTGAGTGTTGCGATCGGTAACTCGTCAGGGATTCTGGCTGATCGACACGGTCGCTATGGCGCGCTCTTCGAGGTGCTGGCGGAGTGTCGTGGCGCATTGCAGATCGGAATAATCTTACTGGCGCCAGTGATATCTCATCTGACTGCCGATCTTCAGGATCACGGGCGCGGGCGGCCAGCCGATTGGCTTGCCGCAATGGCGTTTCTTTCAGCGGCGGCGGTCGTCGCGGTTGGCTGGTTGCTGGGTCGGAACGGCCACTCTATTCTGGTGGTCGTCGGCCTGCTGCTTACACTGTCATGTGCTTGCGTTGCCATATCTCCCGACGGAGCCTTCGAAACCGCGGCCATGACTGTGAATGGTAGAGCGGTGCTTCTTGTTGCCTTGACCGCGGTGCTGCAGGCGGTCAGCTACTGGATGGCGTACAGGACAGCATCACCTCTCTGGCTGGTGGTTCTCATTACCGGCGTGTGCCTTGCTCTGCTGGGGCTGTCGGAAAGGCGCAGCGTTGCATTCCTTCTTACAATTGTGCTTGGCGCATTGATCAACCTCGAAATGTCGCTAGCGCAAAAGACAGAACCAGACTTCGAAGGATAAGTGGGGCCTCAGTTGCGGTGGGTCGTCGCGGGCGTTAGTTCAAGCGACCGCAATGCTGGCACTGGGATATCGGTTTTGCGCCAATCTTTGTTGTTTCGACGGTCTTCCAGTGTCTGGTGAGAGTGGCTGCACTCCCAAGGGCCAAAAGAGGCGCGGTCTAGACCCACTTCCGCCACCACATGGCCAAAACATTCGTCTTTTTATCTTTGAGGCGCATGGCCATACCTGCCATCTTGTCGATCCGCATGAGCGTTTGATCTTTATAGGGCCTCCAGATGCATTTCTGATCTAATGCAACAAACGGCGGTCATCTCGACGCTGTAATATTTGCTGCACCTCGCAAGCTGTCTGCGTGCCCATCGAGAACCGGAATCACTCCGCCAATCCACTTTCTGGGCACTTTTCACTCGACAAAAACAATATGACCTGTTTGATAATTGACTGCTCAATCAAGAAAACAGCGCGCAGGTTGCGCCGCGTGATACCGGTCCGGAATCAGCCGATGCTGGCAGGGCGCGCAACAGACGCATAACAGGGAGAAGTGCAAATGAAGACAGCTAGCTTGGGGATCATTCTGAGTGCCGTGGCCGGTATGGTGCAAGCCGCGGATATGGGGGCTGTGGACGAGCCGATCAAACTCGCCGTCAATGAATGGACCGGCCAGCATGTGACAACCCATGTGGCGGGCGAGATGCTCAAGGCCGCAGGTTACAATGTGGAATTTGTCACTGCTGGCATGATGAACCAGTTTCAGGCGCTGGCCGATGGTGACATCCACGCGACGCTGGAAATCTGGTCCTCGAACGTGTCCGACGAATATGCCAAGAAGGTGGAAGAGGGCACAGTGGTCGAGATCGGTGATCTGGGCCTCGATGCCAAGGAAGGTATCGCCTATCCCGCTCATGTGGCCGAACTGTGTCCGGGCCTGCCCGCCTGGGAAGCGCTGCAGGACTGTGCGCAGGTCTTCGCCACCGCCGAAACGCTGCCCGGCGGCCGCCTTGTAGACTATCCCGCCGATTGGGGTACACCCGGTGCCGATCGCATGACCGGTCTGGATCTGCCCTTCAAGGCCGTGCCTGCCGGGTCCGAAGGGGCGCTGATTGCGGAACTGCGCGCCTCGACCGAGCGTAAGTCGCCGCTGCTCATCACTTTCTGGCAGCCGCATTGGGCAATGTCGGCCTATGACGTGCAGTTCGTCGACCTGCCCGCGGGCGAAGAGGCGTGCTTCAACGATCCGGCCTGGGGGCCCAACCCAAACGCAGTCAACGACTGCGATTTCGCACCCTCGCGCATCTTCAAGGCCGGTTGGTCCGGGTTCGAGGAAAAATGGCCCGCCGCGTATGAAATCCTGACCAACTACGCGCTGGCGGTTGAAGACCAGCAGCCGATGATGGGTGCAATTGACGTGGAAGGCGGGGCCGTCGAAGAGGTGGTCGCCAACTGGATGTCCTCGAATGAGGACAAGTGGCGCCCGGTCGTTGACGCGGCAACCAAGTGAGCCGCAACAGGTGACGCAGGCACACACGCCAGCCATCGCCTGCCGGAATGTCTGGCAGGTGTTTGGCGACGGCACAGAAAAGGCCCTGACCGACGCTCTGGCTCGGTCGGGGAATGATGCGGACACGGCAGCAGAGACGCTACGCGATGCCGGGATGATCCCGGCAGTGCAGAACGCGACCTTCGAGGTCCGCGAGGGCGAGTTGTTCGTCATCATGGGACTGTCTGGTTCGGGTAAATCCACGCTGATCCGCTGTATCTCACAGCTTTTGCCGGGCACAGGAGGCGAAATCCGGATTGTTGGCGAGGACGTGCGCGGCGCCAGCAAGAAACGCCTGACGGAATTGCGCCGACAGAAGCTGGGTATGGTGTTCCAGCATTTCGGCCTGTTCCCGCATATGACCGTGACCGAGAATGTGGCCTATCCACTGCGGGTGCAGGGGATCAGCCGCAAGGAACGCACGGAGCGGGCGCGCGAAGTGATCTCACTGGTCGGGCTTGAGGGCCGCGAGGACAGTTTCCCGCGTCAGCTCTCGGGCGGGCAACGCCAACGCGTCGGCATTGCGCGTTCGTTGGCCGTGAACCCCGATATCTGGTTTTTGGACGAGCCGTTCTCGGCGCTGGATCCGCTGATCCGGCGGCAGTTGCAGGACGAGTTCCTCAACATTCAGGCGACGCTGAAGAAATCCATCGTGTTCATCACCCACGACATTGCCGAAGCCCTGAAGCTGGCGGATCGCATCGCGATCATGCGCGATGGCAAGATCGTGCAGATCGGCACCCCGACCGAAATCGTGTTGCGTCCGATCGATGATTATGTGCGCGAATTCTCCAAGGATGTGGCCAAGGGCCAGCATGCCATTGTCTCCTCGGTTATGCGGGAAGGGGAGACGCAGTTTGGTCCCGACGATCCGGGGCTGCAAACCAGCATGACGCTGGATGCAGCGCTTGCCAAATGCATGAACCTCTATGAGCCGGTGCCGGTGCGGGATACCAACGGCGAAGTTGTCGGCACGGTCCACCCGTCCGATCTGGCAGCCGCCCTGCAGGTGGACGAGGCATGAGTATCGCCGAACAGCTTACCCCACCAGCGCTGACCCAACTGAGCAAAGGCACGCAAGCTGCTCTGATCACGCTGTTGGTCGGAGCGCTGTGTCTGGCGCTGGAGCCGTTGGTGCCGTGGCTGGTCACCTGGCCTGCGGAATGGGTGCTGCCCGCGACGGACTGGGTCGGGGCCGGGTTGAAGTGGTTTCTGGAAGGGATCAAGCCGGTTGCACGGCTTTTCTCCGAGTTGATGCGCTATCCGATGGACTGGGCGAATGCGGCGCTGGGCGCGACGCCCTGGCCCATCGTGATCGGGTTGGTGACGGCGCTGGGCTGGTATATCGGCGGCTTACCGATGGCTGCGTTGGGTTTTCTGGGGCTGAGCTTTGTGCTGTCCTCGGGCTATTGGCCGCAAAGCATGAACACGCTGGCGCTGGTGGCGGTTTCGGTGCCGCTGGCGCTGATCCTTGGCGGAGCGATCGGTATCCTCGCCAATGAAGTTCCGAAGGTGAAATCCGTCGTGCAAGCGGTGCTCGATGTGATGCAGACCGTACCGACCTTTGCCTATCTCACACCTTTGCTGCTGCTGTTCGGATTTGGCCCGGTGGTCGGACTGATCGCCTCGGCGATCTATGCCGCCCCTCCCATGGCGCGCAACGTGATGCTGGGGCTGGAACGGGTCGAGCCAGAGATCAAGGAGGCCGCCATCATGTCCGGCGGCACGCGCTTTCAGCAACTCTTTCAGGTCGAGATCCCCTCTGCCACCACCCAGATCATGATCGGGGTGAACCAGTGCCTGATGGCGGCGCTGTCGATGGTGATCATTGCAGCGGTGATCGGCGGCTTCAACGATATCGGCTGGGAAGTCCTGCTGACCATGCGCAAGGCGCAGTTCGGCGAGTCGCTGCTGGCGGGCATGGTGATCGTTGTCTTTGCCGTTGTCATCGACCGGATGAGCGGCGCGCTGGCGACCGAGCGCAAGCGTCATGACCGCCGTGTGGTCTGGGCGCTGGTGGTATTTGGAGTGCTGTTCACCGCGCTGTTCTGGTCCAGCCTGCCGGACGCGTCGGAATTCACCTTTATGGACCCGGTTGCGGGCGCAGTTGATAGCGGCCTGACCGCCTTCACGCAGGCCAATGGCCCGTGGCTGGATGCACTGAAGAACAACTCGATGTTCTATGTGCTGCTGCCCTTGCGGATCGGGCTGGATCAGGCGGTGCTGCCCTTCACCTGGGGCTTTGCCTGGACGCCGGCCATGAGCTACGGGTTGTTTGCGGTAGCTGCAGTGATCGCCCTGCTGATGGCCTGGCGCGGCCATGCGACCGGTGGGCTGATGGTGCTGATCGGCATCGGCATGCTGGAAACCGGCATCGCCAATCTGCCATGGCCTTTCGTGCTGACCGGTACGGCGGCGCTGGGCTGGGTTGCCGGAGGTCGCAAGCTGGCGTTGATGTCGGTGATTCTGCTGAGCACGATTCTTGTCTCCGGTCTATGGGAGAGGGCACTCTTGTCACTCTACCTCAGCGGTGCGGCGGTCTTTGCCTGTGCCCTGGTGGGCGGAGCAATTGGCCTGTTCAGCGCGGTCAGCGTGACCGCCTGGAAAATCGTGCGTCCGATCTGCGACATGCTGCAGACGATCCCTCTGTTCGTGTTCCTGATCCCGGTGCTGATGGTGTTCCAGATCGGCGAATTTTCGGCTTTTCTGGCGATCTGCGCCTATGCGGTGGTGCCGATGATCCGCTACACACGCCACGGGCTGGTCAACACTCCGGACGAGATGCTGGAGGCCGCGATCTCCAGCGGCGCGACCGAGTGGCAGATCCTGCGCGATATCCGCGCGCCATACGCCGCACCGACCATCCTGCTGGGGTTAAACCAGACCATCCTTTATGCCTTTGCCATGCTGGTGATCGCGGCGCTGATCGGCACCACCGGTCTGGGCCAGTCGATCTATCTGGCGTTGGGCCAGGCGGATGTGGGCTTGGGCATCTCGGCGGGCGCAGCAATGGCCATCCTCGCGCTGATCGCGGATCGCATGGTGCAGGGCTTTGCAGAGGAACGCAGGCAGGCGCTGGGGCTGTAATCTGGTCCGCGCGACTTGATCGATGACAAGGCGCGCGGGGCCACTCTGCTACAGAACGGGGATCGCAAAGCGACACGAGGCGATGGAATGAGCGGCTGGACCGAGTTCACACTGGCGCTGCTGGCTTTTCTGGCCAGCCACATGATCCCGGCCCGGCCCCGGGTCAGGGCCGCGCTGGTCGGGGCGCTCGGGTTGCGGCCCTACATACTGGGGTATTCCCTGCTGTCGGTGCTAATTCTGATCTGGCTGGTCTCAGCGACCGCACAGGCGCCTTATGTGCAGGTCCTGCCACCTCATGCCGCGCTGCGCTGGGCTCCGGCACTGCTGATGGCGCTGGCTTGCCCACTGATCGTGGCGGGTATGTCGATGCGCAACCCGTTTTCGTTCGGTGGGTTGGGGCGGGGCAGTTTCGACCCCGAGCATCCCGGCATCCTTGCCCTGTCACGCCATCCGCTGCTGTTGGCGCTGCTGTTCTGGTCGCTGGCGCATCTATTGGCCAATGGCGATCTGGCCCATGTGATCCTGTTTGGCGGCTTTGCTGCGTTCTCCGTCGCAGGCATGGCCCTGATCGATCGGCGCAAGCGGCGCATGATGGGGGCGGAATGGGACTGGCTGGCCCGCAACACCGCGCGTTTCTCGGTGTGCGGACTATCGGCATTGCTGCACCCACATGCCTTGATGGGCGGCGCGGCGCTCTATCTGTTGTTTTTCGCCGTGCATGGAACGGTGATCGGTCTGTCACCCGTCCCATAGCAAACGTGGCAGGAACGGAAAAACCGTGCTATCTGAACGCGATGAGACCAGGAAAAGGAAACGGCTCATGAAACTCGCCTGTGTCACGACATCTGAACGCGGTGCAACCGATCTGCTGCTGAGCGCCTTTGCCGACCGGATGTTAAAGGCCGGGACAGCGCTGGCAGGTGTTGTGCAAACCAACACCGAATGCGCTGACGGCTACAAGTGCGACATGGACCTCAAGGTGCTGCCCACCGGCGAGACCATCCGCATTTCGCAGTCGCTGGGTGCGAATGCACGGGGTTGCCGGTTGGACCCTGCCGAGCTGGAGCGCGCCGTCGGGCTGGTCACCCGGTCTCTGGACACTGGACCGGAACTGCTGATCATCAACAAGTTCGGCAAGCACGAGGCCGATGGCCGCGGCTTTCGCCCGGTGATCGCAGACGCGCTGGAGCGCGAAATCCCGGTGCTGGTGGGTGTCAATGGGCTGAATCTCGACCGGTTCCAGGAATTCGCCGGCGGCATGGCCGATTTGCTGGACGGGGATATCGACATCTTGCGGAACTGGCTCGACCCGGCTTCAATGCCCCTGGCGCAAACGCGGATGATGTAAGGTTCCGGCGACAGGTGGCTAAAACTTCATCTGGCGGGTCCTTCCAAGCAGAATTGGGCCAGCCGTTATCCCGGTCAACGATGTCGATGGCATGTGACCATTCGGCAGTGCGGGTAAGTGGCCGGGAACATTCCTAAAGGCGGTTGATGCGCGCCCACGCCCGATCCAGAAAACCCTCTTTCTGCGGCTCCAGCATGTTTTCCCCGAGAAACCAGTAGAAGTAGTGTTCATACGGAAATTCACGCAGCTGCTGCGGCGCTGTCTGAACACAGCGTTGCAATTCTTCGGCCGTGCGCGCCACCAACGTTGCGTGATGGTAGTCGCACCGACCACAGGTCACCACCGGTTTCCTGTGCATCAATGCCTCGAACCCCACCGCTGAATTCTGCGAGACCGTTACAGCGGATGCCTCTATCAAATCGTGAATATTCGCGACGGTAATCTCGACATTGGGCAATTCCGCGCACAGTTTGAGCACTGCCTTCATGGTTCGGTCAGTTTGCGTCGGATGCAGTTTGACATAGACGCGTTTCTTGGTCGCCAGCGCAGTGTTGCGGATCATCTTTAGCGTGCTCAGATAGTGCACCGGAGTCTTGAAGGCGTCGATTTCCTGCAAGAACACTGTTGCTGCTGCTGGTCTTACCGGGACGATTCCACGATCTGGCTGCGCAAGCTTCGAGACATTCTCGCGCCTCATATATCCGCTGACGCCGTCAAAGAAATACTTGGCCTGCGCCGCGTTTACCTTCTTTGGGTCGAACTCGGTGTCCACCAATGATGAAGACCAGTAAAATCCCTTGGGATCGAGGTACCAAAAGCCCCAGATGTAGCTCGTATGCGCATTCAGTATTCTTGCCCCCTGCGCTTTGCGTATTCCCACCACAATGTGTTTGTGATCCATCGCCAAGGCGAGCCTGGAATTGATGCTCGGGGCAGGTACCAGCAGTGGTTTGTGACCGTTTTCCGAAGCACTGGCCGCGATCTTCGCAAAGAAGTCGATCTGCCCGCAGAGGAGCTATTAATACCAGCTTTCTGTGGCGTGTACTACGAGCGGTGTCTTGCCTGTTAGCAATTGGCCCAGTGTGTTCAGTTTTCGGAAACCACTCTTGCCGCCAAGCCTGCTTTGTTCACCGTGCATAATCCAATGATTTGATTTTCTCTCGTGCAAAGGAACACAGTACAGAACACTTGGAAAGAGCGCGCGCTCAGAGCCAAGAATCTTCGACGAGAGGTTGGCAAACTGGCCAGCACGACGGTGCCAGGTCTCACGGGTATGTCGCGCCGAGGAACATTTGCGATCTAGATGCTGTATCTTGTGAGGAATGGTGGGCGACCCTGGAATCGAACCAGGCGTGCGTCTCCGCGAGGGAGTTACAGTCCCCTGCCACACCTTGCGGCCTGTCGCCCAACACGGTGCGGGATAGACAAGCGGGCAGGGTGCGTCAACCGGAAAATGTCGATTTTGCGTTGCTCCGTGAATGACGGCCAGGCTGCGCGTCGGATGCTGGATTTTCCGGTCGAAATAGGGGTCTGAGGCTGGCGGGGCAACCACCTGCAAGTCTCATGTTTCCCAACACCCGCGCATCTGGTATGTGCCCCGAACTACAAAACGAATGGGCGGGATATGGCCAAGAAACCCAAATGGGTCGTTGAGAAAGAGCAGGCGCGCAAGGCGGCGGGCAACGAGACCGTGTGGCTCTTTGGTCTGCACGCGGTGCGCGATGCGTTGCGCAACCCGGCGCGGCAAAAATTGCGGCTTCTGGTCACTCTGAACGCTCGCGACAAGTTGGCCGAGGCGATTGCCGAGGGCGGCCTCGAGCCCGAGATCGTCGACCCCCGGAAATTCAGCGCGCCGATTGATCCCGGTTCGGTCCATCAGGGCGCGGCGCTGGAGGTTCAGCCGCTGAGCTGGGGCGGGCTGGCCGAGAATTGCATCGGGCGTGAGAACCCTCGCGTGATCCTGCTGGACCGGGTCACGGACCCGCAAAACGTAGGCGCGATCCTGCGCTCTGCAGAGGTGCTGGGCGCCAGCGCGGTGATCGGGACCCGGCACCATTCAGCGCCAGAAACCGGCGCACTGGCAAAGACCGCGAGCGGCGCGCTGGAGCGCCAGCCCTACCTGCGGGTCCGAAATCTGGCCGACACCATCACCGAGCTGCAGGGCATGGGGTTTCTGGTGCTGGGGCTGGACGGCGAGGCGGAGCAGACCGTCGAGCAGGCGCTTGGTGATCACAAGGCACAGCCGGTGGCGCTGGTGCTGGGGGCCGAGGGGCCGGGGCTGCGTCAAAAAACGCGGGAAACGGTCGATAAGCTGGTCAAAATCGATGCGGTGGGCGGATTTGGCTCGCTCAACGTCTCAAATGCGGCGGCAATCGCCCTATATGCCTCTCAACCACGATAGGAGGCCGCCATTCCCAGCCCGCAGAAAATCGCCACCTGCTGCTATTGCGGCACCCGCGCCGCGCTGGTTCTGAGGGGGCGAGACCGGCATGAGCTGAGCTGCTCTGCCTGTGGCGCGCCCCTGCATGACCTGAAGATGCTACCGCGCGAACGGGTGCGGACCCAGAAAAAGTGCGCTCCCGCTGCCAGTATCCCGTGGGACCAGCGCAAGAAAGTGCGGCGCAAGGTCAAGAAGCGCAAATCGCTGTTCTCGCGGGTTCTCGAAGAGGCCTGGGATGTGGTTGAGGACGTGTTCGACTAGGACGCGAGGCTAAACACATCCCAATCACAACCCCGTCACCGGGCTTTCATATTCGCGGCGCAGCGGGCATTTTGGGCCTATCGCAACCATGAATCACGCCAGAATGCCGACCAGACGTAACATCCTTGCCGGGTTGGGTGCCTTTGCACTTGCTCCTGCCGCACGCGCCGCCTCGCCGATGATCTTCTCGCAAGGGGGTGCGGCGATCTCGGGCTTTGACACGGTGTCCTATTTCGCCAATGGCGGCCCGCTTCCGGGTCGCGCCGACAATGCGCTGATGTGGAAGGGTGCGATCTGGCTCTTTGCCAGCGATTCCAATCGCGAGGTGTTCGAGGCCAATCCCCGCGCCTACGCGCCGCAATTCGGTGGCTATTGTGCCTATGCCGTCGCGCAAGGTGGCCTGAGCACGACCGATCCGAACATCTGGCATCTCGTCAATGACAAGCTCTACCTGATCCATTCGCAAAGCGTTGACGAGGCCTGGATGCGTGACCCGCAGGCCTATATCGAACGGGCCGAAGCAAACTGGCCCGAGGTTCTTTACGGCTGATCGGCGAAAATCCGCCGGAACAGCCGCGCAGCTTTACGAAAATGGCTAGTCCCTCTTTTTTTTTGGCGCGCAGCGCATACTTCTTTCTGTGACCGCGGACAGGAACTTCCGCGTGTCATTTCACTGTCCCTCGTTCCATACCTTGCGCCCAGGATCTCCTGGGCGCTTTTTTCTTTGGAACAAGTGGTTAGAGTGCGCCAATGACCAGCTATGACGACTCAAATCTCAGGACCATCCTGCAGCGCACACAGGTGATCGCGGTGGTGGGCGTGTCGATGAATCCGGTGCGACCCAGCTACTATGTGGCGCGGTATCTGGGGCTGAAAGGGTTCCGCGTGATCCCCGTCAACCCCGGACATGCGGGCAAGACGCTGTTTGGCGAGACCGTCCGTGCCGGGCTGTCCGAGATTTCCGAGCCGGTGGACATGGTCGACATCTTCCGCCGGTCCGATTCGGTGCCGCCGATCGTCGACGAGGCGATCGAAGTCTTTCCCGATTTACGCACCATCTGGATGCAGATCGGCGTCCAGAATGCCGACGCCGCTGCCCGCGCCCAGGCGCGGGCAGCGGCGTGATCCAGAACCGCTGCCCCAAGATCGAATACCAGCGCCTGTTCGGCGAGCTTCGCATGGGCGGTTTTGCCACCGGGATCATCTCGTCCAAACTATGAGCGGACAATGGCTGTAAGGGCGACGATGGCTGTGAAGGCAATGTCGGGAACGCGGACCATGCCGCCATTCGGGACCATATCAATAGAAAGACTTTAAGCCGTTACCTGTCATGAATAGGATGAGGAAAAGACAACACTCCTCCCGAAAGCAGCAAGCAATGAAACTAAGCCCTCTCTTATTGTCAGCACTCGTAGTCAGTGGAAGCATTGCGCTATGGGGCATCATCGATCCCCAGGGGCTGGGTTCAGTTTCATCTTCAATCGTGGCGATTCAATTCCAAAGCCGAGGCTGGTTCATCATGCTGGAAGCTAGCGCGCTTTTGTTTCTGGCGATCTATTTGGCGTTTTCAAGATACGGTTCGATCAGAATTGGACCCGAAGGATCTGAACCCGAGTTTTCCACAACATCATGGATTGCGATGCTGTTCGCAGCGGGAATGGGCGTAGGGCTGCTATTTTTCGGGGCCTCTGAGCCGCTGACACATTTTTCAGTCATTCGAGGATTTCGCCCCGACCCCGAAGCTGCAAGCTTGGCCGTTTTTGTGACTTATTTGAACTGGGGTTTCCATGCTTGGGCAATTTACGGGGTCGTAGGCCTCATAATCGCGTATTTTGCCTTCCGACGCGGTAGGTCTCTGCTGCTTAGTGCACCACTTCTGGATGTGTATGGAGATAAGGCCTGGACGCGTACATTGGCATGGATCTTCGATTTCTTTTCGGTCGTTGCCATCGCCGTTGGTCTAGCAGGTTCACTTGCCATGGGAGTCTTCCAAATCCAAACCGGACTAGCCGGAGTGTTGGGAATACCAAACTCGAAGTTTCTAACTGCAATCGTTTTTATCATGATGTGCATCGGATTTCTCATTCCGCTGCGGCGCGACTTGGGGGAAGGAATGTCCAAGCTCTCCAATCTGGCGATGGGCATTGCTCTGGGACTATTGGTTTATTTGTTGGTTGTAGGTCCGACATCGTTTGTTATGAACTCGGTTGTTTCGGGATTTGGAAGGTATGTTTTCAACGTTTTACCCGCAGGTTTTTCAACGACAGAATTCTTCGACAACACGATCTCGACCTGGTTTCAGGACTGGACACTCAACTACATGATCTGGTGGCTTGCCTGGTCCCCGTTCGTGGGCATATTCATTGCACGGATCTCACGTGGTCGTACCATTCGCGAGTTTCTTACCGGAGTAATCATCGCGCCGACCCTATTCTCTATTTTTTGGTTCGGCGTTTTTGGCGGGATCGGAATTTTTGATGTGCAACAGGGAAATGGTGAACTCTTGAATGTGAATAAGCAGAGCCTCGATGCAACGACATTTGCGCTTCTGCAGCAGTTTCCACTCAAATTCGTGACCCAGATGGCAACGATCGTCGCCGCTTTTCTTTTTGTCGTGACAAGTGTCGTCAGTGCAGGCTTTACACTTGCAATGATTGGGTCGGGAGGAGACGAAAACCCCGCGCCTGGCCTACGCACCATTTGGGGAGCAGTGCTTGGCGCTCTTGGGCTCGCAATGATTTTCGTAAACGACGTTTCACTTGTCCGGTCGATCATTGCACTTTCGGCAGTTGCATTTGTCTTTATTGTACCAGTTCTTGTTGTTTGCCTTCTCAAATCGCTAACTAGAGAGGTCACAAGTAAATGACAGCAACCTTAGTTGATACAATTCTGAATGTGACCCTTTTCGCGTATATTGGGTTTCTGATTTGGCTCGCAGTACATCGCGCTTAAGGCTCCGCTTCTGCGGTGTCATCAGGGGCAACAGTACAATTGTACCTTTGGTCGACATGGACTGAGGTCTGCTAGTGATCTGTGCTTTCGAGTCTTCCGTTCTGAGCTCAATGCAGCCATCCAGCCAATCAAGTCATACACTGAAGCCGAGGCGGTTTGTCGGGATGGTTCGCGACTGGTTGTCCGGTCTTCCTAAGATCCAGCTGGCGTTGGAAGTTCACCGTTTCGCATCGCGGCGGCGGCGGCGGTCTTCAAGCACTTGCAGGCGCGGCTGCCAGTCATAGCGGGTATCCTCGCGGGTCAGCGCCCAGTGCAGGTCACCGGCGTCGCGCCAGGGGTCGAGGACGATACCGTCTTTCAGGCTGTCTCCGCGTTTGCTGATGAGGGCGGTGCTGTGATCGACCACAAAGGCGTTGCGCGGTTCGGCGATCGCGCGATGTATCGTCAGCGTCTGGAAGTTCTCCTGCTTGAGCCGCGCTTCGATATCCTCGGCCCACTGATAGCACAGGCCACGTTCCTTGATGCCGGAATTGACCTTCGCGTTATGGACCAGCGGCGGGTCGGTGATGTCGTATTCCTGCGCCAGTTGCGCGGAATAGACATAGGCGATGCTGGCGGCGCGCTGCGCCTCTTCGGGGTCGACCTCGGGGCCCAGTGACTGGATTTCCTGCGCCAGCATAGCGACATCGCCGCGATCGACGACAATCGGCTGATGCGCACAGGCGCTGATCAGGGCGAGGGCAAACGAGGCCAGAACGGACTTGAACAGTCGAGTCATGAAAGTGTCCCACGAGAATCAGGTCTTGTCCGCTTCCTGCCGCGTTCCGCACCCGATTGCAATTCAATCGCCGGATCGGGCGGCTTTTTCGGCAAGACCGCTCATATGCTGGCGACGCGCCAACTCGTCCAGCACGGCCTGCAGCGGGACATTCCGCGCAGCAAGCATGACCAGCAGGTGATAAAGCACATCCGCCGCTTCCGAGGTTAGCCCGTCACGGTCGCCCTTGACCGCTTCGATGATGGCCTCAACCGCCTCTTCGCCGAACTTCTCGGCGCATTTTTCCGGCCCCTTTGCCAGCAGTTTGGCGGTCCAGCTACCGTCGGGGTCGGCGGTTTTGCGGGCCTCGATCGTGGCAGCCAGATCGTGCAGAATATTCATGTCAGCCTCATCGGAATGCCCGCGGCGGCCATATGCGCTTTGGCCTCGCGGATGGTGTATTCGCCAAAATGGAAGATCGAGGCCGCCAGAACCGCGCTGGCCCGGCCCTCGGTCACGCCTTCGACCAAGTGATCGAGGTTGCCCACACCGCCTGATGCGATCACCGGCACGTCGACCGCATCACTGATCGCACGGGTCAAGGGCAGGTTGAAACCAGCCTTGGTGCCGTCGCGATCCATCGAGGTCAACAGGATCTCTCCCGCGCCCTTGGCCACCACCGCGCGGGCAAACTCTACCGCGTCGATGCCGGTGGGCTTGCGCCCTCCATGGGTGAATATCTCCCATTTCCCGGGCGAGACGGTCTTGGCGTCGATAGCGCAGACGATGCATTGGCTGCCGAACTGGTCGGCGGCCTCGGCGATAACGTCCGGATTGGCCACGGCGGCAGAATTGAAACTGACTTTGTCGGCACCGGCCAGCAGCAGCGCGCGCACATCCTCGCGTGTGCGCACTCCGCCGCCCACGGTCAGCGGCACAAAGCACTGTTCTGCGGTCCTCCGTACCACGTCGAACATGGTGCCCCGGTTCTCATGGGTGGCGTGGATGTCGAGAAAACAAATTTCGTCCGCGCCCGCCGCATCATAGGCCTTGGCCGATTCCACCGGATCGCCCGCGTCGCGCAGCCCGACGAAGTTGACGCCCTTGACAACGCGGCCGTCGGCGACGTCCAGACAGGGAATGATACGTGTTTTCAGCATGAGGCACCCTTTGCTGCGGCACTCCTAGCGGCAAAGCTCCGCCGATGCCAGACTTGTGATTGTAACATCGGTCTAAGCGGTGGAAATTGAACGGGAAGTCATGGAAGGAAAGACATCATGCGTGGTCTGTTTTTGGCAGCATTACTCACATTGGGAAGCACGGTAACAGCAATGGCTGACGATATCATCAAGGTAAAGACGGACAAGTCAGTGGCCGAGGTGCTGGATGCGCTTGAGGCGGCAGTGGGCAAGGCGGGTGCGACGGTGTTTGCGCGCATCGACCATGCCGCAGGGGCCGAAAAAGTCGGGACGCCAATCCCGGCCAACCAAGTGCTGATCTTCGGCAATCCGAAACTGGGCACGCCCGCGATGCAGATCGACCCGCTGGCTGGTCTGTTCCTGCCGCTCAAAGTGCAGGCTTATGAGGACTCCGAAGGTCAGGTCTGGCTAACCTATGAAGACCCGAAAGAGACCATGGACGAGCTTGACGAGGTCGAGAAATCACCGGTGATCGGCAAGATGCAGGGTGCGCTCAAGAAGCTCACCGAAGCTGCGGCGCAATAGCCTTTGGGCATCTGGCCACGCGCGGGCAGGGGCGAGGTGTTTGGTCGCCCCGCCCCTCTGCGGTATGATGGGGCACCTAACGGAGGGTCGCTTCATGTCTTGCTGCCAATACACGTTGTCTGCAACGCTTGCGCTTTGCCTTGCCGCACCGGCGGGGGCAGGTGAGATCATGAGCGCCGAGGATTTGCTGGCCACCATTCCGGGCGCGGTTCTTTCCGGGATATCGAACGAGGACGGTGCCACACGTTGGGTCCAAACCTATGGCCGCGACGGTGGCGCAAAAGGCGTGTTCGGCTCGCGGGACTACAGCTCGAACTGGGCGATCCGCCGCGATTTGTGGTGCGAGGATTGGGGAACCGGGTCGGGATGCTGGCGTCTGGAACTGGTCGATGAGAACACGATCCAGCCCTATCACGGCGACAGGAAGCTCAAGAATGTCTGGACCATTCTGCGGCCCGCCGCTGCGGTGGATGGCTAACGCAGCGAGGATGCGCCGCCCGCGCGGCTAACCCGTACCAGCGCATTGCGTGCGATCAGAATGTGAAACGGCAGGATTGCCGCCAGATAAAGCCGCCCGCCCAGATTATGCCGGTGGACCCAGGTGGCGAGTGAAACGCGACCGGCCTCGGATATCACCGACACCCGGAAATCGAGGTGGCGGTCGTTGAATCCTGCAATCAGCTCTGTCTTGCCTTCATGTTCGACCGGAAACAGACCCACCTTGTTCGGGGCCTCGGGGCCGGTTTTTTCCAGGCCAAACGGAGCGACCAGCACCCCACGCAGACGCACCAGCGCCTTGGCCCATCCGGGAAAGTCGGTGATGCTGTCGGCAGCCTGCCGGGGCGGCAGATCGGAGGCGACGCTGAAACAGTCCAGAAAGTCACCGCTGCGGATACGCGCGTGCAAAAGACTGTTGGCGGGCAGAGCGGATCGGGTTACGTGTGTCCGCGACATAGGGTCATGCCCTGAGCGCTCTCAGGGCCTCCGTCAGATCAATCGCCCCATCATAAAGCGCCCGGCCTGAAATCGCACCATTCAGATCTGCGCCACAATCGCGCAGGGCGACCAGATCGGCGATCGAGGACACCCCGCCCGAGGCGATCACCGGGATCGAGATAGCTCGGGCCAGCGCGGCAGTGGCATCGACGTTCGGCCCCTGCATCGCGCCGTCGCGGTTGATATCGGTGTAGATGATCGCGGCAACGCCCGCATCCTCGAACTGCCGCGCCAGATCGATGACCTCGACATCGGTTTCCTCGGCCCAGCCCTTGGTTGCGACCATGCCGTTGCGGGCGTCGATGCCGACGGCGACCTTGCCGGGAAAAGCACGGGCGGCTTCGCGCACCAGATCGGGGTTTTCGACCGCAACCGTGCCCAGAATGACCCGGGCCAACCCCTTATCCAGCCAGCGCTCGATCGTGGCCATGTTGCGGATGCCGCCGCCAAGCTGGGCTGGCACGTTGCAGTCGCGCAGTATCGCCTCGACCGGCGCGGCATTGACCGGCTCACCGGCAAAGGCCCCGTTCAGATCGACCAGATGCAGCCACTGACACCCGGCCTCGACAAAGGCGCGGGCCTGAGCGGCGGGGTCGTCATTGAAAACCGTTGCCGCCTCCATCTCGCCACGCAAGAGCCGAACGGCCTGGCCGTCCTTGAGATCAATGGCAGGATAGAGGATCATGAGATAAGCGACCTTTTGCTGATTTTCGCCGGGATATGACACAGGTCGGGCAGGGGATGCAACGCGACCCAAAGTCAGGCTTGCCCAAAGCGTCAACCCGGGCCAATCTGCACGCAAAGAGGGAGTAGGACTGATGAACAAACATGTCATTCTGGGCGCTGCCGCTGCGGTGTTGATGGGGACGATGGCACATGCCGAAGATCCGGTTGACGGCTTGTGGAAAACCCAGCCCGGCGATACCGGTGGCTATCTTCACGTTTCGATCGGGCCTTGCGGCAGTGCCGTTTGCGGCACAATTGACAGCGCGTTCAGCGCCAATGGGGATCAGAATGTGAACTATGAACATCTCGGTAAGCAGATGATCTGGGATATGGTGCCCGAGGGCAGCGGGAAATATGGCGGTGGCAAGATCTGGGACCCGGAATCGGACAAAACTTATGCGTCGAAAATGACGCTCAGCGGCAGCACACTTGAAGTGAAAGGCTGCGTCGCAGGCGGTTTGGTCTGCCGCGGTCAGGACTGGACGCGTATCCGCTGATCACGCACAGCGCCCGTCAGGGGCGCCAGTTCAGGAAGTTCCCGATCAGGCGCAAACCGGTGGCCTGGCTCTTTTCCGGATGAAACTGCATGCCAATCATCGTGTCGCGCCCAATCACGGCGGTTACCGGGCCACCATATTCGACATGGGCCAGACGCTCTGCCGGGTTGGCGACGCGGACATGATAGGAATGCACGAAATAGGTGTGATCACCGGTATCGATGCCTGCAAAGACCGGGTGGTCGCTGTCGATCACCAGATCGTTCCAGCCCATATGTGGCACTTTCAGCGCCCTGTCCTGCGGCGCGATCTTTACCACGTCGCCTGATACCCAGCCAAGGCCCGCCGTCTCTTCGTATTCGTGGCCGGTGGTGGCCATCAACTGCATGCCGACACAGATGCCCAGAAAGGGCCGCCCGCGTTGTTCGACCGCTTCGACCAGGGCGTCATGGATGCCCTTGTGCCCGCGCAATTCACCCGCGCAGGCGGGGAACGCGCCGTCACCGGGCAGGACCAGACGGTCGGCGCGCGCAACAACATCCGCGTCCGAGGTCACCACGACCTCGCCCGCATCCAGTTCCCGCGCCATGCGCTGAAACGCCTTCTCGGCGGAATGCAGATTGCCCGACTCGTAGTCGATAATGGCTGTCAGCAAGGGTTGGCTCCGTATCGTCAAACTGGTTCCGGTGCTGAGTATCGCAAGCCCCGCACGCTGCCAAGCCGTTCACCTTACATGTAGCACATGATCGAAGACCTGAGGCTCCAACGGCGTGCCATCGGCTTTTGCGGCATGTTCGGCATAGGTTTTGAAACCAGCAGGTACAAGCGTGCCGCGTGTGGCGCAGTCCAGAAAGATGAACTTGCTGTTTTCCGGCGTGAAATCGAACCAGCCCGGGTCGTCGAACGCCCCGGCATAGACGCCCAGCCGATCCGGCCAGCGCTCGAACGTCAAATGGGTTTTGGTGGCACAGGTCTTGCAGAAATGTACATGTATCTCTTTGCCGCTGCCTTCCGAGACATGATCGTAGCGGGCAGGCTCGCCCTGGTTCATGGCAAAGGTTTCGATGTCGAAAATCGGCTCAACGATCCCTTGTGTCCCGGTCGTCCGTTGGCAAAAACGACAAAAACATGCCGTGACCCAAAGCGGTTGTGCGGAAACGGAGAAGCGCAGAGCGCCGCACAGGCACCCGTCGGCTTGATAGGCCATGAAATCCTCGCGATACTTTTTCAAATGACGCGAGGGTAGCACGGTTTCGAATTTACAGTGTGCCTTTGGTCGATGGCACCGCGTCGGCCTTGCGTGGATCGGTCTCGACCGCCACGCGCAACGCGCGGGCCACGGATTTGAACGCGGCCTCGGCGATGTGGTGGCTGTTCAACCCGTGCAGCTGGTCGACATGCAGCGTGATGCCGGCATGAGTGCTGAAGGCCTGAAAGAACTCGCGCACCAACTCGCTGTCGAAATTACCGATCTTTGGGGTCGGCAGATCGACATTCCAGACCAGATAGGGCCGGGCCGAGAGGTCCAGCGCGCAGCGGACCTGCGCGTCATCCATCGGCAGGTGGCATTCGCCATATCGGCGGATGCCCGTCTTATCGCCCAGGGCTTCGGCAAGCGCCTGACCCAGCGCGATGCCGGTATCCTCGACTGTGTGGTGATCGTCGATATGGGTGTCGCCCTTGGCCCGGATCGTCATGTCGATCAGCGAATGGCGCGACAGTTGATCCAGCATGTGGTCAAAGAAGCCCACACCGGTCTGGATGTCGTACCGCCCGGTCCCATCGAGGTCGATTTCGACGGAAATCTCGGTTTCCGCGGTCTTGCGGCTGATCGTAGCGCGGCGCATGGCGAAATCCCCTTTGTTTCGAAGGTGCTTATAGTTCCGCTCGCGCGTGGATTACCAGCCCGGCTGTCACGCACGCGGTGAAGTGTTGCGCCGAAACAGGGGCCGAAACAGGGGATTGCGCGGCGCCACCGCCCGTGACAGCCTGAACCCGGATCAATCGGAAGGCCTCGGCATGTCAACTTGTGTGTTCATCCAGATTCGCTGCAAACCCGGCACCACATACAGGGTGGCCGAAGAGATCGCGCTGCGCGAAATCCACTCCGAACTGTTCTCTACCAGCGGTGAATACGACCTGATGATGAAGCTCTATATCCCGCAGGGCGAGGATGTCGGCAAGTTCATCAACGAACGCCTGCTCGATATTGACGGGATCGAGCGGTCTTTGACCACGATCACCTTCAACGCGTTCTGAAACGCCGGCGACGCTACCGGGGGCGAAGCAGTTCCGAAGTGCGTTTAAGTTGGAGCGGGCGAGGCGATTCGAACGCCCGACCCTAACCTTGGCAAGGTTATGCTCTACCCCTGAGCTACGCCCGCATCCATTTGGCCAATCGGCCTGGGGTCTCAACTGGAGCGGGCGAGGCGATTCGAACGCCCGACCCTAACCTTGGCAAGGTTATGCTCTACCCCTGAGCTACGCCCGCCCGGTTGAGTGAGGAGGGAGATATAAAGTCCAGTCAGTCCCTGCAAGGGGAAAATGGTTGGTGCGGAAACTTTTTGCCGGTGCGCCACTCAGCGTCAACATTAGAGCGCGAGGGCGAGGTTTGTCAGCGCCGCGAGCAGGATCGCGGCAAAGGTCAACAGCATGCCGATCTGGCGCAGGATGAGAATCGGCCGGGCCCGCCCGAACCCATAGGCATGCAGCACCCGGCCCACCAACAGCGACAGGCCCAGCAGGTGCAGGTACCAATGCGCCGCACCTTGCCATTCCGCCATCAGCAGCAGGAGCAGGGCAAAAGGCGCGTATTCGGCGCAGTTGCCATGCGCCCGCATCGCCTTCATCAGGTCATCGTGGCCACCATGACCCATCGAGATGCGCTGCCGTCTGCGCCCGACGATCACATTGGCGCTGAGCGCCACAAAGAGAATGGCGATGAGAGATGCGTAAATAGGTGTGATGAAAATCATGCGGTCTGCCCCGGTCTGTTCAAACCGACCCAGCGCTAACCGAAGTCAGCGCAGGGTCGCACAGCAGATAGCACGTTATTCCAGTTCAACCAGCAGGTCTTTTGCGTCGATCTGGCCGCCGGGCTGGATGTGCAGCGCGGTGACCACCGCGTCGCGTTCGGCGTGGATTCCGGTCTCCATTTTCATTGCCTCGATGGTCAGCAACAGGTCGCCTTCGCTGACCTTCTGACCTGTCTGCACCGCAACGCTGGCCACCACCCCGGGCATCGGCGCGCCGACATGGTTTGTGTTGCCCGGCTCGGCCTTGGGCCGCTGCACGGTTGTGGATTTGACCAGACGGTTCGGCACCCGGATCACGCGCGGCTGGCCATTGAGTTCGAAGAATACCTTGACCTCGCCTTTTTCGTCCGTCTCGCTAACAGCCTGACAGCGAATTTCCAGCGTCTTGCCCGGATCGATCTCGGCGCTTATCTCTTCACCCGGTTCCATACCGTAGAAGAAGGTGCGCGTGGGAAGGGTGCGGACCGGACCATATAGGCGGTGGCGACCCATGTAATCCATGAAGACCTTGGGATACATGAGATACCCGTTCAGGTCCTCGCTATCGACCTTCTTGCCTTCAAGCTCGGTGCTGACCTTGGCGCGTGTCTCTTCCAGATCGACCGGGGCCACGTCCTTGCCGGGGCGCTCGGTATTGGGTTGCTCGCCCTTCAGCACCTTGGACAGGATCGCGTCGGGGAAGCCGCCCGGAGGCTGTCCCAGATTGCCGCGCATCATGTCTATCACTGAGTCGGGGAAGGACACCTCGGTGTCGGGATCTTCGACATCGGTGCGGCTCAGCCCCTGACTAACCATCATCAGCGCCATATCGCCCACCACCTTGGACGAGGGCGTCACCTTGACGATATCGCCGAACATGCGGTTAACGTCGGAATACATCTGCGCTACGTCGTGCCAGCGTTCCTCCAACCCCATCGAGCGCGCCTGCGCCTTGAGGTTGGTGAACTGGCCGCCGGGCATTTCGTGCAAATAGACCTCGGAGGCGGGGGCCTGCAGGCCGCTCTCGAAGGCCGCATACTGCCCGCGCACCGCTTCGAAATAGTCGCTGATCTCGCGGATTGCCTTCACGTCCAGCCCGGTGTCGCGGTCTGTATGGCGCAACGCCTCGACCACAGTGCCCAACGTCGCCTGAGAGGTGTTGCCGCTGAACGCGTCCATGGCGCAATCCACGGCGTCCACACCCGCCTCGGAGGCGGCCAGAATGGTCGCGCTGGCAATGCCGGCGGTGTCGTGGGTGTGGAAGTGTATGGGCAGGCCCACCTCTTCCTTGAGGGCTTTGATCAGCACCCGCGCGGCGGCGGGTTTCAAGAGCCCGGCCATGTCTTTCAGACCCAGCACATGCGCGCCCGCATCGCGCAGCGACTGGCCCATGGAGACATAGTATTTCAGGTCATACTTGGCGCGATCAGGGTCGAGGATATCACCAGTGTAACAGACGGTGCCTTCGCAGATCTTGTTGTTCTCGACCACTGCGTCCATCGCGACGCGCATATTCTCAACCCAGTTCAGGCTGTCGAATACGCGGAAGACGTCGATATTCTTTGCCGCTTCCTTGACGAATTCCTGCACCACATTGTCGGGGTAGTTGGTGTAGCCGACACCGTTCGCCCCGCGCAGCAGCATCTGGGTCATCAGATTCGGCATCGCCTCGCGCAAATCGCGCAACCGCTGCCACGGGCATTCCTGCAAGAAGCGATAGGCCACGTCGAAGGTCGCGCCCCCCCAACATTCCACCGAGAAGAGCTGCGGCAGGTTCGCGGCATAGCTGGGCGCGACCTTGATCATGTCGATCGAGCGCATTCGTGTGGCCAGCAGCGACTGGTGCCCGTCGCGCATGGTGGTGTCGGTGATCAGAAGTTGCCGCTGCGCCTTCATCCAGTCGGCGACGGCCTGCGGGCCCTTTTGCTCCAGCAGGTTGCGGGTGCCCATCATCGGCTCGGCCTTTTTGACCGGTGCCACGGCAGGTTTCAGATCGGCGCGCGGTTCGGGCCGATCCTTGGTTTCGGGATGCCCGTTCACCGTGATATCGGCGATATAGGTCAGAACCTTGGTGCCCCGGTCGCGGCGCTGCTTGAAGCTGAACAGCTCGGGCGTCTCGTCGATGAACTTGGTGGTGTATTCATTCGACAGGAAGGTGGGGTGCTTCAGCAGGTTCTCGACAAAGGCGATATTGGTGCTCACACCGCGAATACGGAACTCGCGCAGCGCCCGGTCCATCCGCGCGATGGCCTTTTCCGGGGTCTGGG
This sequence comes from Ruegeria hyattellae, assembly GCF_041537925.1. Classification (NCBI taxonomy): domain Bacteria; kingdom Pseudomonadati; phylum Pseudomonadota; class Alphaproteobacteria; order Rhodobacterales; family Roseobacteraceae; genus Ruegeria; species Ruegeria hyattellae. The sequence goes on along the minus strand of NZ_JBGOSH010000005.1, from coordinate 96,383 downwards.
CCGAGGCGGTGATCTTGGTCAGCAGCGAATCGTAGTAGCGCGTGATCACGCCTCCTGCATAAGCCGTGCCGCCATCGAGACGGATGCCCATGCCGGTGGCCGAGCGGTAGGCGGTGATGCGGCCATAGTCGGGGATGAAATTGTTCAGCGGGTCCTCGGTAGTGATCCGCGTCTGTAGCGCATGGCCGGTCAGTTGCACATCGTCTTGGCTGGGTTTGCCGGTGGCCTCGGCAATGGTTTTGCCCTCGGCGATCAGGATCTGCGACTGCACGATATCGATACCGGTCACTTCTTCGGTGACGGTATGTTCGACCTGCACGCGCGGGTTGACCTCGATGAAGTAGAATTTGCCGTTGGCCATATCCATCAGGAATTCGACCGTACCGGCGCATTCATAATTCACATGCTTGCAGATCTTGTAGCCAAGTTCGCAAATCTCGGCGCGCTGGTCGTCCGAAAGATACGGGGCAGGGGCGCGTTCCACCACTTTCTGGTTGCGGCGCTGGACCGAGCAGTCGCGTTCATAAAGGTGATACATGCCACCATGCTTGTCACCAAGGATCTGCACCTCGACATGGCGCGCGCGGGTGATCATCTTTTCCAGATAGCCCTCGCCATTGCCAAAGGCTGCCTCTGCCTCGCGGCGCCCTTCCAGAACCTTCTCTTCCAGCTCGTCCTCGCCAAAGATCGGGCGCATCCCGCGTCCGCCGCCGCCCCACGATGCTTTCAGCATCAAGGGATAGCCGACCTCACCCGCCTCGGCGCGGATCGCGTCCATGTCGTCACCCAGCACTTCAGTGGCCGGGATCACCGGTACACCGGCCTCGACGGCGACACGCCGGGCACTGGCCTTGTCACCGAGCGCGCGCATGGTTTCGGCCTTGGGCCCGATGAAGGTGATGCCGTTCTTGGTGCAGGCGTCCACGAAATCGGGGTTCTCGGACAGAAGGCCATAGCCGGGATGGATCGCATCCGCACCACATTCCTTGGCCACGCGAATGATCTCGTCAATCGAGAGATACGCGGCGACCGGTCCCATGCCTTCGCCAATCCGATAGGCTTCATCCGCCTTGAAGCGGTGCAGGCCCAGCTTGTCCTCCTCGGCGTAAATGGCGACAGTTTTCTTGCCCATCTCGTTGGCGGCGCGCATCACGCGGATGGCAATTTCGCCCCGGTTGGCAATGAGGATTTTCTTGAAGTCAGTCATTGGAGGTCCCGCATCAGTATCGGTTGGCCGTCTTTTAGAAGTGTCGTAGCGTCAAGTATATTGGGAGTTCTGGGTAGAAACGGCATTTTGTTGTCGGCAAACGGCTAAGTTCCGCCGTAAGGCTGAATTACGGCGGTGCAACCGTTCGCAAGGGAATGGGCGCGGGCAAATCGCTCAGCGACCTTGCCCCCAGCTGCCCCAAATTCGCTTCCATATCGCACTTTAGAATATCAATCACGTGATCGGGGCCGGTGGCGCCCAAGGCAGCCACGCCATAGTGAAAGGCGCGGGCAAGCATCACAAAATCCGCGCCACTTGCAAGGGCGCGCAAGATGTCCAGCCCGCCCTCGACACCGCTGTCGAATATGAGCGGCAGCGATGTCGCGGCGCGGATCGCTGGCAATATCTCCAACGCACCCGGCGCGCCGTCGAACTGCCGCCCGCCATGGGTCGAGACCCAGAGCGCATCAACGCCCGCCCGCTCCAGCGGTTCCGCGTCCTCTGCTCGCAGCACGCCCTTGACGATGAATGGACCGTCCCAATGGTCGCGCAACCACTTTAGATACTCCATATCCGGCGAAGCCCGCAGCAGATATCCGATATGCGCGGTTGGGGGCAGGTTCTGCTGCCCTGAAATATACTTGTCCAATGTGCGCATGCGCGGCGTGCCCCCGCGCGCCATGGCCATCGCCCAGGCTGGTCGCTGCGCAACCTGCGCCAGCAGGCGCGGCGTCAGGCGGGGCGGGTGGGTCAGACCGGATCGGGTCTGCCTCTCGCGGCGCGAGGCCACCGGCACATCCACTGTCAGCACTAGGACCGAGAACCCCGCCTGTCTGATCCGGTTCAAGAGATCCAGCCGGATCTCGGGGTCTTTCGGTGGGTAGAGCTGAAACCACGCCTCGGGCCCGATATGGGGGGCCATGTCCTCGGGGTTTTGGCTGGCGACGGTGGATAGGACATAAGGAAGGCCTGCCTCCGCAGCGCTCTGCGCCAGCATCTGTTCTGCCCCATGCCAGACCAGACCGGACATGCCGACAGGGGCGATGCCGAAGGGCAGGGGATAGTCGCGATCCAGAAACCGGGTGGTCAGATTGAAACTCATCGGCCCTTTCAGAATATGCGGCAGAAAGCCGATCTGGTCCAGCGCCTGACGGTCTCGGGCTTTGCCGCATTCGGCCCCGGTGCCGCTGTCGAGATACTCCCAGACGAATTTCGGCAGGCGCCGTCGCGCCCTGTTCTTTAGATCAGCAATGCCGGGATAGGTGCTGTGCAAATCCATGCGCGGCATTTACGCTGCGTCGCGGCGAAAAGTCCAGACTTATCCTGTCAGGGGATAGCTGCTATGCAAACCGGTTGGTTTCTGGGAACATAGCGCGAACGTCTCTTTAACTTTTTTCCGGATCACGATAGGGTCGCCGCATGAGCAGTTTCGACGAAATGGACGCCTTTGAGGGCGCCTCGCTTTCGGCCCGCGCCATGGGTGCGCGCCCGACACCCTATCTTGACGATCTGAACCCGGCGCAGCGGGATGCGGTCGAATTGCTGGACGGCCCGGTGCTGATGCTTGCGGGGGCAGGCACCGGCAAAACCAAGGCGCTGACCACCCGGATCGTGCATCTGCTGAATACCGGAACCGCCCGTCCCAACGAGATTCTGGCGGTGACCTTCACCAACAAGGCCGCCCGCGAAATGAAAGAGCGGGTGGGGCGCATGCTGGGCCAACCCGCCGAGGGAATGCCGTGGCTGGGCACCTTCCACGCCATCTGCGTGAAGCTGCTGCGCCGTCACGCGGAACTGGTGAACCTAAAATCGAACTTCACCATCCTCGACAGCGACGATCAACTGCGCCTGCTCAAGCAGTTGGTGCGAGCCGCAAGTATCGACGACAAACGCTGGCCCGCCCGGATGCTGGCGGGCATCATCGACGACTGGAAGAATCGTGCGCTGACCCCCGAAAAGGTGCCCGGGGCCGATGCCGGCGCCTATAACCACAAGGGGGTGGAATTCTACACGCAATACCAGACCCGCCTTCGCGAGCTGAACGCGGTCGATTTCGGCGATCTGCTCTTGCATATGGTCACCATCTTCCAGACCCATGAGGACGTGCTGCAGCAATACCAGCGCTGGTTCCGTTACATCCTCGTGGACGAGTATCAGGACACAAATGTCGCACAGTACATGTGGCTGCGGCTGCTGGCCGGGGCGCACAAGAACATCTGTTGCGTCGGCGATGACGACCAGTCGATCTATGGTTGGCGCGGGGCGGAAGTGGGCAACATCCTGCGGTTCGAAAAGGATTTTTCCGGCGCCCATGTGGTGCGGCTAGAGCAGAATTATCGCTCGACCCCGCATATTCTGGCAGCAGCCTCGAACGTGATCCGTGGCAATCAGGGGCGGTTGGGCAAAGAGCTGTGGACCGAGGCTGTCGAGGGTGAGAAAGTCCGCCTGATCGGTCATTGGGATGGCGAGGAAGAGGCGCGCTGGATCGGCGAGGAAATCGACGCGATGCAGGGCGGCACCCGTGGCGCGCGGCCCATGAGCCTGGACGAAATGGCCATCCTCGTCCGCGCCTCGCACCAGATGCGCGCCTTCGAGGACCGGTTCCTGACCATCGGGCTGCCTTACAAGGTGATCGGCGGGCCGCGATTCTACGAGCGGATGGAGATTCGCGATGCCATGGCCTATTTCCGGCTGGTCGTCAGCCCCGAGGATGATCTGGCCTTCGAGCGGATCGTGAACACGCCCAAGCGCGGCCTGGGCGACAAGGCGCAGCAGACCATTCAGCTGACGGCGCGCGCGAACGGTGTGTCATTGGTCGAAGGCGCGCGGCTTGCGGTCGAACAGGGCGCGATCAAGGGCAAGGGCGGCGGTGCGCTGCGGGAACTGGTTGAGGGGCTGGCCCGCTGGGGCCGGATGGCGGGTGACAAGGGCTTGACCCATATGGAGCTGGCCGAGATCGTGCTGGACGAATCCGGCTATACCGGCTTCTGGCAGAACGACAAGACGCCCGAGGCGCCGGGTCGGTTGGAAAACCTCAAGGAACTGATCAAGGCGTTGGAAGGGTTCGAGAATCTGCAAGGGTTCCTCGAACATGTCAGCCTGATCATGGATAACGAGCAAAACGACGGCGGGGCCAAGGTCTCGATCATGACGCTGCACGCGGCCAAGGGTCTGGAATTTCCCGCCGTGTTCCTGCCGGGATGGGAGGACGGGCTGTTCCCGTCGCAGCGCAGCATGGACGAATCGGGGATCAAGGGCCTCGAAGAGGAACGGCGGCTGGCATATGTGGGCATCACCCGCGCCGAAGAGGTCTGCACGATCTCGTTTGCCGCGAATCGTCGGGTTTTCGGCCAATGGCAGAATTCGATGCCGTCGCGGTTTATTGACGAGTTGCCCGAGGATCATGTCGAGGTTCTGACGCCTCCGGGTCTTTATGGCGGCTCGGGCGGCGGGTTCAGCGCACAGGGGATCGAGACCCGCGCGGCCGAGGCCAATGTCTATAACTCACCGGGCTGGAAACGCCTGCAGGCGCGGCAGGGTCAATATGGCATGTCGCAACCGAAAGAAAGCCGCAATACCGTGATCGACATGGATGCGGTGGCCAGCTTCACCCTGGGCGAGCGGGTATTCCACCAGAAATTCGGCTATGGCGCGGTAATCGGCATCGAGGGCGACAAGGTCGAGGTCGAGTTCGAAAAGGCCGGACTGAAGAAAGTTGTCGCCCGCTTCCTCAACGCCAGCGACGACGTGCCTTTCTAAAGGCCCATTAGAATCCATACTCCAAAAACAGAAAACGGCGACACCAGGGAGGAGGGTGCCGCCGTTCTCTTGCAGCACCCGACCTAGGGAGGAGGAGAAGGCCAGATGCGTCAGGTTCCGGGTTGCCCCGGTATTGGTGCAACGGCGACGCCCAGGGAGGAGGTGGGGCGCCGCCGCTCTTGCGACACCGAAGCAAGGGAGGAGAAGCTCCGGTGTGTCCGATCCGGCATCAAGGCCGGTATTTTCGCGACGGCGTCAGGGAGGAGGAGATGCCGTCGCTGTTTTCAGGCCCTCAGGGAGGAGGAGAAAGCGCTGAAAAGTCTATGTTTTGCGCCTCAGGCGGCGCGGTTGTCGTAGGTCGCTTCCATGGCGACCCGGCGGATCATGCTGCGGTTGATGCCGAGATCGGCCAGATCCCGGTCGGACAGGTCCGACAGTTCGCTGACTGTCTGGCGGTAAAGCCGGTAATTCGCGAAGCGCGCCTTCAGCGCTTCCAGACCTGCATAAAAGCCGGAGATTTCGAGGCCGTTCGTGGCGGTAAAGTCGTTTGTAGCTGCCATCTTATTGGTCCAGATCTTGTTTCGGTGCGCCAGGATTGTCCCGCGCTGTTGAGGCTGAACATAGGTAATTGCTGCAGATGCACAATAACTTGTGCCGTCAATGCCGCTATGCAGAAAATGCATGGATTGTGTATTGAAATCATGTAGTTCGAAATTTCACCTATTTTTATTGGCGTTAGCGCTTTGCTAGCGATTGGGAGCGCAAACCTCACGAAAACGTGTGCGATTACCTTTTGGGCTATCCGTCAGTGCGTTGGCTGACTCTTGGGCGAAATGAGAGTCGTGTTCCCTTTCCGCGTCCTGAGAAGTTCAGAGCTTTTTGTTTACTGCATTCATACCAACCGTAAGAATCTGAGTACGTTGAGGGCGGCGTGGGAAATCATGGGCGGGATTTAGTACTCGTTCTCCAGAGTGTCACAATGCGTCGCTCTGCCCCTCTCACTTGTGTCGATTCATGCCCAAGCCATGGAACAAAAGGGGAATATAAAATCTTGATGTGAGGGCTTGGTGTGAAAACGTAAAAGACTGGGATTTTATGGGACAACCGTGGTGACTAATTGACGACTATATATGGTGGCAGAATTAAAGATGTTTACCATATTTGGCAAAACTGGAATATCTACACCCATTTTTGTGTGTTGTTTTGACCGCTTGCGGAATTCGACGTGGCTTCTTTTAAAAATTTCCTGTTGATTTCCATGAATTCCCATGTCATCCCTTGTTCATCCGATGAGGACGAGGCGACAAGGGGCACCAAACGACCCCGCTAAAAAACAAACGGTTTCATACAGGCATCTCGCTTTCATCAGACCAAAGAGATCCGGCGCGCGGGCGAGCAGACATCCCCCCCCAGGTGCGCGCGCAGTCGGACTTCCCGCAAAGCGGGCCAATGCGGCGGGTTGATCAGTGGCAGCAGATCAACCCGCCGTTTCTAGTTTCCGGGGGCGGAAAAGTTTTGGTGGGGCGCTAGCGAAAGGGACAGTCAGCTTGGCGCGCATGTTTAGAGGCGAAAGCCACCATAAGGTGGACAGCAAGGGCAGGGTCTCGATCCCGGCCTCGTTTCGCCGTGTTCTGGAGGCGGGCGATCCCAACTGGCAATCCGGCAGCAATCCCGAACTGGTCATCGTCTATGGCGATCACCGTCGCAACTTTCTTGAATGCTATACGATGGAAGCCATCGAAGAGGTCGATGCAAAGATCGCCCAGCTTCCGCGCGGCTCGATGGAACGCAAGCTGTTGCAGCGCCTGTTCCACGGACAGTCCTTTCCTACCAATGTGGACGAGACCGGGCGCCTGGTGCTGCCTGCAAAGCTGCGCAAGAAAATCGACCTCGAAGATGAGGCCTTCTTCTTCGCCACAGGTGACACGTTCCAGATCTGGAAGCCCGAGACCTATGAGGTCGATGAGTTGGGCAAGGTCGAGGATTTCATGGACGATCTGCCGGACGATTTTGATCCGATGCAGTTCCTGGATGGCGCCGGGGGCGCGTGACGGCATGGCTGCCGCGCGCAAGGTCCTAAACGATCCCCACATTCCCGTCCTGCTCCACCCGCTGTTGCAAGCGGTTGCCCCGGTGTCCGGCACTTGGCTGGACGGCACATTTGGCGCTGGGGGCTATACCCGCGGCTTGCTGGAAGCCGGGGCCGACCGCGTGATCGCCGTCGACCGCGACCCGCTGGCTTTTGATATGGCTGCGGATTGGGCGGCAGATTATGGCGACCGATTGGTAATGCAGCGTGGCGTCTTCTCGCGCATGGATGAGTATGCGCAGGACCTGGATGGCGTGGTGCTGGATTTGGGCGTGTCCTCAATGCAGCTTGATCTGGCCGAGCGCGGGTTCTCTTTCATGAAGGACGGCCCGCTCGACATGCGCATGAGTCAGGAGGGCGAAAGCGCCGCTGATCTGGTCAACACCGCCACCGAGGCCGAGCTCGCCGATATCCTGTTCCATTATGGTGAAGAACGCGCCAGCCGCCGCATCGCCAAGGCGATTGTCAGAGCGCGCGCCGAGGCCCCGTTCGAGACCACGCTGCAATTGACCAGCGTGATCGAACGCTGCCTGCCGCGCCCGAAGCCGGGCCAGTCCCACCCTGCGACCCGCAGCTTTCAGGCGTTGCGCATTGCGGTGAACGCGGAATATGACGAGCTGTTCCAGGGGTTGATGGCCGCCGAACGGGCCTTGAGGCTGCGCGGCAAGTTGGCGGTCGTGACCTTTCATTCCATCGAGGACCGGATGGTCAAACGCTTCCTGCAGGCCCGCGCCGGACGCACCGGGCGCGCCAATCGCTACGCGCCCGAGCAGGCGCAGGAACAACCACAATTCGACCTCAAGACGCGCAAGGCTATTGGGCCTGATCCGCAAGAGCTTGAGGAAAACCCGCGGTCAAGGTCGGCAAAGCTGCGGGTGGCGGTGCGCACGGATGCGCCTGCCGGGGGGATCGATGCCAAAAGCATCGGTATGCCGCAATTGAGGGGGGCAAGATGAGAAGCGTGATTTACGTGCTCACCGCCTTGGCCGTGTTTGGCCTTGCGCTCTGGGCCTATCAAGAAAACTACAAGACCCAGCAGGTGCTGAAAGAGACGCAGACGTTGCAGCGTCAGATCGGCGCCGCGCAGGTGCGGCTGAGCGTGCTGCGCGCCGAATGGGCCTATCTGAACCGCCCTGACCGGCTGCGCGAACTGGCGGATCTGAATTTCGACCGGTTGGGCCTTTTGCCCCTGCGTCCCGACCAGTTCGGCAAGGTTGACCAGGTCGCCTATCCGCGCCCGCCCGAACCCGAGATCACCATCAACAACGCCATTGATGTGCGTGCCATCCTTGAGGAGCAGTTCCCATGACCCGCACGCCCCTGCGACCGCTGGCTCGTGTGCTCGAAGCCCGGGCCAAGGGCCAGAACCCGGCGGTCATCGAACGCGAGAACATCCGCAAACGGCATGAAGAGATGCGCGACCGTACCCGTGCCCGCGCCGAGGGCCGCCTGCTGGTTCTTGCAGCGTTCTTTTTCTGCGCCTTTGGCATCGTGGGCACTCGCATGGGGGTGATGGCCACCGCAGAGCCGCGCGAACCGATTGCCAGCGCCTCGGGCGCGTCGATTGCCACCCAGCGCGGTGACATTGTCGACCGGCAAGGGCGCATTCTGGCGACCAATTTCGAGACCCATTCGCTGTATGCCCAGCCGCCGCTTATGGTAGACCCGATGGCCGCCGCAGATGGGCTCGTGCAGATATTTCCCGACCTCGACAAGGATCGGCTGGTCACGGATTTCACCGGCAAGCGCAAGTTCCTGTGGATCAAGAAACGCATCTCGCCGGAACAGAAACAGGCGGTGCATGACCTGGGTGATCCCGGTCTGCTGTTTGGGCCCCGCGAAATGCGGCTTTATCCCAATGGTCAACTGGCCGCGCATGTTCTGGGCGGAGCGGGTTTCGGCAAGGAAGGTGTCAGCGCCGCCGAAGTGATCGGTGTGGCCGGGGTCGAGAAAAAGTTCGACACTTACCTGCGTGACCCGGCCAACGGTGCCAAGCCGCTGCAACTGTCGCTGGACCTGACCGTGCAGGCAGCGGTCGAGAGGGTGCTTTACGGCGGCATGAAGATCATGAACGCCAAGGGCGCCTCGGCCGTGCTGATGGATGTGCATACCGGCGAGGTGATCTCGGCTGCCTCACTGCCCTCCTTCGATCCAAATGATCGCCCGCGACCGCCCACATCCGGGTTCGATCCCTCGGATAGCCCGCTGTTCAACCGCTATGTGCAGGGAGTGTATGAGCTGGGCTCGGTCTACAAGATCTTCACGGCCGCGCAGGCGGTTGATCTGGGGCTAGTGAATTCCAATAGCATCATCGATACGTCGGGTCCGATGCGGATCGGGCGGTTCCCGATTGGTGAGTTCCAGGGCAAGAATTACGGCAAGTTGAGCGTGGCGGACATCATCGTCAAAAGCTCGAACCGGGGCACAGGGCGGCTGGCGATTCAGATCGGTGGCAAGCGGCAGCAGCAATTCCTCGACGGGTTGGGTATGTTCGACCCGACACCCTTCGAGATTGTCGAGGCCGCAGGCGGCAAGCCGCTTCTGCCCAAGAAGTGGGGTGAACTCAGCACCGTCACCATCTCGTATGGTCACGGGCTGTCGACCAGCCCGATGCATCTGGCTGCGGGTTATGCCGCGATTGCCAATGGCGGCAATTATGTCAGCCCGACGATCCTGAAAAAAACTGGCGCGCAGTACGGGCCGCGCGTGATGTCGAACAATGCCGCGGAACAGGCCCGCGCGATGCTGCGCAAGGTGGTGACCAGCGGTACCGCCAGCTTTGGCGAGGTTCCGGGTTATGAGGTAGGCGGCAAGACCGGCACCGCCGACAAGCCCAAACCGCGCGGCGGTTATTACGACAAGAAAGTGATCGCCACCTTCGCCTCGATCTTCCCGATGAGCGATCCGAAATACGTGCTGGTGGTGACATTGGACGAGCCCTCGATCCTGGCTTACGGCGAAAAGCGCCGCACAGCGGGCTGGACCGCCGTGCCGGTGGCGGCTGAGCTGATCGGGCGCGTGGCCCCACTGCTGGGTCTGCGACCAAAGGTTGAGCCCGTCGATCCCGCTGCTATAAGGCTGACCGCAAACTGATCGGTAAAATAGGGGCAGGCGCATATATGGGCGGACCGGCAAAGACACTCAGCCAACTGGCCCTGACCGCGCGCGGTGGCGCTAACGCGCAGATCACCGGGCTGGCCGTGGACAGCCGCGAGGTGAAGGACGGCTTTCTTTTCGCCGCGCTGCCGGGCACCCGTGTACATGGCGGTGGATTCATTCAATTCGCGCTCCGCATGGGAGCCGCCGCGATCCTGACCGACGCAAAAGGGGCCGAGATTGCGGCCAGCGAACTGGCCGCCTCGGATGCCGCTCTGGTCGTGACCGAAGACCCAAGGCAGGCGCTGGCCTATGCCGCCGCCCTCTGGTTTGGTGCGCAGCCCGAGGTAATGGTGGCGGTGACCGGCACCAATGGCAAAACCTCGGTGGCCACTTTTCTGCGCCAGATCTGGTCGGAACTGGGCCACGCCGCCGTCAATCTCGGTACCACCGGGGTCGAAGGCGCCTGGACCGCGCCGCTGGCCCATACTACGCCGGAACCGATTACCCTGCACCGCAGCCTTGCTCAGGCTGCAGCTGCAGGCATCACCCATGCCGCGATGGAAGCATCGTCCCACGGGCTGGAACAGCGTCGCCTCGACGGTGTGCGCCTCAAGGCGGCGGGGTTCACCAATTTCACCCAGGATCACCTGGATTATCATGACACGTTCGAGGCTTATTTCGCCGCCAAGGCGGGCCTCTTCCGCCGGGTGTTGCCGCCCGAGGGCACGGCAGTGATCAATGTCGACGACCCCAAAGGGCCCGAGATGCGCGCCGTTGCCGCCGCGCGGGAGCAAACAATCCTTACGGTCGGGCAGGGCGTCGGAGATCTCAGCCTGCTCAACCAGCGCTTTGACGCCACGGGCCAGGATGTACGATTTTCCCACGACGGAAAGATCCATCAAGCCCGCCTGAACCTGATCGGAGGATTTCAGGCACAGAATGTGCTGATGGCCTGCGGGCTGGCCATCGCGGCCGGGGATGACCCCGAGCGGGTGTTCGAAACCCTGCCGCATCTGACCACCGTCCGGGGCCGGATGCAGCTGGCTGCCACCCGCGACAATGGCGCGACGGTGTTTGTCGATTATGCCCACACGCCCGATGCGGTGTCGACTGCACTCAGCGCCTTGCGTCCGCATGTGATGGGTCGACTGATCGCCATTGTGGGCGCGGGCGGCGACCGGGACGCAGGCAAACGCCCGCTGATGGGGCAGGCAGCGGCGGAAAATGCCGATAACGTGCTGGTGACTGATGACAACCCGCGCAGCGAAGACCCTGCTCTGATCCGTGCTGCGGTGATGGGCGGTGCCCCGGGCGCAACTGAAGTCGGCGACCGGGCCGAAGCGATCCTGCGTGGCGTTGACAGCCTGCAGCCGGGTGATGCGCTGTTGATCGCGGGCAAAGGACATGAAACCGGGCAGATCGTCGGGGACGACGTGCTGCCTTTTGATGATGTGGAACAGGCAAGCGTGGCCGTGGCCGCCTTGGACAGGAGAGGTGTATGACACTCTGGACAAGTCTTGAGGCCGCGCAGGCCGCTGGTGGGCGGGCGACGCAGGACTGGGAGGCGAGCGGAGTCTCCATCGACACCCGCACCATTGAACCCGGCGATCTGTTCGTGGCGCTCAAGGACGTGCGCGACGGTCATGATTTTGTTGCTCAGGCGCTGGAAAAAGGCGCAGCAGCAGCCCTTGTCAGCCATGTGCCCGAAGATGTGGCCGAGGACGCGCCGCTGCTGATCGTCGACGATGTGCAGCATGCGCTGGAGGATCTGGGCCGAGCTGCCCGCGCCCGCACCGGCGCCCATGTGGTTGCGGTGACGGGTAGTGTCGGCAAGACCTCGACCAAGGAAATGCTGGCGCAGATGTTGGGCGATCAGGGCGAGACCCATGCCAGCGTCGCCAGCTACAACAACCATTGGGGCGTGCCTCTGACACTGGCCCGAATGCCGCGCGAGACTGAGTATGCGGTGATCGAGATCGGCATGAACCATCCCGGCGAGATCGCACCGCTGGCCCGTCAGGCCCGTCCACATGTGGCACTGATCACCACCGTCGCCCCGGCGCATCTGGAGGCCTTCGAGTCAGTTGATGACATTGCCCTCGAAAAGGCGGCGATATTCGACGGGCTGCCCCATAACGGCATCGCCATCATCAACGCCGATATCAAACAGGCCGATATCCTGCGCGACAAGGCCGAGCAGGTCGGCGCGCGGGCACTGACTTTCGGCAGAAACGCCAGTGATTTCAAACTGGTCGAGCTAGAGAGCGATGGCGCCTCGACGCTGGCCAAGGCCAATATCTATGGCTCTGTTCTCGGCTACAAAATCCGCTCGCCGGGCACGCATTTTGCGATGAACGGGCTGGGCGCGATCCTGGCCAGCGCCGCCCTTGGGGCCGACCTGATCCAGGCGATCACCGCGCTCAAGGACTGGACGCCCTATCATGGCCGCGGCGCGCGGCGGAAGCTGGAACTGCCGACTGGCGGCACCATCCAATTGCATGATGACAGCTATAACGCCAACCCCGCCTCGATGGCCTCGGCGCTTGAGGTGCTGGGGGCGAGTGAAGGCCGCCGTCGGGTGGCGTTTCTGGGGGACATGAAGGAACTGGGGCCAAGGGCCGAGGACTTCCACGCTGAACTCGCCGATCTGGACGCGATGGCCAATGTGGACAAGGTCCATTGCATCGGTCCGCTGATGAAAGCGCTTCACGCGGCTTTGCCCGATGACAAGCGCGGTATCTGGGCCGAGACCAGTGGCGATATGGTGCCATCGCTGCCCGATCTGATCAATCCGGGCGATATTGTACTTGCCAAGGGCTCGCTGAGCATGGGATTGGCGCAGATCGTTGACGGGATCCGCCATATGGATGACGACGCCGAATGAACGAGAATACGAACGAGGGGCCGTTCTGAAATGCTGTATTGGTTGACCGCCTTGTCGGATGGAGGGGACTTCTTCAACCTTTTCCGCTACATCACATTCCGTGCGGGCGGGGCCTTTCTGACGGCGCTGATCTTTGGCTTCCTGTTCGGGCGTCCCCTGATCAACGTCTTGCGCCGCAAGCAGGGCAAGGGCCAGCCTATTCGTGATGACGGCCCCGAGGGGCATTTCTCCAAGGCGGGTACGCCGACCATGGGCGGGTTATTGATCGTGGGCGCGTTGCTCAGTTCGACGCTGCTCTGGGCGCGGCTAGACAATCCGTTTGTGTGGCTGGTGGTCTTTGTGACGCTGGCCTATGCCCTGATCGGCTTTGCCGATGATTATGCCAAAGTGTCCAAACAGAACAGCAAGGGCGTGCCGGGACGGTTGCGTCTGGCGCTGGGTATCATCATCGCGGTGATCGCGGCGGTCTGGGCGGCGGCCTATCACCCGGATTCCTTGCGCAACCATTTGGCGCTGCCGGTCTTCAAGGATACGCTGATCAATCTGGGCTATTTCTATGTCCCGTTCTCGATCATCGTCATCGTCGGCGCGGCGAATGCGGTCAATCTGACAGACGGGCTGGACGGGCTGGCGATCATGCCGGTGATGATCGCGGGCACCACGCTGGGCATCATCGCCTATGCGGTGGGGCGTGTCGACTTCACCGAATATCTCGACGTGCATTACGTGCCGGGGACCGGGGAAATTCTTGTCTTTGCCGCCGCGCTCTTTGGCGCAGGGCTGGGATTCCTGTGGTACAACGCGCCGCCTGCGGCGGTGTTCATGGGTGATACCGGCTCGCTGGCGCTGGGCGGCGCGCTGGGCGCCATCGCCGTCGCCACCAAGCACGAGCTGGTGCTGGCCGTTGTCGGCGGACTGTTCGTTGTCGAGGCGCTGAGCGTTATCATTCAGGTGCTCTACTACAAACGCACCGGCAAGCGGGTGTTCCTGATGGCGCCGATCCATCACCATTACGAGAAAAAGGGCTGGGCGGAATCCACCATCGTGATCCGGTTCTGGATCATTTCGCTGATCCTGGCGATGATCGGCCTGGCCACGCTCAAGGTTCGGTGAGACAGCGCCGGGTTGTCCTTTCCGGGTGCTCGGGCGGTGGAAAATCCGCGTTGCTGAAAGAGATGGCGCGCCGGGGCCATGCAACGGTGCCCGAGCCTGGCCGCCGTATCATTGCTGAGGAGCGGCGAACCGGCACGCGCGCTTTGCCATGGATCGACCCCGCCAGTTTTTGCCAGCGCGCTATCGAGTTGGCTATCGAGGATGCGGCCCACGCCAAAGGTGCAACGGTGATCTTCGACCGCTCGGCGCTGGACGCGTTGATCTGGTTTGATCGGACCGGAACTGAGCTGGCGCAAACCACGCGGCAACAGGTGCTGAGCCTCGGCTATGACCGCCGTATCTACCTGACCCCGCCTTGGCCCGAGATATTCGAGTCAGATGACGACCGCAAACACGGGATGACCGATGCTCTTGCGGAATTCGAGGCGTTATGCGACCGCTTACCGCAATATGGGTTCGAGATGGTACTGGTCCCTAAACGGCCTGTTTTGGCTCGGGCGAACTGGTTTGAGGCGCAATTGGAGGAAGGGGCGGCGGCATGATCCCGGTCAAGGGTTACGCAGGCAAGCATGTGGCGGTTCTGGGGCTGGGCCGGTCCGGTCTGGTAGCAGCGCGCGCGCTCAGGGCAGGTGGGGCCGAGCCGGTGTGCTGGGATGACAACCCGGCTGCACGCGCAACAGCCGAGGATGAGGGGTTCTCCTGCCGCGATTTGATGAAACAGGGCGCATTTGAAGAGATCGCCGTGCTGATCGTCTCGCCCGGCATTCCGCATCTCTATCCCAAACCCAACCAGGTGATCGTGGCGGCGCAAGAGGCGGGCGTGCCCGTCGACAACGATATCGGCCTCTTCTTCCGCTCTTTCGCGACGCGGGACTGGGACCGCTTCGATACCATGCCGCGCGTGGTCGCGGTGACCGGGTCAAACGGCAAATCGACCACCGCCGCGCTGATCCATCATATCCTGACCGAAGGCGGGCGGGCCTCGCAACTGGCGGGCAATATCGGGCGCGGCGTACTGGATATCGAGCCGGGAGGGGATGGTTCGGTGGTTGTGCTGGAACTCAGCAGCTACCAGACCGATCTGGCCCGCGCGCTGACCCCGGATGTGGCGATTTTCACCAATCTCAGCCCCGATCATCTGGATCGCCATGGTGGCATGGGCGGCTATTTCGCTGCCAAACGGCGTCTGTTTGCCGAGGGCGGCCCCGATCGCGCGGTGATCGGGATAGATGAGCCCGAAGGGGACTATTTGGCCGGGCAACTGTCGGAAGGGCCGAGCGATGATCGGGTGATCCGTGTCTCGGTGGCGCGCAAGCTTTCGGGTCCGGGCTGGCAGGTCTTTGCGAAGAAAGGCTTTCTGTCGGAGTACCGCAAGGGGCGGCAGGCCGGTTCGATCGATCTGCGTCAAATCCGCGGCTTGCCGGGGGTGCATAACCACCAGAATGCTTGTTCCGCCTATGCCGCCTGCCGGGCGCTGGGGCTTGCGCCTCGCGAGATCGAAAAGGCCATGCATTCTTTTCCGGGCCTGCCCCACCGCAGCCAGATCATCGCCGAGGCGGATGGGATCACCTATGTCAACGACTCCAAGGCCACCAATGTGGACAGTGCGGCCAAAGCCTTGCAGGCTTTCGGCACCATTCGCTGGATCTGCGGCGGGCTGGAGAAAGAGGGCGGGCTGGACGCGCTGAGCGATGCTCTGGGATCGGTCACCAAGGCTTATGTGATTGGGCGCGAGGCGGCAGGGTTTGCCATGCAGCTTGATGTTGAGAGTGAGGTTTGCACCACCATGGCCACTGCCGTCGCGCGCGCGATGGCCGAGGCGCAGGAGGGCGACACGGTGCTGTTGGCCCCGGCGGCGGCGAGTTTCGATCAATATGACAATTTCGAACAGCGCGGCGAGGATTTCACGTCCGAGGTTCTGGCCCGGCTCTAGAATCCCCCGTCGCCCGTTCCGGGATGCTAATAATTGGATGAATAGGCGGATCATTCAGCGGTGGCTGGCGGCGATCGCGGCCCCTGCGGCATGGCCAGAGGACCAGGCCCATTGAAAATTGTAGCCCCCCAGCCAGCCGGTGACGTCGACCGCCTCGCCGATGGCATAGAGGCCTGGGTTGGTCTTGGCCTGCATGGTCTTTGACGACAGCCCGTCCGTGTCGATCCCGCCCAGCGTCACCTCGGCGGTGCGGTAGCCTTCTGACCCGGCGGGGGTCAGATGCCAATTCTGCAGGGCAGCGCACAGCGTTTCCAGCCGCGTGTCAGACAAGTCGGCGAGATTGCCGTCAAGTTTGAGGTCAGGTTTCAGTGCATCGACCAGCCGCGCGGGCAGAAGGCGGGCAAGCTCGGTGGTCAGCGCCTTGCGCCCACCCTCCTGACGCTGGGCGCGCAGCAGGTCGTAAAGCGCAATATCTGGGATCAGGTTTACCGACACAGCCTCGCCCTCGCGCCAGTAGGAAGAAAGCTGCAGCACCGCCGGGCCGCTTAGCCCGCGATGGGTAAAGAGCAGCGCCTCGTCAAAGCCGGCGCGCGCATTACTGAGCCGCACGGGCAGCGAGACGCCGGCAAGTGGTTTGAAGCGGCCATCAGGGAAGGTGAAGGGCACCAGCGCGGGACGCGTTTCGGTCAGGGCCAGCCCGAATTGGCGGGCGACGTCATAGGCCAGCCCGGTGGCCCCCATCTTGGGAATCGACTTGCCGCCGGTGGCCAGCACCAGATTGCGACAGGTGAGCCTGCGCGCCGCGCCCTCGCGCTCGACTTGCACGCAGAAGCCGTCGACGGTTTTGTCGACCCCCTGGACCGAGGTGGATAACCAAAGCTCTCCTCCAGCTTCCTGCACTTCTTGCGCCAGCAAGGCGACGATCTGCTTCGAGGAGCCATCACAAAAAAGCTGCCCCAACGTCTTTTCATGCCAGGCGACGCCGTGCCGGTTCACCAGATCGATGAAATCCCATTGGGTGTAGCGTGCCAGCGCCGATTTACAGAAATGCGGGTTGCCTGACAGAAAGTTCTCAGGCCCGGTATAGAGATTGGTGAAATTGCAGCGCCCGCCGCCCGAGATCCGGATCTTTTCGCCCGGCGCGCGCGCGTGATCCAGCACCAGCGTGTCGCCCCCGCTATGGGCTGCGCACATCATGCCGGCCGCGCCAGCACCAAGAATGATCGTCCGGTAATCCATGCCCCGCCATTGGCGCGGAATCTGAACTTTGGCAAGAGGAAGACACTGGCCTGAGAGGCGAAATTCCTGTAGCCTTCCGCACAGACCCCGAGAACGGGGCGCATGTGAGGCAGAAAACGGCGGTATCTCATGACTGAGATGGTCTATGGCGCGGCCCCTGACAGGGGCGGCGAACCGATTCTACCCAAGTGGTGGAGGACGCTGGACAAGTGGTCGATGTCCTGCGTGCTGATCCTGTTTGTGATCGGCCTGCTGCTGGGGTTGGCCGCGTCGCCGCCGCTGGCTTCGCGCAATGGGTTCGATCCGTTTCATTACGTCGAAAGGCAGGCGTTTTTCGGAGGCGTGGCGATTGTGGCCATGCTGCTGACCTCGATGATGTCGCCCACGTTGGTGCGTCGCCTGGCGGTGCTGGGCTTTGTGGTCTCCTTTATCGCGCTGGCACTGCTGCCGTTTCTGGGCACCGATTTCGGCAAGGGCGCGGTGCGGTGGTACAGCCTCGGCTTTGCCTCGTTGCAACCCTCGGAATTCCTCAAACCCGGGTTTGTCGTGGTCGCTGCCTGGATGTTCGCTGCCAGTCAGGAGATCAATGGCCCGCCGGGGCGGCTTTGGTCCTTTGCGCTGTGTATGGCGATTGTCGGCATGTTGGTGATGCAGCCCGATTTCGGACAGGCCTGTCTGGTGCTCTTTGGCTGGGGCGTGATGTATTTCGTGGCGGGAGCGCCGATGCTGCTGCTGGTCTGTATGGCCGGTGTCGTGGTGCTGGGCGGCATGTTCGCCTATTCCAGTTCCGAACATTTCGCCCGCCGCATCGACGGCTTCCTCAGTCCCGAGGTCGATCCGACAACGCAGCTGGGCTATGCCACCAACGCGATCATGGAGGGTGGCCTCTTTGGCGTTGGCGTCGGGGAGGGCCAAGTGAAATGGTCGCTGCCCGATGCCCATACCGATTTCATCATCGCTGTTGCGGCCGAGGAATATGGCCTGATCCTGGTGATGATGATCATCGCGCTTTACGCGATGATCGTTGTGCGGTCGCTGCTGCGTCTGATGCGTGAGCGTGATCCTTTCATCCGGCTTGCAGGCACCGGGCTGGCCTGCATGTTCGGGGTGCAGGCGATGATCAATATGGGTGTGGCCGTGCGTCTGTTACCTGCCAAGGGCATGACGCTGCCCTTTGTCAGCTATGGTGGCTCGTCGCTGATTGCGGGCGGCATTGCCGTAGGCATGCTGCTGGCCTTCACCCGCACCCGTCCGCAGGGCGGGCTGGGTGAGATTTTGCGCGGGCGGGGATGATGCGGCAAAACTATCTGCTGATCGCGGCGGGCGGCACCGGGGGGCACATGTTCCCGGCGCAGGCGCTGGCCGAGGCAATGCTGAACCGCGGCTGGCGCGTGCGCTTGTCCACGGACGCACGCGGTGCGCGTTATACCGGCGGCTTTCCCCATTCGACCGAGATTGTCGAGGCTTCCTCGGCTACCTTCGCGCGCGGTGGCTTGTTGGCCAAGGCGTTGGTCGCGCCCCGGATTGTGGCGGGCGTTGCGGGGATGGCGTGGCAGTTTCTGCGTGACAAGCCCGATGTCGTGGTGGGATTTGGCGGTTACCCGTCGATCCCGGCCCTCGCTGCCGCAACGTCACTCAGGCTGCCGCGGATGATCCACGAGCAGAATGGCGTGCTGGGACGGGTCAATCAGGTCTTTGCCAAACGGGTCGACCAAGTGGCCTGCGGAGTCTGGCCCACCGACCTGCCCAAGGGCGCCCGAGGCATCCATGTGGGCAACCCGGTGCGCGGCGCGGTGCTGGACCGCGCAGCAGCGGCCTACATCATGCCGGGTGACTATCCGATGTCGATCCTGGTGATGGGCGGCAGTCAGGGCGCGCGCATCCTCAGCGATATGGTGCCCGGCGCAATTGCTGCGCTGCCAGAAGGGCTTCGCCGCTTTGTGCGCGTGGCGCATCAGGCGCGTGACGAGGATGGCGCGCGGGTCACGGCCTTCTACGCTGAACACGGCATCAAGGCCGAGGTAAAGCCGTTCTTTCAGGACGTACCGCGCCGCATGTCCGAGGCGCAGCTTGTCATCAGCCGCTCGGGCGCGTCCAGCGTGGCGGACATTGCAATCATCGGACGCCCCTCGATCCTGATCCCCTATGCCGCTGCGGCAGGCGATCATCAGACCGCCAATGCGCGTGGCCTGGTGCAGGCAAATGCCGCCATCATGATCCCCGAATCTGCCCTTGACGTTTCATCACTGGCAGAGCAAATCACCTCGGTTCTCACGAATCCCCGCGCCGCCCAGCAGATGGCCAGCGCCGCCCTCACGGTCGGCGCACCGGACGCGACCGGGCGTCTGGTGGGGTTGGTCGAGGATCTTGCACGAAAGGAGACGCCATGACCCCCGCAACGAAACTCCCACAGGATGTGGGCTCGATCCACTTTGTCGGGATCGGCGGTATCGGCATGTCAGGCATCGCCGAAGTGCTGCTGAACCTGGGATACCATGTGCAGGGATCGGATCTGAAAGCGTCCAAGATCACCGACCGACTGGCGGATCTGGGGGCGACGATCTTCATCGGGCAGCGGGCCGAGAACCTGGAAGGAGCGCGGGTCGTCGTCGTCTCGACCGCGATCAAGCCGGGCAACCCGGAACTGGATGGCGCGCGTTCCATGGGCCTGCCGGTGGTGCGCCGGGCAGATATGCTGGCCGAATTGATGCGATTGAAATCCAACGTTGCGATTGCGGGCACCCACGGCAAGACCACTACCACCACCATGATGGCGGAGCTGATGGTCGCCGGAGATTTCGACCCAACCGTGATCAATGGCGGTATCATTCATGCCTATGGCTCGAACGCCCGGATGGGGCAGGGCGAATGGATGGTGGTCGAAGCGGATGAAAGCGATGGGTCCTTTAACCGCTTGCCCGCCACCATCGCCATCGTCACCAATATAGACCCCGAGCATATGGAGCATTGGGGCGATTTCGACAAATTACGCGACGGGTTCTACGAGTTCGTGTCGAACCTGCCCTTCTATGGGCTTGCGGTCTGCTGCACCGACCATTCCGAAGTGCAGGCGCTGGTGGGCCGTATCCATGACCGCCGCGTGCGAACTTACGGCTTCAACGCGCAGGCCGATGTGCGAGCGATAAACCTGACCTATAAGAAAGGCGTGGCCCATTTCGATGTGGTCCTGCAGGAAGAAGACATCACGATCGAGGGCTGCACCCTGCCGATGCCGGGCGATCACAACGTCTCGAACGCGCTCGCCGCGATCACTGTGGCCCGTCATCTGGGCATGAAAACCGCCGAGATCCGCGACGCGCTGGCAAATTTCGGAGGCGTCAATCGCCGCTTTACCCGCGTGGGCGAAGTGAACGGCGTGACCATCATCGACGATTACGGCCACCATCCCGTAGAGATAGCCGCAGTGCTGAAAGCCGCGCGCCAGGCCAGCGAGGGCCGGGTAATCGCGGTGCATCAGCCACACCGATACTCGCGCCTGTCGAACCTGTTCGACGATTTCTGTACCTGCTTCAACGAGGCTGACGTGGTCGCCATCGCCGAGGTGTTCGCCGCCGGTGAAGACCCGATCGAGGGCGCAGGCCGCGACGATCTGGTCGCGGGCCTGATCCGTCACGGTCACCGCCACGCTCGCGCGATCCTGAACGAGGACGATCTGGAACGGTTGGTGCGCGAACAGGCGCGGCCCGGCGACATTGTGGTCTGTCTTGGGGCGGGCACAATCTCGACCTGGGCCAACGGGCTGCCCGAGCGGCTTCACAAGATTGCGTGCTGACAAAAAAACTATGGAAAACCTGACTTGTTTCGTTCAATTATAAGGCGAGCAAACGGTCAGAATCACAAAAGAAGACCGAGACAGGGCGAACGGGATGGGCCTTTCAATACTACTTGCGGTGGCATGGGTTTGCGCGGCAGCCATGGTCGCGCTGCTGCCGATGCGGTGGCAATATCCGCTTGGCGGGGCGCTGATGTTTGCGTCACCCGCTCTGATTGTGTTCATCGGATATCAGCACGGGGTGTTTCTGGCGCTTTTGGCGTTGGCGGCCTTTGCGTCGATGTTCCGCAATCCGCTGCGCCATTTCTGGCGCAAATGGCGCGGGCTTGAGACCGGAGAGGTGGCAGAATGACCCTGTCTCTGACCCTTGTCTGCGTCTGGGCGGTCTCGGCCAATCTGATGGCGATGGTTCCCAGCCGTGACAATCACTGGTCCCGCGCCTATCTGCTGATCGCGCTGGGCATCCCGCTGCTGGGCTATGTCACCTATCAGAACGGCCCATGGATCGGGCTGATCGTGCTGATTGCAGGGATGTCGGTTCTGCGCTGGCCTGTAATTTATCTAACTCGATGGCTAAAGGGTCCGCTAAAATCGAAACGCAACAGCTAATGGATGTATGATCTTCTTACAGTTCTAATGAATTTGGAGGATTATGGCACAATAGCGATGCCGGTTGTTGCGCTGATTTCTCTGCTCTTGAAGGTCGACCGAACTACTTCTTGGCATTCTCATTTCTGACATGCACCGCAGTTGGCTTGCTCTGGGCATTGTGGCAGAAGCACTCCTCTGAACTATTCCACCAAGGCGATCCAAAGTTTGGCGCCACAGTTCTCGGTGCTGCGCCGATGTATTTCTGTTTCGAAAATTTGCTTCGATCGAGCGACATATGGCTGGAATACAGTCATTAGACATGGCAAATCACCGTTATGGAGAACATCCCCACCCTTCGCGGTAAGCTTACGAAAAATCGGCCACTTAATGACCTCACCTGGCTGCGCGTGGGTGGCCCGGCGGATGCATTGTTTCAGCCTGCCGATATCGAAGACCTGCAGACCTTCCTGCGAGATCTGCCGCCTGAGACACCTGTTTTTCCGATGGGCGTCGGTTCCAACCTTATCGTCCGGGACGGCGGTTTGCGCGCCGTGGTGATCCGGCTGGGGCGTGGGTTCAACGGGATCGAGGTGGAAGGCCATCGCGTCACCGTCGGTGCGGCCGCACTGGATGCCCATGTGGCGCGCAGGGCTGCGGATGCAGGCATCGACCTGACCTTTCTACGCACCATTCCGGGCGCGATCGGCGGCGCGCTGCGGATGAATGCGGGGTGTTATGGCAGTTACACGGAGGATGTGTTCGTCTCGGCCCGTGCGGTCACTCGGCGGGGCGAGGTGATCACGCTCAGCGCCGATGACCTCAACTTCCGCTATCGCCAGACCGACCTGCCCGAAGGTGCAGTTCTGATCGACGCGGTTCTGCAAGGCCCCGACGGCGATCCGGCAGAGCTACACGCCCGCATGGAGGCACAGCTGAAAAAGCGCGACGACACCCAGCCCACCCGGGATCGCAGTGCTGGATCGACCTTCCGCAACCCGGCAGGGTTTTCCTCGACCGGGCGGGCCGATGATGTCCATGACCTGAAGGCGTGGAAGGTGATCGACCAAGCGGGCATGCGTGGCGCGCGTCGGGGGGGCGCACAGATGAGCCAGAAACACTCGAATTTTCTCATCAACACCGGCACCGCCAGCGCTGCCGATCTGGAAGGATTGGGTGAAGAGGTGAGAAAAAAGGTTTACGATTCCAGCGGGATCACGCTAGAATGGGAAATCATGCGGGTCGGTGAGCCGCTGACAGAATAAGACCCCGGACCGAACCCTATCACAGGCATTTCAGGGGCGGTCGAACGGGACAAAAAAACAAAACGGATCGCGAAAATAAGATCCGGTGATATTGAGGCGCATTGTGGGTCAGTCGAGCAGGACAACCCCCAAAGTGGCGGTATTGATGGGCGGCCCCTCGGCGGAACGCGAGGTGTCACTCAGCAGCGGGCGCGAATGCGCAGCCGCACTAAGGGGCGAAGGATTTGAGGTGGTCGAGCTGGATGCTGGCCCGGACCTCTGCGACCGTTTGGCCCAAATCAAACCCGATGTCGCCTTCAACGCGCTGCATGGCCGCTGGGGCGAGGATGGCTGCGTGCAAGGCCTGCTGGAATGGCTGCGTATCCCCTACACTCATTCAGGCGTTCTGGCCTCGGCGCTGGCGATGGACAAGCAGCGATCGAAAGACGTTTATGCCGCGGTCAGCCTGCCGATCGTCGAAAGCGTGATTTCGCACAAGGACGAGGTGATGAAGGCGCATCTGCTTGAGCCGCCTTACGTGGTCAAACCCAACAACGAAGGCTCCTCTGTCGGTATCTACATCGTGCAGGAGGGGGCCAACCGCCCGCCGGTTCTGGAAGAGAGCATGTCGACCTTTGTCATGGTCGAGGAGTATGTGGCGGGTCGTGAGTTGACGACTACGGTGATCGGCGACCGGGCGCTGACGGTGACCGATATCATCACCGAAGGCTGGTACGATTACGAAGCCAAATACGCTGTGGGCGGGTCGCGCCACGAACTGCCCGCCGACATTCCGAAAGAGATATTTGACCGCTGTATGGATTATGCGCTGCGCGCCCATGACGCGCTGGGTTGCCGAGGTGTCAGTCGCACCGATTACCGATGGGACGAGGCGCGCGGGGTCGACGGTCTGATCCTGCTGGAAACCAACACCCAACCCGGCATGACCCCGACCTCTCTGGTGCCAGAACAGGCGGCGCTTTTTGGCATGACATTTGGTCAGCTCTGTACCTGGATGGTGGAGGACGCCTCATGCGATCGCTGATGCGTGTCTTCCTGCCGGTGAGCTACCGAGAGAAACCTTTGGTACGCAAAGATGCGCGGTTCTCGTCGGCCGAAACCTCGGGCTATGTCGCCAAACCCGCGGTTACGCTCGACGGGCATGGTCGCATGGCTCGCGATGAGCCGAGGCGCACCGACCCGGCCCCCTCGCGCCTGAACTACCGCATCCAGCGCTGGATGCTGACGCCGGGAATTCGCCTGGGCTTGCGCATCGGTGTTCCGTTCTGCCTGGCCTTTGCGGCAGGTGCGGCTTTCTGGGCGGATGAGACCCGGCGCGATGCGCTGACCGGTTTTATTGCTGAGATCCGCGCCTCGATTCAAGAACGTCCGGAATTTATGGTCAAACTTATGGTCATCGACGGGGCGGGCACCAATCTGGCGCAGGATATCCGCGAGGTGGTTCCGCTCGATTTCCCGGTCAGTTCCTTTGATCTGGACGTGGCGCAGATCCGCGATGTGATCAACGGGCTGGACCCGGTCAGGTCGGCCTCGGTCCGGGTGCGCCCGGGCGGTATCCTGCAGGTCGACGTGGCCGAGCGGCAACCCGTCGTGGTCTGGCGCACCCGTCAGGGCATCGAGATGCTGGACGAGACCGGCGCGCATATCGACATGCTGACCAGCCGCAAGATGCGCACCGATCTGCCGTTGATCGCGGGCAGGGGGGCGGACGGGCATGTGGATGAAGCACTTGCGCTTTTTGCCGCCGCCGAGCCGCTGGGCGCGCGCATGCGTGGTCTGGTCCGCGTCGGTCAGCGGCGTTGGGATCTGGTCATGGATCGCGGCCAGCGGATTATGCTGCCCTCTGAGCGTCCGGTGCAGGCGCTGCGGCGGGTGCTGGCGGTGAATGAAGTGCAGGACATGCTCGAGCGGGATGTGGCCTCGGTCGACATGCGCATCGGCGAGCGTCCCACCCTCAGAATGACACAGGCCGCCACCGAAGAATGGTGGCGGATAAGAAACCCAGACGAAGACGGGCAAAACTAAGATGATGACGGATCTTTATCAGTCGCAACGGGCGATGCGTCAAATGCGCCAACAGGCAATGCAACGCGGCGTGGTGGCCATTCTGGATGTCGGCAGTTCCAAGATCGCCTGCCTGGTGCTGCGCTTCGATGGCACTGGCAATCTGGCCGATGATGGTTCGATCGGGTCGATGGCCGGGCAGGCCGGGTTCCGGGTGATCGGCGCCGCCACCACACGGTCGCGCGGCGTACAATTCGGTGAGATCACCGCCATGCAGGAGACCGAGCGCGCAATCCGTACCGCGCTCCAGGCCGCCCAGAAAATGGCCGAGATCCGCGTTGACCATGTGATCGCCTGTTTCTCGGGCGCCAATCCGCGCTCCTACGGGCTGGATGCCGAGGTCGAACTGGATACGCAGGAAGTGACCGAATCCGAGATCGGCCGCGTCCTCAACGCCTGCGATGTGCCGGAATACGGCGTCGGCCGCGAGGTGCTGCACGCCCAGCCGGTGAATTTCGCGCTCGATCACCGCTCAGGCCTGATCGATCCGCGTGGGCAGTTGGGTCAGTCGCTGTCGGTCGACATGCATATGCTGACTGTTGATGGCACGGCGATCCAGAACCTCGTGCGCTGTATCAAGCGGTGTGATCTGGAACTGGCGGGTATCGCAAACTCGGCCTATGTCTCGGGCATCTCATCGCTGGTCGAGGACGAGCAGGAGCTTGGCGCGGCCTGTATCGATATGGGCGGCGGTACGACGAGCGTGTCGATTTTCATGAAGAAACACATGATCTATGCCGATTGCGTGCGTATGGGTGGCGATCATGTGACCGGAGATATCTCCATGGCGCTGGGGGTTCCGGCGGCCAATGCCGAACGGATCAAGACCTTCTCGGGCGGGGTGCATGCCACCGGGGCGGATGATCGCGACATGATCGATATCGGCGGCGAAACAGGAGATTGGGAACATGACCGGCGCAGCGTCAGCCGGGCCGAACTGATCGGCATCATGCGTCCCCGGGTCGAGGAAATACTGGAAGAGGTGCGCGCGCGGCTCGATGTGGCCGGGTTTGACCATTTGCCTAGTCAGCAGATCGTGCTGACCGGCGGCGCCAGTCAGGTGATGGGTCTGGACGGGCTGGCCAGCCGAATTCTGGGCCAGCGCGTGCGGTTGGGCCGCCCGCTGCGAGTGCATGGCCTGCCGCAATCGGCCACCGGATCCGGGTTTTCCAGCGCGGTGGGGCTCAGCCTGTTTGCTGCGCATCCGCAGGATGAATGGTGGGATTTCGAGATCCCGGTCGACCGCTATCCGGCGCGGTCCTTCAAGCGGGCAGTCAAGTGGTTCCGCGACAACTGGTAGGATGATGCGCCGGGCCTATGCTGCGCTGTGGGCCATCGCGATGATGAGCCCGGCTTCGGCCCAGACCCGGATCACACCAGAGGCATTTCTGGATGCAGCGACGGGCAAAACGCTCAGCTTCTATGAGATCGAAACCGGCGAGTTGGTCGGGGTCGAGCAGTTCCTCAACCGCTCGCTCTCGGTCTGGAAGGAGCCCGGGCAGCCATGCGTTTACGGCAAGATCACCACGCCCGAGGGGCGGATCTGTTTTGAATATGATAACCGCCCCGAGCGCCCTCCGGTCTGCTGGTGGCCCTTTGCGCGGGGAGACCGGTTGATGGTTCGGCTGGACGTTTTCCTGAATGCGGAAATCCAGGAGGTTCGTAGCATCACCAATGAGGGTATTGCCTGCCCGAATGCCCCCACAAGCTGAAGAAACCGGTTGCGGACGGAAGAGTTATCCCGCAAAATATCCACAAGGTCCGGCAGAGACCCGGCGGCAGGCAGAGCAGTCGCCCCCAGAACCGAACTCCTCCGCGCATCCGGCGCGACCGTGGCCTTTGCCGCGACTTGGATCGCTTGTGCTTGTGGCTTGTGGGCATAGCGCCGCAAGATTTTGCCCAGTCGACGAAATAAAGCGGAATCCAGCGAAAAATCGCCCATATTTTGCGTATTTTCTGCGTTTTTTTGGTGACGATCCATCTGCATCGCGGTAGGATTGGATGTGGATAGGTAAAATAACGCTCGCGAATGCGGGCATTTAGTACAGGCGGACAGAGTATGACACTGAACCTTTCGATGCCCGGTCAGGACGATTTGAAGCCCCGGATCACTGTATTCGGGGTCGGCGGGGCTGGCGGCAATGCCGTCAACAACATGATTGAAAAGCAGTTGGAAGGCGTCGAGTTCGTCGTCGCCAATACCGACGCGCAGGCGCTGCAGCAAAGCCGCTCGGAATCGCGCGTGCAGCTGGGCGTGAAAGTGACCGAAGGTCTGGGCGCAGGCGCGCGCCCGACGGTTGGCGCTGCCGCTGCTGAAGAGAGCATCGAACAGATCGTCGATCATCTGGCCGGCGCGCATATGTGCTTCATTACCGCCGGGATGGGCGGCGGCACCGGCACCGGGGCCGCTCCGATCATCGCGCAGGCTGCGCGCGAACTGGGCGTTCTGACCGTTGGCGTGGTGACCAAGCCGTTCCAGTTCGAAGGCGCCAAGCGCATGCGTCAGGCCGAGGACGGTGTTGAAAGCCTGCAAAAGATGGTCGACACGCTGATCATCATTCCTAACCAGAACCTCTTCCGTCTGGCCAACGAGAAAACCACCTTTACTGAGGCGTTCTCGATGGCCGATGACGTGCTCTATCAGGGCGTTAAGGGCGTGACCGACCTGATGGTCCGTCCGGGTCTCATCAACCTCGACTTTGCCGATGTCCGCGCCGTGATGGACGAGATGGGCAAGGCGATGATGGGCACCGGCGAGGCTGATGGCGAAGATCGCGCCATCCAGGCCGCCGAAAAGGCCATCGCCAATCCGCTGCTGGACGAAATCAGCCTGCGCGGGGCCAAGGGCGTGCTGATCAACATAACCGGCGCGCATGACCTGACCCTGTTCGAACTGGACGAAGCCGCCAACCGCATCCGCGAAGAAGTGGACCCGGATGCCAACATCATTGTCGGCTCGACGCTGGATACGGCGATGGAAGGCATGATGCGGGTTTCGGTCGTGGCCACCGGCATCGACGCCAGCGAAGATGCCGCCGAAACGCCGGTTGCGCGTCGTCCGATGTCGGCGCCGCTCAAGCAAAAGCTCGACGCCGAAGAAGTGCAGCCCGAGCCGGCACCGCAGCCTGCCGCCGCACAGACGCCAGCACCGGCACCGCAGCCGATGCACGTGGCCGAAGCCCCAACCGAAGAGCCGGGCCTGTTCGATGGCGTTCCCGCCCAGCTCACCGCCGCGCACGCGGTGGCAGATGAGGTGGTCGAGGTCGAAAGCAGCCACCCGGTTCAGGAAGATGACGGTCTGCCGCAGCCGATCTACCAGCCCAAGGTGCCCGCCTTTGAGCCGCGCACCGAGGCGCATGACGCCCCAGTCGACAGCTTCGTCGCCCCCAAGGCGCCTGAGCCTGGCACTCCATCGCCCGAAGCGCTTCAGCGTTTGCAGGCCGCGACCCAGCACGTGCCATCGCAGGCCAGACAGACTGCCGGTCAGCCCGATCAGCGCCCGGCTGCCGCAGCGCAGCATGGGCAGGCCGAAAAGCCGCGCTTTGGCTTCAACCGGCTGATCGACCGCATGACCGGTCACGCGGCGGATACTCCGGACGAGCGCGGCGCGCCGCAGGTGCGCCAGCAGCCGGTTCTGCGCCAGACGGACGCCGCGGCACATGCCCCGGCAGAACCGGACCCGGAACAGGAACGGATCGAAATTCCTGCCTTCCTGCGCCGTCAAGCGAACTGAAAGTAGTCACAAAATAGATGAAACAGGCCACCTTATGGTGGCCTTTTTATTTTTAGGTACAATAACTTAATAGTACGCAGGCGGGCTTCTGCCGCTCTGTTACAAGGATGTTTCATTTGGTTGCAAAGATTGAGTTGAGCCTTTGGGACCCCTCCATTAGTTGATCTGCAACACAGCTCACCGAGGCTGGAAACCGTCCCAAGAGGTCTCTCTTGCAACATACGCTGAAAACTCCGGTTACGTTCAAGGGTGTGGGCCTGCATGGGGGCGCACGCGTCATCATGACCTTACGCCCGGCGGCTGCCGGTCACGGCATCTGGTTCAAGCGGACGGATATCGAGTTGGGCGACGCGATGATCCCGGCGATCTATGACCGGGTCGAGCGGACGCCGCTCTGCACCAAGCTGGTCAATGACGCCGGTGTGTCGGTTTCAACTGTGGAACATATTATGGCGGCATTGGCGGGCTGTGGGGTCCACAATGCGCTGATCGAGGTTGACGGGCCTGAAGTTCCGATCATGGACGGCTCGTCGGTCGCATTCGTGCGCGGCATCATGGCAAAAGGGGTACGCCAGCAAGCCGCGCCGGTTTTGGCTTACGAGGTTGTGAAACCTGTCACAGTAGAAAAAGACGGAGCCAAGGCCACTTTGCTGCCCGCTGACCGGCTGGAGATCGACTTCAGCATAGACTTCGACGACGCCGCCATCGGGCAGCAAACCAAAACACTCGACATGTGCAACGGCACCTTCGCCCGCGAGCTGTGTGACAGCCGGACGTTCTGCCGCAAGGCGGATGTGGACATGATGCGTGAGAACGGGCTGGCGCTTGGCGGAACGCTCGACAATGCGGTTGTGGTCGATGGAGACGTGGTGATGACACCCGGTGGTCTGCGTCACGCCGACGAGGCGGTACGCCACAAGATGCTGGATGCGCTTGGCGATCTCTATATGGCCGGAGGTCCAATTCTGGGCCGTTATGTCGGTGAGAAGGCCGGGCATTCGATGACCAACACGCTGCTGCGTGCGCTTTTCGAAACACCCGGCGCCGTACGCCCGGTGCTCTGTGACGCGGAAACCACTGCGCGCCTACCCGGCCAGGGGCTGATCTGGACCGAGATTCCGCTGGTGGCCTGACGCCTTGCTGCGTCCCCAAACTTGTGACCTTCTGCGCGCTTTAAGGCGTTTTGCACCCGAAGTTTGTGTGCTAGACCAAGGCCCATACGGGCCGAGCGCCCCAATGCAGGACGACAAGGAATAGTGGGAATGATTGGCAGCAGGGCAGGGGCCAAACTGGTTGGCGCACTTCTTGTGGCAGTTTGTTTGACGGCCTGTGGCAATCGCGGTGGCGCGGATCGCACGCAGAATCTGGACGGCTTCACTCCGGAACAGATTTTCGAGCGCGGCGAATTTGAACTGTCGCAGAAACGTGCCGAAGACGCGGCGTATTATTTCTCTGAAATCGAGCGGCTCTATCCCTATTCCGACTGGGCGAAACGCGCGCTAATCATGCAGGCTTTTGCCTTTCATTCCGGCCGCGATTATGTCGAAAGCCGTGCCGCCGCGCAGCGCTATATCGACTTCTACCCGACCGACGAGGATGCAGCCTATGCACAGTATCTTCTGGCGCTCAGCTATTACGACCAGATTGACGAGGTTGGTCGCGACCAAGGCTTGACCTTCCAAGCGTTACAGGCGCTACGCACCGTGATCGAGGTCTATCCTGACAGCCAATACGCCACCTCGGCGATCCTGAAATTCGACCTGGCGTTTGATCATCTCGCCGGCAAGGAAATGGAGATCGGCCGCTATTACCTGCGCAAACAGCACTACGCCGCCGCCATCAATCGCTTCCGCGTTGTGGTCGAGGATTTCCAGACTACCACCCACACCGCCGAGGCGCTTTATCGTCTGGTAGAGGCCTATCTGTCGCTCGGTCTCGTGAACGAGGCGCAAACCGCAGGGGCAATTCTAGGCTATAACTACCGGTCGACTAATTGGTATCAGGATGCCTATAAACTGCTGACCTCGCGCGGTCTGGAAGCTAAGTCTCGCGGCAATAACTGGCTCAGCCAGATTTACCGCCAGTCGATCAAGGGGCAATGGCTCTAGCCGGGATGGGGGGGACCCCCATCCGACGGCAAACGGGGTCGCAAGGGGGGCGACATGCTCCGGGCGCTTGATATCCGCGACATGCTGATTATTGACCGGCTGGAACTGCAGTTCCAGCCAGGTCTCAACGTTCTGACTGGCGAAACCGGGGCGGGCAAGTCGATCCTGCTCGATAGTCTGGGTTTTGCTCTCGGCTGGCGGGGCAGGGCCGAACTGGTCCGGCAGGGCGCCGCGCAGGGCGAGGTTGTGGCCGAATTCGAGTTGCCCGAGGGCCACGCCGCCCATGCGGTTCTGGCTGAGGCCGGGTTGCCCGGCGGTGCGGAACTGATCCTGCGGCGCATAAACACCGCCGAGGGCCGCAAGACCGCCTGGGTCAATGATCGCCGTTGTTCCGGCGAGGTGCTGCGGGCGCTATCGGACACGTTGATCGAACTGCACGGCCAGCATGATGACCGTGGCTTGCTGAACCCGCGCGGTCATCGGGCCATGCTCGATACGTTTGCCGGGCTCGACGCGGCGCTCACAACTTGCCGCGCCGCCTGGCGCGCCCTCTCAGAAGCACAGCGCGCGCTTTCCGAGACCCGCGCCGCGCTCGACGCGATGCGGACCGAGGAAGAGTTCTTGCGCCACGCCGTTGCCGAGCTGGATGATCTTGATCCGCAGCCTGGTGAGGATGCTGATCTGGACGCAAGCCGTCGCATGATGCAGGGGGCCGAGAAGATCCGCGAGGATGTGGCACGCGCGCAGGCGTTGATCGGGGCAAACGGGGCCGAAACCGCGCTGGGGGATGCGCTGCGCTGGCTGGAAAGCGTGTCCGACAAGGCCGAGGGGCAGCTGGAACAGCCCATCGCCGCTCTTGGTCGCGCCCTGATCGAACTTGGCGAGGCCCAGTCGGGGGTTGATGCCTGCCTGAACGTGCTCGATTTCAACCCGACCGATCTGGAACATATCGAAGAGCGCCTGTTCGCCATCCGTGCTCTGGCCCGCAAACACGGTGTTGCCAGCGACGAGTTGGGCAGCTTCGCCGAGGGTCTTCGCAGCAAGCTCAAGGCGCTGGATGGAGGCGATGCTGACCTGCACGCCCGTGAAGAGGCGCTGAAGGCGGTCCAGGCCGCCTATGACGCAGCCGCCAGCGCCCTGACCAAGGCGCGCAAAGCAGCCTCGGCGCGGCTGGATGCGGCAGTCATGGCGGAACTTGCCCCGCTCAAGATGGAACGCGCGGTCTTTGCCACGCAGATCAACACGGGCGAGTCTGGCCCCGAGGGCCGCGACGCGGTGGCCTTTTCCGTTGCGACCAATCCCGGCGCGCCCGCAGGCCCGCTCAACAAGATCGCCTCTGGCGGGGAACTCAGCCGCTTCCTGTTGGCGCTCAAAGTTTGTTTAAGCGGCGGGGATGGAGAGCGAACCATGATCTTTGACGAAATCGACCGCGGCGTCGGCGGTGCAACCGCAGATGCGGTCGGGCGCAGGCTGGCCGCGCTGGCGGGCGATGGGCAGGTGCTGGTGGTGACCCATTCGCCGCAGGTGGCCGCACAGGGAGCGCATCACTGGCGGGTACAGAAACAGGTCGAGGGCGGTGCGACGCTGTCCACCGTGATCCCTCTCGATGCGGATGAGCGGGTGGACGAGATCGCGCGGATGGTTGCGGGCGACACGATCACCGACGCGGCCCGCGCCGCCGCCCGCGCCCTGCTGGAGGCCTGATCGCGCAACACTGGGGCATTAATCCTGACGCGAACCGCAATCGCGCTTTTCTGTTTGACCCGTGCTGCTTACCATGGCGCAAG
This sequence comes from Ruegeria hyattellae, assembly GCF_041537925.1. Classification (NCBI taxonomy): domain Bacteria; kingdom Pseudomonadati; phylum Pseudomonadota; class Alphaproteobacteria; order Rhodobacterales; family Roseobacteraceae; genus Ruegeria; species Ruegeria hyattellae. Next base: position 63,722 of record NZ_JBGOSH010000005.1, on the reverse strand, counting down.
CGACATATTTGATCCCCAATGGCCCAATCCACCCGTACCCTGATCCTTGAGCAGCTCAAATCCGCCCGAACGGCCTTGGTCGAAGGCTTGACGGTGTTGCGGCAGCGCGGGCCCAGCAAAGTGCAATTCTGGTTCATCGCCCTGCTTGTCGGAATCGCGGCAGGGTTCGCCGCGCTGGCCTTCCGCATGGCGATCACCGAACTACAGTCCTTCATCTATGGGGCAGACGACCGACTACGCCTGCACAGCTTCGCGACAGATCTGCCATGGTATGTGCTGTTGATCATCCCGACCGTTGGCGGGCTGGTGGTGGGATTGATCTTTTACTGGTTCACCGATGACGGCCGCGTCCGCTCGGTTGCCGATGTGATAGAAGGCGCGGCCCTGCAGGATGGCCGGGTCGAGACGCGGGCGGGCATTGCATCGATGTTCGCTTCGCTCATCACGCTCAGTTCCGGCGGCTCCAGCGGTCGGGAAGGGCCGGTGGTGCACATGGCCGGGGTCATCTCGACCTGGGTCAGCAACCGGTTGGATGCGGATGGCATCACCGGGCGTGACCTACTGGGCTGCGCAGTGGCCGCCGCCGTCTCGGCCAGTTTCAACGCACCCATTGCCGGTGCGCTTTTTGCGCTGGAGGTGGTCTTGCGGCATTTCGCGGTGCATGCCTTTGCCCCCATCGTGATCGCCTCAATCGCGGGCACGGTGATCAACCGGCTGGCCTATGGCGACGTGACCGAGTTCCTGCTGCAAACCCCAGGATCGCTGCAATTCTACGTCGAACTGCCCGCCTTTCTGATCCTCGGACTGATCTGCGGTCTGGTCTCGCTGCTCGTCATGCGCGGTATCTTTCTGGCCGAGGATGTAGGCGGTCATCTGCAGTCCCGTCTGCATCTGCCATCCTGGCTGCGCCCGGCAGTGTCGGGCGCGATGCTGGGTGGGATCGCGATCTGGTTTCCACATATCATCGGCGTCGGCTACGAGACGACGCTGCGCGCGCTGACTGGCGATCTGGTGCTGCACACGGCGGTAATCTTCGCCATCGTCAAGACGGTGGCGCTGGCCATCACCATGGGCGGGCGCATGGGTGGTGGCGTGTTCTCGCCCTCGCTGATGATCGGGGCGCTGACCGGGCTGGCCTTTGGCCTGATCGCAACCGGGCTGCTGCCCACCGTGTCGGGCACCCACACGCTTTACGCCTTTGCCGGAATGGGCGCGGTGGCGGCGGCGGTGCTGGGCGCACCGATTTCGACCACGCTCATCGTGTTCGAACTGACCGGTGACTGGCAGATCGGCTTGGCAGTGATGGCCTCGGTCTCGATCTCGACCGCGCTCGCTTCGCGGTTGGTCGACCGGTCCTTCTTCCTGACACAGCTGGAACGGCGTGATATCCACTTGGCCGCCGGGCCGCAGGCCTATCTGTTGGCGATGATGCGCGCGGGTGCGGTGATGCGCCCGCTGGGCGATCCGAACGGCGCGTCACCCCAGGCGGTCCAGCCCCTGATCGACCGGGGTCTATGCGTCAATGCGCGCGCCACGCTTGAGGCCGCGATGCCGATCTTTGACCGCGAGGATGTGGTTTGGATACCGGTCGTCACCCTTGATGACGAGGGGGCCGAGACCCCGGTCGGCGCGCTCTATCATATCGACGCGCTCAAGGCCTACAACCGTGCCCTGGCGGCCACCGCCGCCGAAGAGCATTCCTGACGCGCCCAGCTAGATTGCGCGCGCCCGTGGGCAGCACTTTGCCTCCGATTGCCACACAGATTGGATCTGAAGCGTGAACGTCCGCGCATTGTGGGAATGCGGACGTTTCTGCGAGGTGCGGAGAATGTCGGATTTGAGGTCATTTCGACCGAATCTGCTTCGTAGACCAACAAAAAATCCCGCCACCAAAGCGAGAGGCAGCGTACCAGTGATTCAAAGTAAAGTCGAAACGCTATCGCTGACATCTATGATGAGACTAAAGCATCTATCCGTTCTATGCGCTCGGAAATCGACGACCGGCTATGGCTCTCATCCCGCCGCGCGCATGCCTTCGCTTAGTTGTGCACCATGTCGCGGATCTCGGAAGAGGCGTTCAAATAGCAGATCGATTCTTTGGTCAGGCCACGTCGATGTGTAGTTCTCGACCAGTTCCTCAGCTTGGGTTGTTCGTCCAAAGTAGTGTTTTGCGGCTATGAGGTGAGCGACGGTTACTGGGCCAAGCGGAGCCCCCCTGCAATTGCGCTTTCAAATCCTTCAGTGGAACCCTCATAGTCTTGCGAATGAGAGAAGGCTGCGGATCGGGCGTTCCGAAAGACGAAGGGGAATGGATCTCCGATATCTCGCGGAATTTCCGAAGTATCCTGAACGACTTGATCAAACATTCCATAGAGCAATGAAATAAGAGTATCACATTTAGGCCCCGGATTCATTGGCTTACCGCCAGAACAAGACGATAGCTGCGCGGGCGATGGCCGAGAGGAAGACCTTAGGACAGCTTTCGTGGCGTATGGCGACACAACACCATTCCTTTGGGCGTCCCAATGTGATCTCAATCCTACTGCGTCGTTTGTAGTTGCGTTTTCGTGCGGGGCAGGTTTGCCGCGTGACTTTCAGTCCGGGATGCAGGGCGTTATCCCCTTTTTTACAGGGCTTCGCGGAACCCGTCCGCGTCAAAGTTACGATCCATCGACCGCAGGCAGGAGGCCGTGCTGTGCGCTTTGAGTTACTTGCGTGGGCTCACTCGAACGCATGACGTTCGCCTGCTCAAAGTGATCATGATCGTCTTGTGATCGGTTCCTCCTGCCGCCCCTCCATGCTCCGAGCAAGCACACTCGTGTCGCTCCACCGCTTCCATCGGTTGTAGAGGGTTTTTGGCAGCCCACATTCGTGAAGCGCATCAGTTCGTCGCAACCCATTGCGAGATGGAAATAGTCCCACTTAACACACTCCGGTCTTTAGCACTCGGCTTGCCATGGCTCTTCGGAAAGTAGGGTCGCTAACGCGCCATCTGCGCTTTGGTCAACCAGAATAGACTACTGCTTCTGCCCCCGCGAAACTCAGGGGCTTGAATCACGCAACTGATATGGCGGCAACCAAATCAATGAGATGCCGTAGCGGGGCCTGCGTCACGCACCGCCGTCGCCACTTGTCAGATCAGCGCCGCGCCGCCGCCATTCCCGTAATGACCCCAAATGGAGGACGACGGGATGAAACTATTTGTTGGATTGGATGTATCGCTTGCGATGACCGCGATCTGCGTGATCAGCGAGCACGGCAAAATTATCAAGGAAGCCGAAGCCGCGAGCGAACCCGAGGTTCTGGCCTTTTGGTTGGATAATTTGGACGGTCGTGTCGCCGCGATTGGCCTGGAGGCTGGGCCTATGTCGCAGTGGCTGCATCAAGGGTTGGCGGAGTTGGGCTTGGATGCAGTGCTTATGGAAGCCCGCCAGGTGAAAGGGGCTCTGAAGGCGATGCCGATCAAGACGGATCGGCGGGATGCTGAGGGGATTGCACGTCTGCTTCACCTTGGCTGGTTCCGCCCGGTTCACTGCAAATCCGTCTCGGTTCAGGAAACTCGTGCTGTACTCGGTGCTCGGAAAGCCATTCAACAGAACATGATCGCTTTGGAAATGTCGCTGAGAGGATTGCTCCGGAACTTTGGCCTCAAGGTGGGTGCCATCTCACGCGGCAGGTTCGAGGCCCGCATCCGGGAGTTGGCGGATTGCAATCCCATGCTGGAAATAGCAACACGACCGATGCTTCGTGCAAGAGGTTCTCTGCGACAGGAGCTTGCAGCCCTCGAAAAGCAGGTGCGCCAGCTCGCACTGGCAGATCCGATTTGCTGTCGCTTGATGACGATGCCAGGGATCTGCGCTGTCGTGGCATTGACCTTGCGTGCAGCCGTCGATGATCCGACGCGCTTCCGGTCTTCAAAGAGGGTCGGTCCCTGGGTCGGTCTGACACCTTCGCGTAACCAGTCAGGCGAATGTGATGTCTCGGGCGGCATCACCAAGGCCGGTGACGTCAACCTGCGGCAGGCGTTATGCCAGGCTGCGACCGTAATGATGAACCGCAGCCGGTCGACATGGCTACGGATATGGGGGGCTCAACTCGCACAACGCCGTGGCCGGAAAATTGCGATGGTTGCTCTGGCGCGCCGTATCGCCGTCATACTCCATCGGATTTGGGTCGATGGCACAGACTTCCAACCGGATGTGGCACCAAATACGGCCTGACCGAGTATCGCTCTACCCATCGCCGGCCTGGTCGCAGGCCTTCGAGGTCCCGCAGGGACGCGGTTCCGGTGATGCCCCTCTCATGGTTTGCTTTGCAAACCACTGCCGGGCAGCGGAGGTCTGGACCGTTGCTGATTTTTCAAGCACGCCAATGAGATGGGCACATCGGAATGGCATCGAACCAGCATCATGTCGACAACCAAAGCGTTGATCACGAACCGAAGCATGTACCTGAAGGAACTCAGCCAAAAGCCGCGTTAAAGGCAGGACACACACGAACTGAACTAAAAACACCGCTTCGGCGGATCAACCATTGTGCGTGAAACACGTCGGCTCAGACCGCCTGAGAAATACAGTTGCTAGGTATCCGATCGGCGCGTACGTGCAAGAGCGTTTTCCATTTGCGTGATTGCCACAGACTTTGGTTCAGGAGTTGTTGCGATAAAATCGGCTTAGATGCTGTGTTCAAAAGGACCACAAAGAGGGACACGTGGAGTATTACATCCCTGTGAAGACTATCCAAAACCTTTGTAAACCCCAAGTGCGTTTGAAGGCGGGTTGGGTGAGACCTTAGCTCCCGGCGAGAGCATTCCTCTCAAAATTCCGGTAAACTCCACGTGGCTCTTTGATCCTTCATTTGATGGTCTGATTTTGATCGATGGCATCGGAAGAATTCATCGAATAAGCTCTAAGGACATCAAATCGATTAAGAAAATCGTCTCCGACCTAGAGAGAGATTCGCGATGAATAAATCCAACAACAACCCTACCAGCTCTTTCGAAAAGACTAGTCCATGCACATTGGGCTGATCGGTGGAATTGGCGTAGCGGCCACGGTGGTCTATTACCAAAAACTGACTGCAGCGATGGCAAAGCGGGCCAAACCGCTTGACCTGACCATCGTGCAGGCGGAGACAAGCACTTTGATTGCCAACAACACCGCCGACCGGCGCGAAGCGCAGGCGCGCGTCTTTGCGCCGCTGATCGACCGGTTGAAGGCGGCGGGTGCGGAGTGTGCGGCGATCACCTCGCTGGGCGGGCATTTCTGTTTTGCCGAAACCAAGGCGCTATCCTCTTTGCCGCTTGTCTCAGCCGCGACGCCGCTGGATGACTATTTCGCATCGCAAGGTCTGGGCACAGTGGGGCTGTTGGGCACGGAAGTGGTAATGAGGACCAAGCTCTACGGGCAATTGACCCGCACCCGCGCGGTCGCCATCGAAGATGAGATCGACCAGTTGGGACAGAGCTATCTGGATATGGCGGTTGCGGGCAGATGCTCTGACGCGCAACGGATGCTGTTTCTGAAAGCCGGGCAACACTTGGTCGACGCGCATGGTGCAGACGCGGTGGTTCTGGCGGGCACCGACCTGAACCTGGCATTTGACGGGCAGGACCCGGGCTACAAGGTCATTGATGCCCTGGATGTGCATGTAGACTTGCTGGCGCGGCTTGCCGCTGATGAGGCAATGCTCTGAGCCTTTGCGTTTTTTGGCCCCGTCAGGCGCGCGCGCCCACTGGTCATTGCCCGCGCTTGGTTCTAGGTTGCATGCCTAGAACCAATTCGGGCCGAACGCCATGAGCAAACCCTCAGACAACCCAGCCGATCCGTTCAAGAAGGCGCTGGCCGAAGCCACAAAGGTCATGGCCGATGATCCCGAGCTGAGCGTCAGCTATTCGGTCGATCCCTCGGGTGTCACCGGTGATTCCATGCGCCTGCCGCAGGTCAGCCGCCGGATGACGCGGGACGAGGTTCTGCTGGCACGCGGCACTGCGGATGCGCTGGCGCTACAACGCAAATACCACGACGAGGCGACCCATAACCGTTATGCGCCCCCCGGCGACATGGCGCGCGACCTTTATGAGGCGATGGAAACCGCCCGCTGCGAGGCGATGGGCGCGCGCGACATGCCCGGCACCGCCAGCAATATCGACGTCAAAATCACCCATGAGGCGATCCGGCGCGGTTATGATCAGTGCAAACAACCTTCGGAAGCGCCCCTGCCGGTGGCGGCAGGCTATCTGATACGGCATCTGGCGACCGGCCGCGATCTGCCGCAAGCAGCCGAGAATGTCATGAACCTGTGGCGCGGGTTCATCGAAGAACAGGCTGGCGGCACGCTGGAAAACCTGCAGGAGATGCTGTCCGATCAGGCCGAATTCGCGCGATTCGCGCGGCGCGTGATCGAAGACTTGGGTTATGGCGATCAGTTGGGCGACGACCCGGACGAAATGGACGACGATCAGGAGGATCAGGCCGAAGACGACGCCGAGGAACAGCCTGATCCTGACAGCACTGGCCAGGATGATCAGGACGAACAGGACGCCGACGCCAACCCCGAGCAGACGCAGGAAGAACAGCAAGACCAGTCCCAGGCGCAGGTCTCGATGGATGAGATGGCCGAGGACGAGATGGGCGAAGAGACCGAGATGCCCGATGGCGAGGCCCCCCTGGAGCCGCCCGCCCCGCCTCCGGTCTCCGAGGCGGACCCCGATTACAAGGTCTTCCTGCCCGACCACGATGAAGAGATCGCCGCCGAGGATCTGGCCGAACCGGTCGAACTGGAACGGCTGCGCGCCTATCTGGACCAGCAGCTGGAGCCGCTGAAAGGCGCGGTCTCGCGTCTGGCCAATAAGCTGCAACGCCGGTTGCAGGCACAACAGAACCGCAGTTGGGAGTTCGACCGCGAAGAGGGCATTCTGGACGCAGGCCGTCTTGCGCGAGTGGTGGCCAACCCGACCACGCCGCTGAGCTTCAAGGTCGAAAAGGACACCGAATTCCGCGATACGGTGGTGACGCTGCTGCTGGATAACTCCGGCTCGATGCGGGGCCGTCCGATCTCGATCGCGGCGATCTGCGCCGATGTTCTGGCCCGGACACTGGAGCGCTGCAATGTGAAGGTCGAGATTCTGGGCTTCACCACGCGGGCATGGAAAGGCGGGCAAGCGCGTGAGGCGTGGCTGAATGATGGCCGCCCGCAACAGCCCGGACGGCTGAACGACCTGCGCCATATCATCTACAAGTCGGCGGATGCGCCCTGGCGGCGGACGCGGCCCAATCTGGGGCTGATGATGAAAGAGGGGCTACTGAAAGAGAACATCGACGGTGAAGCGCTAGAATGGGCGCATCGGCGGATGGTAGCACGCCATGAGGTGCGCAAGATCCTGATGGTGATCTCGGACGGCGCCCCGGTGGATGATTCCACGCTCAGCGTGAACCCGGCAAATTACCTGGAGAAGCACCTGCGCGACGTGATCGCGATGGTCGAGAAACGCAAACAGGTGGAGTTGCTGGCGATCGGGATCGGTCATGATGTGACGCGCTACTACGACCGCGCGGTAACGATCACCGATGTGGAGCAACTGGCGGGCGCGATGACCGAACAACTTGCCGCGCTCTTCGACAGCGACCCACGCGCCCGCGCGCGGGTGATGGGGATCAAAAGGGCGAGTTGATTCAGCAGCATCGGCAGCAAGAACGGGCACAAAACCGTTCTGTCTCTTGTGCTTGGCGGGGTCTTCTGATGTCTTGGAAATACGGGCGTACCTATCATTTACCGATGTCGCCCGGCGCGACGAGTGACGACAAGATCATGCGGGATGCTGCCACTCTCCAGGCCATGCCCGAGATCATCGCCACGGAAAAGATGGATGGTGAAAACACCACCATCTTCAGCGGCGGTTGCCATCCCCGTAGCCTTGATGCCCGCTATCATCCGTCGCGAGATTGGATCAAAGCCTTGGCGGCGGGCATTTCACCTCAACTGGCATCCAATGAGCGGATTGTCGGTGAGTATCTGTTTGCTCAACACTCGGTCATCTATGATGCCCTTCCATCCTATTTCCTTGGCTTCGCCTGGATCGTTGATGGCGTGGTGCAAGGGTGGGACGAGACACAGCAGCGCTTTGGTGAACTTGGCATCCATAGCGTATCGATTCTGTACCGGGGACCCTATTCCGATGACGCCATCGACACGCTGATATCGAGGCCTGATTGCGCGAAACAGGAAGGCTTTGTCGTTCGCAGTGCTGGTCGTGTCGACGAGGATGAGATGCACGCGCATCTGGCGAAATACGTGCGCGCGGATCATGTGCAAAGCGATACGCACTGGATGAATGCGCAGGTCGGAAAAACGGACTGGCTTAACGACCGGGTTCTTCCGTAAACGACCCATTGGAGCATATCAGGCCATGTGGTGCCGCCTATTTGGCGCCATCGATCAGCTGTTTGAATGGCTTGTAGTCCGCTCCGTAACAAGGGGAGTTCAGACCGGTGACGTCGCGTGTACCCACAACCTCTTGCCCGTCTTCATCCAGAGTGACCTCCCAATAATCGCGACCGATATAGGTGCCTGACGAGTTGTATGCATCCGTCGTGGCACACATCTTGTACCCGCCCTTGACCGGGTAGAGCGGCGAGATTTCCGCCTCGCCCGGTCGATTGGGGTCCTGCATATCCTTCAGCACAGCCTCGGCCGACAGGGCTTCCGCCCGTTGGTCTAAAGGCAGATCGCCCAGTTCTTCCTGCGCAAAAAGCGGTGTCGCCAACAGGGTAGCCGCAAGCAAAAAACATATCCTCATGACACCATGATAGCGGGCCCACCGTGCTTGCCAAGATGCACCGCGCGGTCTGGACATTTTTGATTGCCGCGCTCACCTTCGGGCCACAGTCAAGAGAGCGAGGCGCAGATGTTCCAGAATTTCGAAGTCACCGCCCGGCCGGAGCAAGGCCCGCCGCGTCTGGCATCTCTGCGCGGTGAATTGGACCGCGCCGGCCTGGACGGTTTTCTGATCCCGCGCGCGGATGCCCATCAGGGCGAATATGTCGCCCCCAGCGACGAAAGGTTGGCCTGGCTGACCGGCTTCACCGGCTCGGCGGGGTTCTGCGTGGTGCTGGAAAGCACTGCTGGTGTCTTTGTCGACGGGCGCTATCGCACTCAGGTCAAGGCGCAGGTGGCGGCAGATTTCACACCGGTGCCCTGGCCTGAAATCAAGCTGACCGACTGGCTGAAAGAACACCTGCCCGAGGGTGGCAAGATCGGGTTCGATCCCTGGCTGCATGCCGCGGGGCAGATCAGCAAGGCACAGAAAGACCTCAAGGGCACGGGGATCGAACTGCTGCGCAGTGACAATCTGGTGGACCGGGTCTGGCCCGACCAGCCCGCGCGCCCGATGCAGCCCGTCAAAGCGCACGCGTTGGAATTTTCCGGTGAAAGTGCAGACAGCAAATGCGCGCGGCTGGCTGAGGGTCTGCGCAACACCGGCCAAAAAGCAGCGGTGATTACATTGCCCGATTCGATCATGTGGCTGCTGAACCTGCGGGGCTCGGACATTGCGCGCAATCCTGTGGCACATGGCTTTGCGATCCTGCATGACGACGCGCGGGTCGACCTGTTCATGGCCGCTGCCAAGCTGGACGAGGTGCGCGACCACTTGGGCGACGGAATTACGCAGCATGAACCAGGGGCTTTTCTGGATGCGGTGGCGGAGCTCGACGGGCCCGTAGCCGCCGATCTCAACACCGTGCCGCAGATCGTGGCCGACGCGTTGAGTGACAAACTGGTCGAAGGCGGCGATCCCTGCGCCTTGCCCAAGGCCCGCAAGAACGCCGCCGAAATCAAGGGCAGCGCCGAGGCACATCTGCGCGATGCGGCAGCGGTCGTGGATCTGCTGGCATGGCTGGACGATCAGACCCCAGGAACCGTGACCGAGACGCAGGTAGTGACTCGGCTTGAGGGTGAGCGGCGCAAGGACAACGCGCTGCGCGATATCAGCTTCGATACCATCGCGGGCACCGGACCCAATGGCGCGATCATGCATTATCGGGTGACCGAGGAAAGCGACAGCCTATTACAAGACGGCCATATGCTGGTGCTGGACAGCGGCGGGCAGTATCTGGACGGCACCACCGACATCACCCGCACCATTGCCGTTGGCACGGTAGGTGACGAGGAGAAAGCCTGTTTTACCCGCGTTCTGCGCGGCATGATCGCAATGTCGATGCTGCGCTGGCCGGTGGGTCTGGCCGGGCGTGACATCGAATGCGTCGCGCGCCTGCCGCTCTGGCTGGCGGGGCAGGATTTCAACCACGGGGTCGGGCATGGCGTCGGCGCCTATCTGAGCGTGCATGAAGGACCGCAGCGGTTGGCCCGCACCAGCCATGTGCCGTTCGAACCGGGTATGATCCTATCCAACGAGCCGGGTTACTACCGCGAGGGCGCTTTCGGCATTCGCATCGAGAACCTGGTGGTTGTGGAAAAGGCCCCGCAACTGTCCGGCGGTGACGCGGACCGCGCGATGTTGTGCTGGCGCACGTTGACCTATGTGCCCATCGACCGGCGGCTGATACTGCCCGCGATGATGACAGCTGAAGAAATCGCCTGGCTCGACGCGTATCACCTCGACGTCGCGACAAAGATCGGTCCCAGACTAGGCAGCGCCGCCCGCATGTGGTTGGATGCCGCAACCCGCCCGCTATGAGATCTGCGTGTCACAAGTTAGGTGTCATCTGCTCGCGCAGAAAAGGGGCATGTTGTATGCAACCAGATGCTACTCGGCCCGCGCGACCATGCTATGTCAGGCGACAAGCAGCCCCGCATGACGCGTTAGGGACATATGTAAGATGAAAAACAAGACTCGATAGAAGGAAGAGAATATGGCTGGACCGATCACGATCCGCAAAGCACCCGGCAAGTGGACCGTCCGCTCGGGCGGTGCAATCTTGGGTGAATCGGTGAATGCGCTGGAACTGAGCGAGGGTGATCTGGCCCCGGTGATCTATTTCCCGCGCGAGGATATCGCGATGGCTTTCCTTGACACCTCTGACAAGCGGACCCATTGCGCGGACAAAGGCGAGGCCAGCTATTTCTCGATCGTCAACCGTTCATCGGTGACCGAAAACGCTGTCTGGAGCTATGAGAACCCGACCAAAGCGGTCGCTCAGATCCGCGACCACCTTGCCTTTGTGCTGAGCGATACGGTCAAGGTTGAACAAATCTGAGACCAGGCGACCGGGTAGCTACGTCATTGAAGCCCCCTAAAACGAAATCCAAACGAAGCCCCGGATGCCCCTTTTTGACAGATAGAGGCTTCCTAGCGAGCGCTGGTCTGAAAACGACCATTCGTCCAAATCAAGCCCTGCGACGGCAAAGCGGGCAAAGCACCATTTTGCTGCCGCTGCCCCAAAGTCCGATTCAGTCATATTGCAAACGCAGTAAAAAAGCCTCGAACCCGGAACTTGAACAAGACGACCACACGCACGTGCACCGGTTCGTGAGAGTTTGGGGTGGACGCAAGAAAAGCAATGACATCATAGTTTGCTCCATGATCTTTGAGTTCCACCATGTCGCAATCATCGTCAGTGACTACCAAGTTTCCAAGCAGTTCTATACTGAAACTCTTGGTCTCGCGGTGATCCTCGAAACATATCGGGAAGAACGCCAGTCTTGGAAGCTCGATCTGAAAATCCAAGGCGGCGGTCAACTAGAGATATTCAGCTTCCCGAACACCCCAGACAGGCCGTCCCGTCCCGAGGCCTGCGGTTTAAGGCACCTCGCATTTCGGGTTGTCGATCTTGATGAGACGGTGCGCCAACTGGTGTCCAAGAATGTTTCGGTGGAGCCTGTCAGAATCGATCTGAACACAGGCGCAAGATTCACGTTCTTTGCCGACCCAGACGATCTTCCGATTGAGATTTACGAAGTTAGCAAGTCTTAAGGCGCTGAAATATAGCCCCTAAACCTTCCGACTAAATTACCTCTTGTAGTATTTGGAACGTTCCAGTATCCAAATATGGAACGTTCCAATTCTTTGCGCTTGTAGAGAGGGACACTTGGGGAGGCGCAAATGAGCAAGATCGTTCCAGTCGATGAAGCTGTCAGCCGCATTCAGGACGGTGCCGTTGTGTCTGTGTCCTCGTCGTCGACACTCGGATGCCCCGACGCGGTTCTCAAGGCGATTGGAGCCCGGTTTGAACAAGAAGGCCACCCACGCGACATCACGTCGTTGCATCCTATCGCAGCCGGCGACGTCTACGGCGTCAAAGGAATGGACCATATTGCCAAAGACGGATTGCTGTTCCGTGTACTGGCGGGCTCTTACCCTTCAGGACCGTCCAGCGTTAAGATGCCCGAGATCTGGAAGATGATCGTTGAGGACCGTGTTGCTGCCTACAATGTCCCGTCAGGCATTATGTTCGATATGCACCGGGAAGCTGCTGCGCATCGTCCAGGAGTGCTGACGAAAGTTGGTCTGGATACGTTCGTGGACCCCGTCCAGCAAGGCTGCGCGATGAATGAGGCAGGGGCTTCGGCGCCCATCGTGTCCCGCATTGAATTTGCAGGCGAAACATGGCTTCACTTTCCCAACGTTGTACCAAATGTCGCCATTATACGGGCAACAACGGCGGACGAGCGCGGCAACCTGACCTACGAGCATGAGGGCGCCTATCTAGGTGGCCTTGAGCAGGCGATCTGCGTGCGCAACAATGGCGGCATCGTCATTGCCCAGGTGAAACGGGTCACCGCGGCGGGCAGCTTGCGGCCCCATGATGTCCGCGTTCCCGGCCATCTGGTGGATTGCGTCGTGGTGGACCCCGATCAAAAACAAACAACCGAGACGCTTTTCGATCCGGCGATTTCTGGCCAGGTCATGCGCCCTTGGGACAGTTTTGGGCTGGCCGAACATGGGGTCGAAAAGGTCATTGCGCGCCGGGCTGCGCAAGAGCTGAGCCAAGGCATGACTGCCAATCTGGGATTTGGCATCAGCGCCATGATCCCGCGTATCTTGCTCGAAGAAGGCCATCCGGAAGCGATCACATGGGCCATTGAACAAGGTGCCGTGGGCGGTGTTCCATTAACCGGATTTGCCTTTGGCTGCGCCTCCAACGCGGATGCTTTCATACCGTCGCCACAGCAATTTATCTACTTTCAGGGGGGCGGCTTTGACGTGTCCTTCCTGTCGTTCCTCGAGGTCGATGTCGAAGGCAATGTAAACGTGTCCAAACTGGGCAAGAAGCCCTACCTGACCGCAGGGTGCGGCGGGTTCGTCGACATCACAGCGCGGGCGAAGAACATCGTGTTCTCCGGCTGGTTTGAGGCAGGTGCCAAGATCAACCTCACAGAGGACGGTATCGACATTGAGGCCGGCGGCAAATTCACCAAGATGGTGGATGAGGTGGAGCATGTCACCTTCTCCGGCCGTCGTGCGCGGGAGCAGGGGCAAAACGTCATCTACGTGACAGAGCGTTGCGTGATCCACCTGACGGACAACGGATTGCTCGCGACCGAGATCATGCCGGGCATTGACCCGCAAAAGCACATCGTCGGTCCCTCGCAAGGCCGGGTGCAAGTGGCGGAAAACGCGACTATCATGCCAAAATCGCTTCTGTCCAAAGCTGCGATGGGGTTGGCCCTGTGAGCGCGGTCACCTGCACTTATGAGGGCGGAGTGGCTGTCCTGACGCTCAGCAATGAGGCGAAGCTGAATGCGTTGACGACAGACATGCTGCACCAGCTTGAGACGCATTTGATCGAGCTCGACCGCGCGACAGATGTGCGCGCTGTGATCGTGACTGGGGCAGGTGCCAAGGCCTTTTGTTGTGGTGCCGACATTGTCGAATGGGGGCCGCTTGCCCCAGCCGAATTCGCCCGCAATTGGGTGCGCGATGGCCACCGGGTGTTTGACCGGCTGGCACGGCTATCCAAGCCGACAATCGGGGCCCTGAACGGCCACGCCTTTGGCGGTGGACTTGAGCTTGCAGCCTGCTGCGACATTCGGGTGATGACCGCACGTGCGCTGCTGGCCCTGCCAGAGGCGAAGGTCGGCATTGTGCCGGGCTGGTCTGGAACCCAGCGTTTGGCGCGCCTGATGTCTGAGCCTGTCGTAAAAGAAATGGCGCTGTTTGGCCGTCGTATCTCGGCCGAGCGCGCATCGACTTTGGGCTTTGCAGCGGAGCTCGCCGAGGACGCCCTTGCCGCTGCACATGACGTCGCCGCATCGCTTGTCGATGTGTCCCCGCGTGCCAACGAGCTGGCCAAAGCGATGATCCATGGCGCTGTCGGTGAAGACCGCGCCGCAGCCATTGAAACCTTGGGCAGCGCCGCTGCTGCCGCAAGCGATGACCGAGGTGAAGGCGTACACGCCTTCCTCGAAAAGCGATCCCCGAAATTCAACGGAACTTAGCCCCATGAAAGACCTTACCATCAACGACGCCATCGAGTTCGACCTTCCAGCTCCCTTCAAGGGGCGGCACATGATTGCTGGGGAATGGGTCGAGGGCGCGGAGACGTTTGAGCGCGTGTCGCCCTCCCACGGCACCGTGGTTAGCGTCTCCGCGAAAGGCGGCGAGGTTGAAACGGAACGCGCGATCCGCGCCGCCAAAGACACATTCGACGCGGGGGTCTGGAGCCGTATCTCGGGCAAGGAACGTGCCACTGTCCTGCTGCGAGTTGCCGACCTGATCGAGGCGAATGTGGATCGTATCGCGGTTCAGGAAACGCTGGAAAGCGGCAAGCCGATTTCGCAATCGCGTGGTGAAGCCGGTGGTGCGGCGGACCTTTGGCGCTACGCGGCCTCGCTGGCGCGCAGCGTTCACGGGGACAGTCACAACACGCTTGGCGAGGATATGCTGGGCGTTGTGCTTAAGGACCCGATCGGCGTTGTGTCTATCATCACGCCTTGGAATTTTCCATTCTGGATTCTGTCGCAAAAGCTGCCTTTCGCACTTGCCGCTGGGTGCACGGCCGTTGTCAAACCATCCGAGATGACACCGTCATCGACCGTCATGATGGGCGAGCTTTTGATCGAGGCCGGGTTGCCTGCGGGGGCTTGCAACATCGTTCTAGGCTATGGCCAGCCGGTGGGCAGCCTTTTGTCGACCCATAAAGACATCAACATGGTGACCTTCACCGGATCGACCGCCGTCGGCAAGCTGATCACGCAGGCCTCATCAGGCACGCTTAAGAAAGTTGCGTTGGAGTTGGGCGGCAAGAACCCGCAAGTCATCTGCCCGGACGCCGATCTGGAAAGTGCGGCCGATGCGGTCACCTTCGGAGTCTATTTCAACGTCGGCCAGTGCTGCAATTCATCCAGCCGGATCATTGTGCAGGAGGATATTGCTGAAGAGTTTGTGGCCCGTGTTGTCGCCTTGTCCCGCATGGTCAAATTCGGCGACCCACTGGACCCGGACACACAGGTCGGCGCGATTGTCACCGCAGAACATAACGTCAAGATCGACGGTTATGTCCAAGACGCGATCGCTGACGGCGCAAAGCTTGAGCTTGGCGGAAAGGCACTTCCCGTCTTAGGTTTAGGCGAGCAATTCTACCAGCCAACGGTCGTCAGCAATGTAAGCCCGAACATGGCCATTGCTCGTGAAGAGGTATTTGGACCGGTACTGGTTGTCCTGACCTACCGCACGCTTGATGAGGCGATCGCGCTGGTCAATGACAGTGACTACGGGTTGTCGGCAGGCATTTGGAGCGAGAATGTCCACACTTGCATTGAATTTGCGCGTCGCGCGGAGGCCGGGACCGTTTGGACCAACACATGGATGGATGGCTACCCAGAGCTTGCCTTTGGCGGGGTCAAACAATCGGGGCAGGGCCGCGAGATCGGCCGATATGGATTTGAAGAATTTCTTGAGGTGAAATCATTGGTAATGCGCGTCGGGCGCAACCGGGCACCTTGGGTACAAAGCGACGCTTAAAGAAAGCGTCGAAACGCGACACGCAAACTGGGAGGATACCATGCGTTCATTACTTAAAATGAAGACGGCGATTGCACTTGCGCTGACAGTGACGGCGGGCTCTGCCGTAGCTGAAGGTGACGGAGGTGTGGAAGTACTGCACTGGTGGACATCGGGTGGAGAAGCCGCCGCGCTGAACGTTCTGAAAGACGACCTTGAAGGTCAGGGTATCGGCTGGACCGACATGCCCGTCGCCGGCGGTGGCGGTGAGCAGGCCATGACGGTTCTGCGCGCTCGCGTTACCGCAGGCAACGCACCGACTGCCGTTCAGGGCCTAGGCTTTGACATCATCGACTGGGCCGATCAGGGCGCTTTGGCCAACCTGAACGACGTTGCCGCGGCGGAAGGTTGGGATGACGTCATTCCGGCGGCCTTGCAGCGGTTTGCCAAAGTGAACGGCGAGTGGGTTTCGGCCCCAGTGAACGTGCATTCCACCAACTGGGTCTGGGCCAACAAAGCGGTTCTGGATGCCAACGGAATTGCCGCGCCAGAGACCTGGGAAGACTTCGTCGCGGCGATGGACAAGCTGTCTGCCGCTGGCATCACGCCCATCGCACATGGCGGCCAAGCCTGGCAGGAAGCCACCGTGTTTGATAGCGTCGCAATGTCGGTTCTTGGGCCAGACGGTTACAAGGCAGCCTTCATTGATCTTGACGCTGAAGTCTTGGGCGGCGAGGGCATGAAAGAAGCATTCGAACGCATGGCCACAATCCGCGCCAACGTGGACGACAACTTTTCAGGCCGCGATTGGAACCTGGCAACAGCCATGGTCATCAACGGCGAGGCCGGCTTCCAGATGATGGGTGACTGGGCAAAAGGTGAGTTCATAAACGCGGGCAAAGTGCCTGGCGAGGATTTCTTGTGTTTCCGCTTCCCTGGCACATCTGCTCAAGTCACATTTAACGCCGACCAGTTCATGATGTTTGACCAAGGTGGCGACGTGTCGTCTGAACAGGCAGCGCTGGCGACCGCGATCCTGTCACCTTCGTTCCAGTCCGCGTTCAACGTCGTCAAGGGCTCGGTTCCGGCGCGTACAGATGTCTCGGACGAGGCGTTTGATGCCTGCGGCAAGAAAGGCATGGCAGATCTTGCGGCGGCTGCATCTTCCGGCAACCTGTTTGGATCCATGGCACATGGCCACGCAAACCCGGCGTCGGTCAAGAACGCAATCTACGACGTGGTGACAGCCCATTTCAACGGCGAATATGACAGCGAAACAGCTGTAGTTGAACTCGTCGATGCGGTTGAAATCGCTAAGTAAACCTTTCGGGAAGCGGCAGATTTTGCCGCTCCCCCACCTCTAATTTGCCCCGTCAGATCAGCCCAAGGAGGGTGCGTGATGGCTTTGACCGCCGCCGCAGATTTCAAAACCCGGCTTCAGACATGGCTGCCGAAACTGGTTCTCTCGCCATCGCTGGCCCTGGTGCTGGTGTTTGTCTACGGCTTTATCCTCTTCTCGGTTTATTTGTCGTTTACCGACAGCCGATTGCTGCCGTCATTTGGTTGGGTTGGATGGGAGAACTATTCCAAGCTTTGGCGTCTGAGCCATTGGGAAATCTCGCTCAAGAACATGGGTATATTTGCAGCCCTTTATATTGGGATTTGCACAATGCTCGGCCTTGGCCTTGCGATCTTTCTTGACCAGAAGATCCGCGGCGAAGGCATGATCCGCATGATCTACCTTTACCCGATGGCCTTGAGCTTTATCGTGACGGGCACCGCATGGAAGTGGTTCCTTGATCCCGGGATTGGGCTTGAGAACGTCATGCAAAGCTGGGGCTGGACCAGTTTTGAGTTTGACTGGATCAAGGATCGCGACTTTGCGATTTACACCGTCGTCCTGGCCGCCGTTTGGCAAACCAGCGGGTTTGTCATGGCGATGTTTCTGGCGGGCTTGCGCGGCATCGACAACGAAATCCTGAAGGCGGCCCAGATGGATGGCGCGTCGAACTGGAACCTCTATCGCCGCATCATCATCCCACAACTGCGCCCGGCGTTCCTGTCAGCCTTTGTGATCCTGAGCCATCTGGCGATCAAGACTTTCGATCTGGTCATCGCCCTGACGGGCGGGGGGCCGGGACGGGCCACCGAGCTGCCTGCGACCTTCATGTATTCCTACACATTCTCGCGCAACCAAATGGGCATCGGCGCGGCCTCGGCCACAATCATGCTGATGACCATTGCTGCGATCATGATCCCTTATCTTTACGCCGAACTGCGGGAGAAGAAGTGATGTCAGTCGCAACTCAAGATACTGCCATCCGCACCGGTCGCGTCATGCGCATGCTGATCTACCTCGTGCTGCTGTTATTTGCCCTGTTCTACATGCTGCCGCTTTATGTGATGGTCGTGAACTCGGTCAAACCGCTCGACGAGATCACGGGCGGGGGCATGATGAACCTGCCGCAGGTCTTCACACTGGAGCCTTGGGCCAAGGCGTGGTCCTCCGCCCAGATCGGGGTCGAGCCCACGGGCCTGTCTCCCTATTTCTGGAACTCGATCAAGATGGTGGTGCCGGCGGTGGCCGTCTCTACCGTACTGGGCGCGCTAAATGGTTATGTGCTGACCAAGTGGCGGTTCAAATACGACACTATCGTGTTCGCGCTGATCCTATTTGCCTGCTTTATCCCCTTCCAGATTGTGCTGATTCCCATGGCAAAGATGCTTGGGTTGATGGGGCTTGCTGGGACCACCTGGGGTTTGGTGCTGGTTCATGTGGTCTACGGCGTGGGCTTCACAACGCTATATTTTCGCAATTATTACGCCGTTTTCCCGACCGAGCTGATCCGCGCGGCCCAGATAGACGGCGCCGGGTTCTTCCAGATCTTTTGGCGTATCCTGCTGCCGTCCTCCGGGCCGATCGCGGTCGTTTCGATCATCTGGCAGTTCACCAATATCTGGAATGACTTCTTGTTTGGGGCCTCGTTCGCGGGGGCCGACAGTCAGCCGATGACCGTGGCATTGAACAATCTGGTGCAGGCCAGCCATGGCGTGAAGGAGTACAATGTTCACTTCGCCGGCGCGATCCTTGCCGCACTTCCAACACTTCTCGTCTACATCGTTGCGGGCCGCTATTTTGTGCGTGGCCTGATGGCGGGATCAGTCAAAGGATGAGACCCATGGGTTTTCTCGATATCGACAACACAACCAAGTCCTATGGAACTGTCGAGGTGCTGCATAAGGTCGACATTTCCGTCGAGGAGGGCGAATTTCTTGTCCTTGTTGGCCCGTCCGGCTGCGGCAAGTCCACGCTTTTGAATATGATCGCGGGACTGGAAGAAATCACCAGTGGCGAGATCCGGATCAAAGACGGTGTCATGAATGGGGTCCACCCGTCCAAGCGCAACATCGCGATGGTGTTCCAGTCCTACGCGCTCTACCCCAATATGACCGTGGGCCAGAACATTACCTTTGGTCTGGAGATGCACGGCATCCCCAAGCCCGAACGCGAAAAAGCGATGACAGAAGTTGCTCAGCTGCTCCAGATCGAGCCTTTGCTGGATCGCAAGCCCGGGGCCTTATCCGGCGGGCAGCGTCAGAGGGTTGCGATGGGGCGTGCGCTGGTTCGCAATCCCGATGTCTTTTTGTTTGATGAGCCGCTTTCGAACCTTGATGCCAAACTGCGCGTTGACATGCGCACCGAGATCAAAAAGCTGCACCAGAAGCTCGGCACCACCATCGTCTATGTGACCCATGACCAGATCGAGGCCATGACCCTGTCCACCCGCATTGCGGTCATGAACGGCGGCTATGTCCAGCAATTGGGCACGCCGCAGGAGATTTATGACACACCCGCCAATATCTTCGTGGCGACCTTCATGGGTTCGCCCGCAATGAACGTGGTCCCTGCCAATGTCGCCATGGAAAACGGCCGACCAGTGGCGCAGGTTGCAGTTCACGACGGCACGTCATGCGCACTGCCCTTTAGCCAAGACAATATGGCTGGGTGGGAAGGCAAGGACATCCTGCTTGGCATCCGACCTGAGACGATCACGGATGAGGACGCGGCAGATCGCAAATCCGCCAACATCGCGCAAATGACCAACCGGATCGTGGTCACTGAACCAGCTGGGTCTGATACATTCGTGACGATGACCCTTGGCGGCAAGGACGTGATTGCGCGCATGCGCTCTGACGCCGAAGTGAACCCGGGCGCGGACTTCACCTTTGCGGTGAACATGGAAAAGGCCGTGGCCTTCGACCCCAAGACCGAGACCCGGATTGCACCCTGATGTACCCAGACGTCATCATTATTGGATCTGGCATGGGAGGGGCGACGCTGGCGGCAGCACTTGCCCCCTCTGGACGCCGGATCCTCATCCTTGAACGAGGAGAACAATTGCGCCCATCCCAACATGACCGGGATGCCGCCGCGATTTTTGGGGATGGCGTGTTTCGCTCTGATGAGACGTGGCTTGATGGGACGGATACCGCATTCAGCCCGGGCAATTACTATAACGTCGGCGGCAACTCGAAGTTTTATGGTGCAGCCTTGATCCGGTACCGCGAAGCTGATTTTGAGCCGACCCAGCATGACGGTGGCACGACGCCGGGTTGGCCCATAGCCTACGCGGATCTTGAACCGGACTATCAGGCAGCGGAGCAGCTATACGCGGTCCGTGGTGAGTTGGGCGAGGACCCGTCGGAGCCTGCGCATTCCGGCAGTTATCCATACGGAGCCGTCCCCGACGAGCAAGACATCGCGGACCTCCGCGAGCGACTGAAAGCCGCTGGCCTGCACCCGTCTTCCATCCCATTGGGTGTGAACCTCGCAGATTGGCTGGCGGGGGGACAGACGACTTGGGATGCCTACCCCAACACCTGCGGCGGCAAAATGGACGCCGAAACCTGCGGTCTAAAACTGGCATTGGCGCATCCCAATGTAGAGCTTCGCACAGGCTGTCGCGTCACCGCGCTTACGACCGGGGCTGGGGACCGCATCGACAGCGTTGTCATGCAGACAGAGGGTAAGTCGGAGACCATGACGGCCCCAATCATTGTGGTCGCTACGGGGGCGGTGCAAACGGCGGCACTGTTGCTGGCATCAGCAAATGACAACTGGCCCGCGGGGTTGGCGAACGGTTCAGATCAGGTCGGACGAAATTTCATGAACCACAATTGCTCGGCGGTTCTGGCTTTGCACCCTTTCCGCCGTAACCGCGCCGTCTATCAAAAGACGCTGATGTTCAACGATTATTACCTGGGCTCCGATGGTCAGCCGCCATTGGGGAATGTTCAGATGCTAGGCAAGATCACCGCGCCTATCCTCGCGGCCAATTCGAAGTTGCCTGTATGGGTGGCGGGTTGGGTCGCTGCGCGCGGATTTGATTTTTACGCAATGTCTGAAGACCTGCCGAACCCCGATAGCCGGGTCACGCTGATGGACGGGCAGATCAAGCTTGATTGGAAACGCTCCAATTGGGTGGCGCATCAGCACCTTGTGGCGCAGCTCAAAAAGGTGCTGCGCCGCGCGGGATTTCCGATCGTCCTCTCGCAACCCTTCGACCGGCGGACCCCGTCGCATCAATGCGGCACGGCGCGGATGGGGGCCGACCCAAAGGCAAGCGTCGTTGATACGTTCTGCCGAAGCCACGACCACAAGAACCTGTTCATTGTCGATGCGTCCGTTTTGCCCACATCGGCAGCTGTAAACCCGGCACTTACCATCGCGGCGCTCGCGCTTCGGGCAGGGCGGCACATATTGGAAACGGAGCTTGCTCCGTGACTGACAAAGGATACGATTTCATAGTGATTGGGGGCGGTTCAGCTGGATCGGTGATCGCCGCCCGGTTGTCTGAAAATCCCGATGCGCGCGTGTTGCTGCTTGAGGCGGGTGGCAGTGACCGACATCCGTTTTTCCACTTTCCTGCAGGTTTTGCGAAAATGACCAAGGGGATTGGGTCATGGGGCTGGTCGACCACGCCGCAACGCGCGATGCAGGACAAGGTTTTCAATTATACACAAGCCAAAGTGATTGGTGGCGGGTCTGCGATTAATGCGCAAATCTATACGCGAGGGGCAGCGCAGGACTACGACGAGTGGCGGCAAATGGGCTGTAACGGCTGGAGCTACGCGGACGTTCTGCCCTACTTCAAAAAGTCTGAGGATAACGACACCTACGATGGCGAATTTCACGGCAAAGGCGGGCCGATGGGCGTGTCGCAGCCCGCTGCGCCGTTGCCTATCTGTGACGCGTTTATCGCCGCGGCAGGGCAGGTCGGCATACCTGAGACGAAAGACGTAAACGGTGCCAAACAGGACGGCGCGGGGTATTACCAACTAACCCAACGCAATGCGCGCAGATCTTCGGCGGCAATGGCGTTTCTGTCCCCTGCCAGATCGCGCGCGAACCTGACCATACATATGCAGGCACAAGTGCGTCGGGTCACGGTCGAAAATGGCCGGGCCACTGGGGTCGAAATGGCTGATGGCACCAAGATAACCGCTGATCGCGAGGTGATTTTGTCATCGGGCGCCATTGGGTCACCGCGGCTGCTGCTCCTGTCTGGCATAGGCCCCGCGGATGAGTTGAAGGCGCTTGGCATCAAGGTGGAATTTGACCATGCGGGAGTGGGGGCCAACCTGCAGGACCACCTCGACCTCTATGCAATTTGCGAAGTCACTGGTCCGCACACTTATGACCGCTTTGCCAAACTGCATTTATCAGCCATTGCCGGACTGCAATATCTGTTCACGCGCAAAGGCCCCGTAGCGTCGAGCCTGTTTGAGACGGGCGGGTTTTGGTACGCGGATGAAAACGCACGCTCCCCTGATATTCAATTGCATCTGGGTCTTGGAACTGGGATCGAAGCTGGCGTAGAGGCCATGCCAAATGGCGGGGTGACGCTGAACGCGTGTCATTTGCGCCCACGCTCACGAGGGTCTGTGCGCCTGCAAAGCGATAACCCTGCGGATATGCCGCTGATCGACCCCAACTACCTGTCCGACCCCTACGACAGACAGATGTCGATCAGAGGTTTGAAACTGGTGCAAAACATCCTGAGCCAAGACGCGTTGAAACCCTACGTTTTGGCGGAACGCTTGCCCGGGCCGGACGTGCGCACGGATGAAGACTATTTCAACTTCATCTGCGTTCACTCCAAGACTTCGCACCATTGCGCCGGCACCTGCCGAATGGGCAGCGATGCCGACGCGGTGCTCGATCCACGTTTGCGGTTCAGGGGTATCAACGGCCTTCGGGTCGCTGACGCCTCGATCATGCCGAAGGTAAATTCATCGAACACCAATGCACCGTCGATCATGATTGGCGAAAAAGCGGCCGACATGATCAAACAAGATCAAGGAATGACACTATGATCCGCCATATCGTCCTGACTAAATTCAATTCCGAGACGCCCGAAGACAAGATCGCCTCCATCTATGCGGGGTTGTCGGCACTGGCTGACAAGTTGCCCGGTGCGCAGAGTTTTGTTGGCGGGCGCTCGGAAAGCCCGGAACAGATTGAGCGCGGTTATATGCATGGCTTCGTCATCGATTTTGACAGCTGGGACGCGTTAAAAGGTTACGCCGAGAACGAAGAACACCAAGCCTTGGGTGGCCAGCTTGTAGCCAATGCCATCGGCGGGATAGACGGAATTCTGGTGCTTGATCTGGACGTCTAGAGGCAACCCTGCCTACCAGAGCCGAACGTAATAAGAGGACATGGTGGCGAAATGAAAGATCGACCCACAATCCTGGATGTTGCGAAACAGGCAGGTGTGTCAAAATCGACCGTCAGCCTTGTGTTGCAAGGGTCACCTGCCGTGAAGGAGGCCACCCGCATCTCCGTTCGCGAGGCTATGGCCGAGATAGGCTATGTCTATAACCGCTCCGCGGCGACGTTGCGGTCGTCGTCCTCTGGCTTGATCGGGTTGGTCATCAATGATCTGCGAAATCCGTTCTTCACCGAATTTGCAACGCTCTTTCAAATGGAGCTTGCCCGCAATGGCTTTGCGACTGTGTTAGCTAATTCCGACGAAGATCCGGAGCTGCAATCGCGCATGATATCATCGCTGGTGGAACATGGTGTATCCGGCTTCATTATATCGCCCAGCTATGGCGGCGAGCAGGAGGCGCTTGCGGTATTGAGCGCCTCCAATACGCCGACGCTGCAAGTGTTCCGCTCCTTGAAATCGGGTGATCCCCAATTTCCATTTGTCGCACCCGATTATGATCGGGGCGGGCGACTCGCAGCCGAGCACCTTCTGGAGATGGGATGCAAGCGGATCGCGTTTCTGGGCGGGCTTGAGGGCCGCGCCGTGACCGAGGAACGCATGAGCGGATATCTATGCGTGCTGGCAGAAACTGGGATGGAACCCATTATCCTGACCGGGCAAGCGACACGCGCGTTTGGCAAGGCCACGACAGCCAAGCTGCGGTCGGAATATCCGGAGGTGGATGGGGTGATTTGCTTTAACGATCTTGTTGCCTTGGGCGTGTTGTCAGCCGGTTCGGAACTTGGCGTCAAGATTGGCACGGACCTGCGTGTTGTGGGCTTTGACGACATCGAAGACTGCCAAGACTGCCACCCACCTCTGACCTCTGTCAGCTGCAATATTCCCGACTTTGCGAAATCAACGGCGGAGCAGATTTTGGCTTGGGTCAAAGACGGCAAAGTCCCAAATGTGACCGAGCGCAGCCCGGTTGCACTTATGAGGCGGGCGTCGAGCGGCGCCTGAGTCTTTGGATATGGAAGCTGGGACAGATAGTAGGTTTTTGTGGCCACAAAAAATGGAACGTTCCAAGCGGGCGCGGATGATAGGAGACGGACTATGACAGAAGTAAGGGTTGCAGTTTTGGGCGCATCTGGCTGGATGGGCAGGGTGCACACGATGGCCTACCAGACTTTTCCCCATTTCTTTGGTGACGGTGGCGGAACCGCTCGGGTAGTTGCACTAGTCTCCGCCAATCCGCAGGCTGCACAGGAACTGTCCTTCCGTGCCCCCGGCGCGAAACTCCTGCCTACGTGGCAGGACGCCGTAGCCGACCCTGACGTGGATCTGATCGACATCTGCTTGCCGGACAATCTGCATTACGAAGTGGCGAAAGCGGCGTTACTCGCTGGAAAACATGTCTTTTGCGAGAAGCCCTTGGCGGACACTGCTGCGCAGGCGCGAGAATTGGCTGATATCGCCCATGAAAAGGGGCTGATCACCCGCGTCGGTCATGCCTTCCCGCGCAATCCGGTCCATGACCTCGCAAAGGAGATCATTGATGCTGGCGAAATAGGTGAGATCAAACTGTTCAAGGGCTGCCAACATGTGGACATGTATGGCGACCCGCTGGCCCCGTATATGTGGCGCGCCAATGGCGATCTCGCGCCCACAGGCATTATCGGTGACACCGGCAGCCATGTGTTCAGCTTCATGGAGTTCTTAGTCGGCAAAGTGAGTTCACTGATCGCAGACAACTTCATCGTTACCGAAAAGCGCCCGGTGGTGGATGGTGTCGGCTACGGCGGAGAAACGGCGCTGACAGGTGACGAGCAATGGTCCGATGTGACCAATCCCGACGGGTCCAACATCCTGTGCCACTTTGCTAATGGCGCACGCGGTCTAATTGATTTCAGCCGGGTCGCCACCGGGCGCAAATTCATGCAGACCTATGAGGTCTACGGCACCAAGGGCAGTCTGGCTTACACCTATGACGAGGTAAACAGGCTGCGCTTCTATTCCAACGATGACGAAGTTGGCCGGCGCGGATACCGTGAGATAGACGTGGGCCCCGAACACGAGACCTATCGCGCGTTTCTTCCGCTTCCGAATTTTTCGCTTGGCTACAATGAAAGCAAGATCATCGAGGTGGCCGAGGTGGTGAAATCAATCGTCTCGAACCAGCCGATGTGGCCGACATTTGAGACAGGCCATCACATTTGCCAAATCGTGGATGCCTGTATGGACTCTTCCCGTCAGAGAGCCTGGGTCGAGATCACATGACCCGTAGTTCAGTCGCAAAGAAGATTGACCGATGAGTCTGTCAGTTCCCCAACATATTCTTGACGCGTTGACCGATGTGACCATGCCGCGTCTACCGAGTGAGCCCGCCGCTGTGGATCATCAAGAGGTCGCAGGCTTTGACATCCCGGTGTTCCGCTGTGGGAGTCTGGTCATCGGTAGCGGGGCCGCCGGTTTGCGCGCTGCCGTAGAGATGAAGCGTCGCGGCGTTGATGTCGCCATCATCAGCCAAAGCGCCTGGGGCGGCACTTCAGCGTGTTCGGGGTCGGACAAGCAGACGTTACACACGGCCAATACCAAGGATCGAGGTGACAACTTCCAGGCCATGGCAGCCTCGATCCGGGCGGGCGGGGCCATGGACGAAGACACCGCCTATATCGAAGCCGTCGGTTCCATCCGGGCTATGGCAACCTTGCAATATCTGGGCCTGCCGCTGCCGCAAGACGAACTGGGAGGCACGCTGCGTTATCAGACGGACCATGACGAGGTCGGGCGAGCCACGTCCTGCGGGCCGCGCACCTCGCGTCTGATGGTCAAAGTTCTGGCCGAGGAAGCACTGCGTCTGGACATCCCATTCTATAACCACACGACCGCAGTCAAAGTGCTGACCGAGGGGCAGGGCGATCAGGCTCGCGTTGTCGGGGTGCTAACGATCCGGCCCAAGACGAGCACCAAGGCGAACCCTTACGGTTTGGCGTTGTACCAGTGCGCCGCACTCGTATTTGCCGCCGGCGGCCCCGGCGAGCTTTATCGCGACAGTGTTTTTCCGAACGGTTGTTTCGGTACCTTGGGGCTTGCGCTTGAAACAGGTCTTGAACTGGTCAACATCACCGAAAGCCAGTTTGGCATCGGCACACGGCGCGAGGGGTTCCCTTGGAATCTTTCGGGCACCTATGTGCAGGTGATCCCGCATATTTATTCGCTCGACTCAGATGGCAATGAGCACCATTTCCTCGCGGACTATTATCGCACCACGCAGGAGATGGCATCGAATGTCTTCCGCAAGGGATATCAATGGCCCTTCCACGCGAGCCGCATGCTGGAATACCAATCCAGTCTGATGGATCTGGCGATTTTCCGCGAAAGCCAAAAGGGGCGGCGGGTCTATCTGGATTTTGACCGCAACCTTTTGCCTGTTCCCGAGGATAAGCCGTTTAGTCTGGATCGCTTGGATGACGACGTGGCGGATTATCTGAAGACAGCCGGTGCAGACCACGACCTGCCTATCGACCGATTGCGCCACATGAACCCGCTCGCGATTGAAATCTACAAACGCTACAAGGTTGATATCACTTCAGATCCGCTTGAGTTTGCAGTGAACAATCAGCACATGAATGGTGGCATCGCGATCGACACTTGGGGTCGCTCGAATATCGCCGGGATCTATGCGGTCGGTGAAGCAGCAGGCACCCATGGCGCAACCCGCCCGGGAGGGTCTGCGTTGAATGCAGGTCAGGTTTTTGGCACACGCGTCGCCGAACATGTCGCGGCCAGTGGTCGCGCAAATGCGCCATCAACCACAGATACTGCCGCACAATCGCTGTCAGCAGTTCGCGAAATCAGCGCCGCGCTGAACGTTCAAAGCCAACAAACTATCAAGGATATCCGCGCAGAGGTGCAAACTCGGATGAGCGACCATGCTGGAATCCTGTGTACGGCCAAGGACGTGGGGCAGGCGTATGTAGAGGCCCAGCGGCTTAATGCGGCGATCCGCCAAGACGGCATATCGCTCGCGCGCAATAGTGAAGCGGGCCGCGTCTTGCAATGGCAGCAAATGGCGCTGGCCTCGGAAGCAGTGCTTGCGGCGTTGGATTTCTATATCTCTGCCGGCGGCGGCAGCCGCGGTGCCCGCGCCATTTGCGATCCTGAAGGGACATCCTTGCCAGAGGCGCGGACGGGGTTCCTGCCAGAGGTTCGTTTCCGCCCCGAACGCGACGAGGATAAAGGCTCTCAAATTCTTGTGCGGTTGGATGGTGATGAACTGGTCATAACCACCCGCGCGATCCGGTCGTTCGACGAGGATGCCAAGTCCTTTTTCGAGCGCGACTGGCCTGCGTGGCTGACAGGCGGAATCTTTGATCTGGCTGATACCGACGACCAGCCGTGCTGACGTTTCAGTAAAAAAGAACTTCGCTACCGGTGAGGTGATGATCGAGATGGTAATCATCGGGGATGACACCTAACGCACCAAGCCGTTCGGGTCAGGTTAATTGTCGAAATGCCCTGGATGTCTTGTTCTCGTGGGGAAACACCTACGTGCCTCCTCGGGTGCGCGTTGAGAGCAGACCTTTAGCAGAACTCCACATTCTTCGGTTAACCAGTCCGGATGTGTGCGTCTTCATTGCGGTCACCCAACGGCCGCCAGTGCGATACGAGACCAGCAGAAGCTGAACGGATCCCGAGTGCATTCGACTTGTCGCGCAGAATTGTGGCACCTTTGAAACCTGGATCAGCAAACGCAAACTTCGTACGCGTTTTGATCGAGGGTTTGGGATGGATGAAATTTGACCAAGCATCCCATGCCAGCAAAAAGAGAGCCAGTGTAGCTGAAAACGACCGACAAACAGCGCTCAGTCAGCCGTTGTCCATACACTACTCGACAGTATCACCCCAAACTCGCACTCGCCGCACTTTCAGGCAGTTCCTCGTCAAAGCAGCGCTGGTAGAACTCGGCTACGGTCTGACGCTCCAACTCGTCGCATTTGTTCAGGAAGGACAGCCGGAACGCATAGCCGACATCTCGGAATATCTCGGCATTTTGGGCCCAGTTGATCACGGTCCGGGGGCTCATCACCGTTGACAGGTCACCATTCATGAAGGCAGTCCGGGTCAGGTCCGCCACTGTCACCATCTGGCTAACGATCTTGCGGCCCTTCTCGGTGTTGTAATGCGGCGCTTTCGACAGGACGATCATCGTTTCGGCGTCATGGCTGAGATAGTTCAGCGTTGCCACCAGCGACCAGCGGTCCATCTGCGCCTGGTTGATCTGTTGGGTGCCGTGATAGAGCCCCGTGGTGTCTCCCAGACCGACGGTATTCGCAGTCGCAAACAGGCGGAAATTGGGGTGCGGCGTAATGATCTCGTTCTGGTCCAGCAGGGTCAGCTTGCCGTCATGTTCCAGCACCCGCTGAATGACGAACATCACATCTGCGCGGCCGGCATCATATTCGTCGAACACGATGGCGACGGGGTTGCGCAGTGCCCAAGGCAGGATGCCCTCGTGGAACTCGGTCACCTGCTTGCCGTCGCGCAGCTTGATGGCGTCCTTGCCGATCAGGTCGATCCGGCTGATATGGCTGTCGAGGTTGACCCGCACAGCAGGCCAGTTCAGACGCGCGGCAACCTGTTCGATATGGGTCGATTTACCGGTGCCGTGATAACCCTGGATCATCACCCGGCGGTTATGGGCAAAGCCCGCGAGGATCGCCAGCGTGGTGTCGGGGTCGAACTTGTAGGTGGGGTCGATCACCGGCACCCGGTCGCTGCGTTCGGCAAAGCCTTTCACAACCATCGGCGTGTCGATGCCGAACACCTCACGGACCGAGATTTCTTCGGTTGGTCTTGCGTTGATGTCGATTGCGCCGTCAGCCATGCCCGTGGTCCTTATCCTCTGCCCCGCTCCGGGGTCCGAACCCGCCTGTCGTGCAACATAATGCAGACAAGGGCAAGGGGCAGCGGCGGTCAATTTCCGCCGCCGCCGCTTTCAACTGGTGCTATCGGCGGTAACCCTGCCATTGCGCCGATCACGGTACGCGCGGTGGGTCCTGTGGTTGCAGGCGGCCCTGCAGGAAGGCCTCCATTCTGTGCAGGGCAGACAGGACCGCATCAAACGAATACCCGAACAGGAAGCAGGCCAGAAAGATCAAGGTTGGATTGCTCTGCTCGTTGATGGAGAACACGTTTGCCGGGATAAACAGCATCGAAAGGGTCATCGCCGCAAAGGCCCCGAACAGGATGCGCAGGAAAGCGCGGGCCGGGCCCAGATCGGACAGCGCAGGTGTCAGCACACGCACCAGACAGAACAGCGCTGCCCCGAGCGAGCCATAGATCATCGGCAAGGCAAAGCGATTTGCCTGCGATATCTTGGATTTCAGTTTTTCAGCTGCTTGCAGCAATTCGAGACTGGAAACGATGTGATCGCCAGGGTTCGATAGCGGATTGCGACCGGTCTTTGTCGATATCTGGCGTACGATTTTCAAGAACCCGTCATGTTGCGCCAGCGCAATCTCGACCAGCGGCCGCCGCTTCTCGGTTTCGGCCAATGGGGCGATACTGACCTGGCTCGGGTCAGATGATGCATTGACGTTGACAGTCTCCGCATATGCGGTGACCTCTTCTGTAGCACGTTCGACCTTAATGGTGGTTTCCACGACTTCATCCGTCGAAACCTCTGATTGTGATGCAGCCTCGAAATCGACAGGGTTGACCTCGATCTGTTTCGCGTTGATCGCTTCAGTGCCGGTTGTGGGTTGTCTGGTCCGGTTCTGCGCGCCAGAAGAGCCGGACAGAAATAGCTTGGCGGGAAGCCCGGTGAACACTTCGCGCGTTGAGATCAGTATATCGAAACGCTGCAGCGCCCCGGCGCTTTCCTTGCGCAGCGAATTCTCCTGATAATGATAGGCCTTGAGCCGGCTCATTGTCTCGTTGAACAGTTTCTGCGCGGGCGCGTTTGAGCCGGGGTTTGAGGTTTGTTCGCCATTGGATTCGATGGCTCTTGCAACCACAATAAGATCGCGCACCTCTTCGTGGATATCGGTTGCGATGTGGTCTCCGAGGCGCGCCAGCAATTGATTGGCGGTGAATGTCCAGTGGGTGTAATGCATCGCGAAGATGAACAGTAAAATCGCGATCCCCGGCAGGACCCAGCGTTGCCAAAACCACGGCCAACTTCGCCTTAACCGACCATACAGGTTGGGCAGCCAGGCCGTCCAATGTGTGTCAGGTTCTTCCTCGTTACTAGGGCGACGATACCGGGATGAAGCACCGCTGATACGGACGGGTGGGTCGCCGTCAAGGATCCGGGTCAGCGTGTAGTCATCGATATCGCGGCAGCTATCGCGCATCGCTTTGCGGAGCTCTACAAGATGAGCGGCCTTGACCTGACTGGGATTGCCGTCAAACGGCGCAAGCGCATCAATGAGCTTGTCAGATTTGTCGCCTCCGCGCCCGGTCAACATGCAATAAGTGCGGGTCGCGCGCGCCGCTGTCAAAAGATCGCGAACCTCGGGTTTTTCCGTCAAATTCATGAAAACCTCCGCTCAGTTCTGGACACCCTCCACCCAGCCGTCGTCGGTCAGGCACCAGCAAGGGTCTCCGGGCCATCCGGTATCCTGAGGCAGGCACCATTGGTCAGTCGGCAAGATACAGGCACCGATCGGATAGGACTGGGCAAGAACTGGCGTACTGCCAGCGGCTATTGAGCCAAGAAAAATGGCCAGATACAAAACATGTTTCATCAGGGAACCCCTGGTAAAAGTATCTTCAAAATATGCGTTAAGCTACCGTACGTTGCGATTTTTTGCAAGTTGCCACCTAAATGCGAACCCGTGCGACCCCGAGCAACCAGTATGCCGCAACGCCCGATGAGTCCCCTGAACGGCGTCAATTGCTCGCGCCGGTCGCCCTTGATCTGGTCGCGCGCTCAAAGAAATCGTTGCCTGTGTTTTCTCCGAAAGCAGTGACGGTAATTATCTCTGCCAGCATCAGAACTTTGCCGATTCTGATCAGGCCCGCGCGGCATAGGTCTCGATGACACTCGCCACCGCAATCGCCTTTTCCGCAAGCTCCGGCGCCGTGTCCTGTGCCAAGGCAAGTTTCTCAATTCTGCTGTAAAGCGCCGTGGAAGTGTAGAATTCATAGACCGTGATGTTGCCCGGATGCTCCCAAAACGCGGTGATCCAAATGGATTCATTCCCCGGTCGGCATCCTTTGCACCAATCGCTCCACAAACGCCGAACCAATGTCGCGTCGGGTGTTGCCGCGATCTGGTCCAGCAGGTCGCCCAACGGCCAACCTGCAAGCGCAAACATGCACAAGGTGTCATCCAAGTATTCGGTGTCCCGTTCAATCTCGCGTCTCAGGAAGGCGCGCTGAAACCGATCCAGAACCTGCCATTCGTCGGGTGACCAGTTTTCTGGGTTACCTGTTTCAAAGCGGTTCAGGCTGACTTCCAGTCCGACAGCGGCAACCTCTTCATCAACCGCCAGAATCTCAAGTATGCGGGGCAGAAGATAGCCCCACGTGGCCTTGGCAATCCCTTGAGGATCATAGGCCGCAAAATACCAGTCCTGAACATAATGCAGCGGCAATTCTTCGATCGGGGGCCCAAAAAAATCGGCTTCGATCTCTGCCTCCATGCAACAGCCTTCGCAAACTTCTATGCGCGTTGGCTTTGGGTAGGTGAATACACGATACGCATCTCTGACGATGTCGGAGAACGGATGATCCTGCTTTATCTTCGCCTGAAGCGGTTTTTGTTGTTTGCGCGCCATTGGGCTATTTCCCGAAAGGCATAATAGGATCCGCCGCTGCGCGGGATACCAATGTGACAGGTGGCTCCCAGCTGCGAGCAGACCTTACTTGAAGTTCCGGCTGTCTTTGATCTGATCCCAGGCCCAGACCACTTCCTGCAGCTGTTCTTCTTGACTGCGGTCGCCGCCATTCATGTCCGGGTGCAGCACCTTGATCAGCTTCTTGTATGCCTTGCGCACATCGGCCTTGCTCCAGTGATCCTGCGCTTCCAGAATCTCCACTGCGCGCCGCTCGGTAGGGGGTAGGCGTTTGGTGCCGGTCGATCCGCGACCGGGGTTCTGCGTGGCATTGGCCCCCAGCACCTGATGCGGGTCCTCAATGCCCAACCGCGCCCAGGCCTTGGCCTCGGGGTCACCCATGGGGCGTGTCTTGCGTTCCCAGACCTTGTCCTTGGACATCTGGGCGTTCAATTCGGCCTCGGTGGTGCCGTCAAAGAAATTCCATTTCTGGTTATACTCGCGCACATGCTGCTGGCAGAACCAGAAGAAATCATCCAGAACATCCGGCGCCTTGGGCGCGCGGAACTTGCCGGCCTCCTGACACCCCTCATGATCGCATAGGCGCATCGATGTCTCGGACGCGCCGGACATGCCACGCCGCCCGCGCGGATTCTTCTTCTTGGCAGAAGACACAGACATGTCGAAACCAAACGGATCGGATTTTGACATCAGGGGCACCTTTCGAACACGGCTTCACGACTCGGAGGCAGCAGTTTAATCCAAGTGACGGAAGATAGAAGAGGGAGCGGCAATTATTTTGCCGACTGGCGAAAGATGACCATAACCGACGAAATCCGCAACAGCCTGCAACAGGCGTTTTCCCCGCGAGAGCTGGAGGTGGTCGACGATAGTGAAAGCCACCGCGGTCATGCCGGATTCCGAGAGGGCGGGCAATCGCATTTCAACGTGCGCATCCGGGCGCAGGCCTTTGCCGGTCAGTCCCGCATCGCCCGTCACCGAGCCGTGCACGCCGCTTTGGGTGACATCGTGGGGCGCATCCATGCGCTGGCGCTGGATATTGACGTCTAAGCGGGTCGCTGCCCGGCTCAGCTCTTCGAAGAGCCGCCGTCGCCACTTTCCACTACAGGCTGGGTCACCAGAGGCGGCGTGCGCACGGCACCGTCATCCTCGGAGCGTTTCAATGGCGGGTCATTGACCTCTTCGGCAATCGGGGCTGGCGCGCGCGACGCCTCGGGCGTGGCCTCCGGGCCGGGGATCGGGCGCGCGATCGCGACCCCGTCAGCGTCATGTTTCGGCGCCTCCAGCGGCTGGGTCAGCAGCACCGCGCGCTCGTCTTCGGCGTCGATCAGCCGGCGGAACACCAGCACATTGCGCCAATTCGTGGTCGACCCGGTCAGACCGGCCTTTTCCTCGCTGGGCAGCAATTCGGCCCGCTGATACTCCCAGCCCTCCGCAGCCTGCAGGTTCAGCAGTTCTTCGACGGACAGCGCAAACCGTCCCTCTGGCGTCTTGACGCCTTTTGCCTTTGTGCCCTTTGCGGGGGCGGGGACAACTTTGTACTCGTAGCGGGCCATGACATTCTCCGGTTGCCGGAGCGGTGTAGCAAGATTGCCCCCGCACGAAAAGTCCTGCCGTTGCGCGCTAACGGCCATGCCCCCGGTTTCGCCTGTTCGCCGCAACATGCGCGAAACACCGCCCGTTGCGCCCCCGATCCCGCCCGCCCAAAGCGCAACAGGTGATTTTTCAATGCTTTTCGCCTAAACAGGAGCCGGGTCGAGCGGACCCGGATTATCAGAAAGACCTTGTTCTCATGAATTACACCCCCTTCGCAGCCGCCCTTCTGATCGCAACACTGGGTGGTTGCGACACCAGCCCTCCTTCCGGCGCCGCAAGCTATGGCCCGCCCGAAGCCTCGGGCCTCGTCGCCGCAAGGCCTTACCCGGATGCGGACGGCACCTGTCAGGTGATCGGAGAAAACGAGCTGACCGTCGAATATCTCGGCGACGCCTCGGTCCTGGTCGGCTGCCCGGTAGTGGAGACCGTGCTGATCGAAGAGCGCCTCTCCGAAGGCGCGACCCAGGTCGATACGATCGGTGAATGGGTGTTGCTGATGGTGCCGACGGGGTGAGGTGGACCTGCAACCCCTCGAGTGGGCCGGTCGATCAATCGGGCAGACCGGCCATTTTCAACCCCGAGATCAACTGATCAAGTTCTTCCTGTCGCCGCCACATGTTTCGATACCCGGTGGTTAGGTGTTCGACCGTGTCGGCTGCAACGGCGACGCCACGGCTTGCAAGCTCCTCGCGCCGATGTCGGACAAATGATTTCAGCGCGACGCGCGCTTCCTCGATCCGCCCGGAATGCGCATATGCCGAAACAAGAAACGCCCTGCCAATCGAGTTGAGAAGCGCTTCGCCGATCAACCGCGCGATGGTTTCGTCATAGCGGCCCAGAAAAAAGCAGATCTGCCCCATTATCCAGTCGAGAGCAGGGGGGTGTAACGGGTCCAGCCGCATCGCCTCGGCGACAACTTTTTCCGCCTTTTGGTGATGCCCCAACAAAAGAAACCCATACCCACACCACGCCATCGATTCCGCTTCGTTGACTATCTGCGACAATGTTCTGTCGAACTGGGTTTCCGCCTGAGACCACAGGTGGGCGCAAAGATAGGCATATCCCATCTGGTCCTGGATATAGACATCGCGATTATCAAGTGTCGCGCCTTTTCGGGCGATTTCCAGCGCCATATCGGCGGCCTCGGCCTCGGCGTCGGCAAGACCGAGCCAGATGTCAACAACATAAGTATCCGCCAAGTACATGTAAACGCGTGCATATTCCGGGTCCAGTTCAAGTGCTCTCTCAAGCAGTTGCCGCGCCTTGGCGTTATCTTGTGCGTTCAACCCATCGCGCAACGCCTTGGCCTTCAACAGCAATTCGTTCGCGCGCATGTTCTCTGCAGGTTTTGATGACACCCGATCAGCCACGTCGTGCTGAACACGTCCGGGCAGCACCGCAATGATATTGCGCGCGACCTCGTCCTGAACTGCGAAGACATCCTCCAGTTCGCGATCATATCGCTCGGCCCAGATTTGATTTCCGGTTTCAGCTTCAACCAGTTGAGCGGTGATCCTGATGCGCTTTCCGGAGCGGCGTACGCTGCCCTCCAGCAGATACTGCACGCCAAGCTTTGCACCGATTTCGCTGGCGGTCAGGTCTTTGCCCTTGAGGCTGAAAGCCGATTTCCGGGCTACCACAAACAAGGTTCGAAACCGGGACAGACCGGTGATGATTTCTTCCGAAATCCCATCGCTGAAGAATTCCTGATCGTCGTCGCCGCTCATGTTGGTGAAAGGCATTACCGCAACAGAAGGCTTGTCTCTTGCTGCAGTTGTTGCCGTTGGGGTCACATTGCCAGACGGCTCCCACTTATAGAGCTTGATTGGTCTTGTGAGGTTCTTAAGATTCTGCAGCCCCTGGTCAACAAATCGCTCACCAAGCTTGTTCGCCAAGCTGTCATAGACGATCGAAGAAATGCAGATGCCGCCTGATTTGGCCTCCGCTTCCAGTCTGGCGGCGACATTGACCCCGTCGCCATAGATGTCGTCGCCTTCGACGACGACATCTCCCAAGTGAACACCTATGCGCAGGCTTAGTCTAAGTGAGGTCGCAGCCAACTGCTGTTGAATGTCGACGGCGCAGCGGACGGCCTCCTGAACAGAAGCGAACTCGACCAATGTACCGTCTCCGATCAGTTTGACGATACGGCCATTGAAACGACGCACAGCAGGGTCGAAAACCTCTTCCCGATGGGACTTCAATCGCGCCAGCGTGACCTCTTCATCGGTGGCCATCATATTTGAATATCCGACGACATCGGCCGCCAATATCGCGCTTAATCTTCGCTCCACACACGGGACTCCGGAAAAGGAAGGTGCTTCTAAAGCAGTTACCGCAAAAACGGTGCTCTGGGGAGTCGGTTCGATTCTGAAGGGTCCGTACCCGACCTGCGAACCAACCCGTCCGTGAAAGATAACGAGATGCTACGGGCACAGGATCGGGCCGTGGTGGCTCATAACCGTTTGCTGTCACGCGGTTTTGCCGAAGATTTTCAGAATCCGCCTCTCAGCAGATCTAAAGGCCCGTCCCAGCCTGCCGGTCTCATACTCCTGGCGGACAGGAAGGCATTCCGGCGCTTTCAGTCTCAGTCCCAGTTTGTCTGCGACCTCAGCCCTCGCCTGCGCATATTGCGCGATCTGTTCGCGACTGAATCCCGGTGCCCGGTACTTTGCGCCTGGCAGGGCCATAATCCGGTTCACCTCTTCGGGATCTCTGTTTGGGCTCCCAAGTGGATATTGCCGATTGTATTCATATAGCGCCTCGACTGCGGCATGCGAGATCGACTGGTTCGCAATAATTTCGTCGCCGCCCAATTGGGTGAGCGTCGGGAGGCCGAAGGTTGACAGAAAGGTATCGCAAATTCCCATCTGAATGGCGTCTTCGAAGCGAATGAACGTGGTGTTGTCAGGCCCGAACACGTCGGCGACCCGCAAGGGCATCTCTCGGATTCGCCTGAGCGCGAGGGTGAAGTCGGTGGGCTCTGTTGCAATCCCGGCCTTAGCCATCTCCTGGCTGTTGGACGAGATCCAGCTATCGAGTTCACGGTAGAAAAAAACCGCATTCACAGTGCCGTAGGGTGTCAGGAAACCCCTCAATGCCCGCATTTCCGAAGGTTGAAGCATTGACAGCCGTTCGCTTGAGATAACGATGGTATGTCTTTGGCATCGGGTCAGCCGGGAGCGCAAATCAGCCAAGGTTTGCTGATCGCGCAGCCGGATTTGCTCGGCGTTCAGCTTTGACTGTCTGTTCCAGACAAAGCGCATGGGGTCGTTCAGGAAGGCGGAGTAGAGGTTCCGATAAGGCCCGCCGTGACCGATAAATCGGATGCCACCTGCTCTGAGCAAAGGTCGGTGCTTTGCAAAGTTTTTCTGTAGTGATGTCGAGCCGGTTTTGTGAATGCCCATATGAAGCAGGATCGTGGTTTGGTCCGGGGCTAGCTCACTCTGGGTCACCCTGCCTTACCCCCCTAGCTTCTGTGCCACCAATTGGTTCACCGCCTTTGGGTTGGCCTTGCCGCCGGTGGCTTTCATCACCTGACCCACGAACCAGCCCGCAAGTTTCGGGTTCACCTTGGCCTTTTCCACCTGCGCCGGGTTGGTGGCGATGATCTCGTCCAGGGCGGCCTCGATGGCGCGGGTATCCGTGACCTGTTTCATGCCGCGATCCTCGACGATCTGAGCCGGGTCGCCGCCTTCGGTATAGACGATCTCAAAGAGGTCCTTGGCGATCTTGCCCGAGATCGCGTCGGACGCGATCAGGTCGATGATCCCGCCCAGTTGCGCGGGCGAAACCGGGCTGTCGGTGATCTCGTGATCTTCTTTTTTCAAACGGCCAAACAGCTCGTTGATGACCCAGTTCGCCGCCAGTTTGCCGTTGCGGTCCTTGGCCACGTCCTCGAAATAGGCGGCGGATTCCACCTCGGCCGTCAGCACCGAGGCATCATAATCGGTCAGGCCGAAATCCGTGATGAACCGAGCCTTTTTCTCGTCCGGCAGTTCCGGCAACCCAGCGGCGATGTCATCGACCCAGGCCTGTTCGATCTCCAGCGGCAAGAGATCGGGGTCGGGGAAGTAGCGATAGTCATGCGCCTCTTCCTTGGATCGCATCGAGCGCGTTTCGCCCTTGTCGGGATCATAGAGCCGGGTTTCCTGATCGATCTTGCCACCGCCCTCGACAATCGCGATCTGGCGGCGGGCCTCGACCTCGATGGCCTGCTGGATGAAGCGCATGGAGTTCATGTTCTTGATCTCGCATCTTGTGCCGAGATGCGAGAAATCCTGCGTTTCCTGATATTTCTCATACGTGCCAGGCAGGCAGATCGAGACGTTCACATCCGCCCGCAGGTTGCCGTTCTGCATGTTGCCATCGCAGGTGCCCAGATAGCGCATGATCTGGCGCAGCTTGGCGATATAGGCGGCGGCCTCTTCGGGGCCGCGAATATCGGGGCGGCTGACGATTTCCATCAGGCATACACCGGTGCGGTTGAGGTCGACGAAGGACATGTTGGGGTCCATGTCGTGGATCGACTTGCCGGC
Organism: Ruegeria hyattellae; assembly: GCF_041537925.1. NCBI lineage: Bacteria > Pseudomonadati > Pseudomonadota > Alphaproteobacteria > Rhodobacterales > Roseobacteraceae > Ruegeria > Ruegeria hyattellae. The sequence continues at coordinate 25,165 of NZ_JBGOSH010000005.1, read as the reverse complement.
ATCCTGCTCCATGTGAATGCGTTCGATCCGCACCAGGCGCGCGGTGCCGTCGCCCATCTCGACCAGCACTTCGCCTTCGCCCACTATAGGGTGGTAGAGCTGGGAAATCTGATAGCCCTGCGGCAGGTCGGGATAAAAATAGTTCTTGCGGTCAAAGGCTGACTTCAGGTTGATCCCGGCCTTCAGCCCCAGCCCGGTGCGCACCGCCTGTTCCACGCAGTATTCGTTGATCACCGGCAGCATGCCTGGCATGGCGGCGTCCACGAAGGCCACGTTGGAATTGGGCTCCGCGCCGAACTGCGTCGAGGCGCCCGAGAACAGCTTGGCGTTGGAGGAGACCTGCGCATGCACTTCCATCCCAATCACCAGTTCCCAATCGTGCTTGGCTCCGGCAATGGTTTTGACTTTGGGCGTGTCGTAGGTCAGGTCCAGCATGGGTGCGCCTTTTGTCCGCATCAGATTCGACCCGCCTTCTAGGCCCGGCTCGGGCCATGGGCAAGAGGCAATGCGGTGCGTGCTGGGTTCAGACCGCCTCCAGCCGCAGCCCGTCGCGGGTGAAAGTGACCCGCTGGCCCTGACGGATTTCATCCGCAAACAGCGCCGACAGGCAGCGCAGCGCATCCGCTTGCCCCCGCGCGGCGAATGGTCGGGCAGAGCGCACATGCAGATTGTTGGCGAACTGGTTCGAGGCATGGGCCCAGACCATCGGGTGGATCTCGGTCAGGTGGTCGCGGATCAGCCAGTCGGCGGCGGCCGCGATCCGGGCGCGATTATCGCGACCCGGATCGTTCCCACCGGCCCCACCGGGCAGTGCAACACAACAAAAGGCGGTCAGCAGGTTGACCATCTCCTGATCAGGACGGGCGCGTAAAATGTCGCGCAGCCCGTCGAGGAAAAAGGTGACATCCACCCGCGCGCAGGCCCCTGCATCTAGCGCGATGGCGTCGAAATAGACCCAGGCATAGCCACCAGCTCCCCACATGAACTGGGTGCGCGCAGCTGTCCGGCGCGCCTCAAGCTCCAATGCGGTGTAGCTGCCGAACCAGCGTGGCAACATGTGATTGCCGAGCACGCGCATATGGCGCGGGTTTTCCGGGGCAAGATCGATCAGCGCCTCGTATTCATCGGCGACCACTGTGGCATTTTCCTTGCCACCGGTGCGCGCGGCGCAGCGAGCTGCCAGCATGGCCGGGCTTTGCAAAGCCGTGTCGCAATGGCGCGACAGCAACGTTCCGGCCCGGTCGAAATGGGCTTTGGCGCGGTTTTTGTGCCGCGCCGGGGTGGCTTCTGGCCAGTCGGCACCCCGCCAGGCCCAGCCCAAATCGATATGGGTCAGCGCCACGACAAGCGCGATCATCGGATCGCCACGATGATCCTGCAAGGCGGCTTCGAACCCCATCACGCCGTCCAGCAGAGGCCTTTCGTCCGCCACGGTGCCAGAGGCCAGCGCCCTTTCGACGGTCTCGACCACGTCGGCGCGGGCGCCGAAAGCCAGCAGGTCCACCGCTGGTAGTCCACCCGGGGTGCTGTCGCGCTGCGCCTCGGCCCGGCGCATCTCTTGCGCCAGATCGGACCAACGCTCCTGCCGGACCAGAAACCGGCCCCGCTCGCGGAGGATGTCGGCCTGGATTTCCTCATGCGCGCAGTCGTTGACCGGGATGTTCAGCCGGTCTTCGGCGGCAAAGGCGGGCGCGCAGGCCCCGACCCGCCTTATCAGGGAGTCTGCCGGTTTGCGCGCCCGCAGCCGCGCCGTCAGCGCCCTCAGCCGCAATCCAATCCCTGCCTTGTGTTTCAACATGCCGTTTCCCGCTCGCGCCGTTCTGGTTTCTGCGGCTGAACCTGCGGGCGGTTTGAGGCACAATCGTGGCCCGGAAGGGACGCAGCGGGACAGTCTTTGCGGTAATCTGGAGGTGCCGTTCTGGCATCCGCATCAATCCGTCAAAAGATCGTGAAATGATGCCGTTCCACGTGTAATCCCGCCTGTTGCAAGCGCGTCTCGAGCGCCCGGTGTGGTGGCAGACATTCATGGGGTAGTCGGAGCTTTTTGTCGTTTTGCAGGATCAGCGTGACCCGCACCGACAGGTCCCAGCGCGTATCGAAGCGGGCGGTCTTGATGCGGGCAAGCGGCACCTTTTGGGTCAGCGTGCCGGAGAACCAGCTCAGCTCCTGCCCGGTGAGGGTCAGGCCCGCCCGCCGGTCGGTCAGAAATTCATAGAGCGCGGGCAGGGTGACCAACACGCCAAGCGCGGCGATCCACCAAGCCAGGTCAATCGTGACGATCCCCAGCAGCAGTACGGCATAGACCAAGCCCAGAATGCCCAGCACCCGCCAGCTGCGGCTGCGGTGATGATGGTGGAACACCTCCGTCACCGCCCGCCGGGGGGGGGCAAAGTGGTGGCAATAATTGACCGCGTCTGGCGCATCGCTCAGGCGTCCAGAATGCGGCTGACCATCTCGGTCGTGTCACGCGACAGGTCGGGCGTTGCGGCGATGCGTTCAAGCTGCGTCCGGATCAGCGCGTGCCGGTCGGCGTCATAGCGTTTCCAGGTCTGGAAGGCGGAACACATCCGCGCCGTGGTCTGCGGGTTCACCGGATCGAGCCGGATCAGCCAGTCGGCCAGCAACGCATAGGATTTGCCATCGGCATGGTGAAAACCCGCATGGTTCATCGCCAGCGGTCCCAGAACCGAGCGGAACCGGTTGGGCGTCTTCCAGTGGAAATCGGGATGTTCGGTTAGCTTTTGCGCCACGGCGCAGGTCTGGTCGGGATCGGCCAGCGACACCTGAAGCCCGAACCATTTGTCGATCACCAGCCGATCGGCCTGCCATTGGCTGTAGAACTCAGCCAGTTCCTCCTGCCCCTTGCCCGCGCGCAAGAGCGCACCAAGCGCCGAGAGTTGCAGGGTCATGTTGTCGGCGCGTGCATATTCGCTGGCCGCCAGCTCGCCACCATCAAGCCTGGTGGTCAACGACATAACAACACCACCCAGCGAGCGCTTGCCGGACTGCTCGGCATCCGGTTTATAGCTGGCAATGACGCGCATCTGGCTCTGCAGCCGCGGCAGCACATCCTGCGCGTGTTGCGCCATCGCCTGTTTCAACGTCTCGCTTGCCCTCCAGATCGCCATCGGGTCGGGAGTAAGGCCGCGATCGGCCAACACACCTGCCAGTTCCGATTGCGTCGGCAGCCCCGCCATCAGGGCGCGATAGGCGGGGTCGAGGTCGTCATTGCGCAACACGCTGAGCACACCGTCCAGATAATCGGCCCCGGGGGCTGTGCCATCGGTGATCATGCTGAGCAACGTCTCGGTGGCCAGCACCCGCGCTGCACTCCAGCGGTTGAAGGGGTCGGTATCATGGGCCAGCAGAAAGCCCTGTTCATCGCGACTGACATCATGGTCCAGAATGACCGGGGCAGAAAATTCGCGCAGGATCGAGGCAGTGGGTTTCGCGGCGAGACCGTCAAAGGTGAAGGTCTGGCGCGCCTCGGTCAGTTCCAGCGTCTGCGTCTCGCGCACTTCGTCACCGTTGGGCCCAAGCAGGCCAACCGCGACGGGGATGTGCATTGGTGCCTTGCCGACCTGGCCGGGCGTATCGGGGATGTCCTGCGACAGGGTCAAGGAGTAGGTGCCGTCAGCCCAGTCTTCCTCGACCTTTACACGGGGCGTGCCTGCCTGTGCATACCAGAGTTTGAACTGGCTCAGGTCGCGATCGGTCACATCCTCGAATACTTTCAGCCAGTCTTCGATCGTGCAGGCCTGCCCGTCATGGCGCGCGAAATAGAGGTCCAGCGCCTCGGCATAAGCCTGATCGCCCACCAGTCGCTTGAGCATGCCGATCACCTCGGCGCCTTTCTCATAGACGGTGGCGGTGTAGAAATTGTTGATCTCCTGAAAGCTCTCGGGCCGCACCGGGTGGGCCAGCGGTCCGTTATCCTCGGGGAATTGCCGCGCGCGCAGGTCTATCACGTCGCCGATGCGTTTCACCGGGGCGCTGCGTACGTCGGAGGTGAACTGCGCGTCGCGGAAAACGGTCAAGCCTTCCTTCAGGCAAAGCTGAAACCAGTCGCGGCAGGTGATGCGGTTGCCGGTCCAGTTGTGGAAATACTCATGGGCGATGATCGCCTCGATCCGTTCGAAATTGCTATCGGTCGCGGTTTCCGGGCTGGCCAGAACGGCGGAGGAGTTGAAAACGTTCAGCCCCTTATTCTCCATCGCGCCCATGTTGAAGTCATCGACCGCGACGATGTTGAAGACGTCGAGATCATATTCGCGGCCATAGACATCCTCGTCCCATTTCATCGAGCGCTTCAAAGCGTCCATGCCGAAGGTGCATTTGCCCTCATCGCCGGGGCGGACATAGAGGTTCAGGTCCACCTCGCGGCCCGAGACGGTGGTGAAGTGATCGGAATGGGCCACCAGGTCGCCCGCCACCAGCGCAAAGAGATATGCGGGTTTGGGCCAGGGGTCGTGCCATTCGGCGAAGCCTTCGCCCTGATCCACCGGGTTGCCGTTCGACAGCAGTACTGGAAGGTCGCCGTTCACCCGGACGGTGAAGGTCGACATCACATCGGGGCGGTCGGGGTAATAGGTGATCTTGCGGAACCCTTCGGCCTCGCATTGGGTGCAGTACATGCCGTTCGACATATAGAGCCCTTCGAGCGCGGTGTTGTTTGCCGGGTCGATCTCGACCTCAGCCTCGAAGGTGAACTCACCCTCGGGGACCTCGCAGGTCAGGCCGGTCTCGGTCAGGGTCGGGGTGATCTCTTCGCCGTCTATTGCGGCCCGGATCAGCTTCAACTGCTCGCCATGCAGGAAGAAATCGCGGATTTCAGCGTCCGGTTTTGCGGCGAAACGGATTCGGCTGGTGACCCGCGTGGCGTTTGGGGCAAGATCAAAGACCAAGTTAACCTCGCGCACGTCGAAGCCGAACGGGGTGTAGTCCTTGAGGTAAATCGTCTGAGGTGCTGCGTCTCGCATGATAGGCTCCCTTGGCGTGGTGCAGATAGGTGTATCGCAGGCAGGCAGGGGCGCAAGCGGATTGAGTCGGGGCACATGCAAGGGCGGTTTTGGAAACGCGCAAGTTCACGATTGCATTCGCCCGTTGCCTATCTGAAACTCATTCATTAGATCGAAGTGGATAGAAAACCTTACCAATCGGAGGGCGGCAATGAGCGCGCGGGTTGAGAAGCACGGATTGCAGGTTGCAACCGAATATGCGGAGTTCATTGAGCAGGAGGCCCTGCCGGGCACGGGCGTGTCCGCGGCAACGTTCTGGGCCGGGTTGAGCCGCTTGGCGCATGAGTTCGGACCGGAAAACAGCGCCTTGTTGCAAAAGCGCGAAGATATCCAGCAAGAGATCGATGCCTGGCATGTCGCCCATCGCGACGCGCCCCATGATGCCGGGGCCTATAAGGCGTTTCTGACCGATATCGGCTATCTCTTGCCTGAGGGCGAGGAGTTCGAGATCGACACAGCCAATGTCGACCCCGAGATCGCGCAGGTGCCGGGGCCGCAGCTGGTGGTGCCGATCACCAATGCGCGCTATGCGCTCAACGCCGCGAATGCGCGGTGGGGGTCGCTCTATGACGGGTTTTACGGCACCGATGCGATGGGGTCTGCGCCGCCGTCGGGGGGCTATGATCGGGGCCGGGGCGCGCGGGTTGTGGCGCGGGCACGGGTATTTCTGGACGAGGCGTTCCCGATCAGCGGCACCAGCCATGCGGATGTACGGCGTTACCATGTGAAGGGCGGCGCGCTGCTGATCGACGATCAGCCGCTGATGCAGCCCGAGAAATTCGTGGGATATCGCGGCAATCCCAAGGCGCCGGATGCGGTGCTGCTGCGCAACAATGGCCTGCATGTGGAATTGGTATTCGATCGCGCACATGCCATCGGCAGCCGCGATCAGGCCGGGCTGGCCGATGTGCGATTGGAGAGCGCGATGTCCGCGATCATGGATTGCGAGGATTCCGTCGCCTGCGTCGATGCCGAGGACAAGGTGCTGGCCTATTCCAACTGGCTGGGGCTGATGAAGGGCGATCTGGAGACCTCTTTCCAGAAGAGCGGCAAGACGGTCAGCCGTGTGCTGAATGCGGATCGCGACTTCACCGGCCCAGATGGGGCGTCGGTGGTGCTGAAGGGGCGCGCGTTGCTCTGGGTGCGCAATGTGGGTCATCTGATGACCAACCCGGCGGTGCTGGATCGCGACGGCAGCGAGATTTTCGAAGGTCTGATGGATGGGCTGACCACCACGCTGATTGCCATGCACGACTTGCAACGCAAGAGCGGGAATTCGCTGCATGGCTCGGTCTATATCGTGAAGCCCAAGATGCACGGACCCGAAGAGGTTGCCTTTGCAGATCGCGTGTTCGACGCGGTCGAGGACATCCTGGGCCTGCCGCGTCATACGGTGAAGATCGGCGTGATGGATGAGGAACGCCGCACCAGTGCCAACCTCAAGGAATGTATCCGCGCGGCGAAGTCGCGGGTGGCCTTCATCAATACCGGCTTTCTGGACCGCACCGGCGACGAGATCCACACTTCGATGGAGGCAGGGCCGTTCAGCCGTAAGGACTTCATCAAGCGCAAGGGCTGGATCGGGGCCTATGAGACCCAGAATGTCGATATCGGGCTGGAATGCGGGCTGATGGGCCGGGCGCAGATCGGCAAGGGTATGTGGGCTATGCCCGATCTGATGGCGGCGATGCTGGAGCAGAAGATCGAGCATCCCAAAGCGGGGGCCACCTGTGCCTGGGTACCCAGCCCGACCGCGGCGACCCTGCATGCGTTGCACTATCACAAAGTCGATGTGCTTGCCGTTCAGGAGCGTTTGCGCGCCGGGGGGCGGCGGGCGCATCTGGACGGGCTGCTGGACATTCCGCTGGCCGCGTTCCGCAAATGGACGCCGGAGCAGATCATGCGCGAGGTCGAGAACAACGCGCAGGGCATTCTGGGCTATGTGGTGCGCTGGGTCGATCACGGCGTAGGCTGTTCCAAGGTGCCCGATCTGAACGATGTGGGGCTGATGGAGGATCGCGCGACCTGCCGAATCTCGGCCCAGCATATCGCCAACTGGCTGCATCACCAGGTGGTGGATGCGCAGCAGGTGATGGGCAGCTTGCGCAAGATGGCCGAGGTGGTGGACCGCCAGAATGCGGGTGACCCGGGCTATCGCCCGATGGCGCCCAACTATGACGGAATCGCGTTTCAGGCCGCCTGTGATCTGGTGTTCAAGGGGCGGACGCAGCCCTCGGGCTATACCGAGCCGGTGCTGCATGCGCGGCGGTTGGAACTAAAGGCCAGCCTTTGAGATTGACGGACAGGGCGGGAGCGAGGGGCTGTCTGTCCCTCGCGCTCCCCGAGGATATTTTTTTGCCAGAGGAAAGGACCAGATCATGGCATTGTCACTGAGGCGCGCACGCACGATCATTCGCAAGACGTTGGACAAGGGGCGCGAAATGGATCTCAAGCCGCTGTCGGTCGTGGTGCTGGATGCGGGCGGGCATGTGCAGGCGTTTGAGCGCGAGGACGGCGCGGCGCCGGGGCGATTCGCGATTGCTCATGGCAAGGCCTATGGCGCGGTGATGCTGGGCATGGCCGGGACCGCGCAGATGCAGCGCGCCGAAGGGCAGGCCTATTTCATGGCTGCTGTAAACGGGGTCTATGGCGGGCAGGTGGTGCCGGTACCGGGCGGCGTGTTGGTACGCGACAAGAAAGGTGCGGTGATTGCTGCTATCGGCGTCACGGGTGACACATCGGACAATGACGCCGCGGCGGCCCTTGCGGCGATCGAGGCGGTGGGTCTGACAGGCGAGATTTGATCGTCTTGCTGCAAAAATGGGTGTAGTCTCCGATCATCCGGATTGGGGGGAATACCGATGCTCGAGGGCGCCATGCTGGTTTGGTTTCTGCTCACGGGTGCGAGCACGGCATTCGTGGTTTGGGATTCGCTGTTCAATGGCGTGACAAGCTGGGTGCAGCGGGCGGCCTGGATATTGGTGACGCTCTATACCGGGCCGGTGGGGTTGTTCTTCTACCTCCTGACCTGCCGAAGGCCGTTTCCCGGCGGGCATGACGCCTTCACCAGCGCCACCTGGAAGCAAGGCGTGAACAGTGAGATGCATTGCGTGGCCGGGGACGCCACCGGCATCATCGTGGCTGCAAGCCTGGTGCATTTCCTGGCTCTGCCCAATGGCTGGGATATCGTCGTCGAGTATTCCTTTGGCTTCATATCGGGCCTTTTCATCTTTCAGGCTCTGATGATGCTGCCGATGTTCGGCAGCTATGGCCAGGCAGTGCGCAAGACGATCTTTGCCGAGACCGTGTCGATGAATTTCGTGATGGCCGGCATGATCCCGACGATGGTGCTGCTCTCCGCCACCTGGCCCGGTTCAGAGGATCCACTGACGCCGGAGTTCTGGTTCCGTATGAGCCTGGCGACCATTGTTGGTGCCGTTGTGGCCTTTCCCATCAACCACTGGCTGGTGGCGAACCACCTCAAGCATGGCTGCATGACGCTGCCCGGTGCGGATGGTCCGGCACCGGACGCGGGGCACCGCTCGCCGGAACTGGAGCGGCATGAGGGGATGGAGATGGGCGGCCAAATGGATCATGACATGGGGCACGACCACAAGATGGCCATGCGGTCGCTGCCGACCGGACAGGCTCTGGGCTGGGTCATCGGCACCTACGCGCTGCTGGTTGCGGCGTTGTGGCTGACCGCGCGAGTAACGCCGATCATGTTCTAGGTTTGGTGTAGCGACTCCGCCGCGTTATTGTGCAGCATTCCACACGCGCCTGCGCCATGGCGCAGATTGTGCATTGTTGCGAAGCGGATAGGGCGGCAATACAGTCAATCACAACGTGAAACCCAGTGCAGGAGCATCCATGGCGCGTCCGGTTGTCGGAATCATCGGCAATTCCTACCTGATGAATGATCAGTATCCGACCCATGCGGGCGGAACGATGAATTCGGATGCGGTGGCCAATGTCTCGGAATGCCTGCCGTTACTGATCCCGTCGGACCCGCGCTTTGTATCGGTCGAAGAATTGCTCGCGGTCTGCGACGGCTTTGTGCTGACCGGCGGGCGACCCAATGTGCACCCGGCGGAATATGGCGAGGCCGAGACCGATGCGCATGGCGAGTTCGACCGGGCGCGCGATGCGATCGTGCTGCCGCTGGTCCGGGCCTGCGTCGAGCGGGGGCAGCCGTTTCTCGGCATCTGCCGGGGATTTCAGGAGGTGAATGTCGCCATGGGTGGCACGCTCTACCCCGAAATCCGCGATCTGGCGGGGCGGATGAACCACCGGATGCCGCCCGATGGCACGCTAGAGGAAAAGTTTGCCCTGCGCCACGTGGTGACGCTGCGCGAGGGTGGGGTGTTTCACAAGGTTCTGGGCGCGCGCGAGGTCATGACCAACACGCTGCACGGGCAAGGGATCAACAAGCCGGGTGAACGGATCGTGATCGACGGAGAGGCCCCGGACGGCACGCCCGAGGCGATCTATGTCAAGGGCGCGCCGGGCTTTACCCTGTCAGTGCAATGGCACCCGGAATGGAATCCGGGCAGTGACCCGGTGTCGCGCCCGCTGTTCAAGGCCTTCGGCGATGCGGCGCGGGAATGGTCCGAGTCCCGACGCGGAATCGGATATCAGAAATCTGCCTGATCCGGGAGACAAGGCCGTTCAAACAGCCTTGTACCGGTCTCACACCGCCGGAAGCTCTGTTTTTCGCGTGTTCAGGCGGCGCGGTGTTCGGCGATCACGGGGTCGCTCAGGGGTTCCCGTTGGCCCGGTCGGATCACCTCTGAGTCATAGGGTTTGCGGTCGAACACCTCGCGGACCATGGGCGCGAAGAACTCCAGCGGCAGCGTGTCATAGTCGGGATCGAACGAGGCCTGATCCCAGCGTTCGCAGAACACCTCATTGTCGTCGAAACATGGGTGGCCGCGATGGCGGTCGCGCTTGTTCTGGTCAAACCCGTCCAGGTGATGCCCGTAATAGAGCATCTGGAAATCGCCATGGGTCTGGACCACCCAGGCACATTGTTCGCGCACGAAGGGTCTGAGGATCGTGGCGGCGTATTCGTCATGATTGTAGGGCGCATAGATATCACCGATATCGTGCAGCAGCGCCGAGACGACCCAGTCGGTGTCTGCCCCGTCGCGCCAGGCGCGGGTTGCCGATTGCAGCGAATGACCAAGCCTTGTGACCTGATAGCCTGACAGGCTTTCATCAAGCTCGACCAGCGCCTTGAGCAACCGGTCGGCGGTATGTTTGGTGTGGTCGATTTCATGCGCGGTGAGGAATTCATATTCTTCGCGCGTGCCGTCCTTCATCTGGGTGAACTTGACCTGTTTCATCCCGCATAAACCCCTTTCTTTTCTTTGGCCCCGGCCATCTTGGCGGCAAGCTCAGCCTTCATGACCTCTTCGTAAAGCGCCAGCGAGCGCGGCGCGAACAGGGTTTCGGGCGGTGCCATCAATGTAAAATTGCCATGCCGGTCCGCTCCGCGCGCGAGCATGGCATAGTCGCGGTCGGCCACCTGCTGGGCAATCTCAGGTCGGCAATAACGGATGACCAGGCCGATCCGCCGGTCATCGGTACGGTTTGCGCCCGAGCCGTGGATGGTCAGCCCGTGATGCAGCGACATCTGGCCCGGCTGCAACTCGATCGCAACCTTGTCTTCATCGGGCACATCGACCTTGATCTCCTGTCCCCGGCTCAGGAGGTTGGTGTCGCTGAACGTGTCTTCATGCGGCAGGATCGGGTTCTTGTGACTGCCCGCGACAAAATCCATGCAGCCCGAGGCGGGCGTGGCGGGCGACAGCGCCAGCCAGGCGGTGACCAGCCCGTCGATCTCGCCCAATCCCCAATAAGTCAGGTCCTGATGCATTGTGACGATATGTCGGGTTTGCGGTTCCTTGACGAAGAACTCGACCGCATAGATCAGGATATCGGGACCGAGGATGGGTTCGACCGCGTCCAGTATCCTGGGGTCCATCGCAACCTGATAGGCCATGGGCATCACGCAATGGGCGTTGATTTTCTTGTAGGTGTTGAGAGGGCGGGGCAGGTCGCTATCGGTCCAGTCCTGCTCGATCCGCTGGAATTCGGCGCGCCACCGCGCGGCCTCGTCCGTACCCATCACGGTGAGCGGGAACAGGAAACCGTCCCGCCAATAGGCCTGTGTCTGATCTGTCGTCAGGGTCGCATCTGCCTGTGTCATGGCTCGGTCCTCCGCCCGTTTGCGATTCTGCTGCGATCAGTGTCGTGGGGTGCCTGCGGCGGTGTCCACGCCATCTCCGACATCGAAATGGTCGCATCCGGTATGGTTTGGCCGCGTTGCGCCAGCATATCGCCGCAATTGTGCCCGATCCCCCTGTTAGGCTGTGCTGCATGGTTACAACGGCTCACGGCAACGTTCCTTGTGTGTATCTTGTCACAGACGCACCGGGTGCCCATGATCTAGTATACCTCTATATTGATCCCGCCGAGGCGAGGGGGCGCCGACGCGGATGTCGCAGGAGATTGTTGCCCCTGAGTGTTTGAGAACGGGTGCGGTATGGTTTTCTCACGGCTGAGTAGAAAATTGCTGGGATGGCTTGGAAAGCCGTTGCGTTCCGAGCATTCCGCCGAGACGGCGCATCGCCTGCCGAAGGTGCATGTGATCATCCTTGATGGTACTATGTCGACGCTTGAACCCGGCAACGAAACCCATGCGGGTATGACCTATCGGCTGCTGTGCGAAATGGGCGGTCAAGTGTCGGTATTTTATGAATCCGGCGTCCAATGGCAAAGCTGGCGCGGCACGACGGATGTGCTGTTGGGCCGTGGAATCAATCGGCAGATCCGCCGCGCCTATGGTTATCTCGCCTCGCGCTACAAGCCCGGCGACAAGGTGTTTCTGATGGGCTATTCGCGTGGCGCTTACGGCGTGCGCAGCCTTGCGGGCGTTCTGGACATGGTCGGGCTGCTCAAGGCCGAACACGCGACCGAGCGCAATATCCGGCAGGCGTACCGTCATTATGAATGCAACCCGCACGGCACGCATGCCGCGGATTTCGTGCGTGCCTATTGCCATGACGAAGTACCGATCGAGATGATCGGGGTCTGGGACACAGTCAAGGCACTGGGTCTGCGCCTACCGCTGCTCTGGCAGTGGGCTGAGGCGCGCCATGCATTTCACAACCACCAGCTGGGTCCAAACGTACGCCACGGCTATCACGCGTTGGCGCTGGACGAGTCGCGCGAAGTGTTCGAGCCAGTGCTGTGGAAATGCGACCCCAGTTTCAAGGGCCATGTGGAACAAGTCTGGTTTCGGGGTTCACACGGCGATGTCGGTGGCCAGCTTGGCGGGTTCGAGGCGGCGCGGCCGCTCTCCAATATCCCGCTGCTCTGGATGCTGGATCATGCCAAGGCGCATGGTCTGCCGCTGCCGCAGGGCTGGCGCATGCGGTTTGCCACCGATGCTGCTGCCCCGTCGGCGGGCACCTGGCGGGGATGGGGCAAGATATTCCTGTTACGCGGCAGGCGCCGGATTGGGCAGGACCCGTCGGAGCGGTTGCACGAATCCATCCCGCGTGAGATTCTGGACAAGGCCGAGGACGCACTGTCCTTGCAATCTCATGCGGTCAACTGACGACCTGTCTCAACCCCTTGGCAGTGACAGCACGATGCAGGTGGTTGAGCCGGTCGCATAAAGCCGCCCATCCTCGACGCCACGAATCTCTCCCCGCGCCACACCGGTGGATCGCCCGACATGTTCGGCCAGACCCTCACATTCGACTTCTGTGTCCATCGGGATCGCGCGGATGATGTTAATCTTGTATTCCAGCGTCGTATAAGCCGCCCCGGCGGGCAGGCGGGTCTGCACCGCGCAGGCCATGGCACTGTCGAGCAGCGTGCCGTACCAGCCACCATGAACAGTGCCAAGCGGGTTGCAGGTATCAAAAGTTGGGGCACCGCGAAAGCAGACGCGGCCTTCCTCGACCTCGTGCAATCGATAGCCCAGAGTCTTGCCGATGGGCGGTGCCGGCAGGCTGCCATCGAGAATGCCTCGGATAAATTCCAGCCCCGACATACCTGCCAGATCGCTGGCGCTGATCAATTCGTTGGGTCCTTCCGCGTAGAGCATGACCCCCCCTTCCTGCCGTTTCGAGCTCACATTAGGCGGATAGGGTGACCTGGCAAGGCGTTACGCGACGTTCTGCAGGTCCACCTTCGGCACGATCCCGAGCGCAAAACAGACATCGCGGGTCAGTTCCGGGCGGTTCAGCGTGTAGAAATGCAGCTTGTCGACGCCGCCGTCGATCAGGTTCGAGCAGAGCTCGGTGCAGACCGCGGTTGCCAGCAGGTCCTCGCGCCCGTCGCGGGTCGCCTTGTTGAAGGCGTTGATCAGCCAGTCGGGGACATGCGCGCCGCAGCGCTTGGCAAAGTTCTGCACGCCTGACCAGTTTTCGATCGGCAAGATGCCGGGCGTGATCGGCGCGTCGATCCCGGCCTTTTCACAGGCGTCACGGAAGCGGAAGAAGGTCTCTGCGTCGAAGAAAAACTGGGTCAGCGCTTCGGACGCCCCGGCGTCGATCTTGGCCTTGAGCCAGTCGATGTCGTTCTGGGCATCAATCGCTTCGGGATGCAGGTCGGGATAGGCACCGACGTGGATGTTGAACTTGCCGATGTCTGCCAGCGCCCCGATCAGCTCGACCGAGCTGGCGAACCCGTCGGGATGGGCCCGGAACGGGCCAGCGTTCTTGGGTGGGTCGCCGCGCAGAGCCACGATATCGGTCACGCCGGCCTCGGCATAGTCTTGGGCGATCTGCAGGGTCTCTTCGCGGGTGGCGTTCACGCAGGTCAGATGCGCGGCGACGCTCAGACTAGAGTTCTTGTGCAGGGTCGTCACCGCATCGCGGGTCAGATCGCGGGTGGTGCCCCCCGCGCCATAGGTCACCGAGACAAAACGCGGATCGAGCGGCGCCAGCGTCTGTACAGTATCCCACAGCCGGAACGAGGCCTCCAGCGATTGCGGCGGGAAGAACTCGAAGGAAATGTTTGGCGTACTCATCGCGTATATCCTCAATAGATTTCTCCTCTTGTCGCACATGCAGCATTGTGAAACAATTTCATAACTCTCAAGTATAACATGAGGTAGACATGAGGTTGATCCTGGCGATACTGCTGCCGTTTTCCGTGTTCTTCACGATCAGGCGGCCCTGGCAGGGGCTGTTCTGCCTGCTGCTGCAACTGACGTTGATCGGTTGGATTCCGGCCGCGATCTGGGCGGTTTACTCGCTCAGCCAATACAAGACCGAGCGCAAGATCGAAGACAGTCTCGGGCGCAGGAACTGACACGGCATGCATATCGAATTTCGCCATTTGCGCACCATCAAGGCCATTCATGAATATGGCGGATTGGCGCGGGCGGCTGACCAATTAAACATCACGCAATCGGCGCTCAGCCACCAGATCAAGGGGCTAGAGGATCAGGCCGGAGTCGAGCTGTTCGTGCGGCGCTCGAAGCCGATGCGGCTGTCACCGGCGGGGCAGCGTCTGCTGCGGTTGGCCGAACAGGTCTTGCCGCAGGTCGAGGCGACGCTGTCCGAGTTTTCCTCCCTGCGCGACGGGCGCTCAGGGCGGATGCATATCGCCATCGAATGCCATGCCTGTTTCGAATGGCTGTTCCCGGTACTGGAAGAGTTCCGCAAGAGCTGGCCGGATGTGGATGTCGATATCCGCCCCGGCCTTGCCTTCGATGCGCTGCCTGCCCTGCAGAAAGAAGATGTCGATCTGGTCGTGTCCTCGGATCCAGAAGAGCTGCCCGGTGTCGAGTTCGTGGAACTCTTTGACTATAATGCGGTTTTTGTCGCCGCAGCGACACACCCGCTGGCGTCGAAGTCCTATGTCGAGGCCGAGGATTTTCGCGGCCAGACGCTGATCACCTATCCGGTGGAACGCTCGCGGCTGGATGTGTTCAGCCAGCTTCTGATTCCGGCCAAGGTCGAACCGGCCGCAATCCGCCAGGTGGAGTTGACGGCGGTGATCCTGCTCTTGGTGGCGTCGAACCGGGGCGTCTCGGTCCTGCCGGACTGGGTGGTGCGCGAGGTGAAATACAGCTCTGACTATGTCACGCGCCCGCTGACAGAAACCGGCATTACAAGGCGGCTTTACGCGGCGATCCGGTCGGACGATATGGACAAGCCTTTCGTGCGGGAACTGGTCGATCTGGCGCGGGTTGAGGCGCGCAAGCTGCAGGCACAGTGACGCGCGCAGGCCCGCTATGCAAAACCGTCCCTTGGCAAGGCATTGGGGCCGCTATATACGCGCGCGGTAACCCGGACAGGAGCCTTTGACCAATGAATGGCAGCGCGAACCTCAACATCATGATCAAGGCTGCCCGCAAGGCAGGCCGGTCGCTCGTCAAGGATTTCCGCGAGGTGGAGAACCTGCAGGTCTCGGCCAAGGCAGCGGGCGACTTTGTGTCCAAGGCGGATCTGTCCTCCGAGGCGATCATCAAGGAGGAGCTTCGCGGCGCGCGTCCCACCTATGGCTGGATCGCCGAAGAAGGCGGCGCCGAGGATGGCGAGGACCCGACGCGCCGCTGGCTGGTCGATCCTCTGGACGGCACCACCAACTTTTTGCACGGGATGCCGCATTGGGCCGTTTCCATTGCGCTGGAACACAAGGGTCAGATCGTGGCCGCGGTGGTGTTCGACCCGGCCAAGGACGAGATGTTCGTGGCCGAAAAGGGCTCGGGCGCGTGGTTGAACGAAAGCCGCATCCGGGTGTCCTCTCGTAATCGCATGATCGAGTCGGTGTTTGCCACCGGTCTGCCATTTGGCGCGCGCTCGGGTGATCTGCCCGAGACGCTGCAGGACCTGGCGCGCATCCTGCCGGTGACAGCAGGGGTCCGGCGCTGGGGCTCTGCCGCGCTGGACCTGGCCTATGTCGCGGCGGGCCGCTACGAGGGCTACTGGGAGCGCAGCCTGCAAGAGTGGGATATCGCCGCCGGTATCCTGCTGGTGCGCGAAGCGGGCGGTCTGGTCGAGGCGGTGAACCCGGGCGAGAAGCTGCTGGAAAGCGGCGATGTGCTCTGCGCAAACGAGCCGATCTTCAACCAGTTCGCCAAGGTGATCCGCAACACCTGATCCGCTTAGCGATCTGACGGATGGTTCACGCCATCCGTCCAGGGGATGTCCCCGTGCGTGCGGGGATTGCCGCCGTCGATACAGCCCAGGTTGACGCCGCATTCGCGCGGGTCCGCGCGGCGGCGATGGTGAGTGTAGATGCCGCAGGTCTTGCAGAAGTAATGCTTGGCGGTATGCGTTCCCCAAGAATAGAGTGTCAGATTATCTTGACCTTTCAGAATCTTGAGGGACGCGGCTAATGCAGTGACAGCTGCCGCGCCCCGGCGCAGGCAGAAGGAACAGTCGCAGCGCGTGGCCGAGGCGAGGCCCTCGGGGAAGTCGGCCTCGATCTCAACGGCGCCGCAATGGCAGGTGGCTTTCAGAACGGTCATTTGCGGGGCACTTTCGGGATGCGGCTGGGACTGAATTTGTATTGATGCTCGGGATGTGGCGGGTGGCCGTGGGTCTTGTGCCAAAAGCTCGGCCCGCCCAGTTTCAACCAGAGCGGAATGCTCAGCACCAGCCCGACAAAGAAGCCGCCGGTATGGGCCCAGTAGGCCACGCCACCCTCGTCGGGGTTCGAACCGAGCCCGCCGATGAACTGCATCCCCAGCCAGACGCCCAGCATCACGTAGGCGGGAATGGCGAAGACGCGGAAATAGATGATCAGGATCAGCAGGATATCGACGCGGGCTTTCGGGAAGAGCAACAGATAGCCGCCCATGACGCCTGCAATGGCACCGGATGCACCCACCATCGGCACGATTGAGCCGGGTGCGCCCAGCACATGCAAAAATGCCGCGCCAATGCCGCTGGCAAGATAGAAAATCAGGAAGCCCAGATGCCCCATCTCGTCTTCCATATTGTCACCGAAGATCCACAGGAACAGCATGTTGCCTGCCAGATGCAGCCAGCCGCCATGCATGAACATCGAGGTGACATAGTTGTAAAGCGCCACACCATCCGAGGCGCGGGCCGGGATCAGCGCATAGTCGAAGAAAATGCGATTGATCCGGCGCGGGTCGTCCATCACACCGACATAGCTGAGGAAGAACAGCAGATTGGCCGCCATCAAGGCATAGACCATGTAAGGTGTGCGCCCGGACGGGTTATGGTCGCGAATGGGTAACATGGCGCGACGCTGTGCTGAAACCGGCCCAGCGTCAAGACAGGTTATCCGGCCCCGCCCAATAGCGCAGCGTTCCCGCCTGCCGCCGTGGTGTCGACGCAGACATGCCGCTCGCCGAGCACGCGCGCGCGGTCGGGCAGGCCGGGGATCAGCGGCAGGATGGGCCCCTCACGCTTGGAGAGATGCCGCTCGATGCTGCGCGCGGTCTCCGCATCACCCCACCAGAGCACGCCTGCGATGCCGTCCAGCGTTTCAAGCTGCTCGGAGGGCATCGCTCCGGTAGCACGGATCGCCATGCCGCCCAGATCCATCACCGCTTTTGCCTGCGTTTCGACTGCGGATGCACCTGGGCCAAGGCAGAGAAGTGGCGCGCGGGGGATCTCGCTCAGCCGGTTCGATTCACCGGTGGGACCGGGTAGGGAGCGGGTTGTGATCTCAGCCAGCGGACCGGTCGGGGCGGGCAGTTTGGTCATGGGTTGGTCCCATGCCTCTGTCGTGCTTTTGTGGTCAGGGGAAAGGAACCGGGCCATGTAGTGCGGCCCGCCCGCCTTGGGCCCAGTGCCGGAAAGTCCCTCGCCACCAAAAGGTTGCGAACCGACGATGGCACCGATCTGGTTGCGATTCACATAGATATTGCCCGCATGAACGGCCTCGGTGATGTGCTGCACGCGGTCGTCGATGCGGGTGTGCAGGCCAAAGGTCAGCCCGTAGCCGGTGGCGTTGATCGCGTCGATCACCTGATCCAGTTCCGCGGCTTTGAATCGGGCCACATGCAGCACCGGGCCGAAGATCTCGCGCTCCAGCGCCGCGATGCCGCTAATCTCGATCAACGTGGGCGCAATGAAGATGCCCTCGGGCGGGGTCGGCAACTCTTTCAGCACCCGGCCCTCGGCACGCGCCTTGGCGATGTGATCGGCGATGCCCTGCCGGGCCTGCTCGTCAATCACCGGGCCGCAATCGGTTTTGATCCACCACGGATCGCCGAGGCAAAGCGCATCCATCGCGCCTTGCAGCATGGCCAGCACATCCTCGGCGATGTCCTCTTGCAGGTAGAGGCAACGCAGGGCCGAGCAGCGTTGGCCAGCGGATTGGAAGGCGCTTTCGATGATCGACTGCACGGCTTGTTCGGGCAGGGCGGTGGAATCGACGATCATCGCGTTCAACCCGCCGGTTTCTGCGATCAATGGGCAGCCGGGGGTCATATTCTCGGCCATGGCGGCGCGGATTTTCAGGGCTGTGCTGGTCGAGCCGGTGAAGGCCACGCCACTCACCCGCGCGTCCGAGGTGAGTGCTGCGCCCACCTCCGGCCCGCCCGGCAGTAATTGCAGCACGTCACGGGGCACACCCGCCTCACGCATCAGCTGCACGGCGCGAAAGGCGATCAGCGGGGTTTGCCCGGCCGGTTTCGCCAGAACCGCATTGCCGGTCGCAAGCGCCGCCGAAATCTGGCCGGTGAAAATGGCCAGCGGGAAGTTCCAGGGCGAAATGCAGGTAAAGATGCCTGCCGGGTCACCTGCGGGGATGTTCGCGGCGTAATAGCGCAGGAAATCCACCGCCTCGCGCAGTTCGGCCACCGCGTCTTTCAGCGATTTGCCCGCCTCGCGGGCAAGCAGCGCGAATAACTCACCGTAATTGGCCTCGTAGAGGTCGGCGGTGCGGTTCAGGACCCTCTTGCGTTCTTCCGGTGGGGCATTCCATGGCTTGGCCGAGGTCAGCGCCAGATCCACGTCCGCGCTGCTGGCGGGCGCGAGTGTTCCGGGAGCGTCCTGCGGCAGGGCGGGGTTGACCACCGGTTCGGCTGCGTTTGGTTGGGCCTCTCCGGCCAGCAAAGGCATGGCGGACCATTTGTGGGTCTTGAATGGGGTGCGAGCGGCCTCGATGGTTTCGAGCGTAGGCGCATGCGTCAGATCGAATCCCATGGAGTTGGGGCGTTCAGGGGCGAACAATTCCGGCCCGGTGGGGATCGCCTGCGTATCTGCTCTGATCAGGTCGAACGGATCGGCGGCGACCTCTTCGGGGGGCACGTCCTCGTCCACGATCTGGTTAACGAAGGAGGAGTTGGCGCCGTTTTCCAGCAGGCGCCGCACCAGATAGGCCAGCAGATCGCGATGCGCACCGACGGGGGCGTAGATGCGACAATGGGTGTTGGCCTGTTCCATCACCAGCCCGTGCAGGGTCTCGCCCATGCCATGCAGGCGCTGGAACTCATAGGGCTGCCCCTCGGCCATATGCAGGATCGCGCTGACCGTATGGGCATTATGGGTGGCGAATTGCGGGTAGATGCGGTCGGTCATGCCCAGCAGTTTGCGGGCATTGGCGATGTAAGAGATGTCGGTGGCCGCCTTGTTGGTGAAAACGGGGAAGCCATCGACGCCCTCGACCTGAGCGCGCTTGATCTCGGTGTCCCAATAGGCGCCTTTCACCAGCCGCACCATGATCTTGCGGTCATAACGTTCGGCCATTTCGTAAAGCGTGTCGAGCACCAGAGCGGCGCGGGGACCATAGGCCTGCACCACGATGCCGAACCCGTCCCACCCGGCCAGCGCCGGTTCGCCCATCACCGCGTCGATCACCTGCAGCGAAAGGGACAGACGGTCGGCTTCCTCGGCATCCACGTTCAGCCCCATGCCCGCCGCCTTGGCCAGCAGTGCTAGCGCGCGCAGGCGGGGCACAAGCTCGTCCATCACCCGGGCCTCTTGCGCGACCTCGTAACGGGGGTGCAGGGCCGAGAGCTTGACCGAGATGCCGGGATTGGCGCGGATGTCGTCATGGGTGCAGGCCTCGGCAATGGCCGTGATCGCGCGGGAATAGGACAGGTGATAGCGGGCGGCGTCACCTTCGGTGCGCGCAGCCTCGCCTAGCATGTCGTAAGAATAGGTATAGCCCTTGTCCTCCATGCCCCGGGCGCGCTCCATCGCCGAGTGAATGCTTTCGCCCAGCACGAATTGCCGGCCCATCTCTTTCATCGCATGGCCGACGGCGGTGCGGATCACCGGCTCGCCCAGCCGCTTGATGACGCCGCGCAGCACGCCGACAGGCGATTTGGCCTCGTCCAGCACCTTGCCGGTCAGCATCAACGCCCAGGTCGAGGCATTGACAAGCGAGGAAGAGGACTGTCCCAGATGCTTGCCCCAGTCCGACGGTGCGATCTTGTCTTCGATAAGCGCGTCGATGGTTTCGGCATCGGGAACCCGCAGCAGTGCCTCGGCCAGACACATCAGCGCCACACCCTCATCGGTCGACAGACCGTATTCGGCCAGAAACACCTCCATCATGCCCGGCGCGGTGGTCGCGCGGATGTCGCTGACCAGTGCGGCTGCGGCGGCGCAGATGGCGGTGCGATCCGTAGCGCTCAGGGCGGCGGTCTCGGTCAGGTCGGCCGATGCGGCGACCTGATCGGCATAGGTGTGCTGGTCGATTGTGCGGCGCAGGTCGTGTGTCATGGTTCCTCCAGTCTCTATGTGCAGTATAATCGCAAAAATGAGGGCCAATCGCCTGAATTTAGGGCAATGTCGGTCTATCAGGCCGAATATGGAGGCAAAAGAAGTGCAAATGGATTTTCCCGACCTCGATCGCTTCGATCAGACGATTCTGAAGGTTTTGTCCGGCGACGGGCGCATTTCGATCGCAGATCTGGCGCGCCGTATCGGGTTGTCGAAATCCCCGACACAGGCGCGGCTGCGCAGGTTGGAAAAGGACGGCTTTATCACCGGATATCGAGCGCTGATCGATCCGATCCGGCTGGGGCTGGATCACGTAGCCTTTGTCGAGGTGCGCCTGAAGGACACCCGCGAAAAGGCGCTGGCTGAGTTCAACGCCGCAGTGCGCATGCTGGGCGAGATCGAACAGGCGCATATGATCGCGTCGAATTTCGACTATTTGCTCAAAATCCGGGCTCAGTCGATGAGCCAGTACCGCGCTGTTCTAGCCGAGAAAATCTCGACCTTGCCGCATGTGGCAAGCACCTCGACCTTTGTGGCGATGGAGGCGGTGAAAGAGACCGGGATGCAGGGGCCGCTGTAACGCGGGGCTTGACGCAGGGCCAATCCGCGCCAAGCTTGGAATATGCGACGCCTTGCCGCCTGCCTTCTGCCCTACCTGACCGCGACCAGCCTCGCCGCGGCCGAGACCTGCCCGGTGGCACCCGACCATTCCGCCAGTCTGGATGCGCTGATCCTTGAAGTGCAGCGTGCCCCGACCGAGGCGCAGGCGCGGCTGATCTCGAACCAGATGTGGGAGTTATGGTCCGATGCGCCCAATGAACAGTCGCAGGCGATACTGGATCGGGGCATGACAAGACGCTCGGCGTGGGACCTGCACGGTGCGCTGGAGGATTTCAACCGGCTGGTCGAATATTGCCCGGACTATGCCGAAGGCTACAACCAGCGCGCCTTTGTTAATTTTCTTCGCCACGATTTCGCCGAGGCGCTGGTTGATCTGGACCGGGCGCTGACCCTGTCACCGCGTCATGTGGCGGCGATGAGCGGCAAGGCGCTGTCGCTGATGGCGCTTGGCCGGACCGACGAGGCCAGTCTGGTGCTGGATCAGGCGCTGGAGCTCAACCCGTGGCTGCCCGAGCGCAACCTTGCCATCCCCGGTGGCCCGCTTGAGCGCAAGGGGCAGGACATCTGAACGGAGCCCGCTTTAACACATTGAGATTGCCCCTGTTCCGGTTTACAGCAGCAGAAGTTGCGGGCGTGGTGGAATGGTAGACACAGGAGACTTAAAATCTCCAGGCAGCGATGCCGTGCCGGTTCGAGTCCGGCCGCCCGTACCAGAACTCCAGGATAGTGCTATGAACAGACGGGCTTGTATGACAGGTGCGGCTGACCTATCTCGGAGGTCTGGAATGGAGATTTTATGTCCCGGTAAAGAGGGGAGGCGTCAGGCCTCCCGCTGCAAGATCAACAGCACAAGCGCCTGCTGAACCCGGTTCGGCTGGTCTGTTGGATTGCGTTCTCAGACATCTGTGAGACTATACACCCGAGCATGGCTTGGGACCCGGACATGAAAGTTGACCCAAATGACACGGGACTATTCCGCATTTCTTCCGCCGCACAAGCATGGCCTATTGCAAGACCGGGCCGCCAACTTCCTCGAAACCTATGGCTGGCAGGCGTTTTTTGCCCAGCAGATCAGCATTGAGGCACTTGTTGACACGCCGCCCGTGCGCGTGGTGGAAGTTCACCGCAACGCGCTACACGTGCAGGGCGAAGGCATCGACCGGACCATTCCACCGATCCGCGATGTGACCGTTGGAGACTGGCTGTTGCTGGACCAGACGCAGCCACAGGTCAGCCGGGCCTTGCAGCGCAAGACCGTCATGAAGCGTCGGGCGCCCGGCACCGACCGCCAGGAACAGCTGATCGCGGCCAATATAGACACCTGTTATGTGGTGACCTCCTGCAATCAGGATTTCAACATTGCCCGGCTGGAGCGCTATGTCGCGTTGGCCTTCGACGCGGGGATCGCGCCGGTGATCGTGCTGACAAAATCCGATCAGGTGGCGGATGCGCAGGCCTATGTCGATCCGGCTCGTAAGATTTCGGACCAGGTGCCGGTGATCGCATTGGACGCACGCGGGGACGAACCGCGCACCAAACTGGCTGGATGGTGTAAGCCGGGGCAGACGGTGGCGTTTCTGGGGTCGTCCGGTGTGGGCAAGTCGACGCTGACCAATGCGCTGGCGGGCACCGAGAGGGTGGAAACGCAGGCCATCCGCGAGGATGACGCAAAGGGCCGTCACACCACAACGCGGCGGCAGCTGCATCTGGTGCCGGGCGGCTGTCTGGTGCTGGACACGCCGGGCATGCGCGAGCTGCAACTGGCTGGCGCGGCCTCGGGCATAGACGATCTGTTCGCGGATATTCATGACCTGTCGCAGGCGTGCCGGTTCAACGATTGCACTCATATCACCGAGCCGGGTTGTGCTGTGCTGTCGGCGATCGAGACCGGCGCGCTGGATGCGAAGCGGCTGCAACGCTGGCGCAAACTGGTGGCAGAAGACGCGTTCAACGCGGCCAGTCTCGCCGAACGTCGGAATCGGGACAAGGCCTTTGGCAAGATGGTTCGGCAGGTCATGAAAGAGAAATCTGGTCGTACCCGACGGTAATCTCGACGCGGGCGCATTCCGGTTCTGCCGCAGGTATGCGGCTGCTTTTTTGTGACCACGACCATGCCGTGATCTGATCCGGATCAAAGTGGCACGAAGCCCCGTGGGGTAGGGTCTGCCGAAACCACCTATTCGGAGAGTTTAGCCATGATGCGATTGGCCTTTGCCCTGTTCACCCTCGTCTCAAGTGCCATGGCAGGTACCGGCGTTATCTTAGTGCTGGCCATGGGTAAGGTCAGCCTGCCCGCCATCCTCGGTTCTGCGGCGATCGGGTTCCTGCTGGCGATCCCTGCGACCTGGCTGATTGCCAAGCGGATCTATACCGCCACGAGCGGCTGATCAGGCGTCGAGATAGGCGCGCAGGTTGGCCTCGAATTCACGCGGCTTGTCGGCATGCAGCCAATGGCCGGCACCGGGGATTTTGGCAAACCGCGCCTGCGGGAACAGAGCGCGAATCTGTGCCCGGTGCTCGGGCAATACATAGTCTGATGCCGCGCCCGTCAGGAATAAAGTCGGACCGCCCCATCGGGCAGTGGTATTGGGAAAACCCATGATCTTGGGCATCTCGGCCTCCAGCGCATCAAGATTATAGCGCCAGCGCTTGCCCGCTACGTCGAGGGACTGGGTGAAAAAACTCTGCAGCGTCGGTTCCACGCCCAGTTCACCCAACTGTGCAGAGGCCTCGGATTTGCGTGTAACGGTGTCCAAGTCAACGGCGCGCATCTTCTCGATAAATGGCAATTGCGAGTGGCTGTAGGCCACCGGGGCAATGTCGGCGATGACCAACCGCCGGACCAGATCGGGATGGCTCAGCGCCAGCATCATCGCGGCCTTGCCGCCCATGGAATGGCCCAGCACATCGAAGGGTGCGCCGAAATGCTCGATCACCTCGGCCAGATCTTCGGCCAGCTCCGGATAGCCATGGGCGTCATGCCAGGGGCTGTCGCCATGGTTGCGCATATCGACGGCCACCACTCGACGGCTGTCCGACAACCGTTTTGCGATCACCCCCCAGTTCCGGGCCGAACCATAGAGGCCATGGGCAATCAGCAGCGGAGGGCGGTCGGTGGGGGAGCCGTGCAGGATCATATTCAGCATGGACCTTTGATAGCCATGGCGGATCGCCGCCGCCAGCCCCCATTGTCGCCACACGCGCCCCGGTGTAGTTTGCGCGGCGGAGTGAGAGTGAGATGGCCGAACAGATCAGCGTCGAAGAACAGATCGCGCAGACGATTGCATTGTTGCGGGCAAAGCTTGGCGTGCGCGGCAAGACCTTGGCGGCGGCCCTGCGCCGGGCGCGACACCGGCTGCCGAGGCGGGTCTACAAGCAGGCCCTCCTGCTGGCGCAGGTCGAAGATCGCGCGGCACATCCGAAATTGCGCCTGACCCTGGACAGCCCCGCGCTGGCGGGGGCCGCGGAAAAGGTGCAGGCCCATCTTGATGCGATCAGCCTGACAGAGCGCCGCAAAGGCTGGCTTCTGGGCATGCTGGGCGGTCTGGTTTTCAACCTTCTGATTCTGGCGGTGCTGCTGCTCTTGGTGCTGCTGTGGCGCGGGTTTGTCTAAACACCTGTCATCCATGAAAAAAGGCGACGCTGGGCGCGTCGCCTTCTGGTAGCTTACTTCGGTCCTGTTCAGAGGTTTGGATAGATCGGGAAGCGGGCGCAGAGGTCGGCGACCTCGGTCTTGACCTTTGCCTCGACCGCGGCGTTGCCATCTTCGCCATTGGCCGCCAGCCCGTCGACCACCTCGATGATCCAGTCGGCGATCTGGCGGAATTCAGGCTCGCCGAAGCCGCGGGT
>NZ_JBGOSH010000004.1:0-511864 GCF_041537925.1 Ruegeria hyattellae | reverse complement strand
CTCATAGGCCCCGGTCGAGGCCCCCGACGGCACCGCAGCCCGACCCATCGTGCCATCCTCGAGCACAACATCAACCTCAACCGTCGGATTGCCCCGGCTGTCCAATACCTCACGACCAAAGATGTCGATTATCGTGCTCATGATGTTCTGTTCCCGGCTGGTTCCTGATTGCCGGGGTCTTAACAGAGAACACCTGCGGGAAACCACACCTGTTAGCGACATCAAGTACCGGGAATTTCATCTTTTTCCATTCGCGCGCCCACCACCCGCTCGCGCCAGACCACATAGATGCCCGCACCGACGATCACGGCGACGCCGGTCAGCATCATCAGATCGGGCCGTTCCCCGAATACGGTGGTGCCGATGATCAGCGCGAATACAATGCGCGAATAGCGAAACGGGGTCACGAACGAGACCTCGCCGACCCGCATCGACGCAACGATGGCCAGATAGGCCGCCGCCGCCACCAGAACGAAGCCCGCAAACAGTGCCCAAAGCCCGATGGATGCCGAAACATAGGCCTGATCGCTAAAACCGGCCAGTATCGCCGCCGAGGGGATCAGAGTCAGAAAAGCCAGAAAGCTGAGTTGCAGCGACGAAGTCTCATCTCCCACGCGCCGGGTCACCACGTCTCGCACCGCCAGCCCGAACACGCCTTGCACCGCAAAAAGAGATTTCGCGTCAAAGCCTTCGGTGCCGGGGCGGATCACCAGCAGCACGCCCAGAAACCCGATCATCACCGCGCTCCAGCGACGCGGACCGACCCGTTCGCCCAGAAACAACGCCGCCCCGATGGTCACCACCAGCGGCGTGGCCTGCAGGATGGCCGAGGCCTGCGATATCGGGGTGAGCGCGATCGCCGTGACAAATCCGACCGTGCCGACGATCTCGGCGATGTTTCGCAACAGGACCGGCCCCTTGAGATAGGCGCGGGTCCAAAGCGGCTGGCCGCTGGCCACGGTCATCACTGCAAAGACCAGCGCGCCACCGCCACCAAGAATCGCCAATATCTGCCAGGTGGGCAGCAGATCGGCCATCAGTTTGATGAACATGTCCTCCAGCGCGAAGCCCAGCATCGCCAGTGACATCAAGATCGCGCCGCGCAGGTTCTGGCTTGTGTCGCTCATACCGGATCTCCTGCGGGTGTGTTCCGGCCTCCAGTGCAGGCTTTGGTCGGAATGTGCAAGGTTCCGTTTCAGCGTTTGCGCAGCGGGACGCCGTAAAGTTCTAGCTTGTGACCGCGCAACTCATAGCCCAGCTTGGCAGCGATCTTTTCCTGCAGCGCTTCGATCTCGGGGTCGACAAATTCGATCACCTCGCCCGAGTTCATGTCGATCAGGTGGTCGTGATGATCCCGCTCGGCATCCTCATAACGGGCGCGCCCGTCGCCGAATTCCAGCCGGTCCAATATGCCCGCTTCGTCGAACAGTTTGACGGTGCGGTAGACGGTGGCAATTGAAATGCCCGGATCTATCGCGATGGCGCGGGCATAGAGCTCTTCGACATCGGGGTGATCGGCGCTTTCCTCCAGCACCTTCGCGATGACGCGGCGTTGCCCGGTCAGGCGCAGCCCCATGGCCTCACATCTGGTTATGATCGTACTGGACATAGCGTGTCCCTTGCTCCGTCTGGATGCCCGGTGTAATGCCTTGTGCGCCGTAGCGCCACCGGGTTTCGCGATGAAACCACGTTCAGTCGCGACGCCGCAGATCAGCCCAGACCGGCAGATGGTCCGAGGCGATATGGGCGGGTTGGTCGGAAAAAACCTCATGACGCACCGCCTCCAGCTCCGGCCCCAGCGCGATCCGGTCCAGCGGGCCGAGCGGGCGCAGGGCGGGAAAGCTGGGCAAGGGCCGCAGAAAGCGCATCCTGGGGGCGAGGCGGTCAAGGATCGGCTGGTGCGACCAGTCGTTGAAATCCCCGGCCCAGACCGTCGGCATCGGTGACAACGCGGCGATGTCCTGCACCAGATGGATGACCTGCCGTCGGCGCGACTGCGCCAGCAGACCCAGATGCAGACCGACCACCCTGAGCGGGCCAATGGGCGTCGCCAACTCCACCCGCACAGCTCCGCGCGGCTCAAATCCCGGCAGATCATGATGGGCCAGAGCGTCAAACGTGATGCCCGTGCCTTTCCAGATCACCGCATTGCCGTGCCAGCCCAGACTGCCCGCACCGCCCAGATCAGCGATCTGCCAGCCCGCCTCGTTCAACACGAAATGCGGCAGCGCTGCGGGGCGCGGCGGCAGGCGCTTGTCGGCCTCTTGCAGCACCACGACCTGAGCCCCAAGCCGTTCCAGCACCTGCAGGATGCGACGCGGCTGGCGCCGCAGGTCGAGCCCGACGCATTTCTGAATGTTGTAGCTGGCAAGGCGCAGCGTAGAGGAGTGGCTCATGAAGGATCCCGTCTGGATGCCCTATTTGTGCGATGCCGCCGTGCCTTATGCAAGAAGGCTCAGGTACCGCAGAACGTCGCCTGAACCACTTCGCTCTCGGACGGAGGACGGGTCAGATCGGCATCGTCGGGATGATCGGCAAACGGTGCCGACAGGACCGCATTCAGGCGGTGGAACAGGGCATGTTCCCCCGCCACGGCCGTCCCGATCATCTGTTCGATGCGATGATTGCGGGGAATGACCGATGGATTGGACGCGCTCAGGGTTGCCGCGGTATCCTCTTCCCAAGCGGCGCGGTCGGTCCAACCGTCTTGCCATGCGTCGAAGGCCTGCGGGTCGAGGAACTGATCGCGTGCTGCCGGCGACCCAAGCGCGCGGAAGGTGTTGGTGAAATCCGCCTGGTTCTCGGCCATACGAGTCAACAGATCGGCAATCATGGCCTGATCGCCGTCTTCCTGTTGCTGAAAGCCCAGCTTGGCGCGGAAACGGGTCAGCCATTCGGATTGCAGCAATCCGGGCATCGCGTGCACGATCTCGGTGGCCTCTTCGACACCCGCATCGCGGCTGTCCATCTGCTGGATCAGCGCGGTGGCAAATTGCGCCATGTTCCAGACCGCGATGTCGGCCTGGTTCGAATAGGCATAGCGCCCCATCCGATCGATCGAGCTATAGACAGTGCTGGGATGATAGGCATCCATGAAGGCGCAGGGGCCGTAATCGATGGTCTCGCCTGCGATTGAGCAATTGTCGGTGTTCATCACCCCATGGATGAAACCGACCGACATCCACTGTGCGATCAAACGCGCCTGCGCTTCACTCACTGCGCGCAGCAGACCCATCGGCCCGTCCGCCTGCGGATAGTGGCGCTCGATTGCATATCGGGTCAGCTGCTTGAGGTTTTCTGTCTGGCCGCGCGCGGCAAAGACCTGAAACGTGCCGACACGCAGATGGCTGGACGCCACGCGCGTCAACACCGCGCCGGGCAAGGCGGTTTCACGAAACACCTGCTCACCGGTCTCGACCGCCGCCAGCGCCCGTGTGGTCGGGATGCCAAGCGCGTGCATCGCCTCGGACACGACATATTCGCGCAGCACCGGCCCCAGCCAGGCGCGCCCATCACCGCCCCGCGAGTAAGGCGTGCGCCCCGATCCCTTGAGCTGAATATCCCGGCGCAAACCGTCCGTGCCGATCGTTTCGCCCAACAAAACCGCGCGCCCGTCGCCCAGCTGCGGGTTGTAGTTGCCGAACTGGTGACCGGAATAAAGCTGCGACAGTGGTAAGGACCCGTCGGGGATGTCATTGCCGGAAAAGACCTGCGCCATTTCGGTAACCTCGCCCGGAGTGATCCCCATCAGGCGGGCCAGATCCTCGTTGAATGCCAGCAGATGCGGCGCCGCCACCGGTTGCGGGTCCTGCCGCGTGTAAAACGCCTCGGGCAGTCGGGCATAGCTGTTGTCGAACGGGATCGCGAATGTCATGGGCTGAACATATGCGCGCGCCCGGGGATTGCCAGAGGCTTCTGCCCTGCCGCATACCCCTGACAGCGCAAAACGGAGGAACCACCATGACCGCAGACGAGATTATCGACCATCTGAGGCTGCAGCACCATCCCGAGGGCGGCTGGTTCCGCGAGACCTGGCGCGCTGACAATTCCGGCCGCGCCACCGGCACTTGCATCTATTTCCTGCTCAAGGCGGATGAACGCAGCCATTGGCACCGGGTCGATGCCACCGAAATCTGGCTCTACCACGCTGGAGCGCCCCTGATCCTGTCGCTCAGCGCGGATGAGACGGGCCCAGCCACAGAGCACCTGCTCTCGCCCGATCTGAGCGCAGGACAGCCCCAGCTGATCGTTCCGAAAGGCCACTGGCAGGCGGCACGTTCAACCGGCGACCATACGCTGGTCAGCTGCACCGTCTCGCCCGGTTTCCAGTTCGACGGATTCGAATTGGCAGCACCGGATTTCGACATTCCGCGCGCTTGACGCAAGCGGCAACGTGGATAGGCTGAGCGCATGGATCACCGCACCCTGATTGCTTCACTTCCCACCGAGACCAAATTCGCCCTCATCGCGCGATCCGACAGTGCCGGGCTTAGGCATCTGGGGCTTTACGGAACCGCGCTTGCCGCCTGCACCATCGGTATCCTCCTGCAGGTGCCGCTCTGGCCGCTGCTGATCCTGCCGCAGGGGTTGCTCTTGGTGTTCCTCTTCACGCTCAGCCATGAATGCACCCACCAGACCCCGTTCAAATCCCGCTGGATCAACGAGGCGGTGGGTCATGCCTGCGCCATCCCGATCGCCCTGCCTTTCGTCTGGTTCCGCTATTTCCACCTGGCCCATCACAAATGGACCAATGACCCCGCCCGCGACCCCGAGCTTGCGGGCAAACCGCGCCCCGATAGCTGGCCCAGCCTGCTCGCCTATTTGAGCGGCTGGTTCTACTGGCGCGGCATGGTGCAAACGCTGCTCCAGAATGCCTTTGGTCGTATCGACGCGCCCTACCTGCCGCAGCGCCAACACGCCGCCATGCGTCGTGAGGCCCGGGTTCTGCTGGCGCTCTACGGGCTGGGTACGCTCAGCCTGATCTACTCACCGTTGCTCTTCTGGATTTGGATATTGCCGGTGCTGATCGGCCAGCCTTTCCTGCGCCTCTACCTTTTGGCCGAACACGGGCTGTGCCCGCCGGTTGCCAATATGCTGGAAAACTCGCGCACCACCTTCACCACGCGTATCGTGCGGTTTCTGGCCTGGAACATGCCCTACCATGCCGAACATCACGCCTTTCCCAATGTGCCGTTCCACAAGCTGCCCCAGTTCCACACTCTGACGCGAGCTCATTTGAAATCAACCTCGGATGGCTATGCCGGGTTCACCACCAGCTATGCGCGCGCCATGCACCGAGACCCGATCCGTTCTTCGTCTGGCTGAAAACTATCCGGTGGAAAGGATTGCCTGCGAACAGGCGGAGCCCGGACCCTCAAAGCGATGGCGGCAGCGCCCCTGCCCGAAATCCCTTACGCGGGTACGGGAATGCTCACGACCCCGCCCCCCACAAGCGCACTGACGCCGGTGGTTCCGGGACAACTGGTCGGCAAGCCACGCACAACCCGGACGGCGAGATAGCCAAAGGCCTGCGCCTCCAGCATGTCCCCGTTCAGACCGATCACCTCAACCGGCTCCACCGGGCAGTCGAGCGAGACCTGCAGCATCTGCATCAGCACCGGGTTGTGACGGCCGCCGCCGGTGACCAGAACCCGCGACGGCGGCACCGGGCAATGCTCGACCCCCTGCACAACACCGGCCGCACACATGCCGGTCAGCGTTGCCACTGCATCGGCATCGCTCAATTCCTGCACCAG
Organism: Ruegeria hyattellae; assembly: GCF_041537925.1. Lineage (NCBI taxonomy): Bacteria > Pseudomonadati > Pseudomonadota > Alphaproteobacteria > Rhodobacterales > Roseobacteraceae > Ruegeria > Ruegeria hyattellae. The sequence goes on along the minus strand of NZ_JBGOSH010000004.1, from coordinate 506,108 downwards.
ATCGATCATCTCGGAAAAATCGTTCCGGTCTAGAGATTTGGGCGGCATCTTTGCAAAGTATGGCTCGGCTAAAAACAACTCCAGCGCGCCGGTTTCCACGGCGCCCTTGCGCGCCAGAGCGCCATCGCGGTCCATTGACAGACCCAGCCGGGCCTGCACCAGATCATCTATCGGCGCGTTGGCCGGACCGGTATCAAAGGCCAGCAGCGCGCCCGGGTCCTCGGGGCGGTCGAAGCCGGGATCGACATATGTCAGGTTGCCAACCCCACCCAGATTGAGAAAACAGAGTGGTTCGCTCAGCCCGGCCCATTTGGCGCAGGCGAAATGGAAAAATGGCGCCAGCGGCGCGCCCTCACCGCCCAATCGCACATCGTCCGAGCGGAAGTCCCAGACCACCGGCGTTTCCAGCGCATGTGCCAGTGCCGCGCCATCACCCACCTGCAAAGTGCCGCGCCCGCGTGGCTCGTGACTCAGCGTCTGGCCGTGGAAACCGATCAGGTCGATCCCTTCATACCCGGCGAGCGCCGCGCGATGCGCTTCGGTCACCAGATCCCCTGCCGCCTCGACCTCTGCCCCGTGCCACTGGCCCAACCCGGCCCGCAACACGGCGCGGTCAGCGTCGGAATAGGCTCGATACCCGGTCTCGCCAAAGCCCGAGATCGTCAGACCGTCGGTTTCGATCACGGCGGTGTCCACCCCGTCCAGCGAGGTTCCCGACATCGCTCCCAGCGCCTTTACCGTGCCTGCCTGCGCAATGGCCCTATTCATGGCCTTTTCCTTCTCATTCCTGCCGCCTATAACCTGCCTCGCAATTCAACCCCGAGGCAAGACATGACCTACCACCCCAAATCGGATTTCATCGCAGTGATGATGGAGCGTGGCTTTCTCGCCGACTGCACCGATTATCAGGGCCTTGATGAGGCCCTGAGCAAAGGGTGCCAGCCCGGCTATATCGGGTTTGACGCAACCGCCAAGTCGCTGCATGTGGGATCGCTGATCCAGATCATGATGCTGCGCTGGCTGCAAAAGACCGGGCACCGACCGATCACGCTGATGGGCGGCGGTACCACCAAGGTGGGCGATCCGTCTTTCCGCGCTGATGAACGTCCGCTGCTCGGTCCCGAACAGATCGACGCCAATATCGCCGGGATCCGAAAGGTCTTCTCGGCCTATATCGACTATGACAGCGGCGCGGAAAACGCGGCGATGATGCTGAACAATGCCGAATGGCTGGACGATTTGAACTATCTCGACTTCCTGCGCGATATCGGGCGGCATTTCTCGGTCAACCGAATGCTCAGTTTCGAGTCGGTGAAATCGCGGCTGGACCGCGAGCAATCGCTCAGCTTCCTCGAATTCAACTACATGATCCTGCAGGCCTATGACTTTCTGGAACTGAACCGCCGCTATGGCTGCGTGTTGCAGATGGGTGGCAGCGATCAGTGGGGCAATATCGTCAACGGTATCGACCTGACCCGCCGGGTGATCGAGGGCGAGGTGTTTGGCCTGACCTCACCGCTGCTGACCACCAGCGACGGCAAGAAGATGGGCAAGTCGCAATCGGGTGCGATCTGGCTGAATGGCGATATGCTGTCGCCTTACGAGTTCTGGCAGTTCTGGCGCAACACCACCGATGCCGATGTGGGGCGGTTCCTGAAGCTCTATACCGAATTGCCGATTGACGAATGCGACCGTCTGGGCGCGTTGGCGGGCTCCGAGATCAATGAGGCCAAGATCCGGCTGGCCAATGAGGTGACTACGCTGCTGCATGGGTCTGAGGCCGCCGCCAAGGCCGAAGCCACTGCCCGCGAGGTGTTCGAAAAGGGCGGCGTGGGTGGCGACCTGCCCACCTTGACGCTGAGTGCGGCTGATCTGGGCGACGGCATGTCCATCGTGCAGTTGATCGTGAAATCGGGTCTGGCCAAATCCGGCAAAGAGGCCAAGCGCCTGATTTCCGAAAACGGCGCCAGGCTGGACGACGCGCCGCTGACCGATGCAGGGCTGATGATCGACGCGGGCGCACTGGCCGCGCCGATCAAGCTGAGCGCGGGCAAGAAACGCCACGCGCTGGTCAAGCTAGACGGCTGAGGCAGGGCAGAATCCATTTCTGTTGATCCATGTCATGGGGCTGGCGGCCTGCCTGCCCCATCATCGTGACATAGATGCAATCGGAGGGAGCCCATGTTTGAGAAAATCGTCGTCGGCCTCGACGGATCGGAACCATCGGATCGCGCCATGCGCGTGGCCTGTGAACTTGCCGGGAAATTCGGCTCAAAGATCATTCTTGTCCACACCCCGCAGCCACAGACCGTTGCCTTCGCCCTCGGGGCGACAATGGCCTATCACGCGGTGACAACCATGCCGACCGAGGTCGAGGTCAAGCAAGCCGCCGACAAAATCGTTAACGCGGGCAAGGCGATTGCCGCAGATAAAGGCATCGAGGTCGCTGAAACCCACATTGATCGCGGTGATCCGGCCGAGCAGATCGTGAAATGCGCCGAAAGCGCGGGCGCGGACCTGATTATCACCGGTCGGCGCGGTCTGGGGAACTTGCAGGCGCTGGTTCAAGGCAGCACCACGCAACGGATCGGAAAGCTGTCCAACTGTTCCTGCCTGTCTGTCGTCTAACGCAGACCTCATCCAGCACTGGACAGGACACCGGCTTCCCGGCTATTTGAACGTATGTTCAAATAATGGGGTTTTGCCATGCAAATGTCCAATACAGCCGCAATCGTGACCGGGGGTGCCTCGGGACTGGGAGAAGCCACCGCGCGCCACTTCGCCAAGCACGGCGCGCAGGTCACTCTGCTGGACCGGGATGCCGAGCGCGGCCCGCGCGTCGCCGAAGAGATCGGCGGGCATTTCGTGCAGACGGATGTGACCGATGAGGGATCGGTTACGGAGGCAATTGCTGTTGCCCTCGACCGAATGGGAAGAATCACCGCTTGCGTAAACTGTGCGGGTATAGCGGTCGGGATGAAAACCGTGGGCAAGGACGGCCCGCATGGTCTGGCGCCGTTCCAGCGGACCATCGACATCAACCTTGTTGGGTCGTTCAATGTCTCGCGCCTTGCCGCCGCTGAAATGGCCCGAAACGACCCCGAGCCCGATGGCGCACGCGGTGTGATCATCAACACCGCCTCGATTGCGGCCTTTGACGGGCAGAAGGGGCAAGCCGCCTATGCGGCGTCAAAAGGCGGGATTGTGGGGATGACCCTGCCGATGGCGCGCGATCTGGCCTCCACGGGTATCCGGGTGATGGCCATCGCGCCCGGTATCTTCATGACGCCAATGCTGGCGAGCCTGCCGGAAGAGGTGCAGCATCAACTTGCGGCGGATGTTCCCAATCCGGCGCGGTTAGGTGATCCGGCGGAGTTCGGACGGATGGCGGGATTCATCGTCGAGATGGGCTATCTCAATGGCGAGGTCATCCGCCTCGACGGCGCATTGCGGATGCGGTAACGCTGAGCCATGTCCCAGAAAGACAAGATGCTGGTAGGCGCGTGGTATAGCTGCCTCGATGATGAGTTGGAGGCGATGCGCCAGCGTGCCCGCAACGCCGTGCATAAACACAACACCATGCCACCCGATGCCAGAGGTGCCATGGCGCCGCAACTGGCGGAGCTATTTGGTCATGTCGGTCGGGATTGCCTGATCGAGGCCCCGTTTCACTGTTCTTACGGCATCAACCTGATGCTGGGCGATCTGTCTTATCTGAACGCGGGCTGCGTCATCCTCGATTCAGCACCCGTGCGCATCGGGTCGGGCACGATGCTGGGGCCTGCCGTGCAGATCTATTGCGCGCAGCATGCCAAGGACCCGGTGGAGCGCGCCAAAGGCATGGAGATCGCCCTGCCCGTCACGCTGGGGGACAATGTCTGGATCGGCGGCGGCGCGATCCTTATGCCCGGCGTGACCATCGGGGAAAACGCCATTGTCGGCGCGGGCAGCGTGGTGACCCGGGATGTCGCGCCCGGCCATACCGTTGTGGGGAATCCGGCACGGACGCGCTAGTTTGAACCATTGTGCACCTTTGGCTCAAAACGGGCGACTATCTTAAACCTGCCCTATCAGGATTATCAGCAAGTCTTGCAACAAACGCATTACATTTCTGGCCCGATGGCGGCTCGGCTGACAAAGTGAGCTTTCGCTGCGGCTACTCCAATGGCAGCTTTAGAAAAGTGGCTCTACAAACGGTTGTCGATTTCGGGCGCTGTACTCGCGCCCTAAATCAAGATTGTGAAACAGTTAGTTTCTTGGTCATCGGCTTGTAGATGAAATCCATACTCACCAAGTCTACTTGACTGAAGTCGTGAAATCGAAGGACTAAAAAAGGGAAAAGGTCAAGGTAACGGTGGTGGCTGGCCAAGTCAGACAGGAAACCCATCTGGAGGCGGTCGCTCAAACGGACCGTCCAGCGGGGGCAAAGGTAAGTAATTCCCTCACGCGTATCCAATGGTTGGTTAGCCGTTATATCTCAAATCGAGAGGCCTATTTGTTCAGAAAACGGGTGGCAGGAGATGACGATGTCGAAGAAAAGCAGCTTTACAGACAAAGAACGTGCAGCATGGCATGACAATCGCCGTCACAAAATTCAGGGCGACGCAGACATCGAAGTTTATTCCATAAGTGGCAATACCTGCATCCATTGCGGCACTCCCCTTAGTCAGGATATTCCTGACGGATACGAAGCCGCGCTATGTGATGCCTGCGATTAAGTTGCGCTCGCCAGGAATCCCTTAGTTTAAGTTCTCCAAAAACCCTCATTTGTGGAACAGTAGCAGAGTCACCGTCACTAGTGCTGCCGCAAACGCCGCTAAGAACTTAACCTATTGACGATGGTTTTTGGCTTTCCGGCGTTAGCGGTCATTTGATTACTGTGCAGCGTCTGTCAAAAAAAGCTCAAAGCGGACCTTCACGACAGGCCCATTGTACTCTTGCCGGGTCAGTTTTGACGTATTGTACCAACGCCTTTGACTTTCCAAAGCTAGCCCTCGGCCTTTTCTTCCAGAAGCAGCCATTGCTCTTCTGCGATAGAGAGCTTCTCCTGACGTTCTACAAGGGCTTGCGTGGCTTTCTGAAACTTGACCGGCTCGCGTGTGTAAAGCTCGGAATCGGCCAACAACCCCTCCAGCTTGCCGATCTCGGCCTCCAACCGCTCGATCTCGGCGGGCAGGTTCTCCAGACGGTGTTTTTCCGCAAAGGACAGGCCCGTTTTGGGTTTCGGTGTCGCTTTGGGCTTGGGTTTCGCGCTTTTGGGTGCGTCACCAGCGCCGGGAGCGTCGGGTGTGCGCTGGGCCTGATAATCGCTCCACCCGCCCGCATAAGCGGTGGCGCGGCCGTCGCCCTCCATCGCGATGGTGGTGGTGGCGACCCGGTCCAGAAAGTCGCGATCATGGCTGACCAGCAGTACGGTGCCGTCATAATCGTCCAAGAGTTCCTGCAGCAGATCCAGCGTTTCCACATCCAGATCGTTGGTCGGTTCATCCAGCACCAGCACATTCGAGCTTTGCGCCATCAGCTTGGCCAGCAACAGCCGCGCCTTTTCGCCGCCCGACAACGAGCGCACCGGTGCGCGGGCCTGGCGGTCGTCAAAGAGAAACTCTTTCAGGTAGCCCACCACGTGTTTCGGGGTGCCGCGCACCATGACCTGATCGGCCTTGCCCGATACGCGCATCGAGGGGTCGCCGGTCAGGCTGTCCCAGAGCGTCATGTCGGGGTCGAGCTGCGCGCGGGCCTGATCGAACACGGCGACCTCCAGATTGGTGCCCAGCTTGACCTGCCCGTCATCGGGTGCGACCTGCCCCAGCAGCATGTTCAGCAAGGTGGTCTTGCCCACACCATTGGGGCCGACAAAAGCCACCCGGTCGCCGCGCTGCACCAGCAGATCGAAATTGCGCAGGATGGTCTGCCCGTCGAAAGCTTTTGAAATGGCCCGCGCCTCGATCACCTTTCGGCCCGATTTCGGCCCCGCCTCCAGCGCCATCGCCGCCGCGCCCTGACGGTTGATCTGCGCGGAACGCTCAGCCCGCAGCGCCTGTAATGCCCGCACCCGGCCCTGATTGCGTGTCCGCCGGGCGCTGATGCCCTCGACTGCCCAGCGGGCCTCGGATTTGATCAACCGGTCCATCTTGTGGCGCGCGCTGTCCTCTTCTTGCCAGACCTTGTCGCGCCAGGTCTCGAACGCCTCGAACCCCTTTTCCTGTCGCCGCACCATTCCCCTGTCAATCCAGAGGGTTGCGCGGGTCAGTGCACGTAGAAACGCGCGGTCATGCGAGATCAGGACAAAGCCCGCACGGGTAGAGGACAGTTCCCGCTCCAGCCAGCCAATGGCCTGAATGTCGAGATGGTTGGTCGGCTCGTCCAGCAGCATAAGATCGGGGGCCTCGGCCATCAGTTTGGCGAGTGCTGCACGACGTCGCTCGCCGCCCGAGGCGGTGTCGACGGGGCGGTCGGGGTCAAACTTCAGCCCCTCACCCGCGCGTTCGACCTTATAAAGCTCGCCCGGTTCCAGACCGCTCGACGCATAATCGCCCAGCGTCGCAAATCCGGCCATGTCGGGGTCCTGCTCCATGTATCCGACGGATTTTCCCGGCGGGATGGTGATCTCGCCCGCATCCGCCTCGACCAGCCCGGCCATCACCTTCATCAGGGTGGATTTGCCAGAGCCGTTGCGCCCGACCAGCGCCACGCGGTCGCCCGGTTGCACCATAAGATCGAGGCCTGAAAACACCGGATCGCCCCCGAAGGTCAGCGAGATACCGGACATCTGCAAAAGAGGAATACGTGCCATGACCTGCCAGCTACCTCTGCGTGCCCTTGGCGTCAACGGCCTGCTGGTTTTGGCGCCGCATAGGTGGTTTCAGCCAACCAGTGCCCGCAGCAACTTCTTTCGCGCGGGCGGGATTGACCGAATTTCGAGCCCGGTGAAGACGTGCAGCGTGTTCATCTGCCGATCCACCACCGCATGGTCGCTAACCCAACCGCCCATCGCCAGATAGGTGCGCAACAAGGGGGGCATCCGCAGCATCGCCTTTTTCGAATCGGGCTTGCGGCGCAGCCGGGCCGCAAAGTGGAATACATCGGGCGCCTTGACCCGTGGCAGCCAGCGTTTGGGGGCCAGATGACGATGCTTCAGCATCGCGAAGGCATCCAGATAGGCCTCGGCCTCGGTCCCTGCAAAAGAGGAGCAGCCGACCAGCATCTCGACCCCGTTTTCATCCACATAGGCCGTCATCGCACCCCAGGCGGTGCGCAGGATATCGGGGTCGCCATAATCCGGATCGATGCAGAAGCGGCCGATCTCGACCATGCGCCCCTCGAACGCGGCCAGCGCGGACAATTCGTAGAACTGCGCCGAATAGCTGCGCCCGATCTCACCCCCGCCCTGCATGTCGAAGAGCCGGAAACAGCAGACCAGATGATTTCCGTTGCGCCGGTCCTCGACCAGCACATGCTGGCAAAACCCGTCAAAGGAATCGCCATCGGTGGTTTCGGTGGAAAAAGCCCGTGAGCGCAACACGCGGGCGGCGGCGATATCCGCCGCGCCACTCGCCAGCCGCGCCCGGTAGCGCCCATTGTTCAGCATTACCGTGTTCGGCAGCTCTTGTTTCAGCATCACCTGCGCCATGATCGCGCCCTCCGCAGTGCTGCACGATATCCTGTTCGGTGGCTCACTAGCATACAGAGTATGACGGCAGTTTGACGGGTGCCAGTTTATTCCCCTGTCGGAAGCACTGTACCCGGATCGAAATTGCCCAGATTGCCCAAGAGCTGACGCAGGAAGGTCTTGTCCTGGAGGCTGGATTCAGTCACCCGGCGCTGCAAGGTAATGACCTGGCCCTTCTCAAGGCCAAAGCGCTCGATGTTGCGCACCACGCCCGAGCGGTCGAAACTGATCGCCACCAGTTCGCGCGAGACGATCTGGGGCGCGCGCGCGCCGTAATGGCGGAATCGGGTCTGCACGTAATAATAGCCGCTGTCTTCCAGCACGCCCGAAGCGGTGGGTGCGCCGATCGCCTCGATCACGCTGTCGCGCGTGTCAACGCCAACAGTCACTTTCGACAGATCTTCGGCGGGCGGGACATAGCCATGATTGCGATAGATCTCGGCACAGGCCGACACGCACAGAACAACAACCCCCATCATAGCGATGCGGGACATCATCTGTCCTGGCAGCTTTGCGGCTTCAATCATCCCGGCCCCCTTGCCTTGGCTGTGCACGCCTTCTATCCCGATTACATAAACCGGCCAAGTGGTTCAACCAACGAAAGTCCTGACATGCCGAATGAGGATGTATTGCGGGTCGCAGACCTGCCTCAAAACAGCCCGACCCGTTTCAAGCTGCGCCCCGCCGCGCCAGTCCTGTCCCAGATCGCCATGGAACTGGACCTGCTGGACCTGCGCAAACTGGAGTTTTCCGGCCAGCTTGCCGCCCAGGGCCGCAAGGACTGGCGCCTCACGGCCAAGCTGGGTGCAACGGTGGTGCAGCCCTGTATTGTCACGCTGGAACCGGTGACCACCCGCATCGACATCCCCGTAAACCGGTTGTTCCTAGCCGACTGGCACGAACCCGAGGCCTCGGAAGTGGAGATGCCCGAAGATGACGAAACCGAGCCATTGCCAACTGAACTGGATATGCAGCGGATCATGCGCGAGGCGCTAGCGCTGGCGCTGCCGCTTTACCCGCGCAGCCAGAGTGCCGAAACCGGCGAAATGGTCTTTACCGAACCCGGCAAGGCGGCGCTGACTGACGAGGATGTCAAACCCTTTGCCGGGCTGGCCGAATTACGCGACGCGCTGAAAAAAGACCAATGACAATGCAGCTTTGACATGTCATAGGAGGCGACCAGAAAAACCGCTTGAACATGACGAGATTCGCAGTATTTTCGCGCGCTCATCGGATTTATGGTTGGACAACGCGGGGGCAACGCCCTAAACGCGCGTCACGCCACGAGACACGTAGACTATAACCGGCCCTCCGGCATTGACCGCGGCCCTTAGCGAGACAAAGGTTGAGACAATGGCTGTCCAACAGAACAAAGTATCCAAATCGCGCCGCAACAATCGCCGCGCGCATGATGCGCTGGTTGCTGCAAACCCGAACGAATGTGGCAATTGCGGTGAATTGCGCCGTCCGCATCACGTGTGCCCGTCCTGCGGCCACTATGACGACCGCGAGGTTGTCGCTCAGACCGACGAGATCGATCTGGACGAAGACGCGGCCTGAATGGTCGCAGACTAAGGCATGGCGGCACAGCCCGATCAAACCGGATCAACCCCTGGATCAGCAACGGGGCGGATCGTCATATCGGTTGATGCGATGGGCGGTGATGCCGGTCCTTCGGTCGTCGTGGCCGGAATCGCCAAGTCGGCAGAAAAGAACCCCGATATCGGGTTCATCCTGCACGGTCCGGAAGACGCTTTGCGCAAGCTAGTTGCGAAACGGCGCGGCCTTGAAGGTCGCGTCGAATTTCGTGATGCCAGCGACGTTGTCACCATGGACGACAAGCCCAGCCAGGTTGTCCGCAGCGGTAAGCAGACCTCGATGTGGTCGGCGCTGGAATCGGTGCGCAACGGCGAGGCTGCCGGGGCGGTGTCCTGCGGCAATACCGGCGCGCTGATGGCGCTCAGCATGATGCGGCTGCGCAAGTTGCCGGGCGTGAACCGGCCTGCCATCGCGATCCTGTTTCCCTCACGCAACCCGCAGCGTTTCAACGTTATGCTGGATGTGGGTGCCGATATACGCGCCGAAGCACGCGATCTGCTGCAATACGCGCTGATGGGTGCCTCTTATGCCCGCAACGGCATGGAACTGCCCCGCCCGCGCATCGGATTGCTGAATGTGGGCACCGAAGAACATAAAGGCCGCGCCGAGTTGAAAGAGGCGCATGCGCTGATTTCCGACTTTGCCGAGCGGTCCAATTTCGATTTTGCGGGCTTTGTCGAAGGCAGCGATATCACTGGCAATGCCGCAGATGTGATCGTGACCGACGGGTTCACCGGCAATGTAGCGATCAAGACCGGCGAAGGCACCGCCAGCATGGTGGGCGGGCTGTTGCGCGAGGCGTTCAAATACTCGATGCTGTCCCGGCTGGCCTCGGTTCTGGCGATCACGTCGCTCAACCGCCTGAAAAAACGCATCGATCCGCGCCGCGTGAATGGCGGCGTGTTCCTCGGACTGAACGGTACGGTCATCAAGTCGCATGGCTCGGCCGATGACACTGGTGTTTCGGCGGCGATCAAACTGGCATTCACGCTTGCGCAGTCCGGGTTTACGGAAAAACTGGCGGCACGGGTTGCATCCACCGGCGAGCTTACCCAAGATGCCGCTCACGCCAACGAGGCGGCAGACCCATAACAAATTGACAGGTGACCCATGACAGGCCGTGCAGTCGTCAAAGGCATCGGACACTATTTGCCCGAACGCATCGTGCCGAATGCCGAATTCGAGGCGACGCTGGAAACCTCAGATGAGTGGATTCGCACACGATCCGGTATCGAGCGGCGGCATTTCGCCGCCGAAGGCGAAACCACTTCGGATCTGGCGGCCAATGCGGCACGCGCAGCGCTGGCGGATGCCGGGCTGGAGGCCGATGACATCGACGCGATCATTGTCGCGACCTCGACGCCGGACCTGACCTTTCCATCGGCGGCCACGATGGTGCAGTCCAAAATCGGAATGACCCGCGGCTTTGCCTTTGACGTGCAGGCGGTCTGCGCCGGGTTTGTCTATGCCTTGTGCAATGCCAACGCTCTGATTCTGGCCGGTCAGGCCAAACGTGTGCTGATCATCGGGGCCGAGACGTTTTCCCGGATCATGGACTGGTCCGACCGCTCGACCTGCGTGTTGTTCGGGGACGGCGCTGGCGCGCTTGTGCTGGAGTATCAGGAGCAATCGGACGACGACGACCGGGGCATTCTGGCGGTGGACCTGAACTCGGACGGTCGTTTCAAGGACCTGCTCTATGTGGATGGCGGGGTGTCGACCCACACCACCGGGCACCTGCGCATGCAGGGCAATCAGGTCTTCCGGCACGCGGTTGAAAAACTGACCCAAGCCGCCGAAACGGCGCTCGAGAAGGCCGGTTTGGAGAACAAGGATGTGGACTGGATCGTGCCGCATCAGGCCAATATCCGCATCATCCAGGGCACAGCCAAGAAGATGGGCCTGCCGATGGAGAACGTGGTCGTCACCGTGCAGGATCACGGCAACACCTCTGCCGCGTCGATTCCGCTGGCCATGTCGGTGGGCAAGGCGCGCGGCCAGATCAAACAGGGCGACTTGATCGTGACCGAAGCCATCGGTGGCGGTCTGGCTTGGGGTGCTGTTGTCCTGCGCTGGTGATCCGGCGCAAACCAGCCAAGCCAAACGATTGAAATTCATTGATATTGACAGGGAAAAACCCTGCGCCCTATGCTCGCGCAATAACAAGGGGATCAGCATGGGCGACAAGACTTTAACCAGAATGGATTTGAGCGAAGCCGTTTTCCGCGAAGTTGGATTATCGCGCAACGAAAGCGCGCAACTGGTGGAAAGCCTTCTCAATCACATGTCGGACGCTCTGGTGCGCGGCGAACAGGTCAAGATCTCGTCCTTCGGCACGTTCAGCGTTCGCGATAAATCAGCCCGGATCGGCCGCAACCCGAAAACCGGCGAAGAGGTTCCTATCCAGCCGCGCCGCGTGCTGACCTTCCGCCCCTCGCATCTGATGAAAGACCGGGTCGCCGACGGCAACCGAAAAACCTAGGACCTTCCCCTCATGGCAAAGTCTCGTGACGCGTTTCGCACCATCAGTGAAGTTGCGGACTGGTTGGGCGTGCAGGCCCATGTGCTGCGATTCTGGGAAAGCAAGTTCACCCATGTCAAACCGGTCAAGCGGGCCGGTGGGCGGCGCTATTACCGGCCCGCCGACATGCTGCTGCTAGGCGGGATCAAGCATCTGCTGCATGACGATGGAATGACCATCAAGGGCGTTCAGAAATTGCTGCGCGAACAAGGCGTTGCGCATGTTCAGGGCTTTTCGCAAGGCCTCGACGAGGCCGCGGCGGATGACGTGAGTGACGGCGCGAATGTGATCCGGTTCCAGAAACCTGCGCCCGAGGAAAAAACCTCGACCCAGATCGACATGGACTTGCCGCCCGCGCCGGAGATGGAACCTGAGGCGCCCCCATCAGAGAGCCGCGAATCTCATCCCGTTGACGCCAACCCTGCCCTCTCGCCACGGACGATCGACCGCCCCGACCCACCCCATGAGGGCGCGCTTTCCTGTGCGCCGGGACCACTGTCGCGCCTTGCGCGCGTTGCCCGGATCGACCCTGATCACCTGCCCGCCGCAACGGCGATTGCGCGGGATTTGCGGGACTGGATTGACCGGCAGGCGTCGCGCTGAGACGGATAAGAAAAAGGCAATGATTTCCTCTTGCCCCTGCCCGCAAAACCTTTATGAACACCTCAAAGTCGGGCTATGGCGCAGCCTGGTAGCGCGTCCGTCTGGGGGACGGAAGGTCGCAGGTTCGAGTCCTGCTAGCCCGACCAATTCATACCCTCGCTGCAAGACTGCACTCCGGCCCCAAAGGGAATGGAGCAGTTTTGCATGACCGGTGTTTGCCCGAACCAACAGATCGAAGCCATGATCGCCGCAGGCGAGATCATCGCACCCGCCCCGATGCCCGAGGGGCAGATCCAACCCGCAAGCCTTGATCTACGTTTGGGAACAGTGGCTTACCGCGTCCGCGCCTCGTTTCTGGCGGGCGAGAGCCGCACTGTGGCCGAGCGTCTGGATGAGTTCGAGATGCACAGGATCGACCTGAGCCAGGGCGCAGTTCTGGAAAAGGGCTGCGTCTATCTGGTGCCGTTGATGGAATCGCTGGCCCTGCCAACCGATATCAGCGCCGTGGCCAATGCCAAAAGCTCGACCGGACGGCTCGACCTGCTGACCCGCACGATCACTGATGGCGGGACCGAGTTCGACCGCGTGCCCGCAGGCTATACCGGCCCGCTTTATGCCGAGATCTGCCCACGTTCTTTTTCGGTACTGGTGCGGCCCGGCATGCGGCTCAATCAGATTCGCTTTCGCACCGGTCAGGCGGTTCTGAGCGATGTGGCACTCCGGGACCTGCACGCCGCCACCCCTTTGGTCGATGGTGATGCGGTGATCCAGGACGGGCTGGGTTTTTCGGTCGATCTGCGCCTGCCCGACACCGATCTGGTGGGTTATCGCGCGAAACCACATACCGGCGTGATCGACCTCGACCGGATCGGCGCTTATGACGCCAGCGAATACTGGGAGGAAGTACGCAGCAGCGATGGCCGCATCATCCTCGATCCCGGGGCGTTCTACATACTGGTGAGTCGCGAGGCGGTGCATATCCCGCCCGACTACGCCGCTGAAATGGCCCCGTATCTGGCCATGGTGGGCGAGTTCCGGGTGCATTATGCCGGGTTCTTCGATCCCGGTTTCGGCCATGCTGCCGCAGGCGGATCAGGCTCGCGCGGGGTGCTTGAGGTGCGCTGTCACGAGGCGCCCTTCGTACTGGAGCACGGGCAGGTCGTCGGTCGACTGGTTTATGAGCGCATGGCTGAGACGCCCTCGCAGCTTTACGGCGCGGGCATCAGCTCGAACTATCAGGGTCAAGGTCTGAAACTGTCGAAACACTTCAAACCAACCTCCTAACTCATTAATAAATCACAATTTTGTGATGCGCGATGCCATGCGCGCCGCGCGCTGTGCCTTGCGGGCGGTTTGTTTTTGCTGCCGCGTGGCTTGTGCGTGGGGCGGCCCGTCCTCCTGCGCGGCGGGGCCATTGCCCTTTTTCGTCACCGCATCGATCCCCGCATCCACGCCCCGGAAAACCACCCGCTGCATCACCCTACGGATGATCATGTTCAGCAATCTCTCAGCATTCATCGTCACTGCCTCCTCGCTTTGCCTTACCCGGATACATAGCCCGGAATTGCGCCGTTTTGAGGACCCGTGCCATCACTCTTCCTCGAACAGCTCGGTTTGATCCTCGTCGGTCTCACTCTCGTCAGTCGCGTCGCCAACCGGCATGGCACCCGGCGGCGGACGGTTCTCCAGCAGGCCGGCGGCGCGCAGTTCTTTCAGACCCGGCAGATCGCGGGCGCTTTCCAGCCCGAAATGATCGAGAAATTCGGGCGTGACCACAAAGGTCACTGGACGGCCCGGTGTCATGCGACGTCGACCCAGACGGATCCACTCCATCTCCAGCAACTGGTCGATGGTCCCGCGCGAGACCGAAACGCCCCGGATTTCCTCGATCTCGGCCCGCGTGCAGGGCTGGTGATAGGCGATGATCGCCAATGTCTCGATCGCGGCGCGGCTCAGCTTGCGGGTTTCGACGGTTTCCTTTTGCATCAGAAAACCCAGATCGGGCGCAGTGCGAATGGCCCAGGCCTCGCCCACCTGCACCACCCGTACGCCGCGCCCTTCATAGCGTTTGCGCAGCAGTTCCAACGCCTGACCCGCGTCGCTGCCATGGGGCATGCGGGTCTCCAGATCGCGCACGCTGACCGGATCGGCACTGGCGAAAAGCACCGCCTCGACCATGCGTTCCTGTTCCGCCATGGGCGGCGCATCGAACAGGCTTTCAGCGGGGGCGTCCCGGGGGTCTTCAGTCACGTGTCTCTGTCCTCTTGCGCAGATGGATCGGCGCGAATGTGTCGGTCTGGCGGATTTCCAGATGGCCTTCCTTCACCAATTCCAGCGAGGCGGCAAAGGTCGATGCAGTGGCCGAGCGGCGCCGCATCGGGTCCATTTCCCAGCCCTCGGGCAAATAGCTGGCCATTTCGGTCCAGCTGCCGGCAAAGCCGATCAGCCCGCGCATCCGGTCCAGCGCCTGTTCCATGGTAAAGACCGACTCGCGGTCCATCACGAAGGGGCGGAATTCGTCGCGGGTGCGGATGCGGGCATAACCCTGCATCAGATCCAGCAGCGTTGCGGAATAGGTCACCGTCCTGAGCCGCGTCACATCCTCGCCCTGCCCGCGGGGAAAGAAATCGCGCCCCAACTGATCGCGCGCCATCAGCCGCGCGGCCACGTCCCGCATGGCCTGCAGACGTTCCAGTTGGAAAGCCAGATGCGCGGCCAGTTCTTCGCCCGATGGCCCCTCATCCTCGGGATCGGGCGGCAGCAGCAGGCGGGATTTAAGAAAGGCCAGCCAGGCGGCCATCACCAGATAATCGGCGGCCAGTTCGATGCGCAATTCCTTGGCGTGCTCGACAAAAGCCAGATATTGATGCGCCAGTTCTAGCACCGAGATTTTCCGCAGGTCGACCTTTTGAGTGCGCGACAGGGTCAGCAGCACATCGAGCGGGCCCTCGAACCCGTCGACATCAACGATCAGCGCCTCGGCAGCCAGCCGTTCGGCAACTGAAATCGGATCTTCGGAACTGAGATTATCTACCATAGCCCTGCCCGCCAATGAGGCGGGAGTGTTCCGCCTCGGCGGCCTCAATGTCAAGCGGCTGCGGGTCGCGGCGCTGCGCAATCGCCCGCTCAGCGCGGGTTTGAGCGGCTGTACTCATTTCACCGGCGGCTTCGGCCACGGCGGCGCGGTCATGAAACGATCCGTTGCAATGCAGAACCACATCACATCCGGCGGCGATGGCGCGGGTGGCCTTGTCACCCACGCTGCCACTGAGCGCCTTCATCGAGATGTCATCGGTCATCAACAGACCGTCAAATCCGATCTGCGAACGGATCAGCGTCACCAAAGGTGCAGAAACGGTGGCCGGGTCCGGCCCGACCCGGTCAAAAACCAGATGTGCGGTCATCCCCATCGGCAGGTCGTTCAGCGCCCGGAACGGCGCAAAATCGCTGCTGTTCAACAGATCGGTTCCAACCGTCACCGTCGGCAGTTCGTGATGGGTGTCAAGCGTGGCGCGGCCATGCCCCGGCATATGCTTCATGACCGGCAATACGCCGCCATCCAGCAAGCCGTCCGCCACCGCACGCCCGATCCGCGCCACCTGCGCCGGGTCGCCATCATAGAGACGGTTGCGCAGAAAGGGATGGGTGTCCGAAAAAGCCAGGTCCAGCGTCGGCGCGCAGTTGCTGTCGATGCCAAGCGCGCGCAATTCCCGTGCAATCAGGCGATAGCGCAGATACATCGCGCGCGCGGCCTGTTCACCAGCCTGCGCCACCTCGTCGAGCGGCGGCAGCCAGTCGCGGGCCAGCGGTGGGCGCAGCCGCTGCACGCGGCCGCCCTCCTGATCGATAGTTATGAGGCAATCGCGCCCCACCGCCTCGCGGAAATCGGCGCAGAGCGCGCGGACCTGATCGGCGCTGTCGATGTTGCGCCCGAACAGGATGAACCCGAACGGGTTCACATCCCGGAACAGCGCCTTTTCCTCCGCCATCAGCCGCAGCCCCTCGGCATCCTGGATGGTGGCGCCAAACCTCACCTGACGGTGACCGGGATGCAATCGACCCGTTCCGCGCCCAGCGTGGCACAGAACCGGCGCGCATCACTCATGTCGCTGAATCCCATGGCGCGCAGACGGTAGAAGGTGCGCCCGTTGCTGGTCGCCTTCTGCACCACCCGCTGCTTGTCCGACATATAGTCCGAGAATTGACCCGACAACCGATCCCATTCCGACCGCGCGATTTCAGCGGTTTCAAAGGCCCCCAACTGCGCCAGCCGCGTTCCGGCGGGAATATCGGCAGGATCAACCTCCAGCCCCGCAGCGCTTTCCACCGCAGCATTGATCGCATCGTTAAGGCTGGCCTTGATCACTTTCCCCGCGGGCACTGCGCGCGCGGGTCGCATGATGGGCCGTGGCGAACGCCGCACGCCCGGCGCCTCAAGCAGGTCCGGATCAGGCAGTTGCGCCACCAGATCGGCGGGGTCTATGGCAGGCAGCGGATCGGGCTGCGTGATAGCCGACAGTTGTTCATCGGGCGCATCGCCGGTCAGAACCGCATTATGCACCATCGGCTGCACATCCTTGGTCAACTCGGCCACCAACGCATCGACGCTGCCATGCTTGAAGGCGGCAACAGCGCCGTCGGTCACCGGCTTGGCTGTCTCGACCTCTTCCTGGCTCGGATTGATTTCGCCCATCGGCCCGTCTTCTTCGGCCAGATCAACCGGGCGCGGCGCCAGCACCAGACGATCGGGCGGCGGCGCGGCCGTGCCAAGCGCAGCCACGTTGTTCACCGCCAGACCCTGATGATCGGCAGGTTGTCCGCCAGGCTTCTCTGGCTGAATGCGCATCGGCCCTTCGAGCGCACGCACCACCGGCACGCCGCTCACGTCGCGCACCACCAGCTTCATGCCCCAGACGCCGATCCCCACGACCAACGCCAGCGAGCCAACCGCCCCCAACATGTTGGCCATCCGGCTTAGCCTGCCGCCCAGCGACGGCCCAGATGCACCCATCTCGGCCTCGGGATAGTCGTCATAGTGGATTTCCTGACCATATTGGTCATACCGGGGGCCTTGCGGGTCATACTGCCCGCCACCATCGTAACTCGCCATTTCCGCCTCACTGCCCGTCACGCAAAGCCTTTTGCGCTCAAGGTTTTCTTGTTTCTGCCTCGGACCGGCGGTTCGGGCGGCTTGAGTTACCGCATCTCCTGCACCGGTGTGACGCCAAGAATACCAAGACCCGCTGAAATCACAACGGAAACAGCGCGGGCCAGCGCGATTTTGGACTGGCTTGTGGCAACATCGCCATCCTGAATGAAACGCAACTCGTGCAGCTCGTTACCACGGTTCCAGAGCGCGTGGAAATCTCCAGCCAATTCATAGAGATAGAAGGCGATCCTGTGTGGTTCATTGGTGCGCGCGGCGATCTCGACCAGGCGTGGCCATTCGGCCAGTTTCTTGGCAACCGTCAGCTCAACCTCATGCGAGATTTTGCTCAGGTCGGCCCCAGACAGAGTTGCATCATCCACAGCCACGCCCGCCTCGGCGGCGCGGCGCAGCACGCTCATCACCCGCGCATGGGCATATTGAACATAAAAGACCGGATTCTCGCGGCTCTGCTCCAGCACCTTGTCGAAATCGAAATCCAGCGGTGCGTCGTTTTTGCGGGTCAGCATGACGAACCGGGTTACATCCGGCCCGACCTGTTCGACCACATCGCGTAGAGTGACAAAATTCCCCGCCCGCTTGGACATCTTGAACGGCTCGCCATTCTTCCACAGCTTCACCAGCTGGCACAGCTTGATATCGAGCGACACCTGCCCCTCGCTCAACGCCGATACTGCGGCCTTCATCCGTTTGACATAGCCGCCATGGTCGGCCCCGAACACGTCGATCAACGCGTCATAGCCGCGGGTCACCTTGTCATAGTGATAAGCGATATCGGGCGCGAAATAGGTCCAGCTGCCATCGGATTTCTTGACTGGCCGGTCCACGTCGTCGCCATGCTCGGTCGATTTGAACAGCGTCTGTTCGCGAGGCTCCCAATCCTCGGGCTTCTTGCCCTTGGGTGGTTCCAGCACACCTTCGTAAATCAAACCCTTGGCGTCGAGACTGGCCAGCGCCTCTTCGATCCGGCCCGTGCCGTACAGAGATTTTTCCGAGAAAAATCTGTCCATTACGACACCAAGCTGCGCCAGATCTTCGCGGATCAGATCCATCATCGCTTCGGTGGCGTATTCGCGGATGTTCGCCAGCCAGAATTGCTCGCCCTTGCCGACATAGGCGTCCCCAACCTTGTCCTTGAGCGCCTGACCCACCTCGACAAGATACTCGCCCGGATAGGTGCCATCGGGGAACTCGACCGCTTCGCCATGGGCTTCGAGGTAGCGCAGGTAGACCGACCGCGCCAGCACATCGACCTGCGCGCCGCCATCGTTGATGTAATATTCCCGGGTGACGTCATAGCCTGCGTAGTCCAGCAAGCCCGCCAGCGCATCCCCGAACACCGCGCCGCGCGTATGACCCACATGCAACGGTCCGGTCGGGTTGGCCGAGACATACTCGACATTGACCTTCTTGCCCTGCCCCATGGCGGATTTGCCATAGTCGACACCGCCCTGCAGCACCTCCGCCAGCACCGTTTGCCAGACGGCGGGTGCAAGGCGCATGTTCAAAAAGCCCGGCCCGGCCACTTCAGCGCTGGTGATCCGGTGGTCCTCCGCCAGTTTCGCAGCCAGTGCCTCGGCAATGTCGCGCGGTTTCATCTTGGCCGGTTTCGCCAGAACCATCGCCGCGTTGGTCGCCATATCGCCATGGGCCGCGTCGCGCGGCGGCTCGACAGCCACGTTGTCAAAGCTCAGATCGCCGGGCAGCACGCCCTCGGCCTGCAATTGCGCCAGCGCCTCCAGCACAAGGCTGCGGATCTCGGAAAATAGGTTCATGACGGGCGTCCTCTTGGTTGCGGGCGGTTTATCACGCAAGCCGCCAAGGTCAATGCGGGCGATCCGCGCTTGGATTCGCACCCCAACCCTGTAGCCTGCCGAAAACAACAGGGAGTTTGCGATGAAACGCATGATCATACTGGCTCTGGCACTTTGCCTGCCCTTGATGGCAAAGGCGCAGGGACCGGTTCTGGTGACGCTGGGCGGCGATCTGGCCACATCCAACCTGCCCTCGCGCGGGGAAAAGGATGGCGGCCTCTTTGGCTATCTTGAGATCACCTACGCCAATGGCATGGGCTTTGACGCCGCCACCCTAGGCGCGTTGCAGCAAAAAGAGCTGACCGTGCCGTTCGGACCGCCCGGTCAAGAAGTCGACCGCGCCATGACCGGCCCGCGTTTGGCCGATGTGATGGCACAGGCCGGAGCATCTGGAAAAACTGCCATCCCCATAGCGCTGGACGGCTACCGCGCTGAAATTTCCTGGGACCAGATCGAAAGGTTCGAGCCGATCCTGGCCACTCATGCGGACCAGAAACCGCTTGCCCTGGGTGGATACGGCCCATCCGTGGTGATCTTTCCCGCCGTCGAAGACCCGGCCTTGGCCGAGGAATTGGGCAACCTGCAGGTCTGGGCCGTGTCCTATATCGGGATCGAGTAAGCCAGCTTTGAGCACGCAATTTCTGCCGAAAGCCGTTTCACGCCTTTCGGATCGCGCTTCAGAGCCGCGCCGGATCAGCCCCGGTCAGACGCGCATGATCCTGCACCGCAAACCGGTCCGTCATGCCCGAAACATAATCCGACACGATCCGCGCCAGCGCGGTTTCGTCCGGGGCGGTGTCGATCTCGGGGTGCCAACCCTTGGGCATCTGATGCGGATCATTCAGGTAGATCGGGAATAGTTCTTCCACGATTTCCGAGACTTCCGCTCGCTTCTTCATAACACTGGGTGCGCGATACATCCGCGTGAAAAGAAAAGCCCTTATCTCTTTCAGATCGCGCCAGAGCGCATCTGAAAAGGCAATCACGGGATGATCCAGCGCGCGAATTTCCTCCACCGAAGCTGCGCCGCTTGCCGCGAGCCGCGCCCGCGACGTCTCGATCACATCCGACACCATCACGCCAAAGACCCGCCGTAGCGCCTCATATCTGCGGCGCTCGGGATCCAGTCCCGGCCAATGCTGGTCCACCTCAGCGTAACAGGTGCCGATGATGGGCAGCGGCGCGATGTCTGCATCGGTGAACAGCCCGGCGCGCAGCCCGTCATGCAGATCGTGGTTGTTGTAAGCGATGTCATCTGAAAGCGCCGCCACCTGCGCCTCTGCGCTGGCATGGGTGTGCAATTCCAGATCGAAGCCCGCATTACATTCGGCCAGCGCCCAGGGCAAATCGCCCAGCACCGGGCCGTTATGTTTGGCAATAGCTTCAAGGGTTTCCCAGGTCAGGTTCAACCCGTCAAATGCCGCATAGTGCCGTTCCAGCCGGGTCACGATCCGGATCGCCTGCGCGTTGTGATCGAACCCGCCATAGGGCGCCATCAGCGCGTGCAGCGCATCCTCGCCGGTATGTCCGAACGGCGTGTGCCCCAGATCATGGGCCAGCGCCACCGCCTCGGTCAGTTCAGGATTCAGCCGCAACGCGCCCGCGATCGTGCGGGCCACCTGCGCCACCTCAATCGAATGGGTCAGCCTTGTGCGGTAATTGTCACCCTCATGTTCGACAAAGACCTGCGTCTTGTGCTTCAACCGCCGAAAGGCGCTTGCATGGATGATCCGGTCGCGATCACGCTGAAAACACGACCGAAAACTGCTTTCCTCTTCTGCAACCAGCCTGCCCCGCGCCTTTGCCGGGTCCGAGGCGAAACCTGCCCGTTCCATACGTCCTGTCCTTGTCGCCTGCGTCAAGGCTTTCTATATTGGTGATCGCCCAAGAAGAAAACCGCTGGAGTTGGCCCGATGAACCTGCCGCCCAAAGTCACTGACCGCGCCTTCGCGCGCCTCGCCGAGATCGGTGCCGCCGATCAGGGCCAAGCGCTGCGCGTCGCGGTTGAAGGCGGCGGATGTTCTGGGTTTCAATACGACATCGCCCTGGACGCGCCAGCAGATGACGATCTGGTTCTGGAAGGACAGGGCGAGAAAGTTGTGGTGGATTCCGTTTCACTGCCGTTTCTGGAAAACGCCGTGATCGATTTCAGCGAAGAACTGATCGGCGCGCGCTTCGTGATCGACAACCCCAATGCCACCGCCTCCTGCGGCTGCGGCACAAGTTTTTCGATGTAACGGATCGCGGCGCTGCCCCGGTCTCCAATTCCCGCAGGTCTTCATCTTGCTCCACCCGGCTATCTGGGCGATAGATCGACACAGGCAGCCGGAGATCCGCCCATGAAAATCGCCACATTCAACATCAATGGCATCAAGGCCCGGGCCGAGGCCCTGCCCCGATGGCTGGATGACGCCCAGCCTGATGTCGTGCTGTTGCAGGAGATCAAGTCGGTCGACGAAAACTTCCCACGCGAGTTATTCGAAGAGCGTGGCTACAATGTCGAAACCCACGGACAGAAAAGCTTCAACGGCGTGGCGATCCTGTCGAAACTGCCGCTTGAGGATGTCAGCCGGGGCCTGCCGGGGGACGACAGTGACGAACAGGCGCGCTGGATCGAGGCGACCGTAGTGGGCAAGCAGGCACTGCGCATCTGTGGGCTCTACCTGCCCAATGGCAACCCGGTGCCGGGACCGAAATACGACTACAAACTGGCCTGGATGGAACGGCTTCATGGACGCGCGCAGGCGTTGCTGGCCGAGGAAATCCCGGCGCTGATGGCGGGCGATTACAACATCATTCCGCAGGCCGAGGATGCCAAGCGCCCAGTCGCCTGGCGTGAGGACGCGCTGTTTCGCCCCGAAAGCCGGGCGGCGTATCGGCGCATCCTGAATCTGGGCTTTACCGAAGCATTCCGTACCCGCACGCGTGGGCCCGAGCATTATTCCTTCTGGGATTATCAGGCCGGGGCCTGGAACCGTAATGATGGTATTCGGATCGACCACTTCCTGCTCAGCCCGCAAGCGGCGGACCTGATGACCGATTGTCAGATTGACGCGGCGGTCCGGGGCCACGAAAAGCCCTCGGATCATGTGCCGGTCTGGGTGACGCTCGACAATTGAGGCCAGTCAGGCGGCGGGCTCTTGCGTTACGTCGTGGCGATAGAGCCAGTCGAACTGCCCCACCATGCGCGCCGGCGCAACGCGACCCGCCAAGCGCAGCGCCAGATGCGCAGCCCCTCGTAGGGGCGGAAAGCGCAGGTGATATTTCCACGCATTGCCACTGGCTGCCGCGATCACCCGCACTGCCCGCGCATGCCGCCGTGCCTGATAGTGCGCTAACCCGCTTTCGAGATTGTCCGCGCCCGCCAGTTCATCCCCCAGAACCCAGGCATCTTCGAGCGCCATGTTGGCACCTTGCGCCAGAAACGGCAGGGTCGGATGCGCCGCGTCGCCTAGAATGGCGGCGTTAGGACCGTGCCAGTGCTCCGCAACCTTGTGACGGAACAGCCCCCAGAGATTAACCTCGGACACCTGTTCGAGCAGCGCGCCGGCCGTACCCCGGAAATCCGCGAAAGCGGCCCTGAGGTTTTCCGGTCGGTCCTGATGGTGCCAGCCTTCGGCGGTCCAGTTCTTGCGCTCCTGCACTGCGACGATGTTGACGAGGCGACCACCGCGCAGGGGATAGCAGACCAGATGCCGCCCCGGGCCCATGTAAAGCTGCGCCTCAGCCGGCAGATCGATGCTGTTGGGAACCGTGGCGCGCCAGGCCACCTGGCCGGTAAAGAACGGCTGATCGAAACGGTTGAGTTGGCTGCGCAGCCGCGAGTGCAGCCCGTCCGCCCCGACCACCAGATCGGCTCGCATGCGGGATCCGTTGCTCATATGCAGGGTCGCGCACCCGTTCAGATCCGCAGAATCGACCTGCTGTAGCAACCGGATGGGCACGCCGCAGGCCCGCACCGCATCGGCCAGCAGCGTGACCAGATCCGCACGGTGCAGGAAACAGTAACTCAGATCAGGCGCATATGCATCGAGGTCCAGCCGCAAAACCTCACCCGGTTTGCGATAATCCCGGAGAGACACCGCGCGCGCCCTGACGGCTGCCGCGTTCAGGGCGTCGGCCAGACCGAGCGCGTTCAGAACCGCTACACCATTGGGTGAGATTTGCAGGCCCGCGCCCACTTCAGAGATTGCGGCAGCCTGTTCCAGCACAGTCACATCACCGCCCCGCTGCCGCAGCGCCAACGCGGCAGCAAGCCCGCCAATCCCAGCGCCCACAACGACGATTTTCTTATCACGAATACTCATGCCGACCGTTTAACGCAAAAACGCCGGGGCAACAGGCCCCGGCGCTTGAATCGTGGTCGTGTCAGGCGCGGTTAGTCGTCGCGGTGCACTTTTTCGCGCCGCTCGTGACGCTCCTGCGCCTCGAGGCTCATCGTGGCGATCGGGCGCGCGTCCAGACGGCGCAGCGAGATCGGATCGCCGGTGACTTCGCAATAACCGTATTCCCCCTCGTCGATTCGGCGCAGCGCCGAATCGATCTTGGCGACCAGCTTGCGCTGCCTGTCACGGGTGCGCAGCTCCAGCGCGCGGTCGGTTTCTTCGCTTGCCCTGTCTGCGACATCGGGGATGTTGCGGGTATTGTCCTGCAGTCCCTCGATAGTGTCGCGGCTGCCCGCCAGCAGTTCACTTTTCCAGTTGTTCAGCTTACGGCGGAAGTACTCGAGCTGACGCTCGTTCATAAATGGTTCATCCTCCGCCGGTCGGTAATCCTCCGGCAGAAACACTTCCTGTTTCATCTTGGCTCCCTCGGTATGGCCAACTATGTCCGTCATATCATTCGATCCAAGACCATTGGCTCCCCTTCTGACGCAGCATTTATCTGACACGCAGAAGATTGTCACTAGTCAAAGCTGCATCAACACCCCCCAAAAATCCGGAACGTGATGCAATTGACAAACTACACTACAAAGCGTTGTTTTTCTGTGAAATTAGTCACAAATCAGCGCAGATGACGTAGGGTCAACGCCAATCTTCGCTACGCGCAGGGGTGACGAGCCAGGGACCGTTCTGTTCAGACCCGATCCTGCGAAAAGAGCGTATGGTAAACAGCGTCGCATTCTTGCTGCCCGGCTTGCAAATCGCGCTGTGCCTCGCTAGTCCCAGTGGGCGTTTTTCTGCGCATGCCCGTTTACCTTTTCTTCCCGGTTTGGAGACCACAGCGATGACCACACGTTTCGAGGGGACAGCCGAGTATGTCGCAACCGACGATCTGACCATTGCGGTGAATGCCGCCGTGACCCTGGAGCGCCCGCTGCTGGTCAAGGGCGAGCCGGGCACCGGCAAGACCGAACTGGCCCGACAGGTGGCGGGTGCGCTAGGGCTCGACATGATCGAGTGGAACGTCAAATCCACCACACGCGCGCAGCAGGGGTTGTACGAATATGACGCGGTCAGCCGGTTGCGCGACAGCCAGCTGGGCGACGAGCGCGTGCATGACGTGGGCAATTACATCAGGAAGGGCAAGCTTTGGCAGGCCTTTGAGTCGGAACAGAAAACCGTTCTGCTGATCGACGAAATCGACAAGGCGGATATCGAGTTTCCAAACGACCTGCTGCAGGAGCTCGACAAGATGGAGTTCCACGTCTACGAGACCGGCGAAACCATCCGCGCGCGTCAGCGCCCGATCGTCATCATCACTTCGAACAATGAAAAGGAACTGCCCGACGCCTTTCTGCGGCGCTGCTTTTTCCATTATATCCGCTTCCCCGACGAAACCACGATGCGCAAGATCGTCGAGGTCCATCATCCCGGCATCAAAGAGGCGCTGCTGACAACTGCCCTAACCCAGTTCTACGAGATCCGCGACACCTCCGGGCTGAAGAAGAAACCGTCCACTTCCGAGGTGCTCGACTGGCTCAAGCTCCTGCTCGCCGAAGATCTGACGCCCGAGGACCTCAAACGCGACGGCGCCAATGCCCTGCCCAAGCTGCACGGGGCACTGCTCAAGAACGAGCAGGATGTGCATCTGTTCGAGCGACTGGCCTTCATGGCCCGCGGGCAGCGATAAATCCTGCGCCAGCGCCCCTATCAGGAAACGAATGCCCGGCGTTTAGGCAATTGTTTCTCAAATTGTCGACAATACTCCCGTCAGGCGCGAATCCCCCCTCGCGGCCATTGACCTGTCCAAAGAATGGGGCTCAACTGGTTCAATCGTTAACTTCTGAGTGGGGGCAGAAGTAACATGGCGTTAAAAACGACGATCCGCGCTTTGCGGTCCGGCGACAGGCCGGAATGGGCTGAACTATGGACAGCCTATCTTGAGTTCTACGAGAGCTCAGTTTCGGCTGAGGTCTATGACGTCACGTTCGCACGTCTGCTGGGTGATGACCCGGTCGATTTTTCCTGCCTTGTTGCCGTGCAGGACGGTCGGCTGGTCGGGCTGACCCATTACCTGTTTCACCGCCATGCCTGGAAGATCGAGGAAGTCTGTTATCTGCAAGATCTCTATGCCCGCCCCGAGACCCGTGGGACCGGGATCGGACGCGCCCTGATCGAGGCGGTTTATGCTTCTGCGGATGCACGCGGCTGCCCGTCGGTCTACTGGCTCACACAAGACTTTAATGAAACCGCAAGAAAGTTGTATGATCGGATTGGCAGCGTTACGCCATTTATCAAGTACCAAAGGTAATTATGTTCAATCGTTTTATGTTTCCTGTTGTTATGGTCTTGGCCGGATGCACCGCATCTTCGGTCCGGGACATGCCGACGCGGGCGCAGCTATCGCAGAGCCCGCTGCCGCCAATGAAATCCTTCGCTGCGACCAGCGCCCGCGCGCCGGTCCGCTCCAACGCCAATATCGCAGGTGATTTTCTTGCGCTGCATTTCGAACTGGAAAGCGGGCGCGAATTGCCCGCCTTCACCCGCTTCGAACAGCCGATCACCCTGCGCGTAACCGGCGCCCCGCCCGAAAGCCTGCAGAGCGACTTGTCGCAGCTGCTGGGGCGGTTGCGCCGCGAGGCCGGGATCAACATCCGCCAGGTCACCGACAGCAGCGCGAATATCACCATCGAGGCGGTCAGCCGCTCCGAGATTCGCCGCGCCCTGCCCCATGCGGCATGTTTCGTGGTGCCCAATGTCTCCAGCCTGGCTGAATTCCGCCGCAAGCGCCGCAAGTCTGAAACCAACTGGGCGTTGCTGAGCGAGCGCCGGGAGCTGGGCATCTTCATCCCCAATGACGTCAGCCCGCAAGAAGTACGCGACTGCCTGCATGAGGAACTGGCGCAGGCCATCGGCCCGCTGAATGACCTCTACCGGCTGCCCGACTCGGTCTTCAACGACGACAATGTGCATACGGTGCTGACCGGGTTCGACATGCTTATCCTGCGCACCAGCTACGATCCGGCACTGCGCAACGGCATGACCCGGGACGAAGTTGCCAATGCCCTGCCCGGCATCCTGGCGCGGCAGAACCCGCGTGGCGTGCGCGTGGCCGCGCGCCCGGTCTCGAAGACGCCGCGCAGCTGGATCAACGCGACTCAGACCGCGCTTGGGCCGGGTGCCACGCAATCGCAACGCCTCAGAGCCGCGAATGAGGCGACCCGCATCGCGCAGCAACAGGGCTGGACCGACCACCGCCGTGCCTTCAGCCATTATATTCTGGGACGCATGTTGCAGGCCGGAGATCCCGAAACCGCCCAGCAACAGTATCGCAGCGCGCTCTTTTACTTGTCGCAAACGCCGGGGACAGACCTGCAAGCTGCCTATGTGGTGACCCAGACGGCGGCCTATGCGCTGGCCAACGGGCAACCGCAGGACGCCCGCCAGCAGATCCGCCCACAATTGGAGGTGGCCCGGCGGGCCGAGAATGCGGCGCTGCTGTCGACCCTGATGTTGCTCGACGCCGAGGCGCTTGACCTGCAGGGCGAGCGTGACAAGGCCGCCGATGTCAGGCTGGACAGTCTGGGTTGGGCGCGCTACGGGTTCGGCTCGGATTGGGCGGTGCGCGCCAGAATGCAAGAGGTTGCGGCGCTGAACCCCCAGCAGGAACTGGGCGGATAAAACGGCATGATCGTAATCGCGATGGCCCTGATCGGGGCTGTTCTGGGCGGCAGGACCGCCAGAAAACGCAACGGCTCAAAAGCTGACGTCGCGCAATACGCCGCGGGCTACGGAATCGCCTTTGCTCTCCTTGGGCTGATCCTTACCATAGTGATCGACCGTACCCTGATCTGAGCCGACATGTTCCTGCCCTTCTTCGAAAACCTGCGCAGCGCTGGCATCCCTGTCTCCTTGCGGGAATATCTGACCTTTCTTGAAGGCATGAAGGTCGGCCTCGCCACCTATGATGTCGAGGCGTTCTATTATCTCGCCCGGGTCTCGATGGTGAAGGACGAGCGCAATATCGACAAGTTCGACCGCGCTTTTGCCGCCAGCTTCGAAGGGCTGGAACAGATCAGCATATCGCAAGTC
The DNA here is from genome assembly GCF_041537925.1 of Ruegeria hyattellae. Lineage (NCBI taxonomy): Bacteria > Pseudomonadati > Pseudomonadota > Alphaproteobacteria > Rhodobacterales > Roseobacteraceae > Ruegeria > Ruegeria hyattellae. The sequence continues at coordinate 478,261 of NZ_JBGOSH010000004.1, read as the reverse complement.
ATGGAGGCCGTGGACATCCCCGGCGACTGGCTTGAGAAGATGGCCGAAAAGCATCTGAGCGCCGAGGAAAAGGCCGAGATCGAGGCGCTGGGTGGTTTCGACAAGCTGATGGAGACGCTGAAAGAGCGCCTCAAGGAACAGGAAGGCCGCCATCAGGGCGGCAACAAGTGGATCGGCACCGCCGGGACGTCTCCGTTCGGCGCTTATGGCTACAACCCCGAAGGCGTGCGCATCGGCCAGAAGGAAAGCCGCCACCAGCGCGCGGTCAAGGTCTGGGACAAGCGCGAGTTCAAGAACCTCGACGACACGGTCGAACTGGGCACCCGCAACATCAAGGTGGCACTCAAACGCCTGCGCCGCTGGGCCCGCGAGGGTGCGGCGGATGAACTCGATCTGGACGGCACCATCCGCGCCACGGCTGAACAAGGCTATCTGGACGTCAAAACCCGCCCCGAACGGCATAACGCGGTCAAGGTGGTGCTGTTTCTGGATGTGGGTGGCTCGATGGACCCGCATGTGCAGGTGGTCGAAGAGCTGTTCTCCGCCGCCCGCACCGAGTTCAAGCATCTGGAATATTACTATTTCCACAACTGCCTTTACGAAGGCGTCTGGCGCGACAATTCCCGCCGCTGGACGGATCAAATCCCCACCCATGAAGTGCTGCGCACCTACGGGTCGGATTACAAATGCATCTTCGTGGGCGATGCCAGCATGTCACCTTATGAGATCGCCTATCCCGGCGGTGCCAATGAGCACTGGAACCAAGAGGCCGGTCAGACCTGGCTCGGGCGCGCCCGCGACCAATGGCCGTCCAACCTCTGGATCAACCCGGTTCCCGAGAAATACTGGGGCTACACGCACTCCATCACCATGGTTCAGGAAATCTTCGAGAACCGCATGGTGCCGATGACGCTGGCCGGACTGGAACAGGGAATGCGCGAGTTGACGCGGTAACGCAGGGCAATGCCCTCCGTTTTAGCCGTTATGCTGCACTCACCTGGCAAGGCGGTGCGCTTGGCAAAAACGGGTGAACCACGACATCATTGCCGTCACTTTCGATCGCTGTATTGGCCGGAATCTCAGTCCAGCTGTCCTGGTTCGCATCAAGCGGTTCAGACGACACTATGATCCCGAATTCGCTGTTTCGGTAGTGAAGACTTGGGGCATAGGAATCCGATGCATAACGCGCAGCAAACAGGCGTTTGCCATCTGACCAGCACGCTGCAAATCGCATGTAGGGAAGCGCCCTCTGCGTTCTGGAGAGCGCCTCAACACGTTCGACGGCCCGCAGCATCGCCCCGATCGGGTCAACCTCCAGCCCCTCGCCATGTGCGATCAGGAAAATGGCTTCACTCTCCGTGGCCCCAAACCGATGCTGATAAAGATGCGGAGGGATCATGCTATCAAGTTTCTGTCGAATGCGTTCATGTCCCCCTGCTTGGCCATTATGCATAAAGCTCCATCGGCCATATCCAAACGGATGGCAGTTGTTGCGCGATGTCGCGGTGCCCGTGGAGGCGCGTACATGCGCCAGAAAAAGCCCGGACTGTGTGTGATGGGCGAGTTGCCTCAAATTGGCGTCTGACCATGCAGGGTTAGTATCTTTATAGAAACAAGGCTCCACCCGGTTTGAGTACCAAGCCAACCCGAAGCCGTCGGCGTTTATTGAGGTCTTCCCAATCAGGGCATTTCGGCTCTGCTCCACCAACGACTGTTCCTGGTTCATCACCAGTTCATCCAGATAACGCTCTGCCCCAACCCATGCCAAAAACCGGCACATAGCATGTCTCCATTTCTTAGATTGTATTTACCAAGAATAACACCGCGAAACGGATTAATGTTTTCGTTCTTCCTCCATCTGCAGAGATATTTTAATCAAATGACAACACAGATCAGATTTTTCAGTTCAAACCAAACTTGAACTTGAGAAACGTCTGGACGGGGTACAGGCTAACGCTGCCAAACGCAAAAAACCTTTCCCTTGTCTCAAAACCAACACGACCACATATCTACCCCATGCTGAAGTTCACCCCGATCCTTCTGGCGATTGCCTATGCGCTGGTAATGTACCGTGTCTCGGTCTGGCGCACGCATCGGGAGTTGGATCAGAAATCCACCGAACTGGCCGATCCCGCGCTCAAGCGGATCACCGACCGCCTAGCGGCAGCGCTGGATTTGCAGCGTATCCCGGTCTTCATCTACGAGATCGACCCGGTGAACGGGCTGGCCGCCCCCGATGGGCGCATCTTCATCACGCGGGGGTTTTACCGCAAGTTCCGCAATGGCGAAGTCAGCGCCGAGGAGATGGCCAGTGTCATCGCCCATGAGCTGGGCCATGTAGCACTGGGCCATGCCAAACGACGCATGATCGATTTTTCGGGGCAGAACGCCCTGCGCACCGCTCTGATCATGGTGCTGAACCGCTTCATCCCCTTCGTGGGCGCGATGATTGCCAATATGCTGACCAGCCTGCTGGCCTCGCACCTGTCGCGTTCGGATGAATATGAGGCCGACGAATATGCCGCCGCGCTGCTGACCAAAGCCGGGATCGGCGTCGCGCCGCAAAAGTCGCTGTTCACCAAGCTCGAGGATCTCACCCAGAAGCGCGCGGGCGTGGCACCGGCCTGGCTGATGAGCCATCCAAAGACCGCCGACCGCATCGCCGCGCTGGAAAAGCTGGAGGCGCGCTGGGGGGCGGACGCCTGAGCCGCGTCAGGTGATGCCCGCAAGCGCTTTGGCCAGCCGTGGCAGGCGCGCCTTTTTCAAGAGCGGCCGCATCTGCCACTCCCCGTCCGACAGCGCCCGCGCCTTATCCAGAACCGCGCGGCCCACGGCCTCGATCCCGTGCGGGTCCGCTAGCCAGAACTGATAAAGCAACCCGTCGGGGTCGATACGGGTCAGCCCTTCTTCGGCCAGAATGTTGCGGGGAAAATCCTTGGCATTGAGCGTGATGATCGTATCCGCCGACCCTGCGATGGCGGTGGCCAGCACATGGATATCTGCCGGATCGGGCAGCCAGAGCCGTGCCTCGGTCCCCGGCGCGGGCGCCACCCGTGCCTTGGACCATGCGGCACTCATCAGGGCGGCCTCGGCGCGGGCCTGCGCCTCGCCCTCCGGCCCCAAACGCATCGCTGCACGGGCCCATTCCTCCAGAATGCGATCCGACCATTGCGGCTGGAAATGCCCCTGTTCCGCCGCGCCCAGCAGCATCTCGCGCATGATCGTGGGAAAGATCACGCAAGTATCGAGAACCGCCCTCACAGCCGGAAAAACAGCGCCTTGAGGTAGCCGCTTTCGGCCAGTTGCGGCATCAGGGGATGGTCCGGCCCGGCAAACCCGGTATGGATCAGCTGCGCCTGCCGCCCGGCCCGACCGATGCCGCGCGCCGAGGCAGTGCGAAAGCGCGACAGGTCCGCTGCATGCGAACAGGAACACAGGCCCAGATAGCCACCGGGTTTGACCAGAGATGCCGCCAGCCGCGCCACCCGTTCATAGGCGCGCAGACCGGCCTCCAGCGCCTGCTTGTTCGGCGCAAAGGCGGGCGGGTCGCAGATCACCACGTCAAAGCGGCCAGTTTCCTCACCCAATGCGGCCAGCACCTCGAACGCATCGCCCTGACGGGTGGTTAGGCGATCGGCAAAGCCCGAAGCCTCGGCCCCCTGCCCGGCCAGCGCCAGTGCCGCAGCGGATCCGTCAACTGCCAGCGCCTCCTCTGCGCCGCCCGCCAGCATGGCATGGGCAAAACCGCCCACATGGGAAAACACGTCCAGCACCTGTGCGCCGGGCTGGACCAGCCGGGCGGCAAAGGCGTGATTGGGGCGCTGATCGTAGAACAGGCCGGTTTTCTGCCCGCCGGTCAGATCCGCCAGATAGGTTGCGCCGTTCATCGGCACCGGCACGGGCGCATCCGGCGCAACGCCGCGCAGCACCGAATTGGCATCATCCAGCCCCTCAAGCGCGCGGGTCCGGCCCGAACCGTTCTTGAGCACTGTCTGCACACCGGTCACGACAACCAGCACCTCGGTCAGCAGCTCAAGATGCGCCTCAGCCCAGGCGGCGTTGGGCTGGATCACACAGATATCGCCGAACCGGTCGATGATCACACCAGGGAACCCGTCCGCCTCGGCATGCACCAGCCGGTAGAAGGGTGCGTCGAAGAGGCGCTCGCGCAGGGCCAGCGCAGAGGTGAGGCGCGTTTCGAACCAGTTCCGATCCAGCGCGGCCTCGGGCGAGGCATCCAACATGCGGCAGATGATCTTGGACGCGGGGTTCACCGAAACCAGCCCCAGCGGCGTACGGCCCTCATCCTCGAGCACCGCCAAGGTGCCGGGTGCGAGTTTCTTGGTGCGGCGGTCGGTCACCAGTTCATTGGCGTAAACCCAGGGAAAGCCATGCCGGATGGCGCGGGCATTGGCCTTGGGTTTCAGGCGGACGCGGGGGCGGTCGGAAAGCAAAGAGGGCGCGGTCATGGCGCCCTCTTACTTGGATCGCTGCGCGAGCGAAAGCCTCAGAGTTTGTTCAGCAGTTGGAAGAATCCCAGTTTCGCATTCTGGTAGCCCTCGGGGCTGGTCAGTTCCTCCCGGATCACCTCGGTCAGATGATCGGAAATCCGCTCCTTCTGCGTAAGGCCAAGCGCCTCGGCATTGATCGCCTGTTGGCCGCCATAGGCCTCCAGATCGGCCCGGATGCGGCGCTGGGGCACCACCATCGCGCCAGTTTCGGGATCCCTGAGCGTCAGATCAAAGGTGATCGCATGCACGCCGCCAGTCGTATAGCGGGCCTTTTCGGTGATCGCATGAAAGCGCACCAGTTCGACCTCAACATCGACTTTTCCTGGACCCTCCAGCGGGGTGACGCCGCGGATCAGGGCTTCCTGCATGATCTTCTGCACTTGCGCATGCCGGTCGCCGATCGGGTCTTCACGCCAGACGATATCGCCAAAAGGTAGATAGCGGTTGCGTTCGGACACTTTCAGCGACCGTGGCACCCGCACCTTCACCGCGTGAACTGTTACCGGAGAGGCGATGGGAACCACCGGTTCGACCTGTTCTTCGGCAGGAGGGAGTTCGACCAATTGTCGGGCCTCCACGGCCTCTGGGGTCGAGATGACGGTGGCCTCGCCTGCGTCAACCTGTGGCAGCACCGAGGTTTCGACCAAAGGCAATTCGTCAATGCCGGTGTGCCGGCTGGGGATGTCGGACGTGCTGCAGGCGGTCACACCTGCGCCCAACCCGATCAACACCACTGCTCGCATGGAATTCATTGTTCCTGCTCCTTATGCGTATTGGGGCCTCTTCACGAAACCCGGGTCACGAGGAGAGTCTTGTCGGCAAATTGGGGCAACTGTGGGACGATTTGCAACCAGAGCGGAAATTGTTGTCCAGGTGTGGCCAATCAGCCGCGCTCGCGCGTGCGCCACCCGCCGCGGCGTTTGGGGGTCTGCGCGGTGTTTAATCCCTGCACCAGCACCTCGGTCATCGGGTGATCTGGATGGGCGGCCCCGACCCTGTCATGCAATGATCGGAGCGCCGTTTTCTGATCGATCTCGGCGGGCAGGCTCAGCGCCCAGTCCAGAAAGATGCTGCGGCATTCCGGCGGGGTTATACCGTCGATGCGATAGGCTTCCCGTATCAGCCCCTTGGGGTCCAGAGGATCATTGCCGCGTGCCATTTGCGCCTTCCGTCACCGCCGCCGAGATGATCCCGGCATTTCGTTCATAGGCCGCCGCAAGCGCGGCCTGCAATGCATCGAGCCGGTCGATCCCGCTGCTGCGACACAGGAATGCCACGCCCCCTTCGCCGATCGTGTCGCTTTCGATCGCCTCGTCGGACAAGAGCAGCCGTGCCGCCGATTGCACCGACAGAAATAGCGCGTAGCTGTCCAGCAATTGCCGCACCTCAGCGACATTCAACCAGCCGGCAGCGACCGCGCCGTCCAGTCCGGCCTCCACATCGCGCTCAGGGCTGCTGGACAGAAGTGCACCGGTCTGCGCCACCAGTTCGATATCCAGCATCCGGCCCGGTCCGGTCTTGGCATCCCAAAGCCCCGACGGCGTCTTGGCCGCGGCCAGCCGCTCGCGCATCTCCGACACTTCGGCAACGACCTTTTGCCGGTCCTGAGGCTGTTGCAGCAGCGCGCGGCGGAAATCCTCAATATCGTCGCCCAACCCCTCATTGCCCGCCACAACCCGCGCCCGGGTCAGCGCAAGATGCTCCCAGACCCAGGCCTCGTTACGCTGGTAGTTGGTGAAGCTGGCCCAGCTTGTGGCGACAGGCCCCTGATTGCCCGAGGGGCGCAGGCGCATATCGACCTCATAAAGCCGCCCCTGCGCCATCGGCGCGCTGAGCGCAGTGATAAGCGCCTGAGTCAGCCGCGCAAAATAAGTCCGCGCGGCCAGAGGCTTCGGCCCATCCGAGAACTCGACCTCCTCCGGATCATAGATCAGAATCATGTCGAGGTCCGAGGCCGCGTTGAGTTGCCCGGCCCCCAACGATCCCATTCCCAGAACCGCCACCCCCCGTCCCGGTGCCGGGCCGTGCTTGATGGCAAAATTCTCCATCACCACAGGCAGTACGGACAGAATCACCGCATCGGCCAGATCGGCATATTGCGCTCCGGCAGTGGCGCCGTCGATCAGCCCACGAAGGTGATGCACGCCGACCCGGAAATGCCATTCCTTCTTCCAGCGCCGGGCCAGATCCAGTTGCCGTTCATAATCGCCCTCGCCTGCGAGTTGCGCCGACAGGTCCGCCTGCAACGCTGCGCGACCGGGCCAGGCATCAAAGAAACTGCCGCCGATCACCGCGTCGAACACGGCGGAATTGCGCGACAGGTAACCTGCCAGTTCCGGCGCGGTGCCGACGATATCGATCAGCAGATCGATCAGGTGCGGATTGGCGTCGAACAGCGAGAACAACTGCACCCCGGCAGGCAGCCCGGCCAGAAACCCGTCAAGCGCCACCAGCGCCTCTTCGGGTTTGGTGGTGCGGGCCAGACGGCTCAGAAGTTCGGGCCGGAGCCGGTCAAAAATTCGTCGCGCCCGCTGCGAGCGCAAGGCTGGATAGGTGGTCCAGCGCGCCAGCACCGAGGCGTCAAAGGCGATCTCGGGGGGCGGCGCGGCGGCAGGGCTGGCATCGGGGGCAAAGAAATCCTCGGTCAACTCATGCACGGCGGCGAGGCGCTGGGCCAGATCGGCGCAGAGAGCCTCTGGCGTGATGCCCATCAGGCAGGCGACACGGGCGATTCCGTCTTCGGTTTTGGGGATTTTGTGGGTCTGGTTGTCATGCACCATCTGGATGCGATGCTCGACCTCGCGATGGGCCCGGTAATGGGTGGTCAAATGATCCGTTACGTCCTGCGGAACCCAGCCCTTGGCGGCGAGCGCCTGCAATCCGTCAACCGTGCCGCGCTGGCGCAGGTCGGGATCACGCCCGCCTGCGATCAACTGCCGGGTCTGGGTGAAGAATTCGATCTCGCGGATGCCGCCGCGCCCCAGTTTCATGTCGTGGCCCGGCACCTGCAGCGCGCCACCGGTGCCCTTGTTCTCGCGGATGCGCAGGCGCATGTCATGGGCGTCCTGGATGGCGGCGAAATCTAGATGCCGACGCCAGACAAACGGCGTGAGCGTTTTCAGGAACCGCTGCCCCGCCTGCAGATCACCGGCACAGGGTCGCGCCTTGATATAGGCCCCCCGCTCCCATGTTCGGCCAAGGCTTTCATAATAGCGCTCCGCCGCCTCCATCGCCATGCAGACCGGCGTGACCGCCGGGTCGGGGCGCAGGCGCAAATCGGTGCGGAACACATAGCCCTCGGCGGTCTTGTCACTGAGTGTGGCGCAAAGGTTGCGCGTGGCTTTCACCATACTCTGCCGCGCCTCAAAAAAATCGTCCGGGTCATAGCGGGTTTCGTCAAACAGCACGATCAGGTCGATATCAGAACTGTAATTCAGCTCATGCGCGCCCATTTTGCCCATGGCCAGAACCACAATCCCGGCGGCCTCGGCGATATCGTCCTCGCTCTGGCCGGGCAGCTTGCCGCGCCGGATCAGCGCGCCGATCTCGGCCCTTGCTGCCAGTCCCACCGCAAGATCAGCGAAATCCGTCAGCACGGCGGTGACCTGTTCCAGAGGCCAGGCCCCGCTCAGATCCCCCAGCGCGGTCAAAAGCGCGATGCGCCGTTTGGCCTGTCGCAATCCGGGTTTGATCTGATCGGGCGACAGAGCATTGCTATCCTGCATTATCGCCCGTATCGCGGCATCGGGCTCGGCCAGCGCTTGTGGCAGCCATGAGGCCTCCTGCGCGATCAACCCGTTCAGATAGGGGCTGCTGCCCCCGGCCCCGGCGATCAGATCCGCATGTTCAGCGCTTAACCCGGGCAGCAGATCACGCGCTTCCTGTCCCAGTTCGGGGTCAAAGGCGCGCGGCAGGCGGGTGATCTTGAGTGCGGGTGCCATGATGCACGTTGCACAGCGATTTGGGTGTTCGTCAACGCGTAATAGCAGGAGAAAACAGGTGAAATCCACCGTTATGTAAAAAACATTCACATCGCCCCTTGCAATCACCCGTACCGTTCCCATCTGGTAGTATGTGAAAGCGATTTACATCCCCTTGATCTGGAGAAACCCAAAAATGACTACGATGACCGAACCCGCCGTTTCCCCCTCGACCCAGGGGTGGTTTCAACGAACCGAAAGCTGGCTGGACCACAAGGGCAAAGGCGCATGGATCGCGCTCATGGTCCTTGGTTTCATCTTCTTCTGGCCTGTCGGCCTCGCCCTTCTTGCATATATGATCTGGAGCAAACGCATGTTCAGCAAATCCTGCCGCCGTAGCAGCGCCTGGCCCCGTCACGGAATGCGCGCGATGACGCCCACCGGCAACAGCGCGTTCGATTCCTATAAGGCCGACACCCTGGCCCGTCTGGAACAGGAACAGCACGATTTCGAAACCTTCCTGGAACGCCTGCGCGAGGCCAAGGACAAATCCGAGTTCGACCAGTTCATGGATGAGCGGACCCGCGCAAATCGCGACAGTGCAGATCGCGACAATGGCGACGACGACAACGCTGCCTGAACCCGGTAAACTCACCACGACACAGCCCCGCCCCTGCGGCGGGGCCCCTTCACGAGCACAGATCAAAGCGCCATGACTCACCTGCCCAACCCGCATTATCAACCGGAATTCTATGCCTCGGTCCCCGCAAAGCGGTTCTTTGCATGGGTGTTCGACAGCCTGCTGATCGTCCTGATCAGCCTGATCGCCATACCCTTTACCGCCTTTATCGGGTTGTTCTTTTTCCCGCTGCTCTACCTGGTGATCGGGTTCGTCTACCGAACCGCTACCATCGCATCGGGCTCAGCAACCTGGGGCATGCGCTTCGTCGGTGTCGAATTACGCGACGATGACGGCACCCGGCTCGACCCCGGCCAGGCGCTGGCCCATACGGCGGGCTACACCATCTCGATGGCGTTTCCGGTCCTGCAGGTGATCTCGATCATCATGATGCTGACCGGCGAACGCGGACGAGGGCTGAGCGACACCATTCTTGGCACGGTCGCCATCAACCGCCGCGCCATCGCCTGAGGGCGCAATCCGTTCTTGGCGGGTCCAGAATCGGTTGCTATCATCCCTGCAAGCCATTGATTAGGGATCATTCATGCGCCACACGCTGCCAATAGCGCCTCAATTCTACGTGACTGCCCCACAACCCTGCCCGTATCTCGACGGGCGGATGGAGCGAAAGCTGTTCACGGCGCTGCAGGGTGAAGGGGCAGACAGTCTGAACAACGCATTGTCGCAGCAGGGATTTCGGCGCTCGCAGAATGTGCTCTACCGACCGTCCTGTTCCGATTGCGCCGCCTGTCTTTCGGCCCGGATCGATGTGCGCGCCTTCGAGGCCAACAAAGGGCAGAATCGCACCATGCGGCGCAACCGGGCACTGGAGCGGCGGGCAACTTCACCCTGGGCCACCGACGACCAGTACGAACTGTTCCGCGCATATCTCGACACCCGCCACGCCGATGGCGGCATGGCCGACATGGATGTGTTCGAATTTGCCGCGATGATCGAGGAAACCCCGATCCGCAGCCGGGTGATCGAATATGTCGATAAGACCAGCGGCACTTTGACAGCGGTCAGCCTGACCGACGTGCTGGAGGACGGGCTGAGCATGGTCTACTCCTTCTATGACCCGAACCAGCCACAAAACTCGTTGGGCACCTACATGATCCTCGACCATATCAAGATCGCTCAAGAGGCAGGTCTGCCTTATGTCTATCTCGGCTATTGGGTGCCCGGCAGCCCCAAGATGGGCTACAAGGCGCGGTTTTCCGGGCTTGAGGTCTTTCATCGCGGCACCTGGCAAAAGATGAAAGATCCCAAGATCTACGAGGCCGACACACATCCGCTTTCGACCGACCCGATCGCCGAACAGGTCGCCAATATCAGTCTGCCCGACCGCTGGCCGACCAGTAAGTGATGAGATGACCCAACAGCTATTTGCGACCACCCTGGTGGTGCCCGACTATGATGCGGCGATTGCATTTTATGTGGGCAGGCTCGGCTTTATTCTTGATCAGGATGTGGACCTGGGCGGCGGCAAGCGCTGGGTGCGGGTCACCCCGCCGGGGGGCAGCGCCGGCTCGCTGCTGCTGGCCAGAGCGGTCGGTCCCGAACAGGAGGCCGCCATCGGCAACCAGACTGGTGGGCGAGTGGGCTTTTTCCTGAGGACTGATGATTTCGCCCGTGACCATGCCGCGATGACCGGCGCTGGCGTGCAGTTCGAGGAGGAACCGCGCCATGAGCCCTATGGGATCGTCGCGGTCTGGCGTGATCCGTTCGGCAACCGTTGGGATTTGATTCAGTTCAAATAGCGCTGGCAGTCCATTGTAAAAAAACGTTATTCTTCACCACCGGCATCTGACGCGTGGTGTCATCGCGCCCATTAACGGAATTTAATGACAAAACGCCGGTTGCCATAAATCCAGGCACTTGAAAGGTGACCTTGCGTCACCAGATAGATCAGGCTTTTGCGACGCCTATCACACATCTGAAGCTTTCTCGCCAGACCCGTCGGACGGGCACTGGCCCTGTCGCCCCGACGCCATACGCTCGCCGGGGTCGCTACGGTTCTTGGAGGGTAAGACCATGGTACACGCTACGCACCGGCTGTTGTCGGCCACATTGACGACGCAGATCCTGATCGCTTTGGCCCTGGGGACGGGCCTTGGGCTGGTTCTGAACTATCTCGACATCCCTGCCCTGCAGGACGGCTTGGTCAACGGGCTTTTTGCCATGATCGGCCAGATGTTCCTCAACGCGTTGCAGATGCTGGTGGTGCCGCTGGTGGTGTTCTCGCTGCTCTGCGGGGTCGTGGGCATCGGCGACATCAAGATACTGGGCCGGGTCGGCGGGCTGACCTTCGTCACCTATCTGGCAACCACAGCGCTGGCCGTGACCACGGCGCTGATCTTCGCCAATCTCATCGGTCCCGGCACGGGCTTCGACAGCATGCATCTGGCCGAAGGCAGCGTTGCCGTGGCGAGCCAGCACAGCACTTGGGACATCCTCGCCAATATCATCCCCAAGAATCCGATCCACGCACTGGCCAATGGCGAGATGCTTCAGATCATCTTCTATGTGATGGTGGTGGGCATTGCGGTTCTGATGCTGGGCACCAGGGCGCAGAAATTCGTCGAGGGCTGCGAGTTCATGAACGAGCTGGCGATGAAAATCGTTGAGATCGTGATGGCCTTTGCCCCGATCGGCGTCTTCTGCCTGATTGCCAAGACTTTCGCACTGGAAGGGTTCAGCCTGTTCGCACCGGTGATCGGCTATCTGACCACGATCGGCCTGACGCTGATCTTCCATCTCTGCGTCACGCTGATGGTACTGCTTTATATGTTCACCGGGCTCAGCCCGCTGACCTTCCTGAAGAAGATGCGCTCGGCGCAGGTCTTTGCCTTTTCGACGTCCAGCTCAAACGCCACCATCCCGGCCAGCATGCAATGCGTCACCCAGCGCATCGGCGTCGACCGCTCGGTAGCCTCGTTCGGCATCCCGCTGGGGGCGACGATCAACATGGACGGCACCGCGATCATGCACGGGGTGGCGACCGTCTTCCTGGCCAATGCCTATGGCATCGATCTGGGGCTGGGCGGCTATCTGACGGTAATCTCGATCTCGGTTCTGGCCTCGATCGGTACGGCGGGCGTGCCCGGTGTGGGCATCGTGATGCTGGCCATGGTGCTGAACCAGCTTGGCATGCCGCTGGAAGGAATAGCCATCATCCTCGCCGTGGACCGGATCGTCGACATGATGCGGACGGTTGTGAACATCACCGGCGATGCGGTTGTGACAACGATCGTCGGGCAGCGAGTCGGCAAACTGGACCACGCGGTGTTCGATGACGCGCAGGCTGGGGTCATCGACCCGTCCCGGCTGGAGATCGACCATGCAGCAGAACGCGCCTTCGAGAGCATCACGCATAAGCACGGCACGGCCTGAGCACAAAAAAAGGAGGCCAATTGCGGCCTCCTTTCACTTTCCTCCGACGCGGATCAGTTCGGGATCAGGTCCGGCACGATCGTCACGATGGATGGGAAGAACCAAAGGATCGCGATCCCCACCACCTGGATGATCACGAAGGGGATGATCCCGCGATAGATATGGCCTGTCGTCACTTCTTTCGGGGCCACCCCGCGCAGATAGAACAGCGCAAACCCGAATGGTGGCGTCAGGAACGAGGTCTGCAGGTTCACCGCGACCATGATCGTCACCCATTTCGGGTCAAAGGATCCGCCATAGATCACCGGCCCCACGATCGGGATCACGATGTAGATGATCTCGAGAAAATCCAGCACGAAGCCCAGCACGAACAGCACCAGCATCACGATCAGGAAGACGGTGAATTCGTTGTCGAAGCTCTTCAGGAATTGCTGGATATAATGTTCGCCCCCGAACGAGATCACCACCAGGTTCAGCAGTTGCGATCCGATCAGAATGGTGAACACCATCGAGGTCACCTTCGCCGTCTCGCGCACCACCGGGGTCAGAACGCCTCCCCGGAACAGGACCCAGCAGCCGAACAACAAACCGAACAGCGCATAGAGATACGCTGCGTAAGCGAAGAAGAACGCGATCCAGCTTTCCAACGTCACCCCACCCTGGTTGATCCGCAGATCGAAATTCACACCTATCAACACGCAGATGATGATCGCGAAAGTGGACCAGATGATCACCTGCCCCGACCGCCCCTCATCCTTGAGCTTGCGATAGGCGGCCAGCATGATCGCACCACCTGCCCCCAGCGCCGCAGCGGGCGTGGGGTTGGTGATGCCACCCAGGATCGAGCCAAGCACCGCAACAATCAGCACCAGCGGCGGGAAGACCACCCGGATCAGATCATTTTCAGCACAGCGCGCGGCCGCGATCCTGCAACCGAATAACGCCAGCAGCAAGGGCAGTAAGATGATCAGAACCGTCGCTCCGGGGGACGTGGTTGGCAGGATCAGCATCGCATCGGCCATCAGCAACAGGATCAGGCCAATCGCCCCTAGTATCAGCGGTTTGGTGTCCCGCGACGGCGAGATGCCCCGCCCCAGAACCAGCGTCAGGCCCAGCAGAACCACGATCACCGTAATCCCGGTACCGATTGGCGGAGCAGCGGCGATCTTGGCGATCCTGGCGGCCTCGATCTCTTCGGGGGTCAGGCGTTGGGCCTGCTGCGCGCCTCCCGCTTCGTCCAGCGTCTCCTGCTCGGCCACGGCCTGATCCCAGGCCGTCTGCCCGTGCAACTCGATCATCGAGGCCTGACAATCGGCTGAGACATTGGTGCGCAGGCTTGCGGTTGCGCCCGCATCGGAAAAGCTTGAGACGTTGACATTCTGGCTGCCGATCAACCCGACGCTGCCCAGCAGGATCGCCCCGCCGATCAGCCCCAGCGGCGCCGCCAGAAACCAGGTCAGCCCCTCGGCGCGGGTGATCGGCTCACCCCCGCCCCCGGACATCGGCACGGCAGGCGCCTTGTCGGGGTTCAGCAGAGCATAGCCGAACGCGTAGAGCGCATAGAGCAGCGCCAGCAATATGCCGGGCAACAGCGCGGCCTGAAACAGCGTTCCGACCGAAACCACGGCCGGTTCTCCAAGATAGGTCAGCGCGTCGGAGCAGCCTGCGTCCTGTGCGCGGGTTTCTTGTGCGGTGGAATAGAGATCGCCCGCCAGTGTTCCCAGCAACACGATCACGATCGAGGGCGGAATGATCTGCCCCAGTGTGCCAGAAGCCGCGATAACACCGGTGGCCAGTTCCGGCGAATAGTTGTTGCGTAGCATGGTGGGCAGCGCCAGCAACCCCATGGTCACCACGGTCGCGCCAACAATACCTGTTGAGGCCGCCAGAAACGCGCCCACAACCACGATGGACACCGCTAGGCCACCGGGCAGCGGGCCAAAGACACGCGCCATGGTGGTCAGCAGATCATTGGCAATCTTCGAGCGTTCCAGCGTGATCCCCATCAGCACGAACATCAGCACGGCCAAGAGCGTCTCGATGGATTGGCCGGCCAGCACCCGCTCGTTGATGCGGTTGACGATAAAGGACACGTTGCGGTCCAGCGCGGTTTCCCAGCCGCTGACAAAGACCGGCTCGGCGATCCGCGGTAAATCTGGGTATCGGAAGACCGATATCACGTCCGGTTTTATCCCCGAGTTAACCAGATCGCGATAGGCCTGCGAGGAACTGTCGATGGCCTGGTGAATCAGCAGCCCGGCACTGTCCAGTGCCGCGATGATTGCAAAGGAAATGATCCCGGCACCGCCGATGGCAAAAGCCACCGGAAAGCCGCTGAGGATACCCCCGAACAGGCAGAAAAAAACGATAATCAGGCCGATTTCGACGCCATCAAGACCGAATAGCATTGTGTTTTGTCCTGTCCCTAATGTGCGCCTTCATAGGCTTCTTCACCTTCGCCAAGGCTGTCCTTGTCGAGGTATTTTCCGGCACTTCCTTCGCCTTCCACAAACTCCAGATAGGAGCGATAGAAGAACGCTACAGCGTGCAAAAAGACCATGCCCGCAAACATCACCAACAGGATCTTGAACAGGAAATAGCCGTTGAATCCGTTCGGGCTGAACCCGATGGTTTCGACATTCCATCGCACCGCGCGCGCCTTCAGGATCAGCTTGTCCAGAGTGTCGCTTGCGGACGGTTTCGGCACGATCAGGTGCCGCCACATGAAGAACCAGCCATACATCCAGACCAGAACGGCGGCGGGCATCATGAAGATCATCGACCCGAACATGTCGATCACCCGCTTGGTGCGGTGGCTGACCCCGGAATAGATCAGATCGACCCGAACATGCCCGCCCTGCACGAATGTATAGGTACAGCAGAGACAGACGACCATCGCGTTATAGAGTTTAAGTTCTTCGGCGAACCAACTGATATCCATCTGCAAAGGGATGCCCAGACCGAGGCTCATATCCGGTCTGGCAAAGACGCGCTGCATGAAGACGATGACGATCTGCTGGATCACCATCAGCAGCCCCGCCCATGCAAAGAAGCGCCCGGTGGTGTTGGCGAAACCTTCCAGCCCCCGCACCATGCCCCACATGAACTGGCGGTAATAGAGCCCAAACCCGGTCAGGATGAGGAAGAGCGTGAACACCACGAAAAAGAACTCGACCGACCCGCCGTAATAGACGAAGCGCATGATCGCTTCCTTGTCCGACCAGTTCAGCCAGAGCTGCGGATGCGTGATCGCGTATCCAAAATTCAAGAAGGCTTCGGCAATGTTCTGAACGAACCAGATCAGCCCGTTCCACAGGGCGCCGAAGAAGGAGATACCGTTATCGTCCTGCATATTGTCCCCGGTTCCTCGGTTGCGGCGCTGTATCGGTGGGGTCGAACGACCCCCGCGCCTGCAACGATGAAAGCCCCCCGCTTGATGCGGGGGACTCGGTTTTCTCTAGTATAGCAGATCAGCCGCGAACGCGGTTGCGCTGAGTAGTGTAGACACCCGACGACAGGTCCAGCCATCCCGCTGACGACGCCGAAGACGTCATTGCGCTGTCGTGGATCTTCTTGAACAGCTCATCGCCCATGTTCTCGTCCAGAACTTCCTGGCTGGCCTGACCGAAGGCATCCCAAACGCTGTCAGGGAATTCCATGACCTTGACGCCACCAGACTGCAGACGCTGCAGTGCCGCGCCGTTGTTAGCCAAGAATTGCGCCAGATTCCACTGGTGCGCCTCGGCGGCTGCGATCTCGATGATCTTTTGCTGACCCGGTGTCAGGCTATCGAACACGTCGCGGTTGGTTGCCAGCGACAGACCCGCATTCGGCTCATGGAAACCAGCGGTATAGTAGACTTTGGTGATTTCCTGGAAACCAGCCTTTTCGTCCGCCCACGGACCAATCCACTCGGTCCCGTCAATCGCGCCTGACGACAGCGCCTGATACACTTCCGAACCCGGAATGTTCTGCACCGATGCGCCCAGTTTACCCAGAGCTTTGCCGCCCAGACCCGGCATACGGAACTTAAGACCGTTGAAATCTTCGGGGCTGTTGATCTCTTTCGAGTACCAGCCACCGGCCTGAGCACCTGTGTTACCGGCCAGGAAGGACTTCAGGCCAAAAATCTGGCCCAACTCGTCATGCAGCTCCATGCCGCCATCCTGATAGTACCAGTTTACCATTTCCTGCGCGGTCATGCCAAAGGGCACAGCGGTGAAGAAGGCGTAACCCGGGTGCTGACCCACGAAGTAGTAGTCGGCGGCGTGATACATGTCGGCCTGACCGGACGACACGGCATCGAACACCTCGAACGCGCCCACCAGCTCGCCGGCGGCCTTGATTTCGACATTCAGGCTGCCATCCGACATCGTGTTGATGCTGTCGGCGCAGCGCTGCGCGCTGTCGAAAACACCTGCCAGACCGCGCCCCCAGGACGTCACCATGGTCAGGGTGCGGTTGCCCTGAGCATATGCCGGTGCGGCCAGAGCGGTTGCCGCGGCAGCCGAGCCACCCAGTGCGGAATTTTTCAGAAATGAACGGCGATCCATAAGGTTCAATCCTCCCCTAAATTTCATGTCCGGGTCTTTTGCCCGGACGGACCGTTTCGAGTGGCGCCAGCCTAATGATCCTCGACCTGATGTGAATACCTATTACTGCGTAGAAAACCCGCAATTCGGAGAGAAAATCCATCACGCACGCACTCAGAAAGTGCGCAACAGGCCCGCACACTGTCAAATTGAGACAAACGCCCCGCCCTGGCAAACCCTTTGCGTCCCACCGCATCATTGCGTAACGATCCCCCCATGCGACAATCTGGTTTTCCCTTTCGGCTCAGCTATGCGCAGAAACTGTCGCTCATTGCGGCGATCCCGCTGGTCATCGCGGTGGCCGCCATCGCCGCGCTGGTAGCCTATGAGGCGCGCGCCGCGACCGAGCGTGAGATCAAGACGCTCGAGGAACAGCTGTTGCAGGCCAAGATGGCCGAGCTGCGCAACTACGTCACCCAGGCGCGCAACGGTTTTGCCCATATCTACGGCCGCGCCGCACCTGACGATGCACAGGCCAAGGACCAGGTCAGCCAGGTTCTGAGTGCGATGATCTACGGGCAGGACGGGTTCTTTTTCGTCTACGACTATGACGGCAACAATCTGGTCAGCCCGCGCCAGACCGAATTCATCAACCGCAACTGGGAAGGCCTGACCGACATCAACGGCACGCCCGTGGTGGACGAGTTCATCCGCCTCGCCCGGCAAGGCGCGGGCTGGCACAGCTTCATGTGGGAAAAGCCCTCGACCGGAGAAGAGGCGATGATGGTCGCCTATGTGGTGGGCCTGCAGGACTGGCAATGGGCGGTCGGAACCGGAATCTTCATCGACGACGTGCTGGCAACCGTCGCCTCTGCCCGCGCCGAGGTCGAGGCGCGCACGCGCCGGGCGTTTCTCTATATCGGGGCGATCGTGCTGATGGCGCTTTTGATGGTCTTCGTCTCGGGCATGGTGCTGAACATCCGCGAGCGCAGGCTGGCGGATGCAAAACTCAAGGGACTCACTCAACGGGTCTTTGACGCGCAAGAGGAAGAGCGCGGGCGCGTGGCGCGCGAGTTGCATGACGGGATCAGCCAGATCCTTGTGGGTGTGCGCTATGCGCTGGACAATGCAAGGCGGCGGCTGATGCGCGGCGATGGCGACGCGGCTGCGGCTCCGCTCGAAAAGGGCCTCGACAATCTGAGCAGCGCCATCACCGAGGTGCGCCGGATCAGCCGCGACCTGCGCCCCGGCGTACTGGATGATCTGGGCCTTGGCCCCGCGCTCAAGACACTGACCGATGATTTCAGCGAACGCACCGGAATCGAGACCGGGTTCTCCACCGTTGTCTTCCGCAACCGGCTGGATCAGGACAGCAAGATCGCGCTCTACCGGATTGCGCAAGAGGCGCTGACCAATATCGAACGCCATTCCGGCGCCACCAGCGTCAGCATAGATCTGCGCGGCCACAAGAAAGGTGCCACCATGCGGATCGCCGACAATGGCCGGGGCCTGCCGCAGGACAAGCGTGGCGCGGGTCTGGGCCTGCGCAACATGCAGGAACGGATCGAACAGCTTGACGGCTCCCTGCGCATCCTGTCTTCACGCGGGCCGCGCAGCGGCACCGTGATCGAGATCGACCTGCCGCTGAGCCACCTGCTACCGCCCGAGGAAGAGGTGCCGCCGAAACAGAAAAGTGTGAACACATGAGCGATACGTCCATCCGCGTTCTGATCGTCGACGATCACCCGATGGTTGCCGAAGGCATCCAGTCCATCCTGGAAAGCTATGACGACATCATCGTGGTCGGCACCCTGAACAACGGTCAGGAGGCCGTCGATCAGGCGCTGGCACTGCAACCGGACGTGATCCTGATGGACCTGAACATGCCCGGCGTGGGCGGTCTGAGCGCCACCGAAATTCTGCTGGAACGCGCGCCAAACATGCGCATCCTGATCCTGTCGATGCATGACAGTTCCGAATACATCTCCTCGGCACTCAGCCATGGCGCGATGGGCTATATCCTCAAGGACGTGCCCACTGATGAGATCAAGCAGGCCATCGACGCGGTGATGCGGGGCGAGCGCTATCTGTGCACCGGGGCCAGCGGATCACTGGAGCCCAAGGACGGCGAGACCCGCGAAACGCTCACGGGGCGCGAACAGACGATCCTGCTGCAATTGGCGCAGGGCAAGTCGAACAAAGAGGTGGCCATCGCGCTGGATATCTCGGTCCGCACGGTCGAAACCCACCGCAAGAACATCAAGCGAAAACTGGGCATATCTTCGACCGCCGGTCTCACACGCTATGCGCTGGAACACGGGGTATTACAGGGCACGGGCGGGCGGTTTTGAGGTCAACAGGGCCTTTCGAACTGAACCCAATGAGGACGTATCGGTGCAGATTCCTTAATTCAAATGTCCATTTCGTAAGCGAAATCTGATTATGTTCTATCTGCTTCCACCGTTCCACAACCTAATCGTCCTGTTACTTCCGATAGTTTGTTTCCGGATTTGGGACTATTGGAGTTTCCATACATCCGAGCAATACGAAGAGGTTCGAAAAAAGCATCGAAACTACTGGATGTACCAAACCGTAGGACCCCGAAACCCAAGCTGGAAAGTGTACCTCCTCCAACTATTCTGGGCTCTTCTTTTCTTAATACCAGTGGGTTAGACTGCAGGGTTGTTGAAACACTTCATTGACAGCCAAAAACATAGCCACTGTTAAATAGGACATTCTAGACCGCGAAGCCGACCTGCTAGGCGCTTCTACACGGCGTGCTACAGGGAACCGGCGGCCGGTTCTGAGCGCTTAATCCCGGTAACGGCGTCTGGTTCAGCCAAATGCCGTAAATGGCTTCAATCAGTAGGCACGTCTGTGTTCAGTAGCTCGAATACCGGAAATTCACGACGGCATCGTTTTGGATCGCGCAATGGGCCTTGATGGTGCTGCGATCATCGCTGCGGTCGCTGGAGCGTGCCACTTCCAGATCAATGAGATCGATCCCGTCCGCATTTGTCTCGTAAGACAGCGTGCGTTCAAAATCCACGGCGTAATATCCCTGATTGGACATCGCGGTCTTGGTGCGATGCATGCAGAGACCGATTGCATTTTCTTCCGGAGAGACGTCGGGGTGCTTCTGGTAGTGTGACCCATGTTTGTGGTGGTGATGCGCGATTGATGCCCCCAACACGCCAAGAGCAACCCCTGCTATAAGCGCGTCGGTGTCCTTGGCCTGAACCGGGAACGCGGTCAGGGTGGAAAGCGTAACTGCGACGCAAACGGCCCCTGTAAAGATGATCTTGGAGTGCATCGATGTCATGTCCTTGTATCGTCCATTCGGGTGAAGAGTGATCAGATGACGATCGAGAAAAGCCTAGCCCAAGGGTCATACGCATTGCCAGCTTTGAGTTCGCTTTGGAAGGTCGAACATTGATCGGCCCCAAGCAGAACCGGATCACGGCGGCGGACCCTCAAAATACAATCTCGCGCGGGCGTCCAATGCCCAACGGGCTTCAGTCCAACAACTGGTCCTCCCGCCGCCCTGCCCGCTCGATATGATGCGGCAGAACACGGCCATAAAGCTGCCGGGTGCGCTCGATCCCACCGCACATGCCTTCGGTTTCGACGAAGGAGAAGATGCCGACATAACGCTTCCGCTCCCCCTCGACCCCGGTCACGCGGTGCAGGGAATGGCGGCCTCGGAAAATCTGCAGATCGCCGGGCTGTAACTCCAATTGCCGCACGTGACGCCGGTCGCCCTCCAGCACCCGCGCGACACCGGCGAAATTCTCGTCCGTTGGGTTGCGCAGGTTGGGGACGTATTCAAACTCGCCGCCGCCCTCGCCATTCTGGATTGCCAGCGTCACGGTGTAAGTGTTGGTGTCGAAATGCCAGGGAAAGCCCTGGCCTTTCTCGACCACGTTCACGATCACATCCGCCAGCGGATCGTCATAGCGATAGAACCTGTCCTTGGGCTCGCCCAGCACTTCGCGGATGAAGGGCAGGAAACCGGGATGCGCATACACCGTCCTGAGCGGGCCGGTCTCGGCAAAGGTATCTGCCGGGACAAAGGCGTTCGACCGTTCGTAGAAACGCCGAACCGGATGGGAGGCTGGCAGTTGCGGGTCGTCCCGGGTGAAATAGGCATTGGTCCGGTTGAACGACCGGTGCGCCGCGGGTGCCGCGCGCTCGGCCTCGCTCACCAGCGCTGCGACGCCCTTGCCATGGGCAAATCCCGGCAGCACCGCGCAGCCATCCTCGGCCAGTTCCTCTTGCAGGTCCGACACCAGGCGCTGCAGCGCCATGCTGCCCGGGCAATCCAGCGGGTATCGGCCCAGATCCACGATCTCATGCAGTTCCATCGCAGGCTCCATCAATGTCCCCGGCCCCAAATTGACACCGCGACTCGCCCCGTTCTGGCCTGTTTCAGACAGCGAAATGACGGTTTTCGGCGAAATCTTTGCCCGTGTCGGCGTGGCCAAACGCCTCTGATTGCACGAAATGTCGCAGACAGAGCGTCGTGCGCAACAAAATGTCGAAAAACCGCGATCTCGCGTATGATTTTCATCTGATTGCCTGTTGACGCCCCCGGGAAGCGCACATAATGTCCGGTCGCAGCTAAAGGAGCCTCGGGATCATGACGACCCTAGTAGTCATCGTAGGACACACGCGCATGGGCCGGTAACGGTAGACCATAATCGAACCCATGCGCCTCCGAACCTTCGGGGGCTTTTTTTATGCTGATGGAGCGAAAGCTGACACGGATGTCGCCAATGGAGCAAAGCAGATGACACGTGAGATGACCGGCGCAAAGATGGTGGTTCAGGCCCTCAAGGATCAGGGCGTGGACACGGTATTCGGATATCCCGGTGGCGCCGTGCTGCCGATCTATGACGAGATTTTCCTGCAGAACGACATCCGCCACATTCTGGTCCGCCACGAGCAAGGCGCGGTCCATGCCGCCGAAGGCTATGCACGTGCCACCGGCAAGCCGGGTGTGGCACTGGTCACCTCGGGCCCGGGTGCGACCAATGCGGTGACCGGGCTGACCGACGCGTTGATGGATTCGATCCCGATCGTGGTGCTGACCGGACAGGTGCCGACTTTTATGATCGGCTCGGACGCGTTTCAGGAGGCCGACACCGTCGGCATCACCCGCCCCTGCACCAAGCACAACTGGCTGGTGAAAGACACCGACACGCTGTCGAAAACCATCCATGAGGCGTTTCACGTCGCCACGGCCGGCCGCCCCGGCCCAGTGCTGATTGACATCCCCAAGGATGTGCAATTCGCCAACGGCACCTATACGCCGCCGAAACCGTCGGACTCGCATTACCAGCCCGCCGTCAAGGGTGACATGGAGGAGATCACCGAACTGGTCGCCGCCATTGAGACCGCCAAGAAGCCGGTCTTCTATACCGGCGGCGGCGTGATCAACTCGGGCAAGGCCGCCAGCCAGTTGTTGCGCGAACTGGTTGATGCCACCGGTTTCCCGATCACTTCGACCCTGATGGGGCTGGGGGCCTACCCGGCTTCGGGCGCGAACTGGATCGGGATGCTGGGCATGCATGGTCTTTATGAGGCCAACATGGCGATGCATGATTGCGACCTGATGATCAATATCGGGGCCCGTTTCGACGACCGGATCACCGGGCGCATCGACGCGTTCAGCCCGAACTCAACAAAAGCGCATATCGATATCGATCCCAGCTCGATCAACAAGGTGATCCGGGTCGATATCCCGATCGTGGGCGATGTGGGGCATGTGCTGGAGGACATCCTTAAGGTCTGGAAGTCGCGCGGACGCAAGACCGCCAAGGCGGATGTGGCGCAGTGGCAAAAACAGATCAGCGATTGGCGCGCGGTCAATTGCCTTGCCTATACGAACAGCGAGACGGCGATCAAACCGCAATACGCGTTGCAGCGGCTTGAGGCGCTGACCAAGGATCACGACCGCTATATCTGTACCGAAGTGGGTCAGCACCAGATGTGGGCGGCGCAGTATCTGGGCTTCGAGGATCCCAATCGTTGGATGACTTCCGGCGGACTGGGCACCATGGGCTATGGCTTCCCGGCCTCGGTGGGCGTGCAGATGGCGCACCCGGATGCGCTGGTGATCAACGTGGCGGGCGAGGCGTCGTGGCTGATGAACATGCAGGAGATGGGCACCGCCGTGCAGTACCGCCTGCCGGTGAAACAGTTCATCCTGAACAACGAACGCCTGGGCATGGTGCGCCAGTGGCAGGAATTACTGCATGGAGAACGCTATTCCCATAGCTGGTCCGAGGCGCTGCCCGATTTCGTCAAGCTCGCCGAAGCCTTTGGCGCCAAGGGCATCATCTGCAAGGATCCTAAGGATCTGGACGACGCGATCATGGAGATGATCAACTACGACGGCCCGGTGATCTTTGACTGTCTGGTGGAAAAGCACGAGAACTGCTTCCCGATGATCCCTTCGGGCAAGGCGCATAACGAGATGCTGCTGGGGGACGCGGAAACCCAAGGTGTGATCGACACCAAAGGGTCGGTTCTGGTGTAGCCAAATTTCTTCAAAGAAATTTGCCAAGATTTTTTTGAAAATTCTTGGTCACGAGATGTAAGAAAGGGACGTAAATGTCTGCCCTACAAATAAAAAAAGGCGCGACGCGCCATTCGGCCTATAATCTACGTCCGAATTTTTCGGATGTGCAGGAACGTCACACCATCGCTGTTCTTGTCGAAAACGAACCCGGTGTGCTGGCCCGCGTGATCGGGTTGTTCTCGGGTCGCGGCTACAACATCGAAAGCCTGACCGTGGCCGAGGTGGACCATGCCGGTCATCTCAGCCGCATCACAATCGTCACCACCGGCACCCCGCAGGTGATCGAGCAGATCAAGGCGCAGCTGGGCCGGATTGTCTCGGTACATGACGTGCATGACCTGACCGTCGAAGGCGCCTCGGTCGAGCGCGAACTGGCCATGCTCAAGGTTGTGGCCAGCGGTGAAAAACGGGTCGAGGCGCTGCGCCTGGCAGATATCTTTCGCGCCAGCGTGGTCGACAGCACCTTAAATTCCTTCGTATTCGAGATCACTGGAGCGCCGGACAAAATTGACGCATTCGCCGACCTGATGCGGCCGCTGGGCCTGTCCGAGATCGCCCGCACAGGCGTTGCGGCGCTGATGCGGGGCGACTGAGTCGCGCAGCTTACGGCAAATGACGGCCCCGCGCCCGGCAGGGAGCGGGTCAAACCGCAGGCTTTCAGTTTGCGCCTAACGTGCATATCATCAAAAATGTGCATCCATAATACCTCAAAATAGTTGATTTTTGACCGATTGCCGCTAGGTTACGCGTCGTTGCGGCGCCTCCACCGGTGCCGTTTCGTGTCATCGTTAGTCATTTCGGTCATCGGTCGGGTCTTGGGCCCGATTTTCTGGTTCTGGCCAAACATTCCTTGCCGCGACCGGATCAGCAATGCCAAGAACACAACGGACCCCGACGCAACTTCGCATGATATTCGGGGACAATCTGCGTCAATTGTCCCGCACCTACCCCTCGATCTCGGAATTGTCGCGCCAATTGGGCATCAACCGGACACAGTTCAACCGCTATCTCTCGGGCGAGAGCTTTCCCCGCCCTGATGTGCTGGACCGGATCTGCAGTTTCTTCGGCACCGATGCGCGTATTCTGCTGCATCCGGTCGGGGCGATCTCCCGGCCCGCACCGTTGCCGGGCAGCGATTTCTTGCAGGGTTATCTGACACCGGAGCCTGGCGCGTTGAGAGAGGGCGCACTGCCCTCAGGGCTCTATCAGGTCACCTGCCGCACCGGTGGCGACCAGGTCAGTTACTTTTCAAGGCTGATCTTGATCTTCCGTCAAGCTGACGGGGTCTTTATCCGGGGCCATGCAGCGCGGGGCGCCCACCGTCGCCGCCATGAGTTTCGCGGCTATGCCACCTGCCAGGAGGGTGGGCTCATGCTGGTGACCTCGCAACGCGGCGCGCAAAGCGCTGCCGCCACTTTCCTGACGCGCTTGCCGCAAACCGAGGCGCCGGTATGGACCGGCCACGTGTTACACCACCCAGAAGCCGCGATTTGCCAACTGGCTCTACCGGTGATTTACGAGCATCTGGGCCGCGATCGGGCACGCATCATGAGAGCCGCGCGGCGTTCTGGCACGATCACCCGCTGCCAGCTTTCGGCATTGCAGTCTAAACATCTGCGCGAGGGTTACTCGCTCTCTTGACTTTCTTTGTCTACCGCGGGCGCGTCATTCGAGATCGCGCTGTAGAGATGCCAGCTGGCATGGCCCAGTACCGGCAGCACCAGGAACAGGCCCAGAAACCACGGGATCATCGCAACAAAGGTCGCCAGGGCGATGAAACCCGCCCAGGGCAGCATCACCTTGGCATTGGCAACCACGTATTTGTAGCTGGCGATCATGGCCGAGACGAAATCCAGTTCCCGGTCCAACAGCATCGGGATGGACAGGACCGTCAGCATGTAGAGCAACAGCGAAATCAGCCCACCGACAACCGTGCCCATCGCCAGCATGATCAGCCCGTTCAGGGTCAGGAACACCTCCATCGAGGACGAGATGTTGGTCATCGTGGTCAGCCCCAGAAACAGGGCAAAGATCATGTGGCCGATAAAAAACCAGAACAAGAATACCACAACGATGATGGCGCAGATCGAGGGCAGCTGACGGCGGCCCTGATCCAGCATGACCGAGAAGATTGCGCCGAATTCCAGCGGCTCGCCGGCCTCGATCCGCCGCGACACTTCATAAAGTTCGACAGCAGCGAATGGCCCGAGCATGGGAAAGCTGATCGCGGCCAGGACCAACCAGAAGGTTGTGCCGGTCTGCAAGGTGATCCAGACGATCAGCCAGCCGCCAAGCACAAAGAGCGCGGAAACGAGAACGCCGAAGAGTGGAGCGTTGCGATAGTCCTGCCACCCAAGCCGCAACGCATTTTGAATCATCTCAAAATCTGCGGTCCGTAAGATCGGCACGCCAAAAAGCCTCTCCACCACTCGTCTTCTCCTTGACCGGTTCAGTGCGGTTTTACGCGTTGAACCCTAATCGCGCCATCTTGGTAAGGGAAGAAGCCTTGCAAAATTTGCACTCTCTCGAGGGCGGTGACGAATGGGCCGAGAATTGAGGAGCATCGGCACGATTGACCCACAAAACAAGTGTTGCCGTATCTGCCGGTCAATGTGGGTTTCTGTTGCGAAGCAAGCGGGGGCCTGCGTCGCTCCATGATGACCTAATCTCGACGAACCGGTCGTTCTGGCGGGACCGTGTTGTCCGGCCCCGTCTGTGGATCACAGGAACAGGAAATCCGCACCGGTCAAAACCAGTCCTGCATCACCCAGCAGGAGGATCGACCCATTATCGTGCTGGATCAGTAAGTCATTGCCGCTATCGGTGATCGTCAGGCCGCCAAAACCACCCGCCTGACCGACGATCTCCAGCCGATCCAAGCCGTCCTCGAACCCGTTAATCGTATCCGCACCCGACATGAGTCCAAATCGGAATGTGTCGGCACCGGGCCCACCATCAAGAAAATCGCCACCTCTGCCGCCCTCGAGACGGTCTGACCAACCACCTCCAAAGAGGCGGTCGTCGCCATCTCCACCGAACAGGCGATCATTTCCAACGCTACCGAACATACGATCGTTTCCGTTTCCGCCGTTCAGCAAATCATTTCCAGCATTCCCGATAAGAGTATCGTTCTGGTTTCCCCCAAAAAGCTTGTCGGCGCCATCGCCGCCAATCAGACGGTCATTGCCGTTGTCGCCGATCAATTTGTCATTACCTTGCAGCCCATTCAAAGTGTCGTTTCCACCCACGCCTCGCAGTTCGTTGGCCCTGTGATCTCCTGTCAAAAAGTCGGCGCGGGTACCACCCCAGACGTTTTCGATGCCAGTCGCCTGTACATAACCGAGGCTTGGATCGGACACATCCTGCCAGGCACCGTTTAGGTTCAGCCCGAAGGTCACGCCACTGTTGAACGGAACGAACCGGATCGTGTCGACACCCGATCCGCCGTTGATGCTCACACCTTCGTCTGAGCTCATTTCATTGACGACGATGGTATCATTTCCGTTTCCAAGACGCACCAACCCGCCGCCAGCAGATCCCATCCGCACGAAATCGTTTCCGTTACGTGTTGAGATCAGTTCGACCCAGCCATTGCCTGTTTCGACCACATCATTCGCGTCGCCAAGCTTGATCGTCCCAGCGCCCTCATCGCCAAGCGTCAGTTTGGTCTTCTGATTGTTTCCAACTTCGACATGATCAACATACCCCTCTGCCCTGATGGTCTGGGTCTGAGCGGTTTCTGCATGCATCACAATACGTCCAGCGCCGCCGGACCCGATATTCAGCGTGTTCGAGCTTTCCCAGCTTGATATGTAGTTGAACCAGCGCTGGTCGGTGTCGAGCGTCATGCTCGCCTCGCTAATCTCGATAATATCGACGCGGCTGTTACCAGAGGCAGCTATCTTTGCATCCTGCGTATCGTACAGGTTCAAATGACGAATCCGACTGCTACCCCAGAGGTTGATCATCACACCATCCGTCTCGGAAAGCTGCAATTCGTCGATCCGGCCATTGCCGCTCAAGGTGAGCTTATTGTTTGCCCCCTCGCCTCCAAGTTTCGCGCTTTCGATCCGGGCGTCTCCGGAAACATTGACCGTGTTGTTGCCATCAAAGGAATCCAGTAGGAAAATGCGCGCGTTATCCGTCAGTTTGAATGTATTGTTGCCCAGATAGGCCTGCGCCAGTTTCACCCGGCCCTCGCCCGAAATCTCGAGCAAATCAACGCCCCGGCCGATATCGACAAAATCCACCCTGCCATCCAATACTTTGACCTGATCGTTTTGCCGACCGGCGTTTATCCGGCCTACATCACCATTCACCGTGATCTTGTCCTTGCCGCCGGTTTCGATCTGACCAACGAATCCAGAGCCGGTGGTGATGTTGTTGGCATCTGCATAAAGCGTGATGCTATTGGTCGATGCGCTGCCCAGCTTTATGTCGTGCTTATTACCATCGCTGCCTTCGATGTGTTTTATACGCGTCGAAATCAGATCAACATCCGAATTCTGGCCCAGTTTCAGCCAGGAAATACTTCGCCCATCCGCACCATTTAAATCGCGAATATTGGTGAATTCGGTATTCGAGGAAAACCGGACCGCATCTATCGTCCAGTCTGATCCGGTCAACCTCGTGTTCATTGTGGAGATTGCATTCTTAGTTGGATCATTCATCCAAAGAATGTCGATATATTCTCCGTTGTCCCAAGAAACATTGCTGCCATCCGGCAATGTAACATCAGACGCATTGTTGATGGTTGTATTGTATGTGGGCATTGTCCCCTCCCCAGAAATTGATGCTCAAAAATGCATTTTTCCCGCGCGAAACGCGCGATAGGGAGGAATGGTAATTTAAAATCCTTACTATTTCCACTTTGGAAACATTAATTCGCTGCGGCCCCGGCCGCCAGCGCTAAAGGCACAGAGCGCTAGTCGCCCTGCGCCTCGGCGCGGCTTTTGCCGGCTACGTCCAGCGCAAGCGTGGCTGCCATGAACCCGTCCAGATCACCGTCCAACACGCCCTTGGTGTCCGATGTCTCGTGGTTGGTGCGCAGATCCTTGACCATCTGATATGGCTGCAGCACGTAAGACCGGATCTGGTTGCCCCAGCCCGCGTCGCCCTTGGCCTCGTGCGCCTCGTTGATGGCGGCGTTGCGGCGGTCGAGTTCCTGCTGGTAGAGCCGCGATTTCAGCGCCTTCATGGCGATGTCACGGTTCTGATGCTGAGACTTCTCGGACGAGGTCACCACGATGCCGGTCGGCATGTGGGTGATCCGCACCGCAGAGTCGGTGGTGTTCACGTGCTGACCCCCTGCCCCTGAGGACCGGTAGGTATCGATGCGGATATCGGCCGGGTTCACCTCGATCTCGATATTGTCGTCGACCACCGGATAGACCCAGACCGAACTGAAAGAGGTATGCCGCTTGGCGGCGGAATCGAAGGGCGAGATCCGCACCAGCCGGTGCACACCGCTTTCAGATTTCAACCAGCCATAGGCGTTGTGCCCTGTGATCTTGTAGGCGGCGGATTTGATCCCCGCCTCTTCGCCCGCGCTTTCCGATTGCAGCTCGACCTTGTAACCCTTCTTCTCGGCCCAACGGACATACATCCGCGCCAGCATCGAGGCCCAGTCACAGCTTTCCGTGCCACCTGCACCCGAGTTGATTTCAAGGAAGGTGTCGTTGCCATCGGCCTCGCCATCCAGCAGCGCCTCAAGCTCTTTTTCGGCGGCCTTCACCTGCAGCGCCTTCAGCGCCCCTTCGGCGTCGCTGACGACCTCTTCATCTTCTTCCATCTCGCCCAGTTCGATCAGTTCGACATTGTCACTCATGTCGGTCTTGATCGAAGTGTAGGTGTCCATCGCGTCGACCAGCATCTGGCGCTGGCGCATCAATTTCTGCGCCGCATCGGGATCGTCCCACAGGTTTGGGTCCTCGACGCGGGCGTTGAATTCCTCCAGCCGGTGCGGCGCGGTCTCGTAATCCATCCGCTGGGCCAGCAGTTCCAGCGACTTCTCGATCTCGGCGACAATATTCTGCGTCTCGGCGCGCATTGGGACTTCCTGACTTCACAATTGAGGCTTGCGTGATAGCAAGAGCCTGACCCCTTCACAAGACGAAGGGAGCAGGCCCGCTGCTATCCTGGACTCTCAGTAAAGCCCGCCGGAACTGACCGTGCCCTGCGAGGCGTTTGGCCCCACGGTGGTCTTTCTGCCGGTCGAAGTCGTCACCGATACACCGGCCTGCCGCGCCTCTTCGAACAGCGGCAGGTCCGAACCCATGGCAAAGCCGCCATCATAGGTCAGGCCAAAGATCAGCTGCTCGCCCTCGCGGAAATACTCGGCCACCACATACTCGCCGCTGGCGTCGTCCGGCAGGCGGGCGCCGGTGAAGCGGTCGATCTTGATGAAATAGCCACCGGGAGGCACGTCAAACGGGCCGCCACCGTATTTCTCGACCGCATGCTCCATAAAGCTCTGGAAGACCGGGCCGCACATGCTCCCACCAAAGGCGCCACGCCCCATCGAACGCGGCTGGTCATAGCCGATGTAACAGCCCGCAACGATGTTCGAGGTGAAGCCGATGAACCAGACATCCTTGGCGTCATTGGTCGTCCCGGTTTTGCCTGCCGTGGGCACCGGCAGGTTCACCGTGCGTGCTGCGGTGCCGCGGTCGACCACACCCCGCATCATCGAGGTGAGCTGATAGGCGGTGATCGGGTCCATCACCTGCTCGCGGTTGGTCTCGATCCGCGGGGCAGCGTTGGGGGCGATCGTGTCGTTGCTGCAATCGACGCAGTTGCGGTCATCATGACGATAGATGGTCTCGCCATAGCGGTCCTGGATACGGTCGACCAGTGTCGGCTCCACCCGCTCGCCACCATTGGCGAACATCGCATAAGCCGCCACCATCTTGTAAAGCGTGGTCTCTTCCGAGCCCAGCGAGTTGGCCAGATAAGCCCCCATATGGTCGTAGACGCCAAACCGCTCGGCATAGCCCGCCACAACCGGCATCGACACCTCTTGTGCCAGACGGATCGTCATCAGGTTTCGCGAACGTTCAATGCCGGTACGCAGCGGTGTCGGGCCGTAGAATTTGTTGGATGAGTTCCGGGGCCGCCACAGGCCTTGCGGTGTATTGACCTCGATGGGTGCGTCCACAACGATGGTTGCAGGGCTATAGCCGCTGTCGAGCGCTGCCGCGTAGACGAAAGGTTTGAAGGAGGAGCCCGGTTGCCTTTGCGCCTGCGTTGCCCGGTTAAAGACCGAATCCTGATAGCTGAACCCGCCCTGCATCGCCAGAACGCGGCCCGAGTTCACATCCATGGCGACAAAGCCGCCCTGCACCTCGGGCACCTGCCGGAGCGAGTATTCGCCGGCTGCCTCGCCCGCACGGACGAGAATCACATCGCCCACCGTGACATTGTCCTGGAAACTACCGCGCATCCATTTGATGTCGGCACGCGGCACAACTCCTGCACTGTCGCCGTCTTCAACCCCGACAGTCAGCTGCTGATCGCCAACCGTCAGCACCACCGCCGGGTGCCATTTGCCGCCCAGCGTAATGTCACGCGGCACTTCGGCCTCGGCCAGCGCCTGACGCCATGCCGCCTCGTCGCCCAGAACCTCGGCGGGCAGCGCCACATCGGTGCCGCGCCACACGCCCCGACCCCGGTCGTATTTCTGCAACCCCTCGCGCAGCGAGCGTGCGGCCTCGACCTGCAGTTCTTCGTCGATGGTGGCCCGCACGGCCATGCCGCCGGTAAAGAACTCTCCCTCGCCGAAATCGTCGCTCAACTGGCGGCGGATTTCGTCGGTGAAATAGTCGCGCGGTGGCAGCGCGGTGCGGAAGCTTTCGAAATCACCGTTCTGTACCGTGCGCAGCGGCTTCTCGATTTCCGTCTCGTAGACCGACTTGTCGATATAGCCGTTCTCATACATCTCGCGCAGCACGTAGTTGCGGCGCTGGGTCACGCGCTCCTTGGCACGAACGGGGTGGTATTTGCTGGGCGCCTGCGGCATCGCCGCCAGCATCGCGGCCTCATGCGGTTCCAGTTCCGCCAGCGTCTTGTTGAAGAAGGTCTGCGCGGCGGCCGTCACCCCGAAAGAGTTCTGGCCCAGGAAAATCTCGTTCAGATAGATCTCCAGCACCACATCTCGGCTCAGCGAAGTGACCATGCGGTTGGCCAGAATGATCTCCTTGATCTTGCGTTCGGCCGAGCGTTCGCCGCTCAGGAACACGTTCTTGGCCACCTGCTGCGGAATGGTTGAGGCACCGCGTATGTTCTGCCCCTTGGACTGGATCGCCTCGACCCCGGCGGCAGCGATGCCGCGGATATCGAAGCCCTTGTGGGAATAGAAATTCTTGTCCTCGGCCGAGATGAAGGCCTGTTTCACCAGATCGGGGATCTCCTCGATCGGGGTGAACAGGCGGCGTTCCTTGGCAAACTCGTCGATCAGCGTGCCTTCGCCGGAATAGATCCGGCTGATGGTTGGCGGCTGATAACGCGCCAGCGAGTCGTGGCTGGGCAGGTCGCGGCCATACATCCAGAACACCCCGCCAATGGTCAGGGCGGCCATGAATATACCCAATGTGACGAGTGTGAAAATCGTCCCGAAGAAGGAAAGAATAAACCGGATCACGCTGCTGCCCTTTTGTGCGATGGGCTCTATATAGGCATCCCCTTGCGGGTCGTCAAAACACGAAGCGGAAACGTTTCGTCACGCAAGTTCGGGCGCGCGGCCCTTTGCCGATCACCCTCTAGATCAGGCGCGTGCACCGCCCCCCCGCCCATTGTCAACTTTTTCACAGATAATCCCACCTCTGTCAGGTAAATTGTTTCCATTATAGGAGGGGAAAATTATGCCGAAACTGAATTCACCCGTCGGCGCGGGGAAAGGTGCCGTCAACGATCCCGGTGATGTGAAACTGGTTCAGAAACTGCTGGCGGCCCATGCCAAGGCCGTCGGCTACAAACCGCCACGAACATCGGGGCGGATTGACCAGATCACCATTACCGCGATCGGACATTTCCAGCATGAGGTGGTCAAAACGCGGGTTACCAGCCTGGTCGAGCCGGGTTCTAAAACCTTCAAGGCGCTGTCCGCCTCGCCCAAGAAAATCGAAAAGCAACAGATGGAGGCCAAGGGCCTGCCGCTCAAGGGCAAGGTCTATCAGGTCAAGTGGCGCGGCAAGACCTACAACTTCACCGAAGAGCATATGGATCACGCCATGAGTGCGATCTCAAAACGGCTTCATGTCGAGGTGATGCGCTTTATCGACACGCAATCGAACTACCACAGCGAATACATCGAAATGCGCAGCGGGCTGGTCGCGGCCATGGTCATGATGGTGACACCGGATGCCGATATCGAACGCCCCGCGAAATCGCTGAAAAAATCGCATTCCGAAATCATGAAGCTGACCTCGCTGGCCTATAGCAAGAACAAGAAAAGCCTGATGGCCGCCTTCAAGCAGATGACCAAGACCAAGATCGCGCTGAACGCGGTGGCGTTTGATCTGAACATCCTTGCCAAGGAACTGGGCCAGAGCGCCAAGATATGCGAAGAGATCGCCGTCGATCTGCGCGATGGGGCATTCGACATCGTACAGCTCATTCTGGTGACCAATGGCGTCAACCCGGCGGCTGCGGGTGCGGGAGTGGCGGCGACAAAATCCACCGTTCAAGAGATCGCAAACGGTGTCATCCTGAAGGGCCAGTGGGTCAAGGAAGGTGGTATCCTAGGTTCGTTCAAGCGGGTCAGTTTTGCCACCGTGGCGGGTGGGTTTTCCGGCTGGCTCGGCGGCAAGGTCGGCAAGCTGATCATGAACGGCGTCGGTACCAAACTGGCCGGGCGCATGGTCAACAATCGCTGGTTCGGACGGATGCTGACCAAGACCGCCTGGCGCTATGGCAGCAAGGAGATCGGGCGTATCGTCGGCCGCTTTCCGGGCATCACCCAGAAGATCGGCGCCGAAGTGGTGCTAGAGACGATGATCCGTATGGCGCATAAATTCATCACCGGCCCGGCCATTGTGAAGGCGCTGAAAAAACGCATGAACCTGCTGGAGGCGCTGATCACCGACGCCATGTCCAATGCCAAATCCGAAGCCCAGGTGATCGACGCGGTGGTGGTGCAAATGGACAAGAAAGGCCTGG
Source organism: Ruegeria hyattellae (assembly GCF_041537925.1). Lineage (NCBI taxonomy): Bacteria > Pseudomonadati > Pseudomonadota > Alphaproteobacteria > Rhodobacterales > Roseobacteraceae > Ruegeria > Ruegeria hyattellae. The sequence continues at coordinate 444,488 of NZ_JBGOSH010000004.1, read as the reverse complement.
CCGCTGAAATTGCCGAAGAGATCCTGAACGCAAATGCCCGCCAGATCGAAGCCGAGCTGGAAAAGGCCCTGAAACGGACCTCGACCGAGATGGCATGAGGGTGGGCTGGGCGCGTCTGAAATGCCGGGAGTGTGGATTTCCTGCTACTGCCGGACCAGCGCGCGTCTGGCCTGATCCTGCGCCCGCCAGTCCTGCAGCGCGTTGCGGATGCCCGCGGCCATGGTCGCGCGCCATTCCGCATCCATCAAGTTATGCAAATCGCGCGGCGAGGACAGGAACCCAATCTCGACCAGAACGGACGGAATGTCGGCGGCCTTGAGCACCGAGAACGAAGCCGATCGCAGCGGACGGTTGTTCATCGGTGCGCCTTGTGCGGCGATATTGTCGACCAGCGACCGCGCCAGCGCCTGCGCGCGGGGCTGGGTTTCCTGCCGCGCCAGATCCAGCAGAATGTCGGTTACCTCGTCATCGGTATTGCTCAGATCGACGCCGGACAGCAAATCGTCGCGGTCATGGCGTTCGGCCAGTTTGGCGCTGGCAATGTCCGATGCCTCGTCCGACAGCATGTGAACGGTGGCGCCGTGCGCCTGCCCTTCGGCCAGCGCGTCGGCATGCAGCGAGATGAAGATGTCCGCGCCCGCCTCATGCGCCAATGCGATTCGGCGTTCCAGTGAGACGAAGTAATCCGCATCCCGTGTCAGAGACACCTCAAACCCGCCGCTGCGCAGCAACAATTCGCGCAATTCGCGCGCAAAGGTCAGCATCAGGTGTTTCTCCACCACCTCTTCGGTTTCCGCCCCCGGATCGATGCCGCCATGGCCCGGGTCCAGCATCACGCGCAGCGGCGCGTCTGCCGCGCGCGGCGGCGGGCCGTCAAACTGTTCGGGTTCCGGCAGGTCCCAGCGCGGGTCACGTGGCACACCGGCAGCGGCGGCGAAATCCTCGGCACTTATCGGCGCGAGCCGGACCGCCAGATGCGCGCTACCGGTGACCGTGTCGACCTCTAGCCCGGCCTGCGTTACCGAGAACGGCTCGGCGAGCGCCAAAACCATGCGCGACCAGCCCGGCACATAAGTGCCGAACTTCACATCGGAAATCCGCGCGCTTTTGTTCAGGTCACCAGCATCGAGGCCGGACCAGTCCACCTCCTTGAAGTCCAGAACCAAGCGCGGCGGGGCGTCCAGTGTGAAAACCCGGTAGGGCACGCCCTGGCTTAGATGCAGATCGACATGCACCTTTCCGTTTGCATTAGAGACCAAGCTTCGCCCGGCATCGACGCGTGCCAGACCGCCGAAATCCTGCGCCCAAAGCGTCCCAACCAGCCCGAGGACCAGCGCTGCGATCATGAAAACTCTGCTCATTGCCTCCGGCCTTCTGTGCCGTTTCGTGTGATCATAGAGGAGCGCGGGGAGCAGGGAAAACACCTAACTGCGATCACGCATGAATTTGCGCAGGCGGTTCAACCCCTCTTCGATATCCGCCGACGCGCGCGCGTAGGAAAACCGCAAAGTCTGGTGACCACGCGCCGGGTCGAAATCCAGCCCCGGCGTCACCGCAACCCCTGCCTGTTCGAGGATTTTCGCAGCAAAGGCGCGGCTGTCATCGGTCAGTTCGGACACGTCGGCATAGACATAAAACGCCCCATCGGGTGGCGCGATATTGGTGAAGCCCGCCTCGGGCAGCCCCTCCAGCATCAGTTGCCGATTGCGGTGGTAGATTTCCACATTGGCCTGCAGTTCATCCTCGCAATCCATCGCCGCAAGGGCTGCCACCTGACTGGCATGTGGCGCGCAGATGAACATGTTCTGGGCCAGACGCTCGACCGTGCGGACGTGATCCTCGGGCACCACCATCCAGCCGACTCGCCAGCCGGTCATCGAGAAATACTTGGAAAACGAATTGATCACATAGACCTCATCGCTGATCTCAAGCGCGCTCACGGCTTTGGCTTCATGTTCCAGCCCGTGATAAATCTCGTCCGAGATGAACGACGCGCCCTGCCCCTGTGCCGCCGCGATCAACGCAGCCAGCGCCTCGCGGCCCAGCATGGTGCCCGTTGGATTGGCCGGAGAGGCCACCATCAGCCCGGCCAGATCAAGTCCGGTGAAATCATCCGCCACCGGTTGCAGCCGGTTTTCGGGTGCTGTGGGCAGGTCGACCGGCTGCAACCCCAGCGCCCGCAGAATCTGCCGATACGAAGGATAGCCCGGCGCGCCGATGCCGACGCGATCACCGCTGTCGAAGAGCGCGGTAAAGGCAAGCAGGAAACCACCTGAGGACCCGGATGTGACGATCACCCGATCGGGGTTCAGATCGACACCATACCAGTCGCCATACAGTCGCGCGATGCGCTGGCGCAGTTGGGGCAGACCCAGTGCAACCGTGTAACCCATGGCGTCGGATTTCATTCGGGTTTCAAGGGCCTGCAGCGCGCCTTTGGGCGCGCCGGTACCGGGCTGACCAACCTCCATATGGATGATGTGGCGCCCGGCCTCTTCGGCGCGGCGGGCGGCCTCCATCACGTCCATCACGATGAAGGGATCGACCCTGGACCGGGTTGAGTTTCTCATGCCCATCTCCCATGTTGCTGCCATGGCTTTTGATCGCGTATCCCGGCTGGCGTCAATCCCGGCTCTGGTGCTGAGCTGCCTGCTCTTCGTGATGTCCGTGATCCCGGCTGCGGCGGTGGGCCTGCTGCGCGACGCCGATATCGAGAACGGGCTGCGCGAACTGTCCTTTCCGATCCTGCGGGCGGCGGGACTGAACCCCCGGCGGGTCAAACTTCTGCTGGTCGATGATGGCAGATTCAACGCCTTTGTCCTCGACAATAACGCGATCTACATCAACTACGGCCTGATCCTGCAGGTCGAAAATGCCGAAATGCTGCAAGCGGTGATCGCGCATGAGGCCGCCCATATCGCCAATGGCCATATTGCCCGTCGGATGGGCAACATCCAAAATGCGCAGTCCAATGTCGCACTTGGTCTGCTGCTGGGTCTGGCAGTTGCCGTCGCGGGCAGCCCCGAGGCAGGCGTGGGGATCGCGGCGGGGTCGCGGACGTCATCGCTGCGCGGGTTTCTGAAACATACCCGGGCCGAGGAATCGGCCGCCGATCGCTCGGCGGTCAGTTTCCTGCGCGCGTCTGGCATCAGCCCCAGAGGAATGGTCCAACTGCACCGCAAGTTTATGGGGCAGGAAACCCTGAGCGAATCGCTTCAGGACCCCTATATGCGCTCGCACCCGCTGAACCGGGATCGGATGCGGGCGGCCGAGGCCTTTGTGACCGCCTATGGCGATCTATCCGAGCCGAACGCCAACGCCGATTACTGGTTCGCGCGGGTCAAGGGCAAGCTGTCGGCCTTCACGCGCAGCCCGAAATGGACGATGCGCCGGGCGCAGGCGGAACCCTATGCCGATATCCGCGCCATGCGCGAGGCCGCCGCCTATCACCGAAGCCAGAACCTGACCCAGGCACGCGCCGCGATCGACCGGGCGCTGAGCCTGAAACCGGATGATCCCTATTACCTGGAACTCAAGGGCCAGATCCTAATGGAGAACCGACGCACCGCGGAAGCGATGCAGACCTATGCCGCCGCCGCCGAGATCGCGCCCACCGAGCCGCTGATCCTCGCCGGATACGGCCGCTCGCTGCTGGCGCTGGATCGCCCGAAAGAGGCGCTGCCGGTGCTGGAACGCGCCCGCACCCGCGATTTCCGCGATGCGCGGATGATGCGCGATCTGGCGGTGGCCTATTCAAAGCTGGGCCAGAATGGTATGGCCTCGCTGGTGACCGCCGAACGGTATGCCCTGTCCGGCCGGATGGAGGATGCGGGCCTGCATGCCCAAAGGGCCGTTGGCCAACTGCCCACCGGTTCGCCCGGTTGGCAACGGGCCGAAGATGTGCTTCTTGCCGCCAAACGTGCTGAAAAACGAAAAAGGAAACGATGATGCTCCGCTTTGCCGCTCCGGTCCTGACCTCGCTGGCCCTGCTCACCGCCCCGGCGCATGCGCTGGATCTGTCCAATATGAGCGACGCGGACCGCGCCGCCTTCGGTGATCAGGTGCGCGCCTATCTACTGGAAAATCCCGAAATCATCGTCGAGGCGATCGAGGTTCTGGAGCAGCAGCAACAGCAAGCCACGGCCCTTGCGGATCAGGAACTTGTGCAGGCCAATGCCGATGCGCTGTTCAATGACGGCTACAGCTGGGTCGGCGGCAACCCCGAGGGCGACATCACGTTGGTGGAGTTCATGGATTACCGCTGCGGCTATTGCCGACGCGCCGTGCCCGAAGTGGCCAACCTGCTGGCCGAAGACGGAAATATCCGTCTGGTAATCAAGGAATTGCCGATCCTGGGCGAGGCCTCGGTTCTGTCCTCGCGCTTTGCGGTGGCGACCAAGCAGGTGGCGGGTGACGATGCCTACAAGCAGGTCCATGACGCGCTGCTGGAATTCGGCGGCGATGTCTCCGAGGTTACCTTGCGCCGTCTGTCGGACGGCCTGGGACTGGACAGCGATGCGATCCTCGCGGCAATGGACAGCGAGGCAGTAAGCGACGAGATCAGCAAGACGCGCGAGTTGGCGCAGAAACTGCAGATCTCGGGCACACCCTCCTTCGTGCTGGGCACCGAAATGCTGCGCGGATACCTGACCGCGGATCAGATGCAGCAGATCGCCGAAGGCGTGCGCGCTGAACAAGGCTAATATGTAGCAGCAACAACCTGTTGCCGCTCACGCCTCATGCATGAAGCAGATTATTCGGCGGCCTGATCCGCGGCCGCCTTTTCCGCGTCAAGCTGTGCTGCCTTGGCTTCGACCTGCTCGACAATATGCTCGATCATCTGGTCGTTCGACAGCTTGTGGCTCTGTTTACCCGCCAGATAGACCATGCCGGACCCCGCTCCGCCACCGGTAAAGCCCACATCGGTCATCAGAGCCTCACCCGGTCCGTTCACGACGCAGCCGATGATGCTGAGGCTCATGGGCGTCTTGATATGTTCCAGCCGCTTCTCCAGCGCCTCGACGGTCCTGATCACATCAAACCCCTGCCGTGCACAGGAGGGGCAGGAAATGATGTTCACGCCGCGATGGCGCAGGCCCAGCGATTTCAGGATCTCGAAACCGACCTTGACCTCTTCTACCGGATCGGCGGAGAGGCTGACGCGGATCGTGTCTCCGATCCCCATCCACAGCAGGTTGCCCAGACCGATGGCCGATTTGATGGTACCGCTTACCAGCCCGCCCGCCTCGGTGATGCCCAGATGGATCGGCGCGTCGGTGGCCTCGGCAATGCCTTGATAGGCAGCGGCAGACAGGAACACGTCGCTGGCTTTCACGCTGATCTTGAAATTGTGGAAATCGTTGTCTTCCAGGATGCGGATATGTTCCAGCCCGGATTCGACCATCGCCTCGGGGCATGGTTCGCCATATTTTTCCAGCAGGTGTCGTTCCAGACTGCCCGCATTCACCCCGATCCGGATCGAGCAATTGTGGTCGCGCGCGGCCCTGATGACCTCTTTGACGCGCGCCTCGTCGCCGATATTGCCCGGGTTGATCCGTAGGCAGGCCGCGCCCGCCTCGGCCGCTTCGATGCCGCGCTTGTAGTGGAAATGGATGTCGGCGACGATCGGGACCGTCACCTCTTTGACGATCTCTTTCAGCGCTTTCGACGAAGCCGCATCGGGCACCGAGATACGCACCAGATCCGCTCCCGCCTCTGCCGCGGCGTTTACCTGCGCCACCGTCGCCGCCACATCCGTGGTCAGTGTGTTGGTCATGGTCTGCACCGAGATCGGCGCATCACCGCCCACAGGCACATTGCCCACCATGATCTGACGGGATTTACGGCGGTATATATTGCGCCACGGGCGCACGTGATTGAGCGACATGGGGGTCCCTGTCTGCGGCTCTGTGTCTTTGCAAATACATAGGGCGATGCGCGGCGGCCCGCAACGGTCAGATCACTGCGCGGGCTGCGCCGTATCGTCCGGCAATGTCTGCGCCTCGGCCACGACGCGGGCCAGATCGCCATCCTGCTTGATATCGGCAACCTGGTAGCGCTCGTTCACCGCGTCGATGGACAGTGGCACATTCTTGGTTACGACGCCCTTGTCACCGACCGGACCATAATGTGCGCCGTTCACCACGAAATAGACCGCACCGGATTCGCCCGCGCGCAGTTTCGGCGGCTCTTCGGTCAGCGGAACTTCATAGATCTCGCCCGGCTCCATGATCTTTTCGTAGATATGGGTACCATCCGCCGCCGTCACTCGCACCCAGGAGGGGCGGACCGCGATCATCTTCAGGCTGGGCGCTGCGTCTTCGACCACTTGCGGGACCGACGGGATCTGCGGCCCGATCAATTCTTCCTTGCGCTGATAGTCGGCAATCTGCACTTCGGGCAATTCTGGCGGACGGAAACTGCCGACATTACGCGGATCGAGGGTCGAGATCGGCGCATCGCGCGAGACCAAAACTGGCACATCCAACGCCTGCGGGCGATAGAGCCGGTCCAGTGCATCCGCTGTTGGCGCACCATCTTCGACACTCGGCTCATCGGTGGCCAGCGCTCCTTCGAGCGGGTCGAGATCGGCCAGCACCACCGGCGCCTGTTCCACCGGTGCCAGTTGCACCTGCTGCACCTGCTTGAGCACGGTCCAGCCGCCATATCCGATGCCCGAGATCAGCGCGACCAGCACGATCAGCGAACCGATGGCACGCGGTTCTATATGTGAAAAGACAGAATCGCCGCCGGGTATGAATGGCGTGTTGGGCGACATGAACGGGTCATGCCCAGTTGACCCCTTGGCAATGACCTCGGAGCCGGATTTTCTGATGACCGAGGCCTGCGCCGACATGCCATGCGCGACCTCGAACCCACTTTCCGCGCAGAACGAGGCGAAGGTCTCATCCGGGTCCATGCCGAGATAACGCGCATAAGAACGCACATACCCGGCGATGAAGCCGGGCGTGTCAAAGGCAGAGGGATCGGAGTTTTCGATGGCGGCGATATAGTTGGCCTTGATCCGCAACTCGCGTTGCACATCCAGCAGCGATTTGCCCATCGTGGCGCGTTCGCCGCGCATGGTATCACCCAGACGCAACTCAAAGTCGTCAAACCCTTTGGGTCTCACGACGTCCGACTCCTCGGATTCTATACGTTGGGATCTACGCCCAATCATTCCTGCCGCCCCGTTTTGCCTGCCGCGAGTGTAAGCAGTGCATGGAATCGCCCCAATGCGATTCGTTCACGCTTATTGTTAACTCAACTGTAACACGCAGCTATGGGATTTGCATACTCAACGAAGAGCTTATCCGGCAAGTTCGGCGCGATTTAGCGCACAATGTGACCATAATTGGTCCATCGCGTGCACCAATGCGTTCATTTCGTCGGGACCATGAACGGGGGATGGGGTAAAGCGCAGCCGTTCGGTTCCACGTGGGACCGTCGGGAAATTGATCGGCTGAACATAGATGCCGTGTTCTTCCAGCAGCATATCGCTCAACTTCTTGGTGTGAACCGGATTTCCGACCATGACCGGAACAATATGCGATCCGTGATCAATAAGCGGCAGTCCCAACCCTTTCAGGCGCAGTTTGAGGATTTTGGCTTGGGTCTGATGCTGTTCGCGCAGTTCCGGCGCGCGCTTGAGGAATGCAACCGAGGCCGCAGCCCCTGCCGCAACCGCCGGTGGCAGCGATGTAGTGAAGATGAAGCCCGGCGCGTAAGACCGGATGGCGTCACACATTTTGTCCGATGCCGCAATATAGCCGCCCATCACGCCATAGGCCTTGGCTAGCGTACCGTTGATGATGTCGATCCGGTGCGCCAGACGGTCACGCTCGGTCACGCCACCGCCGCGTGGGCCGTACATGCCCACCGCGTGGACCTCGTCGATATATGTCAGCGCGCCAAACTCATCGGCCAGGTCGCAAAGCGCTTCGATCGGGCCGAAATCGCCATCCATCGAATAGACCGATTCAAAAGCGATCAGTTTGGGCGCGTTCGGGTCATCCGCCTCGAGCAGCTCACGCAGATGCGCCACGTCATTGTGACGGAAGATGCGCTTGGCCCCGCCATTGCGGCGCACGCCTTCGATCATTGAAGCATGGTTCAGTGCGTCGGAATAGATGATGAGACCGGGAAACAGCTTGGGCAGTGTGCTGAGCGTCGCGTCATTGGCGATATAGGCCGAAGTAAACAGTAGCGCCGATTCTTTACCATGCAGATCGGCCAGTTCAGCCTCAAGTTGCTTGTGATAGACCGTGGTGCCCGAGATGTTGCGAGTGCCGCCCGAGCCCGCACCTGCGGCGTCGACCGCCTCGTGCATCGCGTTCAGGACAACCGGGTTCTGGCCCATGCCAAGGTAGTCGTTGCCACACCAGACCGTGATGTTCTGCTGGGTGCCATCGGGACGAGTCCAGACCGCGTGTGGGAAATGACCGTTGCGGCGCTCAATGTCGATGAACGTCCGGTACCGGCCTTCTTCATGCAGACGCGCAATGGCGGTATCAAGCTGTGCGGTATAGTCCAACATGCTTCTCCTTGGCTTCCGCCCCGACCTGGATCGAAGCGACGGTCCGGCGACCGCTTTTGCGTTAGAGGTGGATACAACCCATACCCCGTTCAATCAATAGATTAGACAGGGGCGTCATGTCGCATCTTTGACTTCAATCAAGTCTAGCTGGACAGCCCTCTCCACCATGATACGGTCCAACGCAGAAAATCACAAAATCTTTCGGAGTTCACGAATGTCTCTTGCTGATGTGCTGGCACGAATCGACAGCGACCTGCCTGCGGCCACAGACCGCCTGATGGAGTTGCTGCACATCCCGTCTATCTCAACAGATCCGGCCTATGCCGCAAACTGCGATCAGGCGGCGGACTGGCTGGTGCGCGATCTGCAGAGCAACGGCATTCAGGCCGAAAAACGTGCCACGCCGGGCCATCCGATGGTGGTGGGCCATGTCGGCGAGACCGGCCCGCATCTGCTGTTTTACGGCCATTACGACGTGCAGCCGGTCGACCCGCTTGAGCTGTGGCAGCGCGCGCCGTTCGATCCAGACCTGCACGAGACCGAGAATGGCACCATCATTCGCGGTCGCGGATCCTCGGATGACAAGGGCCAGTTGATGACCTTTGTCGAGGCCTGCCGGGCCTGGAGGGCCGTGCATGGCGACCTGCCCTGCCGCATCACCTTCTTTTTTGAAGGGGAAGAGGAAAGCGGCTCGCCCTCGCTGGTGCCGTTCCTCGAGGCCCACAAGGACGAGCTGACGGCCGATCTGGCGCTGGTCTGCGACACCTCGATGGTGTCGCGCGGGGTACCCTCGATCGCGGCGCAGCTGCGTGGTATGCTGAAGGACGAGTTTACCATCATCGGCCCCCGCATTGACCTACATTCGGGCCATTATGGCGGCCCCGGCCTGAACCCTCTGCGCGAAATCTCTCGCATCATCGCCTCGTTCCACGACGCTGAAACCGGGCGGGTCGCCGTCGAGGGGTTCTATGAGGGCGTGCATGAGGTGCCCGCCGATCAGCTGCGCCAATGGCAGAATTGCGGATTTGACGAGGCTGACTACCTGAATTCGGTGGGCTACAGCCAGCCGCATGGCGAAAAGGGCTATTCGACGCTGGAACAGCAATGGGCGCGTCCGACGCTTGAAATCAACGGCATCTGGGGCGGCTATAACGGCGCCGGGTCCAAGACGGTCATCCCTTCCGAGGCGCATTGCAAGCTGACCTGCCGATTGGTGGGCGACATGGATCCGGATGCGCTACGCCGCAACATACGCAAACATGTGGAGGATCAGCTGTCGCCCGACGCCAAGGTGGTCTGGGACAATGATCTGGAAGGCTCGCGCGCCTCGGTCATGAATATCTCTCGCCCGGAATTCGAGGCCGCGCGCGGGGCGCTTTCCGATGAATGGGATCGCGAGGCGGTGTTCACCGGCATGGGCGGCTCGATCCCCGTTGTGGGGTTCTTCAAGGACATCCTTGGGATGGATGCGATGCTGATCGGCTATGCCAACGAGGATGACGCGATCCATTCACCGAACGAGAAATACGACCTCAAGAGCTTTCACAAGGGCATCCGGTCCTGGGCACGGGTGCTGGATGCGCTGACCTAAAGCGTTTCAACATTTCACTGTGATACTCAGCATCATTTTTTGCGCTCGATCGAAGGGAGAGGCCGCGCACAAGCGGTTCAAAGTAAAATCGAGACGTCAAGATCGCGATTATTCCGGGATCAGGCGTTCGATCACCGAGCGCTGAAACGCATCTAGAAACGACTGATCTGCGGGGGGTGGAGAGGCCGCCCGCAGGCTGGCCTTGAGGTCGCGCATCAGGCCGCTGTCACGTTCGGTCACGATACCGGCGATCTGCGCACCGCGCTCTGCCGCCAGCCGCTCACCCACCACATCCACCAGCCCGATCGCAAGAGCTTCGTCTGCATTCAGTACTGGCGATTCGAGCAGAAATTGCAGAGCCCCACCATAGCCCAGCCGCGCTGGAAGTCGTTTGGTGGCGCCACCGCCCGGCATGGCGTCATAGGCCAGGTGCCCATCGGTGATCATCGCCCCTGCCCCGGCAACTATCAGATCGCAGGCCAAAGCCAATTCCAGACCTCCCAACCTGCATTCGCCGTCAACGCAGGCGATCGTCACCTGCCGCAACGCCGCCAACCGGTCCAGCACCAGCCCCATGCGCCGCACGGCGGCAGTGAATGTGGCGCGGTCCTTAAAGCAGTGCTCAAGCATCTCCGCGTCCAGCCCAGTTGAGAAAACACTCTCGTGACCGCAGACCATCAGACAACTGATTTGAGCGTCAGGCGCTTCCAGCGTGGTCAGCGCCACTTCCATGTCGGCCATCGTGGCGGCGTCGATCCCGTTTGCCTGCTCTGGGCGATCGAGCGTCCAGATCATCAGATGATCATCACACTTTATTTCCATGGTCATCTGTCCCCGGATAGGCGAAAGACCCAAGTCTAGCTGGTCGAACATTCCCGCCGCAAATCATGCCTGCGCACGGCGCATCAGGGATCATGCGAAAAATCCAGCATGACGCCTTCATTCTTGCCGTGATCCGACTGGCCGGGCGAGTCATAATCATCCTGATCATCCTGCCAGCTTTTGGTCTCGTCCCGCCAATGGGTCGGCAGCTCTTTCTTGGTGACGTTGTCGGCTTTAAGATCGGTCTCGAAGGTCTTGACGCATTTCAGGAAAATCTTGTGGTGGTTGTCCTCATGCGCCTTGAGCTTCTTCCACATGGTATCCCATGTGCCTTTCTGCCCCTTGTTGCCTTTCGAGTAATTCTTCCACTTCGGCATGGTGATCACCGGCTTGGCTGTCACGGTGATGGTCTTGATATGGCCGTCCAGTTGATAGGTCGCAGATTTCTTCTGGTTCGACCGGTAACGCCCCCAGAACTTGCGTTTGTTGAGCGCGTTGAAGACCTGTTCGATGGTCTTGCCGCCGACCGAGTAGATCACCAGTTTGGGCTTTGAGATCGCCTGCTTGACCTCGGGCGGATCGGGCGGAATATCCGCCAGTTCGACGCCTTGCTTGTAGCCGCCCAGCTGCTTGTTGTCATAGTCGCTGGCCGCCTTTTCAATCGCTTCCTTGGCTTTCTTCTGCTCTTTGATAAACCCCGCCTTGTCGAGGCCGTCCTTGCCTTCCAGATCCTTCACCACCTTCACCAGCGCCTCGAGCGACAGCGCGTAGAGCTTGCGCAGATACTTCTCCAGTGCGATCACCATGCGGTTCCATTCCGCCTGACGATTCTTGGTGCTTTTGGAGAGTTCCTTCCACTTCGGAATCTCCGTCACCGGTTTGAGCGCGATGGTGATCTCGGTCACCTTCTTGGACTTGTCATATTTGGGCACGAGCGAGACGTTCGGTCGGTACGCGCCCCATGTGTCGCGCTTGTCGAGGATCGTGGTCAGCGCATCCAGATCATTGCCGGAAATGTTGAAAATCTTCTTTCTGGGCTTCTGGTTCTTGGTCTTGATCTTGGTTGGCATGTTCGGTCTCCCCCTCGCGGGCCGAAATAGACCCGCAGGGCACCTTACCACGTTCCCGAACGGGTCAACTGCGAACTGGATTACCGAATGAAAGGGAAAATGGCGCGGTTGACGGGGCTCGAACCCGCGACCTCCGGCGTGACAGGCCGGCACTCTAACCAACTGAGCTACAACCGCGCATCGTTTTCGTGGACCGCTTGTCCCGGGTCCGGGGATGACAGCAGTGGCGCGGTTGACGGGGCTCGAACCCGCGACCTCCGGCGTGACAGGCCGGCACTCTAACCAACTGAGCTACAACCGCCCGCTGTCTTGCCCGGTCGCCCGAGCGTTTGCGTGTATTATGGGCAGCACGGTGCAGCGTCAAGCACGCATTCGTACTTTTTTCGGATCGGTCTTACGAATTCGCAACCCGGTCCCGGTCCGCCACGCAATCACCGCTCCGGCAGGGGCGTGAACTCGGCATCGTCGCCCGGTGGCAGGCGGAATCGCCCATGCGCCCAGTCGCCTGCGCGCCACGCCTCTTTGGCGGCGTCGATGCGGTCCTGTGACGAGGCCACGAAATTCCACCAGATAAACCGCGGCCCGCTGAACGTCGCCCCTCCCAGCATCAACAGCCGCGCGCCTTGCGGGCCGGCTTTCAGGCTCAGGCGGTCGCCGGGGCGAAAGACAATCATCCGGCCAGCCTCGAAGACTTGGCCGGCGACGCTCACGTCGCCTTCGACCACATAAACCCCGCGATCCTCGTGATTGTCGGGCAGCGGGATGGCTGAATGCGCCTCAAGCAGCGCGTCAACATAGAACATCTCGAAGGGCGTGGTGGCCGGTGCGCGTGCGCCCCAGGCATCCCCGAGGATCAGGCGCACTTGCTTGCCCTCGCCCTCCAACAGCGGCAGCGTGTCGGCAGGCGTGTGTTCGAACGAGGCCGGGTCATCCTCGTTCGCGTCTGGCAGGGCCAGCCAGGTCTGGATGCCGAACATTTCCATCGGGCTTTGCCGGGCCTCACCATCGGTGCGCTCGGAATGGGTGACGCCGTTTCCGGCAATCATCAGGTTCACCGAACCGGGCGTGATCCACTGATCGATCCCCATCGAATCGCGGTGATGCAGGCGGCCCTTGTAGAGATAGGTGACCGTGGCCAGACCGATATGCGGGTGCGGGCGCACATCGACCCCTTGCCCGGTCAGGAACTCGACCGGACCCATCTGGTCAAAAAAGATGAATGGGCCGACCATCTGCCGCCTTGGCGCGGGCAGCGCGCGGCGCACTTCAAAGCCGCCCAGATCGCGGGCGCGCGGGACGATAACGGTTTCAATGGCGTCCACCGCATCCCCTGTCGGGATGGCAGTGTCGAGGGCGGGGTTCCAACTCATGGCCTGGCTCCGTTTCTGTCGCTCCGGGATCGGGACATTACCGCATGCGAACCGCCGCGCGGCAAGCCCGCGCCCGCATCGCCCCACTCGACCAGAGGGCAACAATCTGGCTAAGCTGCAAAAAGTTCAGAAGGTCCAACCCGTTCGGTCAAGGTCCAACGAACAGCCAGAGGCGGCGAACCCGTCGCACGCGGAGCACCAAAGGAGGACGCGGATGCAGCAGGACTTCACGCTGGGCATCGAAGAGGAATATCTGCTGGTCGACAAGGACAGCTGCGCGCTGGCCACAGCGCCCGAGGCGCTGATGGCCGCCTGTCAGGCCGAGTTCGAAGGTCAGGTCAGTCCCGAATTCCTGCAATGCCAGATCGAGGTCGGCACCCGCCCCCATGTCACCATCGCCAGCGCCCGCGACGACCTGAAACGCCTGCGTGCCTGCGTGTCGATGCACGCGGCCCAGCACAATCTGGCCCCTATCGCCGTCTCCTGCCATCCGTTTGCCAATTGGAAGGACCAGCCACACACCCGCAAGGACCGCTATGACGCGCTGCAACACGCTTTGGGCGGCGTGGCGCGGCGGATGCTGATCTGCGGCATGCATGTCCATATCGGCGTGGCCGACGAGGCCTTGCGTGCAGACCTGATGCCGCAGCTGAGCTATTTCCTGCCGCATCTGCTGGCGCTTTCCACATCCTCGCCCTTCTGGAACGGCGAGGATACCGGGCTGGCCTCATACCGGCTGACCGTATTCGACAACCTGCCCCGCACCGGTCTGCCACCCAAGTTCGAAAGCTGGTCGGAATATGAGCGCGCAACCGGCACCCTGATCGAGATGGGCGTGATCGAGGACACCACCAAGATCTGGTGGGACCTGCGCCCCTCGCACCGCTTTCCAACGCTCGAGACGCGGATCATGGATGTGCAGCCCCGGCTGGAGCACACTCTGGCGCTGGCCGCGCTCAATCAGGCGCTGATCCGCATGCTATGTCGGCTGAAATCGCGCAATCTGCGCTGGCGCACCTATGACCGGTTCCTGATCGGTGAAAACCGCTGGCGGGCGCAGCGCTACGGGGTCAGCGAGGGGATGATCGATTTCGGCGACCGCTCGATCAAACAGATGAGCCTGCTGGTCGATGAGTTGATGGGCATGCTGGCCGAGGACGCCGAAGCGCTGGGAACCCTGAGCGACCTGGCCCGCCTGCGCCGCATCGCCGAAAGCGGAACCTCGTCCACCCGCCAGCGCCGCGTCCATGCCGAAGCCAGCGCGCGCGGCGACGATCCGGGGCAAGCGGTGGTCAAACATCTGATCGAAGAATTTCACGCCGATCTGTAGCGGCGCCCCGGCCTGCCCCAAGCGCATATGCCATTATCAGGCACGGCAAACGGCGCAGGCTTTGCATTCCTGCAAAGGTAATTTGCGGGATTGTCGCTTGAACAAGCGGGGCGACGCCCGTATTAATTTAACACCCGTTCATTTTCGAACCATGCCGGTGGAGGAGACCCCATGGATTTCGCCCTGACCGAGGAACAGAGCGCTATTTTTGACATGGCCCATGCCTTCGGGCAGGAGCAGATCGCGCCTTTTGCCCGTAAGTGGGAGGCTGACGGCACCATCCCCAAGGATCTCTGGCCTCAGGTCGGTGCCTTGGGGTTCGGCGGGCTTTATGTGTCCGAGGACGGTGGCGGCTCCGGGCTCGGGCGGCTGGATGCGACGCTTGTATTTGAGGCGCTGTCGATGGCCTGCCCCTCGGTCGCGGCCTTCCTGTCGATCCACAACATGTGCGCCAAGATGTTGGACATGTTCGGTGATGACGCGCTGAAAGAGCGGATCATGCCCGATGTGCTCAGCCTGAACACCGTGCTCAGCTATTGCCTGACCGAGCCCGGCTCCGGTTCAGATGCCGCCGCGCTGAAAACCCGCGCCGAACGTACGAATGAGGGCTATACGCTGAACGGCACCAAGGCGTTCATCTCGGGCGGTGGCTATTCCGATGCCTATGTCTGCATGGTGCGCACCGGTCAGGACGGCCCCAAAGGCATTTCGACCGTCTATGTCGAGGATGGCACGCCCGGCCTCAGCTTTGGCGCGCTGGAAAAGAAAATGGGATGGTTGAGCCAGCCCACCGCGCAGGTGCAGTTCGACGATTGCAAGATCCCGGCGGGCAATCTGGTCGGCCATGAGGGAGATGGGTTCAAATACGCCATGATGGGGCTGGATGGCGGGCGGCTGAACATATCGGCCTGCTCACTGGGTGCCGCGCAGACCGCGCTGAACATGACCCTGCAATACATGTCCGAGCGCAAGGCGTTTGGCCAAAGCATCGACCAGTTCCAGGGCCTGCAATTCCGCCTGGCGGATATGGAGATCGAGTTGCAGGCCGCCCGCACCTTCCTGCGACAGGCGGCGTGGAAGCTGGACACCGGCGCACCCGATGCCACCAAGTTCTGCGCCATGGCCAAGAAGTTCGTCACCGAGACCGGCTCCAAGGTGGTCGATCAATGCCTGCAACTGCATGGCGGCTATGGCTATCTGGCCGATTACGGGATCGAAAAGCTTGTGCGCGACCTGCGGGTGCATCAGATATTGGAAGGCACCAACGAGATCATGCGGGTGATCGTGGCCCGCTACATGCTCGCCAATCGCTGAGGGATCATGGCCGATATCGACATCCGCACCACCGGTCGCGCGGGCCGGATCACCCTGACCCGGCCGCAGGCGCTGAATGCGATCACCTATGACATGTGCCTCGGGATAGACACCGCGATGCGCAACTGGCGCGAGGATGATGCTGTCGATCTGGTGATCCTCGATGCCGAGGGCGACAAGGCCTTCTGCGCGGGCGGCGACATCGCCGAGCTGTATGACACCGGCACCAAAGGCGACTACCACTATGGCCGCCGCTTCTGGCGCGATGAATACCGGCTGAACGCACTGATTTTTGAGTATCCCAAGCCCGTGGTCAGCTTCCTGCAAGGCTTCACCATGGGCGGCGGGGTCGGCATCGGCTGCCACGGCTCGCATCGGGTGGTCTGTGACAGCTCGCGCATCGCCATGCCCGAGGTGGGCATCGGGCTGGTCCCGGATGTGGGCGGCTCGCTGATGCTGGCACTGGCACCGGGGCGGCTGGGCGAATACCTCGCGACAACGGCGCATCGCATGGGGCCGGATGACGCCATTCTGGCCGGGTTTGCCGACCACTACATCCCGCGCGCGCAGTGGGCTGACCTGATTGAAATGCTCGAAAGCTCCGGCAGTGCAGAGCACATCGAAACCCATGCGCGCCCTGCCCCCATCGGCGAGCTTCGCGGTCAGGAGCCCGAGATCGACCGCCTCTTCGATGGCGAAACGCTGGGCGACATCCTGAACGCGCTGCGGGCGAACGGCACGGAATTCTCGCAGAAAAGGCTCGCAACACTCCGGCGCCACTCGCCGCTGGCCATGGCCTGCGCGGTCGAGATGCTGCACCGGCTGCGCGGACCCTCCGTTAGCATCCGCAAGGCGTTGGAACTGGAATACCGCTTCACCGCCCGCGCGATGGAACATGGCGATTTCCTGGAAGGCATCCGCGCCCAGATCATCGACAAGGACCGCAACCCGCAATGGCAATACCCGGACATGACCGTTCCGGCGGTTGCCGTGTCCCGCATGCTGCAACCCTTGCAGCAAGAGGGTCTGACATTCGAGGAGGAGACGACATGAGGATCGGATTTATCGGCCTGGGCAATATGGGTGCACCGATGGCGGCCAATCTGGCAAAGGCGGGGCATCAACTGCACGGGTTCGATACCGCAGCGGTTGAGGTCGACGGACTCACCATGTTCGAAACCGCAAGGGATGCGATTGCGGGGGCCGAGGTGGTGATCACCATGCTTCCCAATGGCGCGATCCTGCGGTCGGTCGCAGATGATATCCTGCCGGTGATGGAGCCGGGCGCCGCTCTGGTCGATTGTTCCACTGTCGATGTGGACAGCGCCCGCACGGTCGCCGCACAGGCCGAACAGGCCGGGCTGCTCTTTGTCGATGCGCCGGTCTCGGGTGGTGTCGGCGGTGCCAGCGCCGGAACGCTGACCTTTATGGCGGGCGGTTCGGACGATGCCTTTGCCAAGGCCGCACCGCTGTTCGACATCATGGGACAAAAGGCGGTGCATTGCGGCGCGGCGGGTGCAGGCCAGGCGGCCAAGATTTGCAACAACATGATCCTAGGCGTCACCATGATCGCCACCTGCGAGGCCTTTGCTCTGGCCGACAAGCTGGGTCTCGACCGGCAAAAGATGTTCGACGTGGTAAGCACGTCATCTGGCTATAGCTGGACGATGAACGCCTATTGCCCCGCGCCCGGTGTGGGCCCGCAATCGCCTTCGGACAATGACTACCAGCCCGGATTTGCCGCTGAACTGATGCTCAAGGACCTGCGCCTGAGCCAGCAGGCCGCCGAAAGCGCCGATGCGGACACGCCGATGGGGCTGCTGGCCGAACGGCTCTACGCGCAATTCGTCGAGACCGAAGACGGCAAGGGACGTGATTTCTCGGCCATGCTGCCCCGGTTCGAGCGGCGTCGGCGCGAATGACCTGCGCAACGCGCCTGCGCTTCAGAATTTGACGTTGCAGCTTTCGAAGAAAGCGCGGATCTCATCGGTCAGGAATCCCTTGCCGGTCGCGACCTGGACAAGTTCAAACGCACATCCGTTGTTGACCTCGACGACAACCGGTCCACTGTCCGTAAGCGCGATATCCGTCGACCCAAAGCGGTTTGCACCGTGAACCAGTGCAACGGTTTCGTTCACCTCTCGCAACGCTGTCCAGTCAGGCAGGCATTCCCCCATCAGGATGCGTTCGGAATTTGGCAAACCCTCGTGACGCTGCAAAACCCCGTTGCTTTGGGTTACAATCGAACAGATTTCACCGGTGTCAGGCTTGAGTTCGCAAAGCACATTCCCCGAGCGCCAGAAATTGTCTGCGACATTTCCCGACATCGGCAACTTGAGCAAGGTGAAGGGAACCGACAACCCGTCATTGCCGATGAGATTCAAACAGCGAACGGTTGCCGTGCTTTCAGTGATACCATCAAAGAAAGAATGCGGCTTTAGACAGGATTGCAGCAGATAGGTCTGCTCGCCAAAAACCTCATCGCACATCTGCGCGTAAGTCATAGGGTCCTGCCCGTCGATCAGGACATGAGTGTCGGTACACCCCGAAATCCGGAACGCACCGGCGCTCCACATTCCATCCATGTTTTTTGCAAATAGCGGAAACTCGGAACAGGTTAAGAAAAACGCCCTGATATCGTCAGCGCTGGTCAGTTTCGCAAGCTTGGGATAAAGGCGGTTGCCGCGATCGAAGATCGCGACATTCTGAGGCACTGCCACACCGCATTGGCTCAACAGGGCCGACGAAATCCACTTGTCCTCGCTGACGGACCACCATTTTATGTCGTTGCACTGATTGACCAATGGCCAATGGATGTGGGCGGACAGAAACCGTTTCCGATCAGCGTCGTTCCATTTCGCCAGATCATACAAGCCATATTGCAGATATTCCCGGAATTTGAGCTTTCCCGGCCCCCGCCGCAGCTTGAGATAATCCAAACCGATGGCGATCGGGTTCCTGCCGGAACTCTTGGCTGCGGCAGCCAGATTCTGCGTCAAATCAATCTGACCCTTGGCCTCGATCAATTGAATATCTTTCGCATAGGCAGACATAACGGCACCCTCAGACACTAATTGTTTCTGAATTTGAATCCTGCCTGCAGCAGAAATTGGACAACAATGGGGCGCATATGTGGTTCTTGGAGAAATGGTCAGGGCCAGAACCCTACTCTGCCGCGACGCGTTCCGGGTTGAGCATTTGCTTCAGATAATGACCGGTATGACTGCACCCCACTTCGACCACTTGTTCCGGGGTGCCGGTGGCCACGATCTCACCCCCGCCATCGCCGCCTTCGGGGCCGATATCGATGATCCAGTCGGCAGTTTTAATGACGTCGAGATTGTGCTCGATCACCACCACCGTATTGCCCTGGTCGACCAGTTCATGCAGCACTTCCAACAGTTTGCGGACATCCTCGAAATGCAGGCCCGTAGTCGGTTCATCCAGAATATAGAGCGTGCGACCGGTTGAGCGTTTGCTGAGCTCCTTCGACAGCTTCACCCGCTGCGCCTCGCCCCCCGACAGGGTCGTGGCCTGCTGGCCGACCTTGATATAGCCCAAGCCCACGCGGGCCAGCGCATCCATCTTGTCACGGATCGAGGGCACCGCCTTGAAAAAGTCCTGCGCATCTTCCACCGTCATATCTAGCACATCGGCGATGCTCTTGCCCTTGAACTTGATCTCCAAGGTTTCGCGGTTATAGCGCGCGCCCTTGCAGGTCTCGCAGGTCACATAAACGTCGGGCAGGAAGTGCATTTCGATCTTGATGACGCCGTCGCCTTGACAGGCCTCGCAGCGCCCACCCTTGACGTTGAAACTGAACCGGCCGGGCTTGTAGCCGCGCGTCTTGGCCTCGGGCAGACCGGCGAACCAGTCGCGGATGGGGGTGAAGGCCCCGGTGTAAGTCGCTGGATTCGAACGTGGAGTCCGCCCGATGGGCCGTTGATCGATATCGATCACCTTGTCCAGATGCTCCAGCCCCTTGATGGTCTCGCAGGGCGCGGGCGTCTGACGCGCGCCGTTCAGCCTCATCGAAGCAGTCTTGAACAGAGTCTCGATCGTCAGGGTCGACTTGCCGCCGCCAGATACGCCGCTGACACAGACAAACTTGGCCAGCGGAAATTCGGCAGTAACGCTTTTAAGGTTGTTGCCGGTGGCATTGACCACCTTGACCTTTTTCTTGTTGCCCTTGCGCCGCTCGACGGGCACCGCGATCTCGCGAGTGCCGGACAGGTATTGCCCGGTAATCGAGCTTGCATCACCAGCAACCACATCCGGCGTGCCGTGGCTGACCACCTGCCCGCCATGCACCCCGGCACCGGGACCGATGTCAAAGACATAATCCGCCGCGCGAATGGCCTCTTCGTCATGTTCGACCACGATCACCGTATTGCCCTGATCGCGCAGGTTCTTGAGTGTGCCAAGCAGCCGGTCATTGTCACGCTGATGCAGCCCAATAGACGGCTCGTCCAGCACATAGAGCACCCCGGTCAGGCCAGAGCCGATCTGCGAGGCCAATCTGATCCGCTGGCTCTCGCCGCCGGAAAGTGTTCCACTTGAACGTGACAGCGTAAGGTATTCCAATCCCACGTTATTCAGGAACCCTAGGCGCTCACGAATCTCTTTGACGATGGCGCGCGCGATCTCCTGTTTCTGGAGGCTCAGGTGGTTCGGAACATCCTCGATCCAAGCCAGCGCCTGACGGATCGACATCTGCACCACCTGCCCCACATGCAGGTTGGCGATACGCACCGCCAGCGCCTCGGGGCGCAGGCGGTAGCCCTCGCAAGTGCCGCAGGGACGGTTGTTCTGGTAACGCTCGAATTCTTCGCGAATCCAGTTCGAATCCGTCTCGCGGTAGCGACGTTCCATATTGGGGATCACCCCTTCGAACACCCGCGTGACCTGGTAGACCCGCCCGCCCTCGTCATAGCGGAACGGGATTTCCTCATCGCCCGAACCATAGAGAAAGACCTGCTGCACATGGGCTGGCAGGTCCTTCCATTTCGCGTTCTTATCGAACTCGTAATGCCGCGCAATGGCCTCAATGGTCTGCAGGAAATAGGGCGACTTCCCCTTACGCCAGGGCGCCAGAGCACCGTCATAGACCTTGAGCCCCTGATCCGGAACCACGAGGCGTTCGTCAAAGAACAGTTCCACCCCCAACCCGTCGCAATCAGGACAGGCCCCGAAGGGTGCATTGAAGGAAAAGAGCCGCGGCTCGATCTCGGGTATGGTGAAACCGCTGACCGGACAGGCGAAGTTCTCCGAAAAGGTGATCCGTTCAGGGTCGCCTTCTTTCGGGGCCGTCTCAAGCACCGCAATCCCGTCAGCCAGATCGAGCGCGGTGCGCAGGCTGTCGGCCAGCCTTGTCTCCATTCCCTCACGGACCACCAGACGATCCACAACCACGTCGATATCGTGGCGAAACTTCTTGTCCAGCGTGGGCGGTTCGTCCAACTCGTAGAACTCGCCATCCACCTTGACCCGCTGAAAGCCCTGCTTGCGCAGCTCCAGGAACTCCTTTTTGTACTCACCCTTGCGGTCGCGCACGATGGGGGCCAGCAGATAGCCGCGCGTGCCCTCCTCCATGGTCATGATCCGGTCGACCATATCCTGCACCTGCTGCGCCTCGATAGGCAGTCCGGTGGCGGGGCTGTAGGGCGTGCCGGCGCGGGCAAACAGCAGCCGCATATAGTCGTAGATCTCGGTCACGGTGCCCACGGTGGAGCGTGGGTTCTTCGAGGTGGTTTTTTGCTCGATCGAGATCGCCGGGGACAGACCACTGATATGGTCCACATCCGGTTTCTCCATCATATCAAGGAATTGGCGTGCATAGGCGCTGAGGGATTCGACATAGCGCCGCTGCCCTTCGGCGTAGATCGTGTCAAACGCCAGCGAGGATTTCCCCGAGCCAGAAAGCCCGGTGATCACCACAAACTGATCGCGCGGGATATCCACGTCGATGCTTTTGAGATTGTGCTCGCGCGCGCCGCGCACCTCGATGTTTTTCAGCTCAGCCATAATGCCCTCGGTTCACCGGTTAACACATAGTGAACCGCGTCCGAGTCTCCAACAAAAAAATAGGAACGTTACAAGAACATTACCCAGCGGCACGCAGGCGCGCCAACAATAGATGCACCAACAGGCCGGACAGGAACAGCAAGGTGACCGCGCCCGCCATGGCCGAATAGCTCGAGAGCGCCAGCAAGGCCACCATCAGCGGCGTGCCGATGCCATTGCCCAGATTGCCGGTCTGCGCCAGTGCGCCCTGCGCATAGGCCCGGTCGACCACGGTGCTGTTAAGTTGCGGGATAGCGGCAAAGCTGGCGCCCTGGATCAACCCCATCGAGGCCGCCAGAACCAGACAGGCAGCAGGATCGCCGGGCATCGACCAGAGCCAGATCATGCTCAATGCGCTCAATCCAAAGCCCAGCTGCACTACCTGTACAGCCTGTATGTATCGCAACAGCAGCACGCCGATGCTCATCGACGACACAATACTGGCCAGAGGCATCGCGCCCACAACGAAGCCGCGCCATTCCGGGACGATGAAAGGCGGGATCACGGTCAGGATCGACACGAAACACGCGGTGTAGAACAGCCAACCGGCGGCAGGCGCGCTCATCCAGGGTGAGCGGTAGATGATCAGGTGCAACTTCGGAAGCTCGGAGATCTGAGGCAAGGGCTGGCGCGGCAAGGCGGGCACGCTGCGCAACGCCAGATGCAGGATCACCGCCAGCGCGGCCATGATCAGGCTATGAGCGGCAAACAGGCTCAACACCCCGAAGCGGTCAACCAGCGGCAGCCCGAGCCATGCCAGCACCGTGAAGGATACGCCAAAGAACGTCCCCCAAAGCGTCATGGCCGCCCCTCGGTGCCGTTCGCTGCTGATCTGCGCGATCAGCGTGGGGGCGGCCACCACCAGCCCCAGATGCGACAGGCCTTCGATTGCGCGGGTCAACAGAAACAGCCCGAAAGACAGGTCCAGCGCCTGCAGACCGGACATCGCCGCCCCGATCCACAGCGCTCCGACAAGCGCGCGACGGAACCCGATGGCAGCCACCACTGCCCCGGTCACAATGCCAAAGACGATGCCCAGAACCGCGACCATCGACACGGTGAAGCCCAGCCAATGGCCGACGCCGGGGTAAAGCGCCTCCATCCGGTAGAAAACCACGCTGATCTTGCCATATTGCGCGGCGGCCCCCAGCCCCGCGACCCAGATCAGCAGGATCAGGCCCCAGCGGGTTCTCTCACTCGTCATTCTACGTCTTTCTTGCCAGCGCCCAGGCGCAGATCGGGAAATCCGGGTCATTGTCCAGATTGTCCCGGTCGGCGTCATACTGCGGCGGCCAGTCAGGTTCCAGATTGCGCAACGCCGCTTGGCGATTGCCCCATTGAAGCGACTCGATCTCTTGCTTTGCAAAACCGCATTCGATCAGCAAATTCCGCAACCCGCGCGCCGACCAGCGCGAATTGTCCCGGGGGGCGGCGTGAAATGGAATGAAGAAGGGCACCGCCAGCCAGAAATATCCGCCCGGCCTGAGCATCTCGAGCACGTTGAGCGTCGCCTCATAAGGGCGATCAAGATGCTCCCAGACCTGATTGGCCAGCACCAGATCGAATCGGCGCGGCTGCCCGGCATCGTCCAGAACCGGGCCCGCGCAGATATCATGCGCCGGATAGCGAAAGCTGTCATAGGTCCGAAACGGAAACTGCCGGCCCCATTTGCCGGAGATCTCAGCCACATCCAGCCCCTCAGGCTGCAAGTTCCGGATCAGCCGCCGGCTGGATCGGTTCATCACGATTCTGTTCAGGCTGGACATGGCATTCCGTCGGTTTCGCCGCGACTTAAGCAGGCGCCCCGGACAAGGTCCAGCCCGAAGGCACTCTTCATTCACCTATAAGGTTGATTGATGGCAGCGCACATGCTAATTCATCCATATGGTTGAACGAGAAGATCCCCTGACCACGATTCTCAAGGCCGCATCGGACCCGACGCGCCGCGCGATCCTGACGCAGCTAGCCCAGCAGGGCCCTCTGCGGGTGACCGATATCGCGCGGCGCTTCGACATGAGCCTCAACTCGGTCTCCAAGCATATCAAGGTGCTGGAAAAGGCCGGGCTGGTGTCGCGACGCACCGAATGGCGCGAGCATCTGATCGAGGTTCAGATGGGGCCACTCTCGGACATCGACCAATGGTTTGCCGACTTGCGTTCGATCTGGGCGCTGCGGCTGGAAGCCCTCGAAGCTGCCCTGAAGGAGGACGACAATGAGTGACCTGTCACTGGATATCAGCCACCACATGCCCTACCCGCCCGAGCGCGTGTTCGACGCCTGGCTGGACCCTGAAATGCTGATGAAATTCATGCTGCCCGGGCCGGGCATGTCAGTGCCCGAGGCCAGTTCCGACGCCAAGGTTGGCGGCCGGTTCCGCATCATCATGCGCGCGCCCGAGGCGGGCGATCTGCCGCATGAGGGCGAATATCTGGAAATCGACCGGCCCAACCGGCTGCGTTTCACCTGGGTCTCGCCCTATAGTCAGGACGATTCCACCGTGACGCTGGAGTTCAGCGCCCGCGATGGCGGCACCGATGTGCGGCTGCACCATGTACGCTTCCCCTCCGAGGAAAGCCGCGACAATCATCAGGGCGGCTGGACCATGATCCTGCAGGCATTGGAGGCAGCCCTATGATGGTGAACTGGCTGGCCATGGGCGCGGGCGTCGTCCTTGCCTTTCTGCTCGGCTTTCTGGTCTACGGCCCGCTGGGTTTTCAACGCCGCTGGGCCGAAGGCACACGGATCAGCCCGGACCCGCCCGAGACACCACCGCTGGGTTCGATGGCCATGCAGGTCCTTTCGCTGGCGCTGCTGGCTTTGATCATCGCGATCACCGCAACAACCGACAGTCTGGGACTTGCGGTGCTGGCCATTCTGACGGTGGCAGCGCAGGCTGCCTCGGTCGGGGCCTGGGCGCAGAAATCACCCTTCGCGATCATGGTTGATACCGGCTATGCAATCGGCTCGGGCATCCTGATGATCCTTGCCCATGCGGTGATATGACATGAAAAAAGCCGGGCAAGCCATTGCCCGGCTTTCTTTTTCATGATTTTCATATCTTACATATGAATGACTTTGCCATAAGCGTCCAGCACGCTTTCATGCATCATCTCGCTGAGCGTCGGATGCGGGAAGACGGTCTGCATCAAGTCCTCTTCGGTGGTCTCCAACTGTCGGCCCACCACATAGCCCTGGATCAACTCGGTCACCTCAGCACCGATCATATGCGCGCCCAGAAGCTCGCCGGTCTTGGCGTCGAACACCGTCTTGATCAGGCCTGAGGATTCGCCCAGAGCGATGGCCTTGCCATTGCCGATGAAGGGGAAGCGGCCCACCTTGACATCATAGCCCAATTCCTTGGCCTTGGCCTCGGAATAGCCGACGCTGGCCACTTGCGGCTGGCAATAGGTGCAGCCCGCGATGCTTTCCGGCTTTACGGGGTGCGCGTGTTTACCCGCGATCAGTTCCGCAACCATGACACCCTCATGGCTGGCCTTATGCGCCAGCCATGGCGCGCCCGCGATGTCGCCGATGGCATAGACCCCATCGACACCGGTGCGGCAGAATTCATCGGTGACAACGTGCGTGCGGTCGATCTTGACGCCCAGGGCCTCAAGGCCCAACCCTTCGACATTGCCAACGATGCCCACGGCGGAAATCACGGTGTCGAAATCGTGCTTTTCGATCTTGCCGCCAGCCTCGATATGCGCGGTGACCTTGCCCTTGGCCCGGTCCAGTTGTTTGACCATGGATTTCTCCATGATCTTCATGCCCTGTTTCTCAAAGGCTTTCTTGGCAAAGGCGCTGATCTCGGCATCTTCGACTGGCAGAACCCGATCCATCACCTCGACCACCGTCGTATCGGCGCCGAGCGTATTATAGAAACTGGCAAATTCGATGCCGATCGCGCCCGAGCCGATGACCAGCAACTTCTTCGGCATGCGCGGCGGCAGCAACGCGTGCTTGTAGGTCCAGACCAGATCGCCATCCGCCTCAAGCCCTGGCAATTCGCGCGCCCGCGCGCCGGTGGCAACGATGATGTTCTTGGCGGTGAGCTCCTCACTGCCCTTGTCGGTCTTGACGCTGACCTTGCCTTTGGCGGGGATCGTCCCCTCGCCCATGACAACCGTCACCTTGTTCTTTTTCAGCAGGTGCCCGATGCCCCCGCTAAGCTGGTTGGCCACGCCGCGAGACCGTTGCACGACCGCGTCCAGATCATAGCCGACCTTGCCGGCGGACAGACCAAACTCCTTGGCGCGCTCCATCAGGTGGAACACTTCGGAGCTGCGCAGCAGCGCCTTGGTTGGGATGCAGCCCCAGTTCAGGCAGATGCCGCCCAGATGCTCGCGCTCGACCACGCAGGTCTTGAGCCCCAGTTGCGCGGCGCGAATGGCGGCCACATAGCCGCCCGGGCCTGAGCCGATTACGATCAGATCATAGGATTGTGCAGCCATGTTTCCCTCTCGGCGCCGGTCCGTGAAATTTAGTTTAGCATTAAACTAGTTTTCGCGGCGCATCAACAACCCTTGGGGAAAGAAAATGCATCGCGGGGTAATGTCGCGGATATCCGCTGGACATCACCCTATACGCATCCTCTGATGCTGGCTAGAACGCAGCCACACCGGTTGCATCGCGACCCTGTCGGAGGCCCCTGAAAGATGGCAAAAACATTGAAAGATCTTGTGCTGGCGCTGCTCAACGCAACGCTGATCCTGCTGGCGCTGTGCCTGTTCCTGGCGTGGATGGTCTTTGACCGCGCGAACCAGGTTGCCGACACATTCGCGGATGCGGTGCAGGTGGTGACACCCCTGCGTACCGAGATGCAGGAGATCGTGGCGCAGCTTGAAGGATTGCGTGGCGATCTGGACGCGCTCGACAAGGATACATCTGTAGAGAACGTGCGGCAGCTGACCGAGATCCGGTCAGAACTGGCCGCGTTGAACACGCAGCTCAACGAGGTGCGCACGCGGATCGACGATCTATCCGACAAACCCAGCCAGTTGCTGGACCAGACCATTACAGCGACAGCAGATGCCGTCGCCGTGCGGCTGACCGCCTTGCGCGGTTGCGTCCCGACGCCGTCTTAGACGGCGGCGGACTGCAATTCGCGAACGGTTGCACCGTAACCGCCATTGGACACAAACGCCATTTCCTGCGGCGTCGTCTCGCGGCTCAGCGCTTCGTTGCGGTAAGGAAACCGGCCAAACTGACGGATGATCTGGCGATGCGCCTGCGCGTGCAACATGTTTGCCGCGCCCGTTTCGGGCATCCTCTGACACAGAAGACGCACGCAGCGCTCCTGATCACAGAGGCTTTCCGAATGCATCATCGGCAGGTAGAAAAACTGCCGTGCGGGTTCGTCGATCCGCATATCCCAACCCTTGTCCACCGCGCATTTTGCTGCTGCCAAGGCGGCACGGTCCGAGGCAAATGCCCGTCCCTCGCCCCGGAACATGTTCCGCGGGAACTGATCCATCAGGATAATGTATGCAAGCGCGCCGCTGGGATATGTCAGCCAAAGAGCAAAGCGCCCTTCACATGCGACCTCCCAGGCGGACAAGAACTTTTCGCGGATCTGCTGATCCAGCGCCTCGTCTTGTCGGTACCACCCGTCTTCACCGATTTCATCTAACCAAAAACTCAGTACTTCTTCAGGACCTACCATGTCCTCACTCCACCTTTCGTTAGCCCCCCAAAGGCATATGCAGAGTAACACTTTTTTTGCAGCCCCGATACAGTCACGAATTGCAACAAGGCCTGACTGTTGCGATTGTTTCCGTGGAAATGCACAAATTTTCACCTCGAATGTGAAGTTATTAACATTTTTATGAAAGGTTTGCGGTAACAGCCCGTTCGGCGCGCGGGATTGTTTCCATTTTGCAGTGTGACATTCCGGCATAAACGCCCGGAAAAATGAAACAATGCGTGATCCGGACCGCGCATTGTCGCTGCTTGTACCGAAGATGCGAAGCAATCAAGCCGGTTGATCGGCATCTTGCTCCTCCAGTTCGGCCTCGATTGCGACCTCCTGCGCGACCTCCATCGCCACCTGAGTCGCAATCGGACCCATCGGCGACATGGTCCCGGTTTCCTCAACCGGTATGGCAGCACGCTGGGTCATCCGGAAGGCTGCGTAAAGCGCCAGTGCGAACAGCAGCACCGCGATGAACAGGAAGAAACCCGGCGGGCCGAAGACTTGATCGCTCATCAACCAACCGGTGATCAACGGGCCGGCGATCGCACCCAAGCCGTTGATGAACACCAACCCGCCCGAGGCCGCCGCCATATCGTCGTGATCCAGAAAGTCATTGGTATGTGCCAGCAGCAGCGAATAGAGCGGGTTCGACATGCCGCCGATCACAAAGGCCGCGACCAGCAAAATGACAAAATGGTCGCCCAAGAGCATGGCAAGAATCGAACCTCCGGCACCGCCACCGGCAACCAGAAATATCAGACGCCGCCGGTCCATCCGGTCCGACAACCAGCCCAGCGGGTACTGGATCAGCAGCGCCGCGATATAAAAGGTCGCCACAAAGATCGAAATCTGCGCCAGCGACAGCCCGGCGGCAGAGCCATAGACGGCAGCCATGCCGAACTGCGCCGAAAACACGCCACCCAGCAGAAACATGCCCACGCAGCCCAGCGGCGAGATCTGCCGGATCTGCCGCAGGCTCATCGGCTTGGCGGTGTCGAAAGCCGGTGTCGGCGAAATCGACAGAAGGATCGGCGCGAACGAGATCGAGACAAGGATCGAGGCAATGACGAAGGATTGATAGCCTTCCGGCCCGCCCACCAGCAGCAGCGCCTGCGCGGTGACGATCCCCGTCATTTGCACGATCATGTAGAGCGACAGCGCCTTGCCCCGGTTTTCATTATCGGCGGCGTTGTTCAGCCAGCTTTCGGCGGTCACATACACGCCCGAAAAACAGAATCCGATCACCACGCGGCCCAACACCCAGGCTACCGGGTTGGTCATCAGCGGATACATGATCATCACCGCCGATATGAACGAGGCCAGTGCAGCAAAGACCCGCACATGCCCGACCCGGCGGATCATCTCGGGCGCCAGGCGCGACCCTCCGAGGAAGCCCAGGAAGTAGGCGGACATCACAAAAGACATCTCGAGTGTCGAGAACCCCTCCAGCTCGCCCCGCACACCCAACAGCGTGCCCTGAAGCCCGTTGCCCACCATCAACAGGCCCATGCCCAGCAAAAGCGCCCAAGCGCTGGAAAGAACCTGAAGCATCCGCAGCCTCCAATTAAACGGCCAGTATCACGATCACGCTGACATCTCTGCGCGGTGCGGACGCGTTTGTCTACGACAATTCACCCGTCGGTTCCGGCCCATATTCAGGGGATCAGCAGCGAGGAATCCCCGTATGAGAAGAACCGGTAGCGTTCAGTTATCGCATGATCATAGATCGCGCGGGCGCGGTCCTGCCCGACCAAGGCCGAGACCAGCATCAGCAAGGTCGATTTGGGCAGGTGGAAATTGGTCATCAGCGCATCACTCACCCGAAATTCGAAGCCGGGATAGATGAAGATGTCGGTCTCGCCCTCCCAGGGTGCGATGTCACCGCCGCGCGCAGCGCTTTCGATCAGGCGCAGTGCGGTGGTGCCGACCGGGATGACGCGACCGCCGTTGCGTTTGGTTGCGGCAATCTCTTCCGCAGCCTGCGGGCTGACCCTGCCCCATTCGGCATGCATCTTGTGGGTGGTCACGTCCTCGACCTTCACCGGCAGGAAGGTGCCCGCGCCGACATGCAAGGTCACATGGGTGAAATCGACGCCGCGCCCGGCAAGGGCAGCCAACAGCGCATCGTCGAAATGCAGCGAGGCGGTGGGGGCCGCGACCGCGCCGGAATGGCGCGCCCAGACGGTCTGATAGTCGGTCTTGTCGCGCGCATCGGCCGGGCGTTTGCTGGCGATATAAGGCGGCAGGGGCATCGCGCCCGCCTCAGCAAGCTCTGCGTCGAAATCCTCGCCCGTCAGATTGAAGCGCAGCACCGCCTGACCGTCCTCGACCGCGGCAAGCGTGGCGCTCAGCGCGTCCGAGAAATGGATCACTTCGCCCGGTTTCACCTTTTTCAGCGGCTTGACCAGTGCCGACCAGCCGCCATCGGCGCGTGGCTCCAGCAAGGTCGCTTCGATCCGGGCCGAAACCGGCCCCTGCGCACTGTCGCGATGGCGCTGCCCGCTCAGCCGCGCCGGGATCACCCGCGTGTCGTTCAGCACCAGCCGGTCGCCGGGCCGCAGCCAGCCGGGAAGGTCATGGACATGAGCGTCGCTGATCCGGCCCCCCTCGGCCACCAACATCCGCGCTGAAGAACGCGGGTTGGCGGGCCGGGTCGCGATCAGGTCTTCGGGCAGATGGAAATCGAAATCGCTGAGTTTCATGAGCCGCCCTATAAGGCGGTGCCGCGCGAATGGAAACTAGCGATCTTCGCCTTGGCGTTTGGTGAGCGAATCGCGCGACGTTTCCTTCGGACGGGTCCGCTCTTCGCCCGGCACGGTTGGGCGCGGCTCGCCCCGGAAGATGTCGCGCAGAATGCCGGGTGTCAGCGCAGAAAGCGGGTTCACACCCACCCGCGGGTCGGTCAACGGTCCGGTGAGCGTGTAATTGAACCCGATCAGGCCCTCACCGCTGCGGCTGATCACCCTGCCAACGGCATTGAGCAGATAGACCGGGGAAATCACCCCGCGCAGGTTTAGCCAACGCCGTTCGGTGTCGACCCGGCCATCGACCGAGATACCCATTGAGGGGCCAACGGCACTGCCTTCCAGCACAATCACCTCGGTGGGTGTTAGCCGAAACCTTCCATCCATCGAGGAAAACTGGATGCCCTGCCCCGACATCTCGTCAATCAGCCCGACGACGCTGATCGCGTTCAACAATGCGGCCATGGCCGGCGCATCCTTGATCCTTGTGTTGCGCACGCGCAGTTGTCCGTCGTAATGCCCCGCACTTTCGACCGGTTCCAGCGTCAGCCGGAAAGTGCCGCCGCGCGCCTGGGTGAGCAATTGCGCCGAGCGGAACACACCGCCCGCGTCGTTGGATTGCAGGAAGAACCCGCTGCGCCCACCCCGGCGCAGCACCTGCCCGCTGATCGGCGTGCCACCATTGATGGCGGCGGTGAAGTTGCCGCTTGGGCCGCCACCGGTGACAAACTCGCCCCGGAACCCGGTCAGCGCGATGCTGTCGGTGATCTGCAACCGGTCCAGATTGGCCAGAATGCGTGGCCCGCTACCGCTGCTGCTACCACCACCCGCATCAGCGCCCCCGAAGGTGGCATTGCGCATGTCAACCCGACCGCCAAGCAGGCGGATATCAGGGGCACCGCGCCCGCGCCCGATCAACTCAACTGGCGCCGCGATCCAGTTGCGCAACTCGAAACTGCTGAAACGCGCGCGCTCGAACTGTTTGTCATCGCCGAAACTGATCTGCCCGGTGGCACGCAGCCCGGAGGCCTGCAGCGCGATCCGGTCGATATCCGCGCCCGGTTTGGGCACGGTGTTGAGCTCGAGTCTGCCCGCCGTGCCGGCGGGCTTGCGCCAGCCCAGTTCCGGGATCGCCAGCACCACGCCGACCAAGTCGGATGTGACGGCCAGTTCCGGCGGCGTACCGCCACCGACCTCAAAGACGATATCCGCCCGCCCCTTGCCGCCGACCATGCTGTCCGGCAGGCCCGCGTTCAATTCGTCCAACAATGCGCGCGACAACTCGATCCAGCCGGTCAGACGGCTGCGCGTCTCGGGTCCCTTGCCGATCGGCTGGCGCCAGTCGATCTGCATCGGCACCGCGCCGAAACGCGCCGGGCCGGACAGGCTGACACCGGTCTGATCCCCGGTCAGCACCAGGGAGGCGGCGCTGACCGGTTGCCCCGGCACCAGAACATCGCTTGCGCCATCGGTAACTGTACCGGCAAAGTGAAATTCCATATCCGGCAGTTTCACCTTGTCCTTCAGAGGCAGGGCCAGCGTGCCGGTCATTTCGAAATCGCCCTGCACCGCATCGACCGGCAGCTTGGCCTTGTCCATCAGCGTCAGCGGCGGCCGGTTCAGCAGTGACAGCGCGCCGGTCACCGGACCGCGCGCCGACAGCCGCGCGATGCCGGGTGCCGCTTTCTTGATCCCGATATCGGGAATGATGAACGAAGATCCGGCGGCATCGATCACCGCGCCCGCATCACTGACGACCTGCCCGGCGCTGGCGGTAACGGTAAAGCGCCGCCCGAACAGGTCGGCCCGCCCACGCGCCTGCGTCAATGGCGGCAGATGGCGCGCGAATTTCACTTCTGCCTTATCGAAATCGAAACCCGCATAGATGTCTGGCAGCTGATCGGGACGCAACCGCAGCGCCAGTTCGGCGTCGGTGACCTGACCCGCGCGCAGGTTTTCGGTGACCCATTTACGCGGCTTCACCGCCAGCCCCTCGGGCCAATAATGCAGCAATTGCTGCGGCGTGAGCCGGTCCAGCGTGCCATCCACCGACAAGTCCCAACCCTCAGGTGCGGCAGCCAGATCGCCGCGCAGGTGCAGGTTGCGGTCCTCATGGTAGATGTTCATCTGGCCCAGACGCAGTCGGAACGGGCTGAGATCAAGCCGGAAATCCAGATCCGCCGCATCCAGCTGCAGCGGCTCGACGTAAACGTCTTTGGGATTGACCTGAAGGCCGCTCAACCGGAACTGCGCCTCGATACTGTCCAGCTCTCCACGGTCGGCGCCGTTCAGATAGGCGGTGCCCACGCCCGAGGCCATCCCCCAGGCGCTGTCGACCGCCATTTCGTCAAAGCGCAGTACCTGCGCGCCGGGATCATAGGTGAAATAGGTGCGCGCATGGCGGAACGGGATCGGGCGGGTCTCGTTGGTGGGTTGCACCACACCCTCGCCGATCTGCAGCGTCGCCGAGACCGGCTGCAACACGCCCGCAGCATTGATGCCGCCGCGCAGGGAACCGGATATGGGCGCACGCAGCACTTCCAGCCAGGCCAGTGCTACGCTCTGCACCGCGATATCCTCGGAGGCCAGATCGCTGATCGAGATGCCGAAAGACGCCTCGCGCGAGCCGATACTGCTGGTGTAGTTGGCCTCGATGCTGCTGGCATAGTCGCGCCCGCCCAGCAGCGAGAAACTGGTTGCCATGCGCAGCACGTCATCAGTGCGATAGACTTGAATGCGCCCGCCATCCAGCGTCCAGGCGCGGCCATGGCGGGCGTCCTCATAGCCCAGTGTCAGCCCGTTCATATCAACCGAGACCAGCGAGGACAGCTGCGGCAGCTCGAATATATCGTCGAATTGTTCGATCAGCCCGGACAGATTCGGCGCGCGTTCAAGTGGTGCCGCACCATCGCCGAAGGTCAGCGCGAAATTGCCCTCGACATCGCGCCGCAGCAAAACGAACAACCCGTCCAGCGCGATCCGCTTGGGTTGCACCCTGCCACGCAGCAGCGGCCGCATGGCAAGGCTGGCCTGGGTGTCGGCCAGCCGAGCGATCGGCGTGCCGTCGGCGGCGGTCAGCGTCACGTCGCGCAGGCGCAGGCGCGGACGCCAGCCCTGGTCCATCACGAAGCTGACCTGGCCGAACTCCACCTGCGCGCCGCCCAGCGCGCGTTCCAGCCGCATCTCGACCCGCTGCCGGAGCCAGTCCGGCGCGTCCAGGTTGCGGCCCACAGTGACGATCGCGGTAAACCCGGCCAGCAGGACCAGAAGCAGAAAGCCCCGCATCGACCAGATCGAGACATGCGCCGCACGCGAGCGGCGACGTTTCACGCCGGGAGGGGTGTTCTTTTTGTCCGTCACGCCTTTCCGCTTCACTTTGGCGGCCTAATATGCCGATTGTCTGTCACAATTTTCCTGCCGGAGTACATCTATGCCCGATCTTTCCGATACCGCCCCGGACTTTACCCTGCCCCGCGATGGGGGTGGCGAGGTCACGCTGTCTGACCTGCGCGGCACCAAGGTTGTCCTGTTCTTCTATCCCCGCGATGATACGCCGGGCTGCACCAAGGAATCCATCGGCTTTTCCGAGCAGTTGCAGGCTTTTTCCGATGCCGGTGCGCATGTTCTGGGCATTTCCCGGGATACCGTCGCCAAGCATGACAAGTTTGTCGCCAAACACGGGTTGACCACCACGATGCTGTCGGACGCGGAGTCCGATGTCTGCGAGCAATATGGCGTCTGGGTGGAAAAGAACATGTATGGGCGCAAATCGATGGGAATCGAACGCGCGACCTACCTGATCGACGCCGCAGGCCGCATCGCCCACATCTGGCGCAAGGTAAAGGTCCCCGGCCATGTGGAGGAGGTGCTGCAGGCGGTCAAAGACTTCTGAGCCCCCTCATGTCCGCAGGGTTCAAATGGCGGGATTCCAATATGCCGCAGTGTCGCTTTGGTAACATCCCCGACTCGGCTTGCAAAACATGACTATTTTTGTCATGTAACACCCGGCTCAGTCAGATTTCCTTGGGGTCAAGCCCGGCCATATTCCACACAGTTTCGATGCGCTGTCCGCTTTTTCCATGCGAAACACCGGGTGCAGCGCGTTGAACAGTTACTATGGACGCCGGGACATGAACACTTTGATGACTGATCTGCTGACAACCGACAGGCTTGCGCGCCAGTTCGGAGTTGCCCTGAACCCGAGACTGCGCGACGCCATGGAAGCGGATCTGCGCTTTCCAGCGCGGGCAGCTTCGCCCCGACCAGAGCGTGAGCAGACGCAAGGCTCGCTGCCGCAAAACGTCGTGCGCCTGCTACCGAGTGGGGAAGAATTGACGAGGTCGGCAGGATGAGCGCGATACCGACCCCGCAGACCAAGCCTGAGATGCAGAGGCCGGGCGATCTCGGCTTCGATCCGTTCGAGACCGGAATACTGTCCGTGACGCGCCACCTGCTGGTCAGCTTCCGCAGTCCCGAAACGCAGACCTGGCACATCGCCTATTCCATCGCCGCCGAACGCTGGGGCGACAATATTGGCTTTCCCGCAGCGCACCGGCTTGCGAAATACCTCAAGGCCGTTCTGCGCAGCCGCACCGATAGCATCGACTTCAACGACCCGTTCTGCGTTGAAAGCAGGGACTGGGTCACACAAGACGAAGCAGCACTCCTGTACGTGCTGCATTTCATGCGCCGTGATGACACACCCGCCGCCAGGGATGCAGTCGAAACCCTGACGCTTGGCCGGATGGACCCGGACGTTATCCGGACCGGCCTCGATTTCGCACAACGGTTTCCATCAGGTGCGACCCCGGCTCCGCAACACCGCACCAAACCCGTGTTGTACGTGGTGTCCTGAGAGACCGGGCAACTTTGGCGCAACTGCGAGTGTCATAGGCACCCCGGGCGCTCGCATAAGCGCCCGGGGTGCCTATGTCAGACGAAGGCGAAATCGTCGCTGTCCAGCTCTGCCACGCAGACATTACGCAACAACAGGCTGTCATCTTCGCTGAACTCCAGACGGGTGTGGTGCCCAACCTGCGAGGCCGAGGCCAGCACGTCGGCAAAGCTGTCGACGCCCGCAATATCGAGCGTGATCTTGTCGCCCGACAGGCTCCACCACATGAACTCGAACCCGAAAACGAAGTCGCGGAGCACGTCATGTCCGCCGTTAAAGACAAAGCTGTCGCGGCCCAAGCCACCGAACAGCACGTCCTCGCCCTCGCCACCGGCCAGCGCATCAACTCCGAACCCGCCAGGCACCCGGTCATTACTCGCACCGCCATTGAGCAGATCATCGCCAAAGCCGCCATTCAACAGGTCATCTCCGGCCCCGCCCGAGACGATGTCGCCACCCCAGCGCCCATTGAGCTGGTCATCCCCCGCACCCGCGCGCAGCAGGTCATCCCCAAAACTGCCCTTGCCCACGGTTGCCAGCGACAGGGTCTCTTCTGTGGAGAAGTTGAAGCTGGACCTGTCGCCCTCGGCCAGGAAGGTGGTGTGCAACAGACCCGCTGAAACCGACAGGATCGTGCCGTCAAAACCTCCGGGCATCTCGACCGCGAGTGGCGTCTTGATGTCGAACCCGGTGGGGCCATTGCCCAACTGCCCCACCACGTTTTCGCTGCTTGCATAAGGCGTGTTGGGGTCCTGATCGAGAAAGACCGAGAAGTGGTTGCCCGCGCCGGCTGACCCGGCAGTGACCTGCGCCTTGCCTTCGTAGGTTTCCAGCGCGCGGGGGCGGGTCAACTGGTCGTCATAAATGCTGGAGCCAAAGAGCGCGGTTTCGCCCTCGTCGAAGTAGTCGCCATCCCCATTGGTATCACTCAGGCGGATAACATTGCCCTCACCGGCAAAGTTGTTGCCATCCAGCGTCAGGTTGCCATCCTCATCCGCAGTGATGGAGACCCCGATCTCTGCCGCCACCCCGTCGGGCATCTGGTTGGCGTTCCTCACCTCGGTTGCCTCGCCCAGATCGTCGATCTGGCCCGACCCGTCCAGATCATCCAGACGATATACCTTCAGAACCTCTCCCGATGACGGGAACCAGGTCAGCGAATAAAGGGCCCTATCCACCGCCACCGTGCTGGCGATGTCCACCAGCGCGCCGAAATTCATGTCGTCGGAAATGGAGTTGACGACCTCATCCCCCTGGATGCGGTCATCACAATTCTTGTCCTCGATCCGGTAGATCACATCCACCGCCGCCCCGGTCAGGTCGTTCAGATAGGCCAGATCGCCATCGATGTCCTGAAGAAGAAGGATCTGATCCTTCCGCTGATCGCCCGCCAGAATGCCGTTGGGGGTGCGGGAAACAAGCCGTGCCACGCGCAGGCCTCCGTTCTGAATTGACGGGGTCGCCTGGCAGGAATGCTGAGTTTCGAGGGTGTACCAGGGTCGAAAAGACGGGTTGTCCAGCAGCCCATTGCACCTGCGAGCAGCGCTGACCTGCGGATAGGCTGGTGTCACCAGCCCTCATTTGATAGCCGGGCACTAACCTGTTTCAGAATGACGCCGGAGCACCCTACGCCGTGACCGATGCCCCCGAGAAATTTGCCCCGCACACGCTGAGCGCGATGGCAGTCGACGTGCTATCCACGGCGGAAGGCCGCGCCAAGGCCGCCAAATCGCGCACCCATGCCGCAACCTGGAAAGCGGCACGCGATGCAGGCGAGAACATTCCGCTTGGCACCGCAGCCCCGCCGGATCATCCCGCGCGACCCGCCCGCCCCGAATTGCTAAGCCCGCGCGACGTGCCGAAACGCAAACCGGGATCACCCGCCGGGCGGATTGCGCTGTTGCACGCGGTCGCCCATATCGAGCTTAACGCGGTCGATCTGCACTGGGACATCATTGCGCGGTTTGCAGACACACCAATGCCAACAGGGTTTTATGACGACTGGGTCAAGGCCGCGGATGACGAGGCAAAGCACTTCAATCTCATGTGTGACTGCCTTGAAAACATGGAGAGTTTCTATGGCGACCTGCCCGCCCATCACGGCATGTGGCGGGCCGCGACGGACACCGCCGATGACCTGCACGGACGGCTGGCCATCGTGCCCATGGTGCTGGAGGCGCGCGGTCTGGACGTCACGCCGGGGATGATCGCCATCTTCGAGAAAGCCGGTGAAAGCGAAGCGGTGGAAAGCCTCAGAACCATTTATGCCGAAGAGGTCAGCCATGTGGCCTACGGGGCCAAATGGTTCAATTTCTGCTGCGGACGGGCCGATAGCGACCCAAAAGAGGTTTTTCATGCGCTCGTCAGGCAGTATTTCAAGGGCGGATTGAAGCCCCCGTTCAACGAGGAAAAACGCGCCGAAGCCGGTTTGCCGCCAGACTTTTACTGGCCCCTGGCCGAGGAGTATCCGGCCTATCTACGCTGACATAGCCCAAATAGGGCCATATGATCGGCGATTTTCCGCGCAAGGGCGGCGGGAAGTCCCGCTTTGATACCATCCGCAAAGCGCCGCGCTTGCCCAAATGTTAACATCTGGCTATTCAGTCGCACCAAGGCCCGCAGGACCAAACCGATGGGCCGCCTTTGGGGGCAGACAGGGACATACGCGTGCGAACTCGGCTGGCGATCAAAATTCATGCGTTTCTGGAACGGCGCTTTCCAGAAAGACGCGTTTTTCTCAAATCCGACAGCGACACCCGGTTCATCCGTCTCCGACCCGAAACCCAGCTGATGGCTTTTGCCGGTGCCTCGGCGCTTGTGGCCTGGACCATCGTGGCCACCGCGATCCTGTTGATGGACAGCATCGGCTCGGGCAATTTCCGCGAACAGGCGCGCCGCGACCAGGTCACCTATCAGGACCGCCTTAACGCGCTGTCGGGCGAACGCGATGCCCGCGCCGAAGAGGCGCTGGCCGCGCAGGAGCGATTCAATGCGGCTCTGGCGCAGGTCTCGGCCATGCAATCGGAATTGCTGAACTCGGAAATCCGCCGCAACGAGCTGGAGACCGGGATCGAGGTGATCCAGACCACTCTGCGCACCGCGATGAAAGAACGCGAAACAGCGCGCGCCACGTTGGCGCAAGTAAAGCTTGAGGCCGAAAATGGCGCTGAGCAGGACGTTGCAACCGCCGCGCCCGCGCAGATGGACCTGATCGCCGACGCACTCAACCGGACGGCGGCGGAACGCGACCAGATCCTGGCCGATGCGCAATCGGCGCTGGAGGCGCGCGACGCGCTGGAACTGGAAATCTCGCTAATGCGCGAGCAGAACGAACAGATCTTCCGGCAACTGGAAGAAGCGATGGTGATCTCGGTCGAACCGCTGGACAAGATGTTCCGCAGCGCCGGGATGCCCACCGACCGGATTATCGAGCAGGTGCGGCGCGGCTATAGCGGCGTCGGCGGTCCGCTGACCCCTTTGTCCTTCAGCACACGCGGTGAAGAAATTTCGCCCGACGAGATCCGCGCCAATCGCCTGCTCCAGCAGATGGATCAGCTGAACCTTTATCGCATCGCCGCACAGAAAGCGCCCTTTGCAAGCCCGGTCCGTGCCGCCGTGCGCTATACCAGCGGGTTCGGCACGCGGCGCGACCCCAAGACCGGCGGTCGCCGGATGCATAACGGCTCGGATTTCGCGGGTGCGCATGGCACTGATATCTTTGCCACCGCCGACGGTGTGGTCAGCCATGCAGGTTGGCAATCGGGCTTTGGGCGGCTGGTCAAGATCAAGCATGAATTCGGCATTGAGACACTTTACGCTCATAACACTAAGATCCGCGTGAAGGTCGGCCAAAGGGTCTCGCGCGGCGATCACATAGCTGATATGGGTAGCACCGGACGGTCGACCGGCACGCATCTGCACTATGAAGTGCGTGTCAATGGCAGGCCCACGAACCCAATGACTTACATCAAGGCTGCAAGAGATGTTTTCTAAGAGCAAAATCAACGAGCCCGGCACCGAAGCAGACAAGCCCGCGTCTGCTGCACCCTCGGCGGCCCCGGCAGCTCCCGCACAGAGCGACTACAAGCCAACCGCGCCCAAGCCGAAAGCACCGGCATCGGTGCTGTCCTCGGACTTGCATGTGACCGGCAACCTCAAGACCACCGGCGATATTCAGGTCGAAGGCACGGTTGAGGGCGATATCCGCGCCCATCTGCTGACGATCGGAGAATCGGCCACTATCAAGGGTGAAGTGACCGCCGATGACGTGGTCATCAATGGCCGTATCGTGGGCCGTGTGCGTGGCCTCAAGGTGCGCCTGACCTCGACCGCACGCGTCGAAGGCGACATCATCCACAAGACCATCGCGATCGAAAGTGGTGCGCATTTCGAAGGCTCGGTACAGCGTCAGGACGACCCACTGAACCCCGGCCGCTCAACCAAGCCTGGCGCGAACCCGGCTGCCGCCAAGGCCGA
Source organism: Ruegeria hyattellae (assembly GCF_041537925.1). NCBI lineage: Bacteria > Pseudomonadati > Pseudomonadota > Alphaproteobacteria > Rhodobacterales > Roseobacteraceae > Ruegeria > Ruegeria hyattellae. The sequence goes on along the minus strand of NZ_JBGOSH010000004.1, from coordinate 404,583 downwards.
GACAGCCTGAAAGCCCCACGACACCTCACAGTTCAAAACACGCCGCAGATAAGCTCTGCGGCGTTTTTTGTGGCCGGGGCGTTTCAGGACGCCAGCGCGAGCCCGCCCTGCCCCTCTGGCTCAGAGCCCAGTGCCGTGCTCAGGGCCGCATCCAGCGGCGTGATCTCGAAATCCGGCAGCAGAGTCGCAAACCGGGTGCCATCCAGCGCATGGGGTTTCGACCAGAGGTAGCGCATCTCGATCAGTTGGCGGCCGATCTTCCAGACCGGGGTCAATAACCGGACCGCCAGCCAGTTGAACCGGTGCAGCCGCAGCGGCGCGCCATGTGCTTTCTCCACCGCCTGTGCCAGCGACTGGCCCGTCAGCGTGTAGCCCGGAAACGGCACATCCTCGAACCGGTCCAGACGCGCGCGCATCTCGGCCAGCGCCACCGCCGCGCGGGCCAGATCGGGCAGAAAGGCCCAAGCATGCGGCTGATCCGGATCGCCGGGATAAGTGAACCTGCCCCGTCCGAGCCCGGCCAGCATGACCTTGTCGAACCAGTTGCCCGAGGGCATCGTGTCGATGAAATCCCCCGCCCGCAGGATTAGAGTCTGGACGCCCGAGGCGCGATAGGCCTCTTCCATTTCAATCCGGGTGCGGCCCAGCGGATTGGTGGCCCGGTGCGGCGTCTGTTCGTCAAACCGCGCCGGCGCGTCTTCGCCGAACACATAGACATTGCCGGGTATGATCACCATCGATCCGCCGGCCCGGGCGGCAGCGATCACCTGACGTGTCAGGCCCGGCACGGTGCTGGCCCATTGGTCATAAGGCGGGTTCCAGGCGTTGACGATCACATCCGCACCCGCTGCCGCCACGCTCAGATCGTCCGTCTTGCGGTCGAACAGGCGCACCTGCCAGCCCGCCTGCCGGAAGGCTTGCGCAGCATTGCGGCCAAAGCGGCCATTTGCGCCGAGGATCAGAACCGTATCATCCATCTTGCCGCTCCTTCGCTCTGGATAAGTCCAAAATGAGATATTCATCTACGTTTTGAAATTGCGGAAATTCGTCTATTTGGTATACATTTTCGTATGTCTTTACCCCTCTCCCGGCTTGACTGGGCACATATCCAAACGCTTCTTTCGGTGGCCGATACCGGATCACTCTCTGCCGCCGCGCGCCATCTGGGACTGACACAGCCCACCATTGGGCGGCATATCTCGGCCCTCGAAGACGTGCTTGGCGTTGATCTCTTCACGCGCACCGCCTCTGGCATGCAGCCGACCGAGGCTGCGCATGACCTGCTGGCCCCGGCCCGCAGGATGCACGAGGCAGCCCGCCAGCTTGAGTTGAGCGCCGCGGGTGCAGCCCATGCCGAAACCGGCACCGTGCGCATCACCGCGTCGGTCTTCATGGCCCATCACGTGCTGCCCGCGATCCTTGCGCGGCTGCGGCGCGAGGCCCCCGAAATATCGCTGGAGCTTGTGGCCTCGGACACGACCGAGAACCTGCTGTTCCGCGAGGCCGATATCGCCGTGCGCATGATCCGCCCCGAACAGCTTGACGTGGTGACCCGCTATGTCGGCGAGGTCGAGATGGGGTTGTTCGGGCACAGGGACTATCTGGAACGGGCGGGACGCCCCAAAAAAGATGCCGACATCAAGGCCCATGATTTTGTCGGCTATGATCGTAACGATCAGATCATTCAGGGCTTCCGCGATGCGGGTTTTGCCGTCGACCGCACGTTCTTTGCCACCAGATGTGATCATCAGACTGCCTATTGGGAGCTGGTCCGCGCCGGGTGCGGGCTGGGCTTTGGTCAGGCGGCAGCCGGGCGCGCCGATCCGGAACTGGAGGAAGTTCAGCTGTCCTTTCCGCTGCCCAGCTTGCCGATCTGGCTGACCGCGCCCGAAGCCATCCGCAACAGTAAACTGATCCGCCGGGTCTGGAGCGCGCTTGAGAGTGAACTGACCTCTTTTGTCGATCGGCGACCCGCGCAATGATACGCGCGGTAACGGGAATTGGTGCAAATGCTCGCCCTTGGTATACGGTCTGTTAACACGGCCGGGATTTAACCGGGCCGTGACGACAGGCCGGAACAGGGATGGACCAATTGCACCAGGAGACAGGCCTCCAGCGAAAACTCGCGGCCCTTTTTGCTGCCGACGTGGCGGGCTACAGCCGCCTGATGGCTGCGGATGAGGAATTCACCACCACCACCCTCGCACAGTATCGCGAGATCATGGACGGGCTGATCGCCCACTACGGCGGTCGGATCGCGAACACCGCAGGCGACAGCGTGCTGGCGGAATTCGCCAGTTCCGTCGAGGCGGTGCGCTGCGCGCTCGAAACCCAGGAGGCGCTACGGCACCGCAACGACACGTTGCCCGAGGACAAGCGCATCACGTTCCGGATCGGCATCAGCGTCGGCGATGTGATCGAGCGCGACGGCGATCTGCTGGGTGATGGGGTGAACATCGCAGCACGGCTGGAATCGCTGGCCGCCCCCGGCGGTATCTGCGTGTCCAGCGCCGTGCGCGACCAGATCGAGGGCAAGCTGACCCTGCAGGTCCGGTCGCTGGGCAACCAGCGGCTCAAGAACATTCCCCGCCTGGTCCGGGCCTATCAGATCGGTGCAGAAAACGGGGCGCAGCTTTCGACACTGGCGATCCTCAAGAGCCGGTTGCGTGGGCGCGGAACGGGCATGGCGCTGACGGCGCTACTCTGCGTCGGGGCGGCGGCAGGAGTTGCGGTCTATCATCACGTCTGGGAAGGCGGGCCCAAGGATGGCTTGTCTGCCGCGCGCGACGCGCTGGACCGACAAGCGCTTGAGGCCGCCGCGCAAAAGGCCATCGCCGGGCGCGACATCATCAGAACCGAAGCGTTTGGCGGGCATGACTATTCGGTGGTGCGCACCGATGGCGGCAGCTGGGCCGAAGCCGATGCCGAGGCGCGGGCCATGGGCGGCGCGCTTGTCTCGATCACCTCGCAGGAAGAAAATGATTTCATCACGGGTCTGATCCGCGAGGAAGAGGCGCTCTGGGAAGAATGGAAACCCGGCCACTATACCGGCCCCTGGATCGGGCTGCTCCGCCAGCCGGGCGCGCAGGGCCCCGAAGACGGCTGGATCTGGGTCGATGGCGCTCCGCTAAGCTATTCCAACTGGTACGAACATCAGCCCGACAATCAGGGTGGAAACGAGGGCGTCGCGCGGTTTCATCACTGGGGCGAGGACAGGCCACCGCAATGGGGCGATGCCTCGGGGCTGGAACAGGCCAGAGGGTATGTCGTCGAGTTCGAATAGGCCCGGACCACCGCATGGCGCCTGCGGATTTCGACAAACCCAAGCGCAGGCCGCCGTTACCCCGCAACCGGTATCCGTATTGGCAGCGCGCCGACCCACATTCCCGTCACTAAATTGCGAACAGGTTAACATGATCGCGGACCGGCTTAGATTATTGCTGCGCGCTGGGGGCGCGTCGCCACCATTGGCAAGCAGTTGACGGGCGTGAGGCGGCGTCGCTTCAATTGGAGAGGACGTGGCGGAAAACTCTAGCCGCCGACAAAGTGCAACCGGTTGAACTGGGATCGCAGCGCCCGCGTTTCCGGCGCTATGGCCTCGGGGTCTTGCGTGCGCAGCGCGCGGGTCAGCAGATCGGCAATCTCGCCCACCCGGTCGCGGGTCACACCCCAGCGCACCAGCTCGGGCGTGCCGATCCTCAGCCCGTTCATATCCCCCGCAACCTCGGCAATCGGCAACACGATGCCACAGGTCAGGAACCCCGCGCGACGCAAATGTTTCGACGCCGCCTGTCCGCCTCCGAAGGCGGCCGCTTCAACCGCGAACTGGTGCGAGCGGGTAAAGCCCTGCCTGCCGGAGAACACCGGCACTCCCTGCCCGGCCAACGTTTGGGCAAATGCCTGCGCCGTGGCGATCATCTCTTGCGCATAGGCAGCTCCGAACTCCAGCCAGTCCAGCATGGTCAGCGCCAGCGCTGCCGATTTCGCCGCGTCGAAATTGGCGGTCATACCGGGAAAAGCGATGTGGTCCAGCGCCTGCGCCAGATCGGCGTCATTGGTCACGATCAACCCGCCCGCCGGACCGCCGAGGCTTTTGTAGGTGCTCATCGTCATCAGATGCGCGCCCTCCTCCAGCGGATTCCGCCAGACCCCGCCCGCGATGATCCCGCATTGATGCGCGGCATCGAACAGAACCTTCGCACCGACTTCGTCAGCGATCTCGCGCACCTGGGCCACGGGGTGTTCAAACAGATTCAGACTGCCCCCCACGGTAATGAGTCTGGGCCGGACCTCGTGCGCCTGCGCGCGCAGTGCGTCAATATCCAGTGTATAGCCATCCGCATCGACCGGCGCCGCGATACTGTTCAAACCGAACAGCCCCGCGCAGCCCGCCCTGTGATGCGTGACATGGCCGCCGATCGAGCCGGGCGGCGCGATGATCGTATCTCCCGGCGCGCAGGTCGCCATGAATCCGTAGAGATTGGCCAACGCGCCCGAAGGCACCCGGATCTCGGCGTATCGCGCAGCGAAGACCTGCGCGCAGAGCGTGGCGGCAATCACTTCGATCTCTTCGATCGCCTCCAGCCCGGTCTCGTATTTGTCGCCGGGATAGCCCAGCGACGGGCGCGACCCCAGCCCCGAGGCCAGTATCGCCTCGGCACGCGGGGCCATCACATTGGTTGCGGGATTGAGGTTAAAGCACTCGCGCTCGTGAATGTCCCTGTTCTTTTCCGCCAGCGCCGCGATCTGGGCGGCGATCTCGGAATGGGACTGCGCCTTGGTTCGCGCGGTGATTTTGGCCACCCGCGTTTCACATGTCTTTGGAACCCAATCCCGATAGGCCAACATCGCATTCTCTCCCGGCTTTTCGGTTTCGATAAAGGAACAAGCCATCGTCACACGCAACGCAAATCTGTTCCCCACCAGACCATCAGACCAACGCCCTTGCGCACGATGTCCGGCGATCTGTGATACGTTTGCGAGGTATTTCGCATCTCAGACCAGGTGAGTTTTCTCTGTCTTTATTGGTCGTTGGCCTCGCGGCCAAGGCCTATGATGCTCTGGCGGGAAACACTGGACATGAGGACACAGAAACCTCGCGGCGGATGTGACGGACGAAACGGCAGAAACTCATCTTGGCCGCGCTATCAAGAAACGTCATATCGGCAGGCTGAAGATGATCTCGACCTCGGTGATTTCTGCAACCGGCCTCTGCCTCGCTATCGCCGCCCTTTTCTGAACGGCGCAACACGTCCGGACAACAGTGGGTAAAAAACCGCAAACCCCCTGCATTTATTGGATTCACAAGGCGAATCACCTGTGCCATACTGCCCCGAGACGTCCGCGAAGGGCGCATGACAGGCAGTTTTCATAAACGGTTTACACGTGACCCGATCCAATCGACCCAGCCTTGGCGCCTTGCTGTTTTTTGCCTTTGCCTTTGCTATCGGCACCTATTTCACCTTTGCCGCCGTGCAGGGAGATTTCGGGCTGTTCCGGCGGGTCGAGATCAGCGCCGAACGCAACCTGCTGCAACGGGATCTGGCGACAATCGATGCCGAGATCGACCGGATCGAGAACCTGACCCGGCGCCTGTCCGACGATTACCTCGATCTTGACCTGCTGGACCAGCAGGCACGCTCGGTTCTTGGATTGCTCCGCTCTGACGAGATCGTCATTCGCTAAAGCACTTCTCGCAAAAACCTGACACGTCGGGAATGACCTGATGCGTAGGAATCCATGACTTCTGGCAGCGTCTGGTTATTCAAGATTTCCGAAAGTGCCGATCGCCCTTTTTCAGCCGGTTTCAGCCGCGTTTCCCCAGCGGCAAGATTATGGCTCGCCATCGCGCAAGAAATGCACTAAAAGATAGTTTAACGCTAAACTATCTCAGCATAAGGGGATCCGCCGGCCATGGCAGCGCGTAAAAGCACAAAGAAACCAAACGTTTCCGCCGAAGAGCTGAAAGAATACTATCGTGAGATGCTGCTGATACGGCGATTCGAAGAAAAAGCCGGTCAGCTTTATGGCATGGGTCTGATCGGCGGGTTCTGCCATCTCTATATTGGACAAGAGGCGGTTGTGGTCGGGCTTGAGGCAGCCACCGAGGAGGGCGACAAGCGCGTTACATCCTACCGCGATCACGGCCACATGCTGGCCTGCGGCATGAACCCCGACGGGGTTATGGCCGAGTTGACCGGGCGCGAGGGCGGCTACTCCAAAGGCAAGGGCGGCTCGATGCACATGTTCTCGAAAGAGAAGCATTTCTATGGCGGCCATGGCATCGTCGCAGCTCAGGTCCCGATCGGCGCAGGGCTGGCCTTTGCCGACAAGTACAATGACAACGGCCGCGTCACCTTCACCTATTTCGGCGATGGCGCAGCGAACCAGGGCCAGGTCTATGAGACCTTCAACATGGCCGCACTCTGGGACCTGCCGGTGGTTTTCGTGATCGAAAACAACCAATACGCCATGGGCACCTCGCAACAGCGTTCAACCTCGACCAAAGATATCTACCACCGCGGCGAGGCCTTCGGTATTGCGGGTGAAATTGTCGATGGCATGGATGTGCTGGCCGTCAAGGCCGCGGGCCAAAAGGCCACGGCACACTGCCGCGCGGGCAAGGGCCCCTATATTCTCGAGGTCAAGACCTACCGCTATCGCGGCCACTCCATGTCGGACCCGGCCAAGTACCGCACCCGCGAAGAAGTGCAGAAAGTGCGCGAGGAACGCGACCCGATCGAACATGTGCGCGAACTGCTGCTCAGCGGCAAACACGCGAGTGAGGACGACCTGAAGGCGATCGACAAGGACATCAAGCAGATCGTCAACAAGGCCGCCGAATTCTCCAAAGAGAGCCCCGAGCCCGCGCTCGATGAGCTCTGGACCGACATCTACGCCGAGGCCTGAAAGATGCCGCATTTTGAAATTCACGCCAGCGACGTGGAGCAGGCCAAGGCGTTCTACGCTGGCCTGTTTGGATGGAACTTCACACCGATGCCCGGCGGCGAGGACGTTGGCTATCACCTGATCGAGGGCGACCAGATCGGCAGTGACAAGTTGCTGACCGGTGGTCTTATGCTGCGCATGGGCGACGCGCCCGTAGCCGGAAGCCCCGTGCGCGGCGGTACCATGACCTATGAGGTCGGCGATTGCGACGCACGATATGCCTGGGCCCTAGCCAATGGCGGCGCTGAAGCGCTGCCGCCCACCGATTTCCCCGGCATCGGCCGCTGCGCCTATGTGGAAGACGGACAAGGAAACATCGTCGGGATGATCACCCCGGCCCCGGAAGGAAACTGAGATATGGCAACCGAAATTCTCATGCCCGCCCTCTCTCCGACGATGGAAGAAGGCACGCTCGCGAAATGGCTAGTCAAGGAGGGTGACACCGTCTCCTCCGGCGACATCATGGCCGAGATCGAAACCGACAAGGCCACGATGGAATTCGAGGCCGTCGACGAAGGCATCGTCGGCAAGATCCTGATCGCCGAAGGCACCGAAGCAGTCAAGGTCAACACCCCGATCGCGATCCTGCTGGAAGAAGGCGAAGACCTCTCCGCTCTGCCGGAAGCCGCGCCAGCGGCTGACGCGGGCAATAAGGCGGCTCCCGCAGGGAGTTCCGAAGCGCCCGCCCCTGCCGCCGCCGCCCCCGCCGCCCCGCAGGTCGATCTGACCCCGGACTGGCCCGAGGGCACCGAGTTGAAACCGCAGACCGTGCGTGAAGCCCTGCGCGACGCCATGGCCGAAGAGATGCGCAGCGACGAAGCCGTGTTTCTGATGGGTGAGGAAGTCGCCGAATATCAGGGCGCCTACAAGGTCAGCCAGGGACTGCTGGACGAGTTCGGCTCCAAACGCGTTATCGACACGCCGATCACCGAACACGGATTTACCGGCATCGGTGTCGGCGCGGCCTTTGGCGGGTTGAAACCCATTGTCGAGTTCATGACCTTCAACTTCTCGATGCAGGCGATGGACCATATCGTCAATTCGGCGGCCAAGACACTTTATATGTCCGGCGGCCAGATGGGCGCGCATATGGTCTTCCGGGGTCCCAACGGCGCCGCTGCCCGCGTCGGCGCTCAACACAGCCAGGACTATGCAGCATGGTTCATGCAGGTCCCCGGCCTGAAGGTCGCGATGCCCTATTCGGCCGCCGATGCCAAGGGCCTGCTGAAATCCGCGATCCGCGACCCCAACCCGGTGATCTTCCTGGAAAACGAAATCCTCTATGGCCGCAGCTTCGACGTGCCGGTTCTGGATGATTTTACCGTCCCCTTCGGCAAGGCAAAGATTTGCCGCGAGGGCCGCGATGTCACCATCGTCAGTTTCGGCATCTCGATGCAGTTTGCCCTCGAAGCCGCCGACAAGCTGGCCGAGGATGGCATCAATGCCGAAGTGATCGATCTGCGCACACTGCGCCCGATGGATACCGGCGCCATCATCAACTCGGTGATGAAGACCAACCGCCTGGTGACGGTCGAGGAAGGCTGGCCGCAAGGTTCGGTTGGCAGCTACATCTCCTCGGTGGTAATGCAACAGGCGTTCGATTACCTCGACGCACCGGTGGTCAACTGCACTGGCAAGGACGTGCCGATGCCCTATGCCGCCAATCTGGAAAAACTGGCGCTGGTGACCACGGACGAGGTGATCGCCGCCGTCAAAGAAGTGACCTACCGCTAAGGGGCCGGGATGGAGATCAGGGGCCGCGACCCAGCGACGGAATGCTACCGGGTGAGCCTCACGGTCGATGGCCGTGAGGTGACCGGGCTGGTTCCCGAACGGCTGGCAGCGGATCTGCGCCTGATCGGGGCCCGCCCCACCCACCAGACCGCCTTTGTCTGGATGGCGGAACACAAACAGAAAATCACAGCCGCGATCGAAACGCTCGCGCGCGGCACCGGGCGCCCCAAGGCGCCTTTCGACCAAATTACACTGATTGAGGACCGCTGAGATGCCCACCGAAATCCTGATGCCCGCCCTGTCCCCGACCATGGAGGAAGGCACGCTGGCAAAATGGCTGGTCAAGGAGGGCGATACCGTATCGTCCGGCGACCTGCTGGCCGAGATTGAAACCGACAAGGCGACGATGGAATTCGAGGCGGTCGATGAAGGCATCATCGGCAAGATCCTCGTCCCCGACGGCAGCGAAGGCGTGAAGGTGAACACCGCCATCGCCGTGCTGCTGGAAGAGGGCGAAAGCCCCGATGACATCGCGGCCGCCCCGGCCAAGGCACCGGAAGCCGCACCTGCGGCTGACGCGGGCGACAAGGCGGCCCCCGCAGGGGGCTCCGCGGAGCCCGCCCCTGCCCCCGCCGCAGCCAAGTCCGCCGATGGAACACGCATCTTCGCCTCGCCACTGGCCCGTCGCATCGCCGCCCAGAAGGGCCTCGACCTCAGCCAGATCGCAGGTTCCGGCCCACATGGTCGCATCGTGAAAGCGGATGTGGAAGGGGCCAGCCCGACCGCAGCAAAACCTGCACCCGCTGCCGCACCCGCCGCCGCTGCCGCAACTGCGGCCCCGGCAAGTGGCCCCTCGACCGACATGGTCGCCCGCATGTATGAGGGCCGCGAGTATGAGGAAATCGCACTCGACGGCATGCGCAAGACCATCGCCGCGCGTCTGACCGAGGCAAAGCAGTCGATCCCGCATTTCTACCTGCGCCGCGACATCAAGCTCGACGCGCTGCTCAAGTTCCGCAGCCAATTGAACAAGCAACTGGAATCGCGCGGCACCAAGCTCAGCGTCAATGACTTCATCATCAAGGCGATGGCAAACGCGCTGCAACAGGTGCCCGAATGCAACGCCGTCTGGGCCGGAGACCGTGTCTTCCAGTTGAAACCGTCAGACGTCGCCGTTGCCGTCGCCATCGAGGGCGGCCTGTTCACGCCGGTGCTGAAAGATGCCGACATGAAGTCGCTCTCGGCGCTCTCGGCAGAGATGAAAGACCTCGCCGCCCGTGCCCGCGACCGCAAGCTCGCGCCGCACGAATACCAGGGTGGTAGCTTTGCGATTTCCAATCTGGGCATGTTCGGCATCGACAATTTCGACGCCATCGTGAACCCGCCCCATGCCGGTATTCTGGCCGTGGGAACAGGCGTCAAGAAACCCGTTGTCGGGGATGACGGCGAATTGACCGTGGCCACCGTGATGTCGGTGACCATGTCGGTCGATCACCGGGTCATCGACGGGGCGCTCGGTGCGCAACTGCTGCAAGCCGTCGTCGACAATCTGGAAAACCCGATGATGATGCTGGCCTGAACCGGCCGCAACACACACAAAAACGCCGCCGTAACCCGGCGGCGTTTTCGATTCTTGAACCCGGTTCAGCGGTGTCTTGTCGTCACAGGCCCGAACGGAACATCTGGTTCATGCTAACCGCAGGCTGCGCGCAGCCTGCCTCGCCCACGATCTTGGCGGGAATACCCGCAACCGTCTTGCAGGGCGGAACTTCGGACAGAACCACCGACCCGGCGGCGATCCGGCTGCACCGGCCCACGCGGATATTGCCCAGCACCTTGGCGCCAGCACCGATCAGTACCCCGTCTTCGATCTTGGGGTGACGGTCCTCTTCTTCCTTGCCGGTACCCCCAAGGGTGACCGAATGCAGCATCGAGACATTGTCGCCCACTACAGCCGTTTCACCGATCACGATGGAATGAGCATGGTCGATCATGATCCCCTTGCCGATCCGTGCGGCGGGATGAATGTCGATCCCGAAAATCTCAGAGATTCGCATCTGAAAGAAATAGGACAGATCGTGCTGGCCCTGGTTCCACAGCCAATGCGCGATGCGATAGCCCTGCATTGCCTGATAGCCTTTGAAATACAGCACTGGCTGCAGCAAACGGTGGCAGGCGGGGTCACGCTCGTACACCGCGACCAGATCGGCGCGCGCCGCTTCGACCAGTTCCGAGGATTTGGCATAAGCGTCATCCGCGATCTCGCGCAGGATCACCATCGACATCTCGTTCGAGGCCAGTTTGGCCGCGATCCGGTAGGACAGCGCCTTTTCAAGCGACCGGTGGTGCAGGATACAAGCATGCACCAACCCACCCATCAGGGGTTCGTCCCGCACCGCTTCTTCTGCCTCCTTGGTGATCTGATCCCAGACCGGATCGACAGGAGAAATATTTGCACGCGTTTCGGCCATCGCTCTGCCTCCTAAGTTGCGCAGTTCTTATATGTAGCGCAAAATGCGACCTGCCGAAAGCGGTCCGGTTTCAATTTTCTGCCAAAGCTCTGTAATCGCGACAGTCTTTCACATGGCGCATTTTGCGCCGCGATGGTGCATCACCGCCCTCAGCACCTCGATCAAACAGGCACAATAGTCTGGGTCGTCGAATCCAGGCTCATCCGCAAGTCGGCGTTTGCGCGCCGCCGCCATCAGTGATCCATTGCCAAATCGCGGATGCAGCCTGCCGGTTCGCGCCACATGGGCAGCGGCCTCGGCGGCCTCAGCCACCAGCCGAGCACCGACCCACCGCCGTGCGCCGGGCGCAACCGTCAGCAACGCGCGCGCGGCATTGCTGACATCGCCATGCAGAACCGGCAACACCCGCTTAATGCCTCCAGTTCAGGCCCGCAAATGGCCCCGGCCCGAAGCGCGCCGATACCTGCGCCACCTCGATCCGCACACCGCTCTGCGCATGGTCCTGCATTTGCATGGCGGCGGTATAGATCCATTCCGGCGCGCCGAGCGTCGCCTCGCGCAGCACCGAGCCTCCCCGGATGACCCGCAGTAGATAAGACTCGCTTTCTTCGCCCAACGGCATCTCTGGCGCGTCCCAGCTATCGCCATCGATCCGGGTGCGGCGGATCCAATGTAACTTGTGGCCCTGCCCAACTGGATCAGCCCGCAGATGCACCGGCGCATAGGGGCGCAACCCGTTGCCGTCAAAGGCTTCGACTCGATGCAGATATACGGGATCATCATAGCCGCGCCCCGCAGGCCCGATCCTGAAATGCCGCGCGATCCGGCGCTCGGAACTCGACAGCCCCAACTGTGTCACCGTGCGATCCAGCAGCACAAAGACCGATCCCTCGGGCCAGACATCGGGCATCAGCGCGTCACTGCCCAACTGACCGCGCAAGCGACTGCCCAACAGATATGTCTCGGGCGCGATCAGTTCGGCTTCTGCGAACTGCAGCAACTCCCAGTTGCCGCTCGAGCCGTTCCCGATCGCCGCCAGATTCGCGCCGTTCATCAATGCCTCCGCGCCACGCGACTCCAACTCGCCCGAGATTAGTCGCACCTGCAGGTCCGCTCCGCGATCCCACAGCCCGGGCCGAGCCCGGAACAGCGGTGTCTCTGTTCGCCCGATCACAGATTGCGCCGCGATGATCTCACCCAATTCATAATCCTCGTCACTGGACGACCGGTACACCGCGACCGATCCTGGCCACGGATCGGCGGCAACCGCCAGATAAGGCGCGTGCGGTACCTCGTCCCCGGTCATCAGAGGCAGGTCCAGGAACATCGGCGTGACCGGCAAGGGCGGCGCAAAGGCCCGCAGCGCGGGCACATCCTCGGTCATATCCGAGGTCTCGTATATGCCGGGCTCGACCCGCACCGCCTCGATCAGCTGCAGATCGGTCTGTTCGACCCGGTCCACGCGATAGCGGGCCGTATGTCCGTCTGTTGCCGGCAATTGCACGATATCCCCCGCGCCCAGCGCCAGCTTCGACGGTGGCAGCGCAAACCGGGCCGTATCACGCGACACGCGTGCCTCGGCCAGCCAGCGTTCCACCGTCTGACGCCCTTCGGCGCGGGTCAGGGCGAGCGGTATCTCGCTTGTCGCTACCGCATGGGTCGCGTCATCGGGCAGGATCGCCTCTTCCGAGATCGCATCAAAATCGCCGTCCGCTTGCACGAAACGCAGGCGTACCCGCCCGGTCATGTCCACATCAGCCTCCCGGCGCAATTCAACATCGCCGTCCAGCTCGTGGCTCTCGGCAAAGTGGTCTGGCAGGATTTCGATGGCCTGTTTTCCATCGCGCAGGCGAAAAACCAGCTTGCCATTGCGTTCGATCGCGTCGAAACCGTAGCGCAGCATCAGCGGTTGCAACGCCGCTCGTGCGTCTTCGACCTGATCCAGCACATAGCCGCGCACTACACCCCACAATTCCGAGACATCCAGATCGTCCACCAGATCTGAGGCGCGACAGATCTCTGCCACGACCGAGGCCAGCGACCGATTGCTCACCCGACCGTTCAGCCAATGCCCGCGCGCATAGTTGCCGCCATCGCTCCATTGCTCGCGGTTATTGGGAAAAATCGGGAAAGGTCGCGCATCCCAGGCCCAGACAAAGGCATTCGCCATATCTATCATGCGCCCGTCATATTCACTTGCGACCGGATTGTGCTGTGGCTGCGCCCAATATCCAAGTACCGCCTTCAGATATTGCATCTGCACAAAGTCATCGCGCAACCCATTGGAATGGTATGGCAATCTGGATTCCGAAGATTTCGGGTCCAGAAACTTGTTGGGCTGGTTCGGTCCCTTGTCGATAGCCGCGCAGCCCAGTTCGGTGAACCAGAACGGTTTCGATCCCGGCACCCAGTCGGTTGGCTGCGTCTGCCGAACCCCGCCGATCCGCTCGAAATGGCGTTGCGACCACCAGTTGCGCAGATCCTTGTATCGCCAGACCCACGGCTCGTCATGATCACCATCGGTGATCGGGGTGCGGACCTGCGCCGCGCGCGACTCGGATGAGGCATAGTACCAGTCAAACCCCTCACCCCCCTCGATATTCGAGCGAAGATAGTCGATGTCATAGGTCGAGCTTGTACCTGCCTGCGCGTCCAGGTGATCATCCTCGTCGCGCCAATCAGCCACGGGCATGTAGTTGTCGATCCCGATGAAATCGATATTCTCATCGGCCCAGAGTGGGTCCAGATGGAAATACCGGTCACCGGGCGCATCGCCCGGCTGATACCCGAAATATTCCGACCAGTCCGCCGCATAGCTGATCTTAGTATCGCGCCCGAGAATCTCACGCACATTCGCTGCCAGTTCGCGCAGCTCGTCAACCGCCGGAAACCCATTCGCACCCCGGATCTGGGTCAGCCCGCGCATTTCCGATCCGATGCAGAACGCCGACACGCCGCCCGCCGCCGCGCAAAGTGCCGCGTAATGCAGAATAAAGCGGCGAAAGCTCCACTCCTGCGGACCGCTATAGGACACCCACCCGGAGTTGATTTGAAAATGCGACGGCTGTGCGGTTCCGAAAAACGCCGCCACCTCGTCATCCGCCACCGTCGTCTTGTCCGGACTGCCCGCGCGACCCGGAGCATCGCTGAGCGTAATCCGCCCGCGCCAGGGCAGAACAGGCTGGCTCTCAGCCTCGCTCCAAGGGTCGGGCAGTTCATTGCCCTCATCCTGATCCATCAGGATGAAGGGATAGAACATCACCCGTTTTCCCTGATCTTGCAGATGCTTAATCGCCTCTACCACCGAGTCATCAGCCGGTGTGCCACCGTAGATCGGCTCACCATCTTTGCGCGGCACCTCGGCCACCCCGGACCGACCCGCACCCGATACACGCCAGGGCATGTTAGCCCCATCAATCTCGCTCCGCTCGATCTTGGGTTCTACCCGGCATTCACCGCAACGCAGGTCACCCCCGAACCAGGACACAACCAACGAGGCCGCCCCGCATGCCGGAACCTCTTCGCGCAAGGCTTTCATGGATTGCACGAAATCAGTCCGCCCGGTCGGCGAATGAACATTTGCCGCCCAATGCTGCCCCCAACCCTTGCTGTAATTAACCTGCCTTGTGGCCAGTGAATACTCACCGGTTCCCGGCACAATCGCCACGGCTCGCACAACCTGGCCCAGATCGTCACGGAAATCTTCGGCCTCCGCCTGCGCTGGACGCACCACCTCGAACGAGAATTGCGGCACCCGGTTGCCGAACTGACCAAGTGGCAGGTCCTCCATCACCACATAGGCGGTGCCACGATAGGCGGGCACCGCACCGGTGCCTTCGACGGCCTCCATAGTCGGGTCGGGTAGCTGGCCGGCGCTGCCGGTATAAACCCGCATGTTCAGCCGGTCATGTTCGATCTCTTCGCCATCAGCCCAGACTCGCCCGACCGATGCGATCTCTCCTTCGCAGAGCGCCAGCGCCAGCGACACTGAATAGCTGTATTCTGTCACTTCCGGTTTCGCCGGCATAGGCGCGCCCTTGCCACCGCCCCCGCCACCGCTGCGGGAGACATGTTCGCGGAACTGTGAGGCCCAGATCATCTGCCCGGCGATCCGCATCCGACCATGCAGCCGTGAAACCGCCGCACCCTCACCCGATTGGGTCAACCGAAACCGGTCCACCTTGCCGGTCTCGACCGGTTCGGCCCCCTGCCCAAGCAAGCGGTTGTCGATAAGCTTGCCCACCGTCGCGCCAACCGCACGGCCAATCGCCACCGAGGATAGGCCCGCAAAGGTGCCCCCGATGGACCCGCCAATGGCCGCTCCGGCCGCAGATAGGACGATCGTCGCCATCACTTCACCTCCACAGGAAATTCAAACCGGGCAACCACCTTGCGCCGCCAGGGCGCGCTCAGCGCGCTCTCCACCACCCCGTGCCCCGAATAAGAGTGGATGAAGCGAGGAACAGGCCCCACCTCGGACAGGATGCCCACATGTTTCGCCACCGACCCAGAACGCATCCGGAACAGCAACACATCACCGGGCCGCCATGTCCCTGCCTCGCAGGGGATCAGATGACGGCGCGCTGCCGCCCACATCCGTTCCTCACCCTTTGGTTCGGACCAGTCCATGCTATAGGCGGGGGCGGTCTCGGGCTCAGCACCATAGCATTCGCGCCAAACGCCACGGATCAGCCCGAGGCAATCGCACCCCGCTCCACGGGCCGCGGATTGATGGCGATAGGGCGTGCCCAGCCAACTCCGCGCAACCTCCACGATCTCCGGCCCGCGCGCATTCATCTGCGGCTCCCGCCTTTGTTCGACCCCGACCGTTTCGGCACTGCCATCAGCCAATCCTCGCCCGGCAGATCCGGGAAACCCTGAAAGTTGAGCAGGTTGTTGAATTTCAGCCGACATGTCTTCAGCCGCTTGTCGCATCCCGCCGCCAATCGCACCCGGTTGCCCCGCGCCACGATGGCGCGCAGCGGCTCCCACAGCTCGATCTGACGCTGACCGTCAACTATCCGGTCGGTCTTGATCGAGCCCCAGAGCCCCGTGGCCGCGCCGTCAAGTACGTCCAACCTACCCCTCTCGAACCAGGCCGGGGCAAACCCCGGCAACTCGACCCAACGGAACTTCACACCCTCTTCGATCTCAACCACCTCCAACGTGGTGGCATAGCCCGGCTTGTCGAGATCGAAACCGCAAGAGCGATCCCCCAGAACCGCAGTACACGGCTTCTGAAAGACCCGCCCGATGGGCCGGTTCAGTTGATCGGTCAGCCCGCGCAGCTCTGCCTGAAACGCGCCGCCTGACTGACGCAACTCGCCCAGCGCGCCGCGAAACTGCATCAGCCGCATCTGCGGATCTTGCCAGTTCACCAGCCAGGCGACCACCTCAGCCCCGTCATAGCGGCCCGCCTCGATATCCTCCGCCCGGATCGAGGCATCACTCAACGCACCGACCGCCTCGGAATTGTCCACTGACAGCCCAGTGCCCTGCTGGAGGGCCGCAGCTGTCAGTCCGGTATCAGCTCGGAACAGCAACCCATCGAATTCCAGATCGCAATCGTGGTCGGTGAAACCGTGCCGCGCGCCATCCTTGCGCCGGATCTCCCAGCAGCGGCACAGCGTGGTCAGCCCGCTTTCCAGATGACCCTGAAACTCTTCGGTCAGGCCCACCATCACACCCGGACCTCCATCACTGGTACATTCGGCACGTCACCGGCCTGAAAACTCGCCACGCTGGTCTGAATACGATCGGTATCGAACCGCACCGGCACGTCGAACTCGAAGCCGGCGGTGATCTGCGTCTCCGCAGCTGGCGCCACGACAAAACTCACCAACCCCGAGGTCTCGTCGATCTCGAAGTCCACGCCTTCGCGCTGCTCGTCCTGCTCGATGCCGACCCGAACACTGCCGCGCACTGGCTTCGCGATGGGCCGCTCATAGCTGAATTCGCCGGAGCGATAGAGCTTGGCCAGCCGGAACGTACGCAATTCGCCGTCCCCGACACCGATCACCTGATCGCCATAGGACACCTCTGCCGACGCTGATGCAGACTTGAAATCCGACCAGTCCTTCCAGCGAAAGCCGCACAGTTGACCGCGCCGCGCCTCGAAGAACGCAATCAGCGTCTCGACGTCATCCAGCGACCGCATCCCCAGCCCGGCATCGTAGCGTCTGCGCGAATGGGCCCAGGGCGTGTTGCGCTCTTCGAATCCGTTGGCCAGTGTAACCACATCGGTCCGCCGCTCAGGACCGCCCACCGAACCGAAGCTCAGCGAAGCGGGAAACCGTACTTCGTGAAAGTTTGCCATCCCTGCTCTCCCCTAGCGATTGCGATTGCCCCGGCTCAGCGCGCGACCCATCTGCGCCGCGATCTGACCCTGGCTGCGCCGGAATCCCTGCACATCCGGTGTCGAGATATTCATGACGACGTTCACCGGCCGCCCGCCGCCCGCGCTGCGTACGCCCAGCTTGCCATCCGCACCGCGCGCCAGCGGCATGATGGCCTCTGGCCCCGCCTCGCCCATCAGGCCCATGCCTCCACGCATCGGAAAATTGACCGGCCCCGACACAACGCCACCATTGGCAAAGGGCATCACCCGGCCCTGCGCGAACCCTGCTCCATTGGCAAATGGCAAAATCCCCGACACCAGGCTGCCGACGCCATCCGCCAGCAGTCCACCCACATGGTTGGTCACCGGCTTGATCGCCGCCGAATAGGCCGTTTGGATCATCGAATCCCTAATGGTAGAAAGCGCATCCGACAGTTTCATCCCGTCAAACACCATCCCGTCAAAGGCGCGGCGCAAGCCCTTGGACATGCCACGCTCCAGCGTCTCGACATCCTTGCCGGTCGCGGCAAGCGCAGACCGCACTCGCCGCAGCTCGGTGTCGAACCCCGCGGCCATCGCCGCCGTGCTGCCAAGCGTTTCGCTCAGCGCCTCTCCGCTTTCCTGCAGATCGGAAATTCCGTCGCTATCCGTCATCATCCTCTCCAATTCCCGCATCCGGGTAGGCCGCAAGCAGCGTATCCAGCCCGGCACGGTCCAATGACCGACCCGCCGCCGCCTGCCCCAGCATCAGCCGCAGTTCTGCGGGTGTCAGTTGCCAGAACGTTTGCGGCGACAGGTGCAACCCCTGCATCCCGGCCCGCATCAGATCAGGCCAGTCAAACCCGCTCATGCCTCGCCCGGTACCATGAAGGCCCGCGCGATCAATTCCGCCGCCGCCTTGGCCGCCCCCATGGGACCTCCCGCGATCTCGGCCCGCAGCAGATCGGCCGAAGTCACATCCGCACCGCCTCCGCGCAGCCCCGCCACGATCAACGCCAGCACATCACGACCCGAAAACGCACCGCTCTCGAAACGCTGCACCAGATCCACCAGCGAACCGCTTTCCAGCGTGCCTTCAAGCTCGGCCAGTGCGCCCAGTGTCAGCTTCAACACCCGCCGCTCGCCATCGATCATCAGGGACACCTCGCCCGCCCATGGATTGGCCATGGCTCAGAGCGCCGTAAAGCTCAGCGCCCCGGCGCTGGCCATCGACATCTCATAGGTGGCCTCGCCATCATGGCTGCCGGCATATTCGATCGAGGTCACCTGAAACGGCCCCTCGACAATGCCGAAATCGGGGATGATCACCTGAAATTCAGGCGTCTCGCCGTCAAAGAACAGCTGCCGCGCCCGCTCATCGGTATTGGCATCCTTGAACACACCAGACCCAGAGATTGCTGCAGACTTCACCCCCGCACCTGACAGCAGCTCACGCCAACCGCCTTGGCTTTCTAGGCTGGTCACATCCACACTTTCGGCGTTGAAACTCACCCGCGTGGCCCGCAACCCCGCAATGGTCTCGAACAGACCACCGCCATTCATATCCACCTTGACCAACAGGTCCTTGCCGTTTTGAGCACCCATATCGTGTCTCCAAATCCAGAAGTTCAGTTGTCTTCGACGCGCGCGCGAAAGCGCAGATCGATGCGCCGCACGGCTCCACCCGAGCCGGTCCGCCGCGCTACCGCGCGCTCGAACCACAGCCCCACCAGCCGCCCCCGGCCGAGCGTAAATGGGGCATCTTCCAACGCGTCCCCGATTAGGCCCGCCAGTTCCTTGGCCGCAGCAAATCCCGCCGCCTCCGAAATCACCGAGACTGTGAACCGGTGCTCCGAGCCGCGCCCGTTCACGTCAGAGCGGTCGCGCGCCTCTTCAGGGCCCAGCGCGATATAGGTCTCGGGCACCGTCCCGGTCGGCAGCGCGTCATAGATCGCGGTTCCGACCCGCGCGCTGATCTCCGCATCCGTCGACAAGTGCTGAAACACCGCCGTCTGCAATGCCGCCGCCATGCCATAACTCATGCCGATACCTCTTCATCCGCGAAACAAGTCAGATAGCGGCCGTCCGATCCCAGATCGGCCACCGCCCGGATCGCATAGATCCGATCGCCCTCGCGCAGCCGCTGATCCGCCTCTGGCCGCATTGACGCTCCCTGTGGAGCAGCCCGCAGCACGATCCGGTAGCTGACCCGCGAAACCGTCGCCCCGGCCTGCGACCGCACCGTACCGCTGCGCGCCTTCACCTCGCCCCAGAGCGTGCCCAGCACCAGCCAGCTTTCGCTGAACCCCCCCGCCCCGTCCGCCACCCGCGAGGGGGCCTCAAGCACCAGCTTGCGGTTGAGACGCGGCGCGCTCATTGCCCTTCTCCCAGGCCAAGTCGCATCTTGCAGTAGCGCTGGATCAGGCTTGTCACGCCAAACGGCATGCAACCATCGCCCAGCGCTGTCTCGTGGCGGTACTCGTAGTAATGCGCCGCCAGCATCAGCACGGCCTGGCCCAGATCAGCGGGCAACCCGCCCCAATCCGCCGCCATACCGGCGCTCAGCACGACCCGCGCCGTACCGCCCTGCGCGATCAGCGGCAGCGCCCCCCCGGCGGGTTTCAGCCGCGGCCTCTGGCTGTCTTTCTCCAACCAATAGCTCTCGGCCGTCAGCACGCTTTGGTCGCCTTGCGCGTTCTCCAACACCACCGTGCGCAGCTCGGTCACCGGTGCCACTGGCAACACCTCGCCCAGCGGGTCGCGCCAGCGGTTCAGTACCAGCGAAAACGGCCGCGAAATCAGAACCTTGCCCGTGCGCGTTTCGATCGCCGCGATTGCAGCCCTCAGAAACCCGCGCAGCACACCATCCTGCAGGTCGCCCTCGGCAAACCCGGTGCCCAGCCGCAAATGCGCCTTGAACTGATCCACCGGCAGCGCCGTGTCCGGGATCGAGGTTTCTTCGGTCAACATCATAGATACACTCCGCAAACTCAGACCCCTCCGGGTCGCGTTCCCTGATTGACGCGGACGCGCACCACCCCACGTCGCTCGAACGGAGGGGAGCAGCTAGACAACGTGAAAGGCCTTAACGGCACACGCCCGCACACGGGCCGGTTTCCCGACCCGCCACTCGGCTCCGCTTACGCGGTGCCGAATTTCAGCAGCTTGATCGCGGCAAAATCGCTTACGTCACCGCCCACGCGCTTGGTGGCGTAGAACAAAACATGCGGCTTGGCGCTGAACGGATCGCGCAGCACGCGCAGATCGGGACGCTCGGCAATGGTGTAACCGGCAGAAAAATCGCCAAATGCAATGGCAATGGCGTCGGTCCCCGGATCAGGCATGTCCTCGGCGATCACCACCGGATAGCCCATCAGACGCGCAGGCTCACCCGCTGCCAGACCGTCTGACCACAGGAAGCGGCCATCCGCATCCTTCAACTTGCGCACAGCGCCGGCGGTTTTCGAGTTCATCACGAAGCTGGCATTGGCACGATATTGCGCGTCCAGCGCATAGACGACATCGACGATGGCATCGGCCTCGACATCACCGTCAACGCCGGTCGGCACATAGCCCAGATTGCCCCAAGCCCAGACATCATTGTCCACGCTGGCGTGATCCAAAATTCCGCGCGGCTTGTCGACTCCATCACCATTGATGAACGCACCGGCCTCGGCACGAGCGAATTTGTCAGCGATGCGACCCGCAAGCCATGTCTCGATCTCGAAGGCGCTGTCATCCAACAGACGTTGTGAGGCTTTCGGCAGAGCCGACAGCTCGTGCAGCGGAATCGAGATACGGTCGATGCTGGGCGTGCCTGTCTCGGCCGAGGGGGTGTTTTCTGCCGCCCAGCCCGCGCCGACATCCGAATGATCGACAAGCACGTCATAAGAGTTGGCCTCGACATTCACCACCGAAGAGATCGACCGGATCGAGGCGGTCGATTTCAGCACCGACTTGATTACATCCGAGGTCTGCGGATCGATCAGGAACCCGCCATCGCCGTTTACTGCGGTGGACATGGATTTTGCCTCCATCTCCAGCCCACGCAACGCGTCGTCATCGCCCGAACGCAGATAGTCACCAAAGGCCTTGTGATGCGGCTGCCCCGCCTCGATGGAGCCCGCCAAAGGCGGACGGCCCGCCAATTGAGATTTACGATCCAGCATACTCACTCGCTCTTCTGTTTGTTTGAGTTTAGTTTCAAATTCCGTCCGGAACCCTTTAAACTCGCTGACAAAGTCAGCCATGGCCCGCTTCACTTCCTGCACCGGAGGCACAGCCTCGCCGGTCAAGGCCGACGCATCGGTCTTGCTCATGGGAACACCCCTTTTCCTGCTGTTTTCGCGGCGCTATCGCTGCGCCAGATCCTGCCGCGCGCTCTCCAGCACATCGGCAATGCTGCGCCAGGCCTCGGCCTCATCGGGCGTGATGCCCTTGGCCGTCACCCGCGCACTGGGCAGCATCGGAAAGGTCACCAAGGACACTTCCCAAAGCTCCAGTTCCGTCAGCAACCGATGGCCGCTCTCATCCTTGCGCGCCTTGGTGGTGCGATAGCCGATGGACAGCCCATCAATCGCCCCCGCCTTGATCAGCGCCACCGCCTCGCGGCCTTTCTGGGTATCCTCCAGAAGCCGCCCCTTGACCCACAGTCCGCGGTCGTCCTCGCGCACCTCTTCCCAGACACCGATCGGCTGCGCGGGATCATGCTGCCACAGCATCTTGACCCGCTGGCCCGCAGCGCCGAGTTTTTCAAGGGACTGCGCATATGCCCCCGGCATCACCCGGTCGCCGCCCTGATCCATCTGCCCGAACAGGCTGGCATAGCCTTGGATCGTTGCGTCCTCCGCAACCGTCAGCCCGTCGCCAAAGCGCGCAAACTTGTGTTCCAACTCCGTGCTCATGTGTGAACACCTCCTCGCAAATCTCTGAAACTCATGGCGTGGCAATCACCAGCGATTGAAACGCCTGCGCCAGTATCACCGCCGCGACCCCGTAGACCGTCAGCCAAAGGCGCTTTTCCAGCCGCTGCATCAGCTCTTCCATCTGCTCCAACCTCTGGCACAGATGCTCATGCTGGATCGCCGCGACCCGCTCATGCGCCGCCAGCCGCAGCCCCGGCGCGCAGTCAAACGGCGCATATCCCGGCCCATCAGCCATCCGCCTCTCCTGCAGGCAGCCCCAGCAGCGCCCGCTTCTCTGTCCCGCTCAGAAAACTCGCGTTGTTCACCCGCGCCCATTGCGCGTCGCGCTCGGTGGCCAGCGCCGGAACCTGATCCAGATCCGGCTTCAACTCGACCGCCTCGCCGCTGAACCCCGACAGCCAATCCGACAGCGCCGCCGCCACCCGCGTCACCAGAGGCAGCACCGTCAGGCGATAAAACGCCCGATTGGCCTCCTGATAGTTCGAATAGGTCGCGTCCCCCTGGATGCCCAGCAACATCGGTGGCACGCCAAAGGCCAGCGCGATCTCGCGGGCGGCGGCTTCTTTGGTCTTCTGAAACTCCATGTCCGAGGGCGAGAATCCCATCGGCTTCCAATCAAGCCCCCCTTCCAGAACCATCGGCCGCCCCGCATTGCGCGCGCCCTGATAATTCGCCTCGATCTCGTCGCTCAGGCGAAGGAACTGATCCTCGGCCATGACCCCTTGGCCGTCCGATCCTTTCCAGACCAGCGCGCCCGAAGGCCGTGCTGCATTATCCAAGAGCGACTTGGACCAGCGCGAGGCCGCATTATGCACGTCCACTGCCATCGCCGCCGCCTGCATAGGTGCAAAACCGTAATGGTCGTCCTGCGGGTGAAAGCTCTTGATATGGCAAATCGCCGGATTGGTGCCCGAGACATCAAACCGATGCTTGCGCCCGCCAAGCGCGTATTCATATGCCACCGGCCAGCCATCCGGACCGGGCACGACGCTCACACGGTCCGAGCGCAGCACATGCAGTTCAAGCGGCAGGCCACCCTCGCCCTGCACCGCCTCCACATAGGCGTTCCCCGCCAGCAGCAGCTGTGCAAACAGCGCTTCGAACAGATCGGCCTTGCCCTGCGCCACATTCGGTCGCCGGATCAGCGACAAAAGCGGATGCGTCTCATAGCGCTGCTCTGCATCTTGCAGGACCAGAGGCAGCGCCGAGGCCGCCTCGGCGATCAGCTTGACCGAACGAAACCCCACCGGGTTGCCCGCAAATCCCGTCCGCGTGAGCGAGGCCGTGTCCCGCGCACTCCACGCCACGCGGCCGGCACTGTGCCATGTGACCACCGGACCGGAAGCGCTTGCTTTGGCTTCCGGAATCTCCGCCTTTGCCCTGCGCCGCAAGAAATCAAATACCATCCGTGATGCTCCTCATTGCCCACCGCGCCAGTGACGCCTCACCGCTTCGTTGACACAGTTATCCCGCAAAGAAGTTGAAAGCCTCGGAACCCACCGTCCCGTCCCGAAGCAACAGGGCAAAACAAGGGCGCCCGAACCCCGAGCGCCCTTGTTTTGTTGGATATGCAGAGAGATCGCAGCCGAAAGCCTTACAAAACCCGCAGCCGGGGCCGCTTGTATTGCAGGGCAGACGCGATCATCAGCTCATGCAAAGCCCAGACCAGCGCATCCACCCGGTCCGGTGATCCCTGCCCTTCGAATCCCTGATTTGTCATCAGACACATCTGTTCCTCCAGAGCGCCTAGCCCTCGCAGATGAAGAACCTTGCCTTGCTCATAGAGCGCCGCCACCGGCTCAGCCCGTGCCGCCTTGCCGCGCGCCGCGTGCACCGCCTTGAACGGCACCAGTGGATCGACCTGACGCAAAACCTCTTCGACAAGCTGACCGCCCTGATTGACCTCCGCCACCAACCGCTCCGCGTCGAATTCATCCATCGCCGCAATGGCCGCCCGCGCCCAGCCCGCCGGTCCCTTTCCGCGCACTGTCCGGTCCGCCAGAACATAGGCCCGCCATTCCTGAGGTGGGCCCTTTAGCTTGGCCCCAACCACGACGATCCCACATTCATCCGCAGACGCACCCGAACTCACCGCCGGGTCCAATGCCACAACAACCCGGTCAAGCTCTGGCACCGCGTCCACCTGCGCCCTCTCCAGCATCTCAGCGCTCCAGAGTGCACCTTCGATATCGGTCATCAGAACCCCTTCAAGCTCCTGCCGCCCCAACCTTGTCCCGGCATAGCGTGCCCGCACTTCTTCAAGGAACGAATCCGCCAGATTGGCTCGGTTCGCCTCGGTCGGCGCATGGCTCACCACGGTCGAAGGAGACGCCAGCACGTCCCGTAGCGCCGCCACATTCCGAGGCGTCGTTGTTGCACAGACCCGCGGCGCGTCGCCCAGCCGCAACGCAAATTGCAGCATATCCCAGGTCTCACCCGCCTTTTTCCATTTTGCCAGCTCATCGACCCAGGCCGCATCAAACTGCGGCCCGCGCAGCGCCTCGGGGTCCGAGGCAGAAAACGCCTGCGCCTCCGCCCCGTTGGGCCAGACCAACCGACGCTCTGACGCCTTCCATTTCGGCCTGCGATCAGGCGGTGAGCAGGCCAGAATCCCGCTATCGCCAAAAATCATCACGTCACGCACCTGATCATAGGTTTCGCCCACCAACGCCACCCGCCGCGCTGACCCACTGTCCAGGGGTCGCGCGCCTTCGACCATGGACCGTACCAATTCCGCCCCGGCCCGTGTCTTGCCCGCACCGCGGCCTCCCATGACCACCCAGGATCGCCAATCGCCTTCGGGTGGCAGTTGATGTGGCAGCGCCCAGAATTCGAAAAGGAAAGGGAGGGCGCACAGCCCTCCCTCCCCGATCTCACTCAGGAATTTCTCCCTGACGGCAGCAGGCGCGGAGGCGAGCCAGTCGGCACCCGACCTCAAATCGAGCCTGCTCAAGGTCGAGGGCGTACCCGCCCTGCGCAATTCCGGTTTGGGCATGATGTAGTTCGACAAAACTCTTCTCCACTTTTTGACAATCGCGGATCAGGCCGCTCACTTGTCCCAATTGCCTGGCTCCGCCAGCAAGATCTGCATCCTCCCCGGCCTCGATCTGTCTGCGCAGGTCTTCCGCCGCGTTTCGCAGACCGCGAATGGTTTCCTCGAACGACGCCAACAGGTCTGCCGTCCGCGAAATCCGCTCCTCCGGGGTAATCAAAGTCATGTTTGCTCGTGACCTCATGCGTAAGTGATCTCCGCACGAGAGACGTAAAAAAACGACCGCCGGAGGTCGTCCGGAGCCGCAGTCCCATGTCTTCTAGCATGACACAATCTATACGGGAAAAGCGCGGAAAGTCAAGAATTTCCGCAACGGTCGCAACGGATAACAGACCGTTTTATATACGGAAAATTAGGGTGTCATGACCCTTTGAGGTGGACCAGCCTAGAACGGCGTCACGCCAGAAATGGCACTTGAGGAAGCTGCGGCAGTGGTGGCAATTGCGTGCCGGCCATGCTGGCTGCGATATTACCAATCTCTGAGTTGCACCTGGCACAGGGCAGCAGAGACCCAGGCGTGAGCGCTTGTTTCAATCCGGCAAGTTCTTCGAGCAACGGCAGAATCGGCACAGAAGGCGGAGGAACGCTCATGGAGGCTGCAATATTCATGGCACCCGCACTGGCCGTCGCAGTACCTTGCGCCACGTCGTCGAACTTGGGAAGCGCGTCAAGCTGCACCTGCAGAGATTGCGCTGGCAGAGGCATGGGAACTCTGAGACTGGCCATGTAACTGAGCATCGCGTTGACCCGCGCGACACCAGCAGGTGTCATTGCATCTGGTCCAAAGGCTTCCTGGATCGTGGCCAAGTCCTGAAGCTGTTCGGCCATGGCCTGCAACTCATCCAGCGAGACCGGCATCACAGGAACGGGAACCGTCGACAGAGCACCCAACTGGTTCAGCAATGCCCGTGTCAGGCTGGGATCAGATAGGGCTGGCAAACGCAGACCGGCTGGTGCGTTGGCGGCCTGCGCCAGCACCGCCATTTGCCAAGCCAGCTGCAGCTTGGGGGCCGGCAATGCCAGTGGCGGCATGTTCAGCCGCGGTAGTGCGGCCGCAAACCCCATCGCCGAAGAGAATCTTCCTTGCGTGTCGGTGGCCCCTGCCTGTGCGGCGAAACGCGCATCCACATCGGCCAGCGCCATCGGGCACAGACCCTGTGCCCGCAGGGCAAGCGTGACGCGCGCCGCTATGGCCATGTTTTTCATCGGCACGGCAGGAAGGAACTGAGCTTGCGGCAAAACACTTGCCGCAAGGCTTGCAACAGCCCGCTGAAGATAGGCCAACAACATGCGCGGGTTGGTGATCGGAAAGACTGGTGCAACGGCGGCAAGCTTCACCATCATCGACAAAAGTGCGCCGCCGCCTTCCGGCAGCACAGCGGGCAGCTGAACATTTGGCGCATGTGCCATCAGCGTGGCTCGCAAATAAGCATCCGAGGTCACCTCGGGCAGCATCGAAGCCAGTTTCATATCCGCACGCATTTCGGCCTGCGCTTGCGTCTGCAAGCCCAACAGGCTTTGTAGTTTTATCATTTGCGGCGGAACCGCCATGACGGACAGGCTGGCGGCAGGCGCCATAGGCGCGCTAAACGCGGCAGCGTTACAAAAACAGGGCATCGTCGCTTCCAACTGGAGGATGTCGCGCGGGCAGAGCCCGACAACCCTACTCTACCCAAAAATGTAGCGATGAAAAGAAAACAATCTATCAGGGAACCTTGATCAATTCCCCGAATTCCCCCGTTCCGCCTCAATCTCACGCCATTTGGCGACGTTGCGGTTGTGCTCCTGCAGGGTCTCCGCAAACGCATGACCACCCGTTCCATCGGCAACGAAAAAGACGAAGCTAGTATCTTCCGGTGCCACCGCAGCCTCCAGGCTAGCTAGGCCCGGATTGGCGATGGGTGTTGGCGGTAATCCGTCGATCAAATAGGTATTCCAAGGTGTTACCCGGCGAAGCTCGCTGCGCCGCAATCCGCGCCCCAGCACCCGTTGACCTTTGGTGATCCCATAGATCACCGTCGGGTCGGTTTGCAGTTTCATGCCCTGATTGAGCCGGTTGACAAAAACGCTGGCTACCTGCCCGCGTTCTTCGGGCAGCCCGGTTTCCTTTTCGATGATCGAGGCAAGGATCAGCATCTCTTCCGGAGAGGCAAGCGGCAGGCCGTCCTGACGGCTCTCCCAGACTGCATTGATACGAAGGATCTGCTCATCCTCCATTTCCGAAATGATTTCGGCAACTTGATCGCCACTCTTAACGACGTAGTCGCGCGGTGCAAGCATACCTTCTCCGGGCAGCTCCGTAACCTCGCCCGTCAGTACGTCCCAGTTTTTCAAGGCTTCGGCCACCTGCCAGGTGGTGACGCCTTCAGCCATCACCACCCGGTATTGCGTGTCGGGCTGGTCGCGTTTCTCGCCATAGACGGCAGGCGTTTCATCCGCTGTCGGATCGAACTCGGCAAGTTCAACAAAATCAAGGCTTTGCGGATCGAGTTCGCGCACTTCCATCAGATTGCGCGTCACCCCGATCCGGTAGATGATCTGGGTCCCGCAGGTGCTGGCGCCGCCCTTGGTGATCTGGTCAACAATCTGTTCCATCGTCGCGCTTTCGCGCACCAGAAAGCTGCCCGCCTTCAGATTCCCGGCCTTATCCTGATAATCTGCCCCGATCCGGAAAATGCGCGCATTGGTCACTGCGCCTTGTTCGACCAGATCCTTGCTGACCCGGGTCATGTTCGACCCGGGATCAACCGTGAGGCAGATCGCGCTCGCCAACGGCCCTTCGGAGCGGTATTGCGATTGCCCCCACATCACCACACCGGCGATCAAGAACAGGCCAACCAACAGAAAGGTCAGCATGTTCGAGGCAAGACTGCGCCACATTTAGCTGGCCTTTCCGAAGATCACGCTCGCATTGGTGCCGCCAAAACCGAAAGAGTTCGACAGGGCCACGTCGATCTTGCGTTTCCTCTTGGCGTTCGGTGCCAGATCGACTGGCGTTGCAACCGCCGGATTGTCGAGATTGATCGTCGGCGGCGCTACCTGATCGCGGATCGCGAGAATCGAAAAGATCGCCTCGATCGCGCCCGCCGCACCCAGCAGATGCCCGGTGGCGGATTTGGTCGAGGACATGGTGACATCGCCCGCATGATCCCCCAGCATGCGTTCCACCGCACCCAGCTCGATCGTGTCCGCCATGGTCGAGGTGCCATGCGCGTTGATGTAGTCCAGATCCGACGCCTGTAGACCGGCGCTGGCAAGGGCGGCGTTCATCGCCCGCTCGGCCCCATCGCCATCCTCGGAAGGCGCGGTGATATGATAGGCGTCGCCAGACATGCCATAACCCAGCACCTCGGCATAAATCTTCGCTCCGCGCGCCTTGGCGTGCTCATAGTCTTCCAGCACGACAACGCCCGCGCCCTCGCCCATGACAAACCCGTCCCGGTCCACGTCATAGGGGCGGCTGGCCGATTGCGGATCATCGCCATATTTGGTCGACAGCGCCTTGCAGGCATTGAAACCGGCAATCCCGATCTCGCAGATACAGCCCTCACCACCACCTGCGATCATTACATCCGCATCGCCCGCCCGAATGATCCGGCTGGCATCGCCAATCGCATGGGCCCCGGTGGAACAGGCGGTCACGACGGAATGGTTCGGCCCCTTGAACCCGAACCGGATCGACACCTGGCCCGAGGCCAAGTTGATCAGCGCGCCCGGAATGAAGAAGGGCGACACCCGGCGCGGGCCGCGATCCTTGATCAGGTTGGCGGTTTCAGCAATCGAGCCCAACCCGCCAATGCCCGACCCGATCAACACGCCGGTGCGCAGCCGGTCGGCCTCGTCTTCCGGGGTCCAGCCTGCATCGTGGCAGGCCATATCTGCCGCCGCTATGGAATAGAGGATGAAATCCTCGATCTTGCGCTGCTCTTTGGGGGGCAACCAATCATCCGGGTTGAAGCTGCCGTCACTGCCATCGCCGCGCGGCACTTCGCAGGCATAGGTTGTCGTGACCCCAGAGGCCTCGGCATCAAACCGTGTGATCGGGCCAGCGCCGGATTGCCCGTCCAGCAGTCTCGACCATGTTTCCTCAACGCCGCTTGCCAGCGGGGTGACCAATCCGAGACCGGTTACAACGACTCTGCGCATATAGTGCCTCATGCCTGCTTTTAATGTTCGTCATTGCTCTTAGCCTGCGCGGGGGGCCGGGGGCAAGTGTCCGGCACGTCACGAAACCGCCCAGCCGCCACCCAAACGGGCGCAGGACCGCAGATGTTCCGATCATGCAGGTAAGCCCGCGCGCGGATCTTTGCGGCGCGCGGGCGTGTGGGCATCAGACCTCAGTCAGCGGAATTCCGCGACCGGTTCATTGGCCTGGCGCGCCACGTCCAGGGCATCGCTCAGGTCCAGCGTCTTGAGGAACAGCGCCCGGCTGACAAGCGCACCCGAAATGTTGTGGATATAGGCCAGACGCGAAATGTCATCGCTCGACCGGACCACGCCACTGGCGATCACCGGAGTCCGGGAATGGCTCGCCAGCGAGGAAATCAGGCCCAGCTGTGCCTCCAAATCCTCCATGTCGCTGTCGATATCGGTCACCACGATCGAAGCCAGCGGTACGCCGTCAAAGGCTTCGATGAAAGCCTCGGGGGTGAAGGCGCCGGCGCTGCGCCAGCCTTCGGTCATCACCTGGCCGCGCCAGACATCGACCGACAGCACGATCTGGTCCGGGTACCGTTTGGCCATTTCCTTGACCAGCTCTGGTTCAATCGCGGCCAGCGTGCCAACCACCACGCGGCCGGCACCCTTGTCGATCCAGCGTTCGATGCTTTCACGGCTGCGCATGCCGCCGCCGAGCTGAACCGGAATGCCAACCCCGCGAATGATCTCTTCGACCAGTTCCGCATTTCCGTCCGACCCCTCGATGGCATCGAAATCGGTCAGATGCATCCATTCGGCCCCAGCCGCCGCCCATCCTCTGGCGGTTTCGACCGGGTCGACGTGCCACAGCATCGGGTCCTCAAGGCGGCCCTTTGTCAGGGTCACGCAATGCCCGTTCTGAAGTTCCATTGTCGGATAAATTATCATGGCCGGTCCCTTCCACTGAGCCAACGCAATCTTCACCGTACCATAACGCGAAGCGCAGGGGGGGAATCACCCAGTTTCGGCATTGAATGTGCCATTTGCGGCCTATGCCTCAAATGCGGGCGGGCGGTCCCTTGCGACAAAGCAGACTGACGCTCTTTTCATGGATCACCGCATCCCTGAGAGGCGCATAACCCAAGCGCCCGGCAAGATGATGCGACACCGGGTTGTCCGTATCGATCATCGCCACCAGCGGACCTGGAATGACCCGGTCGAACCAGTCATGCGCGGCTTGGGCCGCCTCATAGCCATAGCCCTTGCCCCGCGCCTCTGGCGCCAGCAGCCAGCCGACCTCGGGGAACGCATCAAAATCCTCGCCCAAGGCGCGGTCGGTAAAGAAAAAACCCGCCTGCCCGATCATCCTGCGAGTCTTTTGCTCAATCACCGCCCATTGTCCGAAACCAGTCATCTGCCAGTGCCCGGCGTTGCGCAGGAACGCGGTCCAGGCCTCGCCGCGTGACCTCGGGCGCCCGCCGGTGTAGCGAATCACATCCGGATCCGCCCAGATCTCGGCATAGCGGTCGAAATCTTCCGGCCGCATTCCACTCAGTGTCAGCCGGGCGGTATTAATCATCGGGACCGATCGGATCATTTGCTGCTCGTCTGATCATTTGCCTCAGGCGGACCGTGCGGGTTGTCAGAGATTCGGGCAAGACGCCGATTGGCAATTTACAGGCAAAGCGCGGCTTACAAACAACAAAAACGGCGCCTCCCGAAGGAGACGCCGTTTTAAACAGTCTCCAGCGCTGGCTCAGGAGGCTTCGCTGATGAATTTGACCGCATCGCCAAATGTCTGGATGGTCTCGGCCGCGTCGTCCGGGATCTCGATGCCGAACTCTTCTTCGAAAGCCATGACCAGCTCAACGGTGTCGAGGCTGTCGGCGCCCAGGTCGTCGATGAACGACGCATTCTCGGTCACTTTGTCCTCTTCAACACCCAGGTGCTCTACAACGATCTTCTTAACGCGATCTGCGACGTCGCTCATGTCAATTCCTCATTCACATTGGGCCTGCGGCCCGATTGTCTGCCCTTGCCCGCTCGGGTTGGCTTGGATTTGCCCGGTCCGGGCGGTTTAGATCCCGGCTAGCCGGGCAAAAGGACGGGGCGAATGATAACCGCCCCGGGATGTGCGCCGCCTATAGCATAGTCGGCACACAAGGCAAATGGTTTCGCCGCCCGCCCGATTCAGGCCTACAACATGGCCATACCACCATTCACATGCAAGGTGCTTCCGGTGACATAGGCCGCCTCGGGGCTGGCAAGATAGAGTACCGCCGCTGCAATCTCTTCGGGCTCGCCCATGCGACCGGCGGGAACCTGCTGCAGCAGACCGGCCTTCTGGTCCTCGGTCAACTTCTCGGTCATCGCGGTGGTGATAAAGCCCGGAGCAACCGCGTTCACGGTGATGCCGCGGGTTGCAACCTCGTGGGCCAACGCCTTGGATAAGCCCACTACTCCGGCCTTTGAGGCGGCATAGTTCGCCTGCCCCGGATTGCCGATTGCGCCCACCACGGACGAGATATTCACGATCCGGCCCCAGCGCGCCTTCATCATACCGCGGATCACGCCTCTGCACAGTTTCATCGTGGCGGTCATGTTGACGTCGATCACGCTCTGCCAATCCTCGTCCGACATCCGCATGAACAGGTTGTCTCGCGTAATGCCCGCGTTGTTGACCAGAATATCAACCGATCCCATCGCCTCAATCGCCTGTTTCGGAAGCGCTGCGACCGCCTCGGCATCGCCCAGGTTGCAAGGCAGCACATGGGCGCGTTCGCCCAGATCATCCGCCAGCGCCTGCAGAGGCTCGACCCGTGTGCCAGAAAGCCCCACATTGGCCCCCGCCCCGTGTAATGCGCGCGCAATATCACCACCAATCCCGCCCGAAGCACCGGTGATCAGCGCATTCTTTCCGGTCAAATCAAACATATCTCAAGTCTCCCGCTGCGTTTGCAGCACAAGGTTTTCATTTTTTGCCTAGGTCTTCTGCGACCCGCTTCACATTTCGATTCCTATTGCGCCATCACAGCGGTCACATCGTCTGGCGTGCCGACCGCGCTCGAGGCGACGGCCCGATCGATTTTCCGGATCATGCCCGACAAAGCCTTGCCCGCGCCAATCTCCCAAACGCCGGTCACGCCGTGCGCCGCCATAAATTGCACGCTTTCGCGCCAGCGCACCGAACCGGTGATCTGTTCGACCAGCAATTGCCGGATGGTGGCCGGGTCGGACACTGCCTCGGCCCGCACATTGGCGACCAGCGGAACGGCGGGGGCCTTGATTTCGACCCCGGCCAGCGCCTCGGCCATCACGTCGGCGGCGGGCTGCATCAGCGCGCAATGAAACGGCGCGCTGACAGGCAGCATCACCGCCCGCTTTGCACCTTTTTCCTTGGCGATCACGGCGGCGCGTTCCACCGCCGCTTTGCTGCCCGAGACCACAACCTGCATTGGGTCGTTGTCATTGGCGGCCTGACACACATCGCCCTGCGCCGCCTCGTCTGCCACAACACGCACGGCCTCTAGGTCGAGGCCCAGAATGGCCGCCATCGCGCCCTCGCCCACCGGCACTGCACTCTGCATGGCTTGCCCACGGGTGCGCAGCAGCCGCGCCGTGTCCGCCACGCTCAGCGCCCCGGCAGCCGCCAGCGCTGAATATTCACCCAGCGAATGCCCAGCGACAAAAGACGCCCGGTCGATCGACACGCCCTCGGCCTCCAGCGCACGCATAGCGGCCAGCGAGGTCGCCATCAGCGCCGGTTGCGCGTTCTGCGTCAGCGTCAGCTCGGCAATATCTCCATCCCAGATCAGATCACTCAGCTTTTCCCCAAGCGCCGCGTCCACCTCGTTGAAAACCGCCTGCGCCGCTGGATAGGCCTCGGCCAGCGCCTTGCCCATTCCGATGGTCTGCGCGCCTTGTCCGGGAAAAACGAATGCTAATGTCATGGCTGCCTTTTCCTGCGTTCTGTCCTGTCGGCCCCGTTTAGACAACCAACCCGCACCATACAAGCTCTGCATCCAGACACGCTGCGTGTGCGCAGACATGACTTGTCCCGCCCCCCGGGCACGATAATGTTGCCGCAAGCACGCAGTCAGGAGCCATCCATGTCCCTCGTCAATACCAGTCGCAGCTATGGCGGTGTCTCCAAGTCGTTCCACTGGCTGACCGCCCTACTGATCTTTACGGTGATCCCGCTGGGGCTGGTCGCCAATTCCCTTGCCGAGGCCATAGTCAATCCCGACATCCCCACCACTGACGCCCAGGTGGCGCGGGCAACCCTGCTGTTCTCGATGCACAAGACCATCGGTGTCACCATCTTCTTCTTGGCACTGGCGCGGATCGTCTGGACGCTGACGCAGCCGCACCCGGGGCTGCTGAACGCTGACAACAAACCCGAGGCCTTTGCCGCCGAGACGGTGCACTGGCTGCTTTATGGCTCGCTTGTGCTGGTCCCGCTGAGCGGCTGGATACATCATGCCGCAACCACCGGCTTCGCGCCGATCTGGTGGCCTTTCGGCCAGACCCTGCCCTTCGTCCCCAAAAGCGAGGGTG
This sequence comes from Ruegeria hyattellae, assembly GCF_041537925.1. Classification (NCBI taxonomy): domain Bacteria; kingdom Pseudomonadati; phylum Pseudomonadota; class Alphaproteobacteria; order Rhodobacterales; family Roseobacteraceae; genus Ruegeria; species Ruegeria hyattellae. The sequence goes on along the minus strand of NZ_JBGOSH010000004.1, from coordinate 370,443 downwards.
TGGCGGCGTTCTTTGGCGGGCTGCACTGGATCCTGCAATGGGTTCTGATCGGAGCACTGGTGCTGCATATCGTCGGCGCGGTGAAGCATCACATTATCGACCACGACCAGACCCTGCGCCGGATGCTGCCCGGTGCAAATACCGCACCCGAACCACCCGAACAGCACCGCTCGGCTCTGCCGCCACTTGCCGCCCTTATCGCATGGGGCGCAGCAATTGCCGGAGGCGCAATGATCGGCGCCTTCGGCCATGGTGCGCAAGATTATGGCGAGGACCATCCCACAGATCGCGCGGAACTTGCTGCGGTACAGTCGGACTGGCAGGTCGAAACCGGCACGCTGGGTATCTCGGTGACTCAGTTGGGCAGCGTGGTCGACGGCAGTTTCGCCGATTGGACCGCAGCCATCAGTTTCGACGCGCCCGATGCGCCCGGCAAGGCCGGAGATGTCGAGGTCGTGGTGTCGATCCCCTCGCTGACGCTGGGCTCGGTTACCGGTCAGGCGCTGGGGGCCGATTTCTTTGACGCCACGCAGTTCCCGACCGCAAGCTTCACGGCCGAGATCCACAAAACCGAAACCGGCTACGAGGCGCGCGGCCCCCTCACCATCCGTGACCAATCGGTGGATGTGATCCTGCCCTTCGAACTGGAACTTGAAGGCGACCAAGCGAAGATGGCCGGCACATTGCTGCTCAACCGCCTGGATTTCGGCGTCGGTCAGAGCCTGCCCGACGAAAGCTCACTGGCCTTTGGCGTGGAGGTTGCGGTGTCCCTGATTGCAAAGCGTGGCGGCGATGGCTGACCACAACCGACTAGGTCTCGAACCCGGGCAGCCCCCCACTGGGCTGCATCGACAATCCCGGAGCGATTTACATCGGCAGCAACTCCGGGCGCCGGAGGTCGTCTAGATATATCCGTCATAGGTTTTCGGAACGACCGCACGGTGCATCCATTCCACACAGGCGATGAAGTCATAGACAGGGAGACCGGTATGGGCGCCTATGCGCGCGGCAAATGGCGGTAGCGAGGTACATTCCAGCATGATCGCGCCAATCTCGGGGTGCTTGGCGATCTGCGTGTCCATCAATTCGCAAAGCTCCGCACCAAAGTCATCGAATTCATACCCGGTCTCTGGTCCCCCCATGCAGAAGGAATTGAAGACTGGCGCATCATCCATCCCGACAATGACAATCCGCTCATCACGCTTTGCGTTGATGGCGTCGAAATATTCTGCTGTCAAAAGCTTCTCTGACGCCACCACAACGGCGATGGATTTTTCCGGCGGCATCATCTGGTGAATGACTGGAAGCATGATCAGCGGAGAGCTGAGGATAGGCACGCTGACATGTTTGGCGAGGATGGGTTGGATGAGAGAGAAGAAACCACACCACATGGCAATCGAACGCACACCGTCCGCCTCCATTTCCTGAGCGGCGGCAATGCAATTCCTGACCAACTCGGAAAAGGTGCCATCGGGCATTATGACCGGGGGTGAGGGGTTGGTGGACACATCGGGAATTTCTCTGATCAATACCGGGAACGGGTAAGAAGTGGGGTTACCCACATCGCCGGGTGGCATGGCAAATTTCTTGCCGGCAAACTTCAGAATTCCAACACTATAGCCCTGCAGAACCTTGCCACCATTGACGTACATCGCGATCTCTCCGTCATGACATTGACCGCTTGAGTGTTGCCCAAGGCCTCACTTCGAGCAACAATCAGAATTACTGGGAACCCTTAAGAAATACTGATGGGAAGCGATGAAGAACCTGCCACCACTGAATGCCTTGAAAGCATTTTACAGCGCGGCGGAGCATATGAGCTTCCTACATGCGGGACAGGAATTGGGCGTAAGCGCTGCCGCCGTCAGCCAGCAGGTGAAGAACCTTGAAACGCATCTGGGCAACGATCTGTTCATGCGCAGGGGCAACAAGCTCATCCTGACAGATTCCGGAGAGGCAGTCTTCGAGGCCGCGCGCCGCGCGTTCCGGGAAATCTCCGACACTACCCGTCATGTTCGCAACGTCGTCGACCCTGCGAAAGTCGTTGTAAGCGCACTGCCTTCGATTGCTGACCGCTGGCTTCTGCCCAGATTGATCGCGTTCCGGCAATCCACGGGTGCCTCGGTTGAAATACGCGTTGAATCAGACCCGGTTCACATCACCCGCGACGGGATCGACATTCGCATCACCAACAAATCCAAATACTACACGGATCTCGTGGAAACGAAGTTGTATGACGAGGTTGCGGTCGCAGTCTGCGCGCCGGACTTCTGGGACAGGTACGGCGCAAACGGCATCTCAGGTCTTTCCAGTGAATTGCTGATACACAATGATTGGGGGCCGGAGTTCATGAGCGAACCGACATGGGAAAAGTACTGGCTTGCCTTGGGTATGAAGCGCGAGCACGGGCCGCGATCGGGATATACCGTAAATACGACATCGCTCGCGCTGGCGCTTGCTCGTGAAGGGGCCGGAATTGCGCTTGCTCCCAGGCGCTTGGCACAGCCGGATCTGGATCTCGGCACTCTGATCGCGCCGGTTTCCGCGACATTGAAAATGGAAAAAAGCTATGTCTGCCTATCGCCCCGGAGCGCAAGTTCACGACATCTGGTGGCTCAGATCATCGAGGTTCTGAAGCGATGACCAGACAGGAATGACCCCTGACTGACAGCACACGACCTCTTCGCACGATAAAACGCCAGGGTGACCCCTGGCGTTAATGTTCAGAAGTCGACGGCCGGATTACTCCGCCTTCATCGCCTCGACCGAGATAAAGACGTTCACCTCGTCACTGACGAAGGGCGCAAAGTTGCCAACCTCGAACTCGGAACGTACCAAAGTGGTGGTCGCATCGAAGCCCAGCCAGGGCTTCTTTGCCATCGGATGCTCGGCCGACTGGTTCAGCTTGGCATCCAGCACCACCGACTTGGTGATGTCGTTCATGGTCAGATCGCCGGTGATCTTGGCGGTGTCCTCGCCGGTTACCTCGATACCGGTCGATGTGAAGGTAACCAGATCCTCTTCGGACGCGCCAAAGAAATCGTCAGACATGAAATGCTCGGTACGCTTTTCCCAACCGGTGAACATGGACTTGACCGGCATTGCGACCGAGACGCTGGAATCGGCAGGGTTTTCGGCGTCGAACGTAATCTCGCCTTCAAAGCCCGAGAACATGCCATAAGTGGTCGAGAATCCGAGGTGATTATAGTCGAACACCACCTGGCTGTGGCTGGAATCCAAAAGGTATTTCTCCGGCGCGGCATAGCCGGCGGTCGCGGCGGTTGCCAGTGCGGCGGCAAAAAGGGCGGTTTTCATTGGAGTCTTCTCCGGTCAATTGTTTGCGCATCAGTATAGGGCCGTTGAACGGGCGCCATGACAACAGAATTGCGTCGCCCGTGGGCGACGGCAAGTCTCTATTCGCTCACAATTAATGTGATCAGGTGAACATCCGCCGATCAGGCGGTGATGTTGACCATCCCGGCAAGCTGTGCGCGCATCGCATCGCGCACCTCGGGCGACTCGATCGGCAGGCGCATCAGCATGGTGCCATCCACATCGAACACCTCCAGCAGGTTTTCGGTGAACCGCGCCGCGCCCAGGCTTTCATAGCTGCGACGCAGAACCGTTTGCGGGCGGCCCCGGTTGTTCTTCTGCAGCACGCGCACCTCGCGACGGATCGGGTCGAAATAGGCATCGGGCTGATTGTCCACATGGTGCATCATCAACAGCGCCAGACCACAGAGCAGAAAAAACAGCGAGGCGCCCAGCTTGAACGTCGCCGACTCTGCCGACATGTCGGCGCCCGGCAACAGCCACATCAGCGCCGACCCCAGGATCAGCGCGGTGCCGAAGATCCGGAACAGCACCTTTCGCGCCGGCCAGTTGGGCGCAAAGGCAATCATCAAAGGCATCGCCTCCTCAAAGCTTGGAAGCGAAACGGCCTCTTTCATCATATCATTGCGCACTGCTTTCATCCTTCTGGCATCCTTGTGGCGTATGATCCATTTGCGGGAAGTTCTCCCCTTGGTTGCAAGGTTCTGAATACAAAGCGTCAGGATTGCGGCACGCGCGCGAAAGATTGGGGCACAGGCAGGGAAATTGAGCGGCAGCCACCGCCTGTTTCAGCCCTTGCATGGCCCGCCAGAGGGTGTATATAGCGCCATCCTTTCGCAGGAATTCGAACCGCGCATCCTCTCGTGGTGGGGCAGCGAAAGGTCAAACGCCCCGCCTTTGAAGTGCGCCTTGACAGAAACAGGAGTTCACATGCCGCTTTATGAGCATGTCATGATTGCGCGTCAGGACCTGTCCAACACGCAAGCCGAGGGCCTCATCGAACATTTCGGTGCCGTGTTGTCCGACAATGGTGGCAACCTTGTCGATCACGAGTACTGGGGCGTCAAGACGATGGCCTACAAGATCAATAAGAACCGCAAGGGCCATTATGCCTACCTGCGCACCGATGCGTCCGCGCCGGCCGTTCAGGAGATGGAGCGTCTGATGCGTCTGCATGACGACGTGATGCGCGTTCTGACCATCAAGGTCGACGAGCATGCCGAGGGTCCCTCGGTCCAGATGCAGAAGCGCGATGAGCGCGAAGGCCGCCGCGAGCGCCGCTGATCTTAGCTTGAGAAAGGACATCTAAAATGGCTGCAAAACCGTTTTTCCGCCGCCGCAAGGTTTGCCCGTTCTCGGGCGACAACGCGCCCAAGATCGATTATAAGGACACCCGTCTGCTGCAACGCTACATCTCTGAGCGTGGCAAGATCGTGCCGTCCCGTATCACCGCCGTTTCGGCCAAGAAGCAGCGTGAACTGGCCCGTGCCATCAAGCGCGCCCGTTTCCTGGCGCTGCTGCCCTACGCCGTGAAGTAAGGAGAAACTGATATGCAAGTTATCCTTCTGGAACGTGTTGCCAAGCTTGGCCAGATGGGCGACGTCGTTGACGTCAAGCCCGGCTTTGCCCGCAACTTCCTGCTGCCCCAAGGCAAAGCCCTGAGCGCGTCCCAAGCCAATATCGATTCTTTTGAAGCCCAGAAAGCACAGCTTGAAGCGCGCAACCTGGAGACTAAGAAAGAAGCCGATGCTCTGGCCGAAAAGCTTGATGGTCAGCAGTTCATCGTAATCCGCTCGGCTTCCGACGCCGGCGCACTTTACGGCTCGGTCACGCCCCGCGATGCCGCCGATGCGGCCACTGCCGACGGTTTCACCGTCGACAAGAAGCAGATCGCACTGATTGCACCGATCAAGGAACTGGGTGTCCACACAGTTGCCGTGATCCTGCACCCCGAGGTCGAGGCCTCGATCAAGCTGAACGTCGCACGTTCGCAGGAAGAGGCTGAACTGCAGGCCTCGGGCAAGTCGATTCAGGAACTGGCGGCCGAAGAAGAAGCCGAGGCCGAGTTCGAAATCTCCGAGCTCTTTGACGATATCGGCTCTGCCGCGTCGGAAGACGAGGACCTGGTTGCTGACGCCGAAGCCGAAGCGCCCGCCGAGGACGACAGCACCAGCTGAGTCTTTGGGCTTTGACAAATCTCAATGCCGCGCGGTTTCAAACCTGCGCGGCATTTTTTGTTGAGCCGCCTCCCCTGCTCCAAAACCGGCGGGAAACAGCGAAGTCGGCCTTAGTCGGAGTTTCCCCCGTCTGGAACCGGCGCTACTCTAATCCCGAACAGGAGGCCGCAATGCCACAGATAACTCGCCGAACCGCCATCGCGATGCTCGCAGCATCTGCCCTGCTGACCGCCTGCGGCGACCGGGCCCGCGGCACCGAACGGCCCGAGCCATTCGATCCGCCGCTTTACCCGAACGAGACGCCGGAACTGCGCGCCTCGATCAACAAATGGGCCGATCACTATGAAATGCCGCGCGAACTGGTGCACAAGCTTGCCATTCGCGAAAGCACCCACCGTCCCTGGGCGGTGAACCGGCCTTATTATGGGTTGTTGCAGATCCTGCCCGCCACAGCCCGCTCGATGGGATACAAAGGTTCGGCGAACGGGTTGCTGGACGCAGATACCAATCTGGAATTTGCCGGAAAATACCTGCGCGGAGCGTGGCTGCTGTCGAATGGCGATGAGACCTACGCGATCCGCCTTTATGCCAAGGGTTACTGGCCCGAGGCCAAGCGTGCTGGAATGCTGGTGGAAACCGGGCTGGTCCAGCCCAAGAACTAATGGTGATCCGCGCCGTCATAGCGGCGCGGAAACCAATTTAGAAACCTTCTTCGGTCGCGTCGTCTGTCGAAAGAAGCTTCCAAATAAGGGCACCAACCACGGCTCCAATCAAGGGAGCCACCCAAAACAGCCACAACTGAGACAAGGCCGGACCATCCGCAAATAAGGCAACCCCAGTCGAACGCGCCGGGTTGACCGAGGTGTTGGTCACCGGGATCGAGATCAGGTGGATCAGTGTCAGGCCCAATCCGATGGCGAGCGGCGCGAAACCTACCGGCGCGCCCTTGGAAGTGGCGCCGAGAATGATGATCAGAAAAAACGCGGTCATCACGATCTCTGTGACCAGTGCGGCCATCAATCCATAACCTTGCGGCGAGGCCTCGCCATAGCCGTTCGAAGCAAAGCCGCCGACACCCTCAAATCCGGCTTGGCCGGAAGCGATGATGTAGAGTACCAGCGCCGCAACGATCGCGCCCAGCACCTGCGCGACCCAATAAGGCAGCAACTCCTTGCCCTCATGCCGTCCGCCGAGCACCAGACCCAGTGTTACCGCCGGATTGAAATGCCCGCCCGAAATGTGACCGACCGTATAGGCCATCGTTAGCACCGTCAGGCCGAAGGCAAATGCAACCCCGAGCCAACCGATTCCCACATCAGCGACCCCTGCTGCCAGTACGGCACTACCGCAACCGCCCAGAACCAGCCAGAATGTCCCGATAAACTCGGCCACCAATTTGTTCATCATGTCGATCTCCCTCGTCAATACTCGCCATTCAAAGCGATTGTTGCCAAAACATGCGACTGAACAGCCACAAGATCACGTCTACGTTATCATATCGACAACTTAAAACTGAAAATAGTTGATTGATAACAATCAATAATGCAGAGTTACCTTCGTTGACCGGTTCGGCTTTGTTTTTTTGGCTGGCGCCGGTTCTGAGGGGAAACGTAATAGGTTTAGTAGGTGTCGAGGTGGAGACTGTTGATTTTGTCGTGGGCCAGAGGATTCGGGCCCGTCGTGTAGCTATGGGGGTCAGTCAGGCGGATTTGGGGAAATCCATCGGCGTCAGGTTCCAGCAGGTACAAAAATACGAATCCGGTGCCAACCGGGTGAGCGCATCGCGCCTTTGGGCGATTGCCGAGGCATTGGGTGTGCATATAAGCCACTTTTTCGTTGGGATTCGGGCCTCAGACCCCGAAACTGGTGACAAAACTGCACCAACCGACGAATTCTGCTTCCTGAAAGAGCATGATGCGGTTGAAATGTTGTCAATCTATCGCAGTCTAAAGCCTGCACATAAACATGCAGTCTTGTCCTTTGTGCGCACATTGACGCAAGATGCACCTGTAAGGCGGTTTGACGAAGCCAAGTGACGATCGGGGACCGCCGCCCGCTTGAAAGGGGACATGCGGTGAAGCTGATCGATCTCGGGGCGGCACCTGATGTGGACTCTCAATACGAAGAGTTTCTGCAGCAATTGTGCGACCAGTTCGAAATGGACCATGCAGCTTATGCTGGCATGAACCCTGCCGCTGGCACGATCCACGGCCACGTCACCTATGGGGACGAGTGGAAAACGCACTATGAGGAGCAGCAGTTTCAGCTGATTGATCCGACCCTGCACATGAGCCAGCGCAGCATTGCCCCGGTCGACTGGAGCAGGCTAGAGCGCAGCAGGGAATTTCAGCATGTGTTCCAGGATGCTTCGGATTTCGGGATTGGCGACCAAGGGCTGACCGTTCCCGTGCGCGGTCCATTTGGCGATATCGGGTTGCTAAGTGTCACTCGCGACTGCAGCAAGGATCAATGGAAAAAGGTGGTCGGCAATGTCATTGGCGACTTGCAATCCATGGCGGTCCACATCCACGACTCGGTCATGCATTCGGATGAGCTGAGCCGTATCCTCTACCACCCCTCCCTGTCCTCGCGCGAAGTTGAAATACTTCAGTGGGTCGCTGCTGGTAAATCACAGCAGGATATCGGGGACATTCTTTCGATTTCCCACCGAACCGTTGAAGTGCACCTACGGTCCAGTCGCGAAAAACTGTGCGCTCTGACGACGCCACAGGCGGTCGGTCGGGCGATTGCAACAGGTTTAATCTACCCCAGCTAGAAGCGAGCTTTCTCAACTAAACTAAAAAGTTCGAACACTACGGGAATCCCCGAATAGTGCTGGGCGTCGTGTTGGGTAACTATCAATTTACATAACCACTCGCCAAGGGGGAAACCATGATACTGGTAATAGATGCTTTAAACAAACACCTGTTCACGAACATCCTGGATGACATGTACCAGCTCCGTGCACGCGTCTTTGGGGGACGCCTGGGATGGGAAGTGAATGTGGAAGACGGTAAAGAGATCGACGATTTCGATCATCTCGATCCGGCATATGTCGTTGGCCTGGATGACGATGGCAATGTCGTCTCGTGCGTGCGTGCGCTGCAGACTACTGGCCCGCACATGCTTTCGGATGTGTTTTCCGCGATCCTAGATGGTGAACCGCCGATTCGCAGCGCGTCGGTCTGGGAATCGACCCGCTTCTGCGTCGATACGAACCGCTTGACCCGCGGCAAGGATCGCAACTCTGTCTCCTATGCCACGTGTGAGTTGATGATTGGCTCGCTTGAATTTGCGCGACAATCGGGGATCAAGGACATTGTGACGGTCATCGATCCGGTGATGGACCGCGTTCTGAAACGGTCCGACAATGCTCCATACGGCTATGTCGGCAAGAAGGTCGGCATGGGCAAGGTACCGGCACTTGCCGCCCTGCTGGATTGTTCGGAAGAACGGATCAGCCGCGTTCGCGAATTTTCGGGGATCAACCACGACGTCTTCATCGATGAAGAAGCGGCATTGTCCAAATTCGGTGCCAAAGCCCCCGAGCCTGAAAAGGCATTTTCCCCTACAGCCGCAAACAAGGACAGCCTGCCGCGCAGCCAGCTTGAGAACTATCTTTTTGAGCAGCTTGACGACGCGACCACCGAAAGCGAACGCCAAGCAGCCCTGAGATTGATGGACGCTCTGTCTGGCACCTTGTCCAGCGAACAAAAGAACGCAATGCGCTCAAGCGCGGACCGCGTTCTGGCCAAAGGCGCCTAAGTCACACCGTCTCGCCACTCACACGCGAACGGAAAGAGCCGCCCCGAGATTGGGGCGGCTCTTCGCACTATCACTCAGGGTTGACGAGGTTCACTCGTCCTCAAGCGCCTCGACGGCCTTTTGTAGATCGTCCTTGCCAACTTCTTTATCGCTGACCTGTGCAAGCTCAAAGACATAGTCCACGACCTTGTCTTCGAAGATCGGCGCGCGCAGTTGCTGCTGCATCTGCGGGTTCTGCTGTACGAACTCGAAGAACTGACGCTCCTGCCCCGGGTACTGACGCGCCTGCGCCATCACCGCCTGGCTCATCTCGGCGTCGGTCACTTCGACCTCGGCCTTTTTGCCCAGCTCGGCGAGCAATAGACCCAGACGCACGCGGCGCGAGGCCAGCTTGTTGTGTTCATCGGTCGGCTCGATCTCGTCGTGATCATGGCCTTCGACTTCGGGGTTTTCCTCGTGCCACAGCTGGTGGGCGATCTGCTTGGCCTCGGCCTCGACCAGGGTCGGCGGCAGATCGAATTCGACCAGAGTGTCCAGCTTGTCCAGCAGGCCACGCTTCATCACCGCGCGCGCGGCACCGCTATATTCCGCTTCCAGACGCTCCGATATCTGGGACTTCAGCGCGGCCAGATCATCGGCGCCGAACTTGGTTGCCAGCTCGTCGTTGATCTCGGCGGCGACCGGTTCCTTTACCTCTTTGATGGTGCAGGTGAACACGGCTTCCTTACCGGCCAGATGCTCGGCCTGATACTCTTCGGGGAAGGTTACGGTGACGTCTTTTTCCTCACCGGCTTTGGATCCGACCAACTGCTCTTCGAAGCCCGGGATGAAGCTGTTGGAGCCCAGAGTCAGCGGGTAATCCTCGCCCGCGCCGCCCTCGAAGGCTTCACCGTCGACCTTGCCGACAAAATCCATCACGACCTGATCGCCATCCTTGGCTTTGGAGCCTTTCTTGCGGGCTTTGAAATCCTGCGCGTTCTCGGCCAGGTTGCCCAGCGCCTCGTCTACGGCGGCGTCATCGGCCTTGACCACCAGCTTTTCCAGCTCGACGGATTTCAGGTCGACCTCGGGAATCTCGGGCAGCGCCTCATAGGACATTTCGACATGCACGTCGTCGCCCTCTTTCCACTCCTCGTTGGTCATCTTGACCTCTGGCTGAAGCGCGGGGCGTTCACCGCTATCCTCGAAATGCTGGTTCATCGCGCCGTCGATGGTTTCCTGCATCGCCTCGCCCAGCAGACGCTGGCCGAACTGCTTTTTAAGCAGCGCCATCGGCACCTTGCCCTTGCGAAATCCCTTCATCTCGACTTCCGGCTGTGCCTCGGTCAGCTTTTCATTGACCTTGTCGTCCAGCTCGGCGGCGCTGACGACGATGTTATAGCCGCGTTTCAGACCTTCGTTCAGAGTCTCGGTGACCTGCATCTGGTATCCCCATGAGGTTGGGGCGCGCAACCCTGGCGCGCCTGGCAAATTTGACGCCTTCTATTGGCCCTGCCCCGCCTGTGCAAGAGCCATCTGGCGCATCGGTCGGGATTTGCCCTGCGAAATGTAACAGGCCGCCCGGTTTCCCGCAGCGGCCTACCTTTGCGCGATCCGATCGCGGTTCAGAATTTCCAGCGCGCGCCCAGAACGACGGTGGAGAGGTCGTCATAATCGTCGTTTGAATCCTCGTAGGCATAGTTCTGATAGGTCAGGTAGGTATCAACGTTCACGCTGTCGATCCGCTGCACCACACCCAAGCCCCAGACGCTGGAATCAGAGCCATCGACACTGAAGTCGGACCCGTCCCAGTAGTGCACACCAATGCCGGTCTTGCCGACATTTGGCAGCCAGTCCTCGGTTTCATAGGCGATCTTGGCATAGTAGTAGTTCGGATCGGTGTCCGCATCGGAGTCGACGTCGCGGGTACCGGCGGCCACGGTAAAGCTCAGCCCGCTCTCCAGCAGCACCGAGGCCGAACCGATCACATCCTGACGCTTGGCGCTGCCATCCCCGTCGCGGACCTGATAGGCCAGCCCGGCATCCAGTTTGGCGCCCGCGAACTCGTTCGAGTAATAAGCGCCAACATCGTAATAATCGCGGTCGTCATCATCAGCCAGAACGTTGCGACCCCAGGCGGCACCAAAGGTGAAACCGTTGAAGGACGGCGTGTCATAGCGGATACGGGCACGGCGCGAACCGTCGAAATCATCCGTGGTGCCGGCCACGGTCGGCCCGGTCAGCGCACCGGCAGAATCGCGAAAGAAGAAGCTGGCATTGGAATCCGCCGTATAGGCATAAAGCGCGATCCCGACTAAAGACAGGTCCTGTTCGGCCGCGCCATCTGCAACCATGCTGCCCTGACCGGCCGAAACCTTACCCCAGTCGCCTTCGAGCCAGAAATCGACAAAGCGGATATCTTCGCGGGTCCAACCACTGAAATCATCGCCAAGCTGACTGGTCTCAGTCGAATTCGGAAGCCCCAAAGCGGCTTCAAACTTGAACCCGAAGGTGTTGGCACCGTAGGGCTGGTGCACGCGCAGGCCGACCCTGCTGTTCGAGGCGTCGTAGTCGCGCACATTTGTCTCGGTCTCTTCGCCGTCATCGACCGAGATGATGGCCGGGTTTAGCTGCCCATAAAGCAGGACATATCCGCCCGAGTTGTTTTCGTATTTCAGCTCGGCTGCAGCAGGTGCGGCAAGAGCGGATGCAGTAAGCGCCGTGAGGGATACGGCCCTGAGTTTAGATTTCATGAGAATCACCCATAAACGGAAGTTGAAAGAACGCCCTGTTGGGATCGAAGGTAACTATTGTTTTCATTGGCCTAATACGGCGGTCTGGTCGCCCAGTCGGGGGGGCCGCGCCTCCGGTTGATATTATCCTGATACTTCATCGTAACGCTAACCAGAGACCGCATATTGCCGCAGTGTCAATCTCGGTCAAGTTCCGCGACCTGCGCGGGGTCCACATATTTCGGATGACCTGTGCAATCGGCGATTATTTGCGGTTTTATCCCGGTAGTCGCGATCAAATTGCTTGAGAAATCGGCGAAAATACACCAAACGTTAGCGCAATCATCCAAAGCCTGAAAGAACCCGCATGATAATTTGCTGTGGCGAAGCCCTGATCGACATGCTTCCTGTCCGGACTGACACTGGCGCAGAGGCTTTTGCCCCCCATTGCGGCGGGGCCGTGTTCAACACTGCCATTGCACTGGGGCGTCTTGGCATCGAAACCGGTCTGTTGACCGGGTTGTCCAGCGATTTCTGGGGCGAGATGCTGCGCGACGGGTTGCGCCAAAGCCGGGTGGACACCCAATTTGCGGTTGTCAGCGATCGTCCGACCACGCTGGCCTTCGTACAGCTCAGGGATGGGCAGGCCAGCTACAGCTTTCATGACGAGAACTCGGCCGGGCGCGGGATCACGGCGCAAGACTTGCCTGACATTCCGGACCGGGTCGACACACTGTTCTTTGGTGGCATCAGCCTGTGCAACCCGCCTTTCTGCGACAGCCTCGTGGCCTTGGCCCAGCGCGAAGCCGGAAAGCGCACCATCATGGTCGACCCCAATATTCGCCCGGGCTTTGTCAGCGATGCCGAAAGCTACCGGGAGAGGTTGATGCGCCTGATCGGGGCAGCAGACCTGATCAAGGTCTCAGACGAAGATCTTGCCTGGTTGCTACCAGAACTGCCCGACGACCTGACCCGGGCGCAGGCGCTTCTGAAAGCAGGCCCCGCGCTGATCCTGCTGACCCGTGGCAGCGCCGGAGCCACTGCCTTGCGAGCCGGCATCGAGCCGGTCAGCGCTGCTGCCCGCAAGGTCGCCGTAGTGGATACGGTGGGTGCAGGTGATACGTTCAACGCAGGTTTTCTGGCCAAGGCGCAGGACCTTGGCCTGCTGGAGCGGCACAGATTGCAAACCGCCAGCGAAGACAATCTCAAGTCCTGCCTTTCCTTCGCCGCCCAAGCGGCGGCGGTGACCGTCTCTCGCGCAGGCGCAAACCCGCCCTGGGCCAATGAACTGACCGATTGATTGCCAAAGGCCAAACCATGAAACGTTCCGAGATCAATGACATCCTCGCCGAAGGTGACGGATTCATGCGCCAGCACGGCGTCATCCTTCCCCCGTTTGCCTTTTGGCAACCCGAGCAATTGCGCCGCGACGAGGCCGCACTGATCCGGGATCGCGGACTGGGCTGGGACATTACCGATTATGGCGAGGGCCGGTTCCATGAGTTGGGCCTGTTCCTGTTCACCACTCGCAACGGCGCTGTCGAAGATCTGGCCGCGGGCAAGGGCATGCTTTACGCCGAAAAGATCATGATCTCTCGCGACAAGCAGCTGTCACCGATGCACCGCCACAACATCAAGGCCGAGGACATCATAAACCGCGGCGGCGGCGATCTGGTGCTGGAACTCTGGGCACCTGACACGGCTGGCGCGATCGATCGGAACGCACAGGTCACCGTGCCCTCGGACGGGGCAATGGTCACGCTCGATCCCGGTGGTTTGCTGCGGCTGAAACCCGGCCAGAGCGTGACGCTGCTGCCCGGCATCTGGCACGCCTTCTGGGCCGAAGGCGGCGATTGCCTGATCGGCGAGGTCTCGACCGTCAATGACGACAGGACCGATAACGTGTTTGAAGCCCCGATCTCGCGCTTCTCCGATGTTGACGAGGATGTCTCACCCACCCATCTGCTGGTGTCGGACTACTGAAGATCACCCTTAGTCCGACAGCGCACAGCCAACGAGATTTGAAACCGGTGCGACAGGGAGCGTTTTTCTCTCGCACTCGGTTTCAACCTTTGCTATGCACCGCCGCACAGCGCGGCCATGGGCCGGCGCGGTTGCGGGTGTGGCGGAATTGGTAGACGCACCAGATTTAGGTTCTGGCGCCTAGGCGTGGAGGTTCGAGTCCTCTCACCCGCACCAAAAAATACGAAATATTTTCAATACATTATGGATTTTTTGATCAGATTATCTCCCCAATTATCATTGACTTTGAGCTCTTTCGAGGAAATGAGGATCTTTCGCTTCTGACAATCATAGTTCACGTCTGCTCACATAGCACTCAATGTGCCCAGAACATCATAATCGGCCAGAGCTACCCCTCGTTTTTGAAAGTCAGAGGGTACTTCGCCAAGACCGCCCCCTTTTCACGTACGGCACCCCTCGGTGATTCTGTAGTTAGATTTTGGGATATGGAACGTTCATTTGTTGGGTGCCGCTGTACCTCAGCTGGGGGAGCAGGTTCTTCGTAAGGACAAGGTTGGTGGTTCGAGGCTCTCTCAATGCAATACTTAACTCAAATAACTCAAGTGCTTACACAAGTCTTTATGATAATTTCTGGCGATTAATCACCTGCAGCAATGATCCGTTCGACGTTTGCAAAAAATTGGCGCAAAGGTTGCAAAGTATTCGGCTGGAATGTTGGGCACGACGTCGTTTGCAAAGCGAAACTTATCACTGATGAACCGGGTAAACCTTGTCTCGCTACCGGGAAGTAACTCGGCATGGTTTTCAAAGGAGCACAGGTCGCCACACTCGGAGCGCCGCATTCCGAACGACTTCGACAACAACGCGTGGCAACGTTCTATCAGAGTGCACATCTCATCGATGTTTGGGGCATTATCCAAAAATCTTCGAACAACCCCAAATGGCTCATATTTATCGAGCGACATCCAAACCAATACTCGGATCGCCAACATAGCTCTTTGCGGAATTCCACGACTCGGATTTCGACAGAACAGATCTGATAGTGCCGCAACATTCACCACATGGACGTAAGCGCCCTCAGGCGCTATCCATGTTCAGGTGATCGTCTGCGCAGGTAAAAGGTCAAGTCGGAAGGCACCACGAGCAGGTGACAAACCGGGTGAGCCGAATTCCAAAAAAGCTTGGCGGAATTGCTCGGTTGGCGTGTTGCATGGTGTCTTGACGGCTTTGGGTTTTTGAAAATGTGGCAAGTCGATTGTGCAAAGAATACTGTTACTGCGATGTTGCCCTTTCAGCAAAGGCTTCGCGCTCTTAAGAGGCGCATCGCCGGCAAGACGCATCAGATCCACGAGCAATCGGTTTATTCAGGTGGCTTTGACCAAATTGCCTTCCTGAGCGAAGCGGGCCTTGACCTGCGGGACAGCACAATTCTTGAGCTTGGAACAGGCTGGTATCCGGTGATTCCCCTCATGCTGCGTTTGGCAGGAGCCCGGCAAATCATCCTTACGGATGCGCACCCGCTGCTCGACCGGGAAACACTCAAGGCGGCGGTTGATTTCCTGATATTGCGCCGCACCGACTTGGCTGAACGCCTGGGGACAAGCGTCGAAAAAATAGAGGAAACCCTTTCCTATCCCCAAGATGCACCTGTCGACAAAGCGCTGGATGAATTGGGAATGACGTATCGGGTTCAGGCCACACTCAACACAATGAATGTCCGCGTCGATGCCATCATAAGCCACACGGTACTCGAACATGTTCCGCCATCAGTCATCGTGGACTTGCTGGAGCAGAGCCGTGAGATCCTGCGTCCCGGAGGTGTCATTTCCCACGGCATCGACCATTCCGATCATCGCGCCCACAGAGATGCCCGACTGAGCCGCGTCGATTTTCTGCGTTACAGCGATGCGATCTGGAGGCTTTTGTGCCTGAACCCGCAGGACTATACCAATCGACTGCGTCATTCGGACTACGTCGCGATGGTTGAGGCCGCCGGGTACGAGCTTATTCTGGAGCGTCCGCTGATGGATCCCGTTGCGCGAACGGACCTGGATGGATTGGCGCTGGCACCCCGCTTTCAATCCCGCCACCCCGATGACCTTGCGGTATTGTGGACGAATATCGTGGCGCGCCCCAAAGCAACTGACAAGGCGGTGCAAGGCACCTGACAGCGGCGTTCCGGATGCCGCTATCGGGTTTCCTGTGTTGCGACGGCCCGGACTGTCCGCTCGCCCTTTTCCGCGGCTGCAGCACGGGGTCGACACGGTCGGCGGCTAAGAAAATGCCGCCCCAGCCTCACGTTTTCGCCACATTCCCATCGGCACAATGGCACAAGCCTTTGAGTGAGAGTGCCATGACCCAGACCAGTGTCGACCACAGTTCGGAACAACCAACCCCGCACCGCCTTCAGGCAGAGGCAAGGATCGAAACGGGGTTTCTGTCCGGGACCGTTGTGATGACGCAGCGGGGCGAGCGCATGATCGAAAAGCTGGCCAAGGGCGACCGGATCGTCTCGCGGGATCGCGGCTTTGTTCTGGTGCGTGGCGTTCGGCGGACCACCTGCCGCTGCCGTGCGATCTCCTTTGCCGCAGGCTCCCTTGGTGACACAAGGCCCGAACAGGATCTGGTGCTGCCCGCCGGGCAGAAAGTGCTGATCCGCGACTGGCGCGCGCAAGCGCTGTTCAATGCAGATCGCGCCATGGTGCGCGCCGATGCCCTGCTTGACGGAGAGTTCATCCGTGATCTGGGCATTCGCGAAATGGTGCTCTACGAAATCGCGTTCGATGCGCCCCATGTACTTTATGCAGGCGGGTTGGAACTGGCGTCCGAACCGTCCGGCGCAACACTCAGCCACGCCGCCTAAAGGCCAAGCTCTCGAAACACCGCTGGCAATTGCTCTGGCAGATCCTCTGCAATCAGGCCGGGTCCGAAGTGTCGCGCGCATTCCACATGCAGCCACGCTCCCGTCTCTGCTGCCTGCATCGGTGCGAATCCCCGTGCCAGCAATCCGGTGATAAACCCCGCCAATACGTCGCCCGACCCGGCCGTGGCGAGCCAAGGCGCGGCGCGCTCGTAATGGGCGGAATTGACGGAACATCGCCCATCCGGTGCCGCAATCACCGTGTCAGGCCCTTTGAAGAGCACCACGCACCCCGCCCGCTTTGCCGCCTCTCGGGTGGCATCCACCTTGGAATAGGCCGGACCTTTGGTGGGCACAGAGTTCAACTTTTCGGCGAGGTCGGGAAACAGCCGCGCAAACTCGCCGCCATGTGGGGTCAGGACGCAGGTTTCATGGAGCATTCCGAACAATTCGCCCGGTGCATCGGCAAAGGCTGACAGCGCATCCGCATCCAGAACAGTGGCGCGCACGGTATTCAGCGCCAGCGGCACCAGATCGCGTGCCCGGTCCAGCCCAAGCCCCGGCCCCAGACAGAGCGCGTTCAACCGCGCATCGGACAGCAGTTCGGACAACCCTTCGTTTCCCTCGATCCGCCGGAGCATTAGCGACGTAATCTGGCTCGCCACCTCCATCTGCGCCGAGGGCGACACCCCCAGCGTCACCAGCCCCGCCCCAATCCGCAGCGCGCCCCGTGCCGCCAACCGTGCTGCGCCGGTTTTGCCAGCGCTGCCGGAGAGGATCAGGGCGTGGCCATGAGAATACTTGTGCAAGTGCTCCCAACTGGGTTTGGAAATTTGATCGCTTCCCTCGACACGCTTCGTGCATAGCCTCACAAGTGCCGGGCGCTCTAGGCTGTACCATTGATCGCGCCAATCATCGAGGCCAATGCCTGCAACCTTGAGTTTGCCGCAAAGCAATGGTCCTTCGTTTAAGAAATGTCCAAGCTTTGGTTGTTGAAATGTGACGGTCAGATCAGCCTCAATTCGATTTCCGGAGCCCGCAACCCCTGCATCCGAATGCAGAGCTAAGCCGCTATCGGCGCAGACACCGGATAGGATATCAACCGAAACCAAGCGGCGTTCGTAAAATATCCCTTGTATCCGGTCCAAATTCTCCGCGAGTTGTCTTGAAAGAGGGCGGGTCAATCCCGTTCCAAACAAAGCATCAATGATAAGCATCGACTCGGGCCAAACTGGTTGAAGTACGTCCATTGCAAGATCAACACGTCCTACGTCGCCAATCTCGCCCCACCGCTCATAGTTCACCCGCGCATCCGGCGGCAGTTTCTCGGGATCACCGTAGAGAAACACCTCCACCTCCCAACCCCGCTCCTTCAGCAACCGCGCCACGACGAACCCGTCGCCGCCGTTGTTGCCGGGGCCGCATAGCACCACCGCCCGACCAGCGGTTTCGGCCAGTTCCGGCCATTCCTCAAAAATCGCCTCGACCACCCCCTGCCCGGCCCGCTCCATCAGCTCCAGCCCGGTGATATCACCGCTGTCAATGGCCGCTTTTTCGATGGCCCGCATTTGGGCGGCGGTCAGCAATTCGGTCATGGAAAATCCCTCGCGATTCAAAATTGCGCAATTTTTATGCAACTTGCCTATTTTTTCACCGGGCGATAGAAATCGCCTCGTTCCAGCAGTCCCGGCGCCACTATCGGATTGTGGCCCTTATTCAGACATGATCTGAGCCGGACTGACAAGATTTCAGGGAGGCTCCGCCAATGAAAAAGATCGAGGCCATCATCAAGCCTTTCAAACTCGATGAGGTAAAGGAAGCGCTGCAGGACGTGGGCGTTCAGGGTCTGAGCGTGATCGAGGTCAAGGGCTTTGGCCGTCAGAAAGGGCATACAGAGCTCTATCGTGGCGCTGAATATGTCGTGGATTTCCTGCCAAAGGTGAAAATCGACGTGGTCCTGGACGACGATCAGGTCGAAGCCGCCATCGAGGCCATCGTGGGCGCCGCCAAAACAGACAAGATCGGCGACGGCAAGATTTTTGTCAGCCCCGTCGAACAAGCCATTCGCATCCGCACCGGCGAGACCGGGTCGGACGCACTGTAACCCAACACATATCTTCCAATCAGAGGACCCAAGAGAATGAGCAAGGACGCAGTTCTTCAGCTGATCCGGGATGAGGACGCAGAATACGTCGACATCCGCTTTACCGACCCGCGTGGCAAGCTGCAGCACGTGACGCTGATGGCCGATCAGGTCGATGACGACTTCCTCGAAGAAGGCTTCATGTTCGACGGCTCGTCCATCGCTGGCTGGAAATCGATCGAAGCCTCGGACATGAAGCTGATGGTCGACACCGAAAGCGCCTATGTCGATCCGTTCTACGCGGAAAAGACCATTTGCGTGCATTGCTCGGTCGTCGAGCCAGACACTGGCGAAGCCTATGATCGCGACCCGCGCGGCACCGCGCAGAAGGCCGAAGCCTATCTGAAGGCCTCCGGCATCGGCGATGTGGCCTATATGGGCCCCGAGGCTGAATTCTTCCTGTTTGACGACGTACGCTTCTCGAACTCGATCAACAAGGTGTCCTACGAGGTCGACGCAACCGACGCGTCCTGGAACACCGACACCGAGTATGAGATGGGCAATATGGGCCATCGTCCCGGCGTCAAGGGCGGTTATTTCCCGGTCAACCCGGTCGACGAAAGCCAGGACCTGCGTTCGGAAATGCTCAGCACCATGAAGCGTCTGGGTATGAAGGTCGACAAGCACCACCACGAGGTGGCGTCCTGTCAGCACGAGTTGGGCCTGATCTTTGACAGCCTGACCAAACAGGCCGACGAGCTGCAGAAATACAAATACGTGATCCACAACGTGGCGCATGCCTATGGCAAATCGGCGACTTTCATGCCGAAGCCGATCGCAGGCGACAACGGCACCGGCATGCATGTGAACATGTCGATCTGGAAAGAGGGCAAGCCGCTCTTTGCAGGCGACAAATACGCTGATCTGTCGGACGAAGCGCTGTGGTTCATCGGTGGTGTCCTGAAACACGCCAAGACCCTGAACGCCTTCACCAACCCGGCGACCAACAGCTACAAGCGTCTGATCCCGGGCTTTGAAGCCCCGGTTCTGCGCGCCTACTCGGCCCGAAACCGCTCGGGTTGCGTGCGTATTCCGTGGACCGAAAGCCCGAAAGCCAAGCGCGTCGAGGCCCGTTTCCCCGATCCGGCGGCAAACCCCTATCTGGCGTTTGCGGCGCTGCTGATGGCCGGTCTGGACGGCATCAAGAACAAGATCGATCCGGGCGAGGCAATGGACAAGAACCTTTACGATCTGCCCGCCGAGGAACTCGCCGGCATCCCGACCGTCTGCGGGTCGCTGCGTGAGGCTCTGGAAGCTCTGGCATCCGATCATGACTTCCTGCTGCAGGGCGACGTGTTCACCAAGAGCCAGATCGAAGGCTATATCGAGCTCAAGATGGAAGAGGTCGAAACCTACGAGCACACCCCGCACCCGGTTGAATACGGCATGTATTACAGCTGCTGATCGAAAGATCGCGGAACAGACAATGGGCACCCCTTGAGGGTGCCCTTTTTTGTTGCCCGCCCAGTTGGCTTTGCAGCTTGACCTGCCAGCGATGCGGCCCGAGGTTGGATCCGACCGACAAGTGCACTCTGCTCGGAATACGCTCGGATCGATAAGAGGAAAACGCCATGCGCCTGATGTTGAAATTCACGATTCCGGTTGAAAAGGGCAACCAGGTCGAAAAGGACGGAACCCTGGGCAAGGCGATTGCCAATCTGGTCCAGGAGGTGAAGGCCGAAGCTTCTTATTTTGCTCTGGAAGACGGAAAGCGCATGGGCATCGTTATATTCGAGGAATCGGATCAGGCCCGCATGCCGGTCATCAACGAGCCGCTGTTTGCGGCGCTTGACGCTGCCATCGAAATTCAACCAGTTCTGACAGCTGAGGATCTGCAACGCGCGTTGTAAAAGCTGGCGGATGAGATCGCGCGCATTTCCCCTTTAGGGTTGTGGCAACGCCCGCTATCGTCCTTCTCAAATAACCAGATTGGATCATTTGATGCGTTTTCTTCTCACAAGTTTTGCCCTGGCCACCACATTTGCGACCGCCGCCCCGGCCCAGACACTGGACCGTGTCCGCGAGACCGGGCAATTCAACATCGGTTTTCGCGCCGATGCGGTCCCGCTGTCTTATATCAACGCCGAAGAACAACCCGCAGGCTATTCCGTGCTGATCTGTGACCGGATCGCGCAAAGCCTGGCCAACGAGCTGGAACTCGACAATCTCAACGCGACCTATATCGCAGTCGACACCAAGGACCGGTTCGACAGGATTGCCAGTGGCGAGATCGATATCCTCTGCGGCGCGGCCACGATAACGCTGGAGCGGCGCGAAAAGGTCGATTTCTCGGTCCCGACATATGTGGACGGTACCGCGCTGCTGCTGCCGAAGGATGGCGGCGAAAACCTGAGCGATCTGGCGGGCAAGAAGGTTGGCATGCGCGGCGCGACCACCACCGAACGCGCGGTGCGCGCGTCCTTCGAACAGGCCGGTATCGAGGCCGAAATGGTGCCCTTCGTCTCGCATCAGGCCGGGTTCAAGGCGATGGGCGACGGCGAGATCGACGCCTATTTCGCCGATCAGAGCATCATGCTGGTCAATTTCGCGGGCGGCGAGATGCAGGATAAATTCAAGATGTCCGACCAGATTCTTACCATCGAGAAACACGGGCTGGCACTGACCCGGGGCGATGCCGACTTCCGCCTGTTTGTCGACCGGGTGATCGCGGGACTTTATGAAGACGGCTCGATGGAGCAATTCTTTGAAACCACGCTGCCGGGGATCGAGCCGGGTGCGGCCCTGCAGGCGTTGCACATCATCGCCCCGACAATGCCGTGACCCTGTCTGCCCCTTTGATCCAAGAGTGAGCCTGCCATGCGATCCCTGACCTGCCTTGCCCTCATACTGTCGCTTGCCGCGCCGCTTGGGGCGCATGCCGCAAGCTGCGGCAATACAAGTGCCGGGTTCGACGCCTGGAAACAGGATTTCGACAAGCAGGCCCGCAAAGCCGGCGTGAAGAAAAAGGGGCGGCAGGCGCTTGCAGGCGCGCAATATGCCAATCGCACCATTGCCGCCGACCGCAATCAGAAAAGCTTCAAATACTCGCTCGACAAGTTCATGCGGATCCGCGGGGCTGATACGATCGTGGCGCAGGGGCGCAAGCGCAAGGCGCGCAACCCCAATTTCTACGCCGCGCTGGAACGCCAATATGGCGTGCCCAGCGGCGTGCTGCTGGCGATCCACGGGATGGAGACGGGTTTCGGCAATTTCATGGGCGACAGTCAGGTCGTCTCGGCCATCGTGACGCTGGCCTATGATTGCCGCCGTTCGGAGTTTTTCGTCCCGCATGCGATCGGCGCGCTGAAACTGGTCGACCAGGGCGCGATCACGCCGGCTACTTTGGGTGCCAAACATGGTGAGCTGGGCCACACGCAGTTCCTGCCAGGCAATGCCATGACCTATGGCGTCGATGCGACCGGAGACGGGCGGGTCGATTTTTACAACTTGACGGACGCGCTGGCCTCGACTGCAAACTTTCTACGCCAAAAAGGCTGGAAATCCGGCAAGGGCTATCAGCCCGGACAGCCCAATTTCGCCGTTATAAAACAGTGGAACGCGGCCACTGTCTATCAACAGTCCATCGCCATAATGGGCGCACGCATTGACGGTTGAACGCCGCAAGCCCGCCACGATGCCGCCACATTTCCCTCATGAACGGGCCTGATCACCATAAAATGAACAGGTTTCCGGATTGGCATCAATCCGCCTATATGCGCCGGACTACCTTCGAATCTGGCAATTACCGTCACAGTTTCTCCCTCTTCGCATTTTAGATTGGTTGGTGAACGCAAACACGTGGAGGGTTGGCGCTGTGACAGATACGGGCAGGTATCATGGTGGACTGGTATTCCAGGGCAGCGAAGAAGGTGCGCTTGACCGCTTTAGCGGGATCGCGGCCGCAACGTTGGAAGATCACGGCCATATGGTCGAACGGCAAACTCTGGTGAACGCGCAAGAGGCGCGCATCGTCACCAGCCAATACCTGGTCACATTGACCTATGGCGGCGCGCGGAGCTCGGAAACACGCGCGACAATTCTGGACCGGGTGGCGGGCCTGAAGTCCAAGGGTCAAGCCGACACGATGCAGGACAAAACCCGTCTCACCATCGCCCTGACGCCGGTTTCCCCCGAGCTTGACGATCAGGACGTGTCCGAACTGATCCTGGTTGTGATGCTGTACCGGATGGTGGATCTGAATTCGTGCGAGTCGATCGAATGGCTCGACTCGGACATGTCATTAACCGTCGAGCAGTTCATGGGAGCCTTTGCAAATCTCTCCCCAAAACGGGGGCGTGACCGCAAACAGATCATTGTCAACAATGGCGAGCGGTTCGCGCCCATCGAAGAAGAGGTCGCAGACCTGACGACCCATTACGACTACGTCTCGGCCCACACGCCGCGTTGCGGTAGGCTGGGTCTGGTCGAACTGTCCGAGGAAGAAGCGCTTGCGCTGTCGTTTCGGACCGAGCCCCTGCCCGCCGAACTGGAGGCGATCGCGCTGGAAGATCAGCCCGATAGCGACATTCGGCGGCTGACCAGTTGGAGCATGACCGGTTGCCTCTATTTCGTCTCGGCCCCCGTGGCGGTCTCGATGGCGGCGGTCAACTTGATCAAAGGCGAAGATTTCCGCCTCAACACCCATGTGCTGGCCCTCACCAGCTCGATCACGATTTTCAAAAGTACTGGCATGATCGATAGCGTAACATCATTTTTCGTGTGATGTAGTCTCTCTCTCACCGTCTCTCTCGTGCCTGTAAGATCGCCCCGTTCATTGGACGGGGCGTTCTTACGTCAGCGCGATGTCAGCCCGGGCCAAGACATAGGTGTGGATGGAAAAAACCACCGCGCGGGTCCGCGGCAGACGCAGGATGCACTGCCGCTCGCTGCGCAGGTAATCTGCGGCTGTTGCCTCGGGCGCGTCACGGCGGGCATGCACGCTGCGCGGCTGATGCAACTCGGGGTCAACATACCAGAGTGCGTTGAAGCGCCAGAGCGGACGCTCGGGCTGCACCCCGTCGAACAGGCGTTGCACGCGTTTGGCGATGCCCTCGTCGTAAGGGGCGACCGGCGCATGGATCACGACCAAGGGACGCTGGTATTTCTCGGCCAGCATCCAGCTTGCCGGAAAACACAGCACCGCGCCGGTCAGCACATGCTCGTCGCCCTGTTTGAGCAGGATGCACAGATCTTCCTGTACCAGCCGCCCCAGCGTGCCCATCGGGTCGGCGCGCTCGATGACAACCTGCACGCCATCGGGGCGGGTCACCTGCGGCCCTGCCCCGGGATATGCATGGCTCAACACCAGATCGAGCAGTTCCTCCGCCGCCGGGCGCGCCGCTTCGTCCATTGCCAGAACATCATTGCGCCGCGTCTCCAGCAACGTCGCGCGCTGCGCCATCTGCGCGGCAAAGACCTCATCGCGCAGCAGCCAGTCCTCCATGCGCAACGGCGCCATGCCCGGCAGGGGCCGTGGCGTCAGCGGATCATAGGGAATGGTGCGCTGAAGAATGGCCGTCATGTTAGCGAACTAGCACCAAGCCACGCTGCTGTCGGCCCAAAAACGACATGGCCACAGGTCGCAATCGTCCGGGATTGCAGCGACAAACTGCGCTCAACTGGCCCAAGCCAAGGGGAGAGCCACCGTGAACACGCATTATCGCGACACCCGCAAGATCGACCCCGCGCGCGGCGCAACGCTGGGGGACGGCACCCCAAACGACATGGACCGGGTCGAGATCGGCCCGACGCAGCTTGCTTTTTCGGAATGGGAGGGTGCAGGGCTGCACCTGCCCGATCTGGCCCGTATGCGCGAACACCGCTGGAAGCGATTGACCCAGCACATTGTTGATCGCGGCTATGCCGGGTTGCTGATGTTTGACCCGCTCAACATCCGCTATGCCACCGACAGCACCAACATGCAGCTCTGGAACACCCACAACCCGTTTCGCGCGGTGCTGCTTTGCGCTGACGGTTACATGGTGATCTGGGACTATAAGAACTCACCTTTCCTGAGCAAATTCAACCCGTTGGTGCGCGAACAACGCTCAGGCGCGGACCTGTTCTATTTCGACCGGGGCGACAAGCTGGATGTGGCGGCAGATGTGTTCTCCAACGAGGTGCGGGTGCTGCTGGAAGAACACGCGCCGGGCAATATGCGGCTGGCGGCGGACAAGGTGATGCTGCAGGGGCTGCGCGCGCTCGAGGCGCAGGGCTTCGAGATCATGGAAGGCGAAGAGGTCACCGAGAAGTCGCGCTCCGTCAAAGGCCCGGACGAAATCCTCGCCATGCGCTGCGCCAGCCACGCCTGCGAGACCGCCGTACAGGCGATGGAGGATTTCGCGCGTGCCAATGTGGGTGATGGCAAAACCAGCGAGGATGATATCTGGGCCGTGCTGCACGCCGAAAACATCAGGCGCGGTGGCGAGTGGATCGAAACCCGCTTGCTGTCCTCGGGTCAGCGCACCAATCCGTGGTTTCAGGAATGCGGGCCTCGGGTCACGCAGAAAAATGAGATCATCGCCTTTGATACTGACCTGATCGGCTCTTACGGGATATGCGTTGATATCAGCCGGACATGGTGGATCGGGGATGAGCCGCCGCGCCCTGACATGGTCTATGCCATGCAGCACGCGCATGAACATATCATGACCAACATGGAAATGCTGAAGCCCGGCGTTATGATCCCCGACCTCACCGCAAACGCGCATAAGCTGGACGTCCGGTACCAGGCCCAGAAATACGGCTGCCTCATGCACGGGGTCGGCCTGTGCGATGAGTGGCCGCTGGTGGCCTATCCCGACAAGGCGGTGCCCGGTGCCTACGATTATGCGCTGGAGCCGGGCATGGTGCTGTGTGTCGAGGCGGCGGTGGGCGAGGTTGGCGGCGATTTCTCGATCAAGCTCGAAGATCAGGTTCTGATCACCGAGGACGGATATGAGAACCTGACCACATATCCATTTGATCCGGCCCTGATGGGACAGCTGTAAGCGGGCAGGTCAACACCCTGCCCGCTTCTGAAATCACTGGGTATCCGGCCAATGCGATCGCTTCACATTGCCGTGCCATTCTTCCAATTGCGGCGTCATCCGCGCGGTCTCGGACGATGGCTCAAAGCGATCCGGCGCGCCGCCGACAACCCCGGCGCCCAGTGCGATGCCAACGCCCATGGCGATGACGGACCACAGAAACGTTCTGCCCCGATCCGCGCCGAGGTGGGTGTGTTCACAAGTACTTAAAATGTGCATATCCATATCTCCTGTTCTGGTGATGAGATGACCAGAAGATAGGCGCGGACCGAGCTTCACAAAAACGAATTAATGTTCGCACACACATCACAAATGATGATGCAATGCTAAAGCCCCAGAAACCCCTGCATCACCTTGGCCTGCAATCGCTTGCCATCCGGGTCGGATTCGGTCTTGAGACTGCACAGCTCCTCGCTCCAATCCGAGGTGCGGGTCCGGATCGGCGGGTTATTGGCGCTTATGCAGCGCATCACCACCTCTGCCACCTCATCGGCGGTCTGATAGGCCGCCTCGCCTCGCGCCTGCGACCCGCTGATATAGGCCTGCAGGATGGGCAGATATTCATCGTCGAGCAAACCGCCGGTATCGCCGACCTGTTTCAGCACGGAATTGGCGAACTCGGTCTTGATGCCACCGGGCTCCACCACAGTGAAATTGATGCCAAAATGCGGGGTCACGTAGCAGGCCAGCGCCTCGGTATAGCCTTCGACGGCAAATTTGGCCGCGCAGTAAATTTCGTTGAAGGGCTGGCCGACCAGGCCGCCAACCGAGCCGATATTGATGACATGCCCGCTACGTGCCACCCGCATATGCGGGATCACCGCCTTGGTGCAGCGCACGACACCAGTGAAGTTCACATCCATGACCCATTCGACCTCTGACATCAGGGCTTGTTCGGTCGAGCGGACATAGCCCGCACCTGCGTTGTTGATCAGCACATCGATCCGCCCCTCTGCCGAGATGATCTTCGCCACCGCCGCTGCGATGCTGGTATCATCCTGAACATCCAGTTGCAGGCAGGTGACGGACACGCCAGCCGCAGAAGTGGCCGCGTCCAGCCCGGCGCGCTTGTCCATGTTGCGCATGCTGGCGTAGACCTTGTGTCCGGCCCGTGCCGCTTGCACTGCCAGGCTCACGCCTAGACCGGTGGACGCTCCAGTGATCAGAATTGTTCTCTGCATATTTTTAAAACCTTATGTCGCGAAGATCATCCAATCTCATCGATCGGTACAATTGGGTCGGCCAAGCGCATAGCGGCAGGCCCGGTATCTGCCCTGAGCGTTAAGTGCCGTTCCGAAGATGCCCACCCCCGGTGTCCAGCGCAAGGATTTGCCCGGTCCCGCTGTTCAACAGCTTTGCACAGGGGCGTGAACGAGCGCGGTTGCCTCTTGGAATTCACCACCGCCACCGCCAGTCTCTTCAGGAATGTCAAAGGATACACCCATGCCCACAGAACGCATCACTTTCGCCGGACATGACGGCAGCCAGCTTGCCGCGCGGCTGGATCTGCCCGACGGGCCGGTGCTTGCCACAGCCCTTTTTGCCCATTGCTTCACCTGTTCCAAGGACATCCCGGCGGCACGGCGGATCGCGGCGCGGCTGGCGATGATGGGGATCGCGGTATTGCGGTTCGATTTCACTGGGCTGGGCCATTCGGCAGGCGAGTTCGAGAACACAAGCTTTACCTCGAACGTGCAGGACTTGGTGGCTGCCGCGCAGTACCTTGCGGGCCGCAATATGGCACCCGCCCTGCTGATCGGCCATTCGCTGGGCGGCGCGGCAGTATTGCGGGCGCGGGCGGGCATCCCCTCGGTCAAGGGCGTTGTAACGCTGGGCGCGCCGGCTGACCCGGGCCATGTCTCACACCATTTCGAAGCTGCGTTGCCACAGATCGAGGCTGACGGCGTGGCCGATGTCACCCTTGGCGGTCGGCCCTTCCGGATCGGCAGGCAATTTGTCGAGGATATCGCGCAGACGCAGTTGGAACCCGCCATCGCCGGGCTGAACGCGGCGCTTCTGGTGCTGCACGCGCCGCTGGATGACACGGTCAGCATCGACAATGCCGCGCAGATCTTTCTGGCCGCCAAACATCCCAAAAGCTTCGTGACGCTCGACGATGCCGATCACCTGATCACCCGCCAGGTCGATGCCGATTACGCTGGTGAGGTGATTGCCGCCTGGGCAGCGCGCTATGTCGACCTCTCACCTCCCGCCCCGCCGCCAGGTGCACCCGAAGGTGTGGTGCGGGTGACCGAGTCCGATCCCGCAAGCTTCAGGCAGGATGTGCAATCGGGCCCGGATCATCACGCGGTGGCAGATGAGCCGGTGTCTTACGGCGGCACGAACACGGGCATGTCGCCCTACGGGTTTGTCTCGGCCGGGCTTGGCGCTTGTACCTCGATGACCATCCGCATGTATGCGCGCCGCAAAGGCTGGCCGCTGGACGGGGTCAGCGTCGATATCTGCCATGACAAGGTCCATGCGCAGGATGCCGAGGCTGGCACGCGCGGCAAGGTGGACGAATTCCGCCGCCGCATCCGGCTGCTGGGGCCGCTGGATGCAGACCAGCGCGCCAAACTGCTGGAGATTGCCGACAAATGCCCGGTACACCGGACACTTGAAGGCTCCTCACATGTGGTGACCGAGTTGATAACCGATTAACGTCGCCCTCCGCGTGCGGGCATCGGGCGCGACACCGGGGGCCGGTGCACCGGTGGGCGCGCGACCGGAGGACGGGCTACAGGAGGACGCGCAACGGGTGGCTTGGCGATCGGGTGCTCCGGCCGGACCGGTGGATCAGGGCGTTCGGGCCGGTCCGGTTCGTCAGGTGGTCGCGGATAGCCATAGTAATAGTCATTCCACAGCATCGAATCGTAGTAACCACCGGTTCCGACCCCGACGGTGAGGCCATCACAGCCCGCCAACCCGAACAATCCAAGGGCAAGTATTAGCTTTTTCAACATCTTACCCTCCTTACCTGATCGCCCGGAACGAGCCGTAGATCGCATTCACATCGTTCACCAGATCCGGGTCTGCCCCGCTCTCGATCACTGCAAGCGAGATCGCGACCCGGTTGGTCGGGAGATCGATCAGCAGGGCGGTGAAGCTGACAGCGCGCCCGTCGCGCCGCCCGGTTCCGGTGATGCGCTTGGTAGGCAGACCGCCCAGCGTGATCGAAGAACGCCCGGTCACTTCCGGGTCCTTGACCAGTGACCTGCCGATGCCAGACAGGTAATCTGCAGCCTGATCCAGCGTGCGGATGCCATTGGGCGACAAGAACCCCACCCAGACGCCCTTATCCGCCACCGGCTCCAACCCGATCACCCGGTTGATCAGCCGCGCTTCACCGGTTTCGGGTGCGGTGATGGCGCGCGCGCCACCGGCGCGCACCTGCCAGAAATCCGGGGCGCTGAACCGGAACAGGGCGCGCCCGTCGCTTTCATAGGTCAAGGGCATGTCCGCCATGACGGCGGCGGGCAGCCCCGCAAGGAGCGCCGCACAAACAGCGCGGCGCAGGTGCAGAATGGCAGATCGCATGAAACTCACTTTCGTTAATCGGATAGGGCGATCATTGACCGTCGACAGCAACCTGTAAATGCTTAATATCGTTTGAATCTGCGCGACATGCGGCAATGTCCGAACCTGCCCGCGCGGCATCATTCATTCTTGCTGAAACGCAGAGCGGCTGCTAGCCCTGCCGTCATGGACAAGCAGATCGTATGTATCAACTGGGGCACGCGCTATGGCGCGCTGTATATCAACCGTCTTTATGAAATGGTGCGTGCCAACACGACGCCACCTTTTCGGTTTGTTGCGTTCACCGACACACGTGAGGGCGTGCATCCCAATGTCGTCTGTTTCGACCTACCAGAGATGCCGGGCTTCATGCCGGAACGCACTATCGGCCAATGGCCGAAATCGCGCCTTTGGGCACCTGAACTGGGCGATCTGAAGGGACCGTTCCTGTTCCTCGATCTGGACGTGGTCATCACCGGGTCGCTGGACCCGTTCTTTGAATACGGCTCCGAAGAGGATGTCATCCTCGCCCGCAACATCACCAAGCCGCTGCACAGGCTGGGACAGACCTCAATCTATCGCATGCCTGTGGGGGCATTGGCACCGCTACAGGCACAATTTGCCGCCGATCCGCAGGGGGTCGCGGATAAGTACCGTTTCGAGCAGCATTTCGTGACCAAGAATGCGCCGAACGGGATCAAGTTCTGGCCCAATGGCTGGGTACGCCATTTCCGGATCGAGTGCATCCCGACCTTCCCGCTGAACTATTTCAAACCTTCGCGCCCACCCAAAGGCACGCGCGTGGTGATCTTTGCAGGCTCGCTCAACCCACCAGACGCGATTGCCGGGCGGTACCATCCCAAATACGAATTCCTGCCGCCCTGGCAACACATCAAACGGTCGCTGAAATCGCACCGAAAGCTGAGGTATCTGCGCCAGTTCATGTGGCCTGCGGATTGGGTCAAGGATATCTGGGACAAGGCCGATCGCGCCTGGCAAAGCGCGCTTGAGACCAAGAAGTAGCTGCGATCAACTGCCGCGCATCCGCTGATAGAGGCTTTTCATAACATAGGATTTGCGCGGCCCCGAAACGGTCCAGACCACCGACCAGACCGGCCATGCTGTAAAATCATAGGCCGCGTCATAGCTATCGGGTGGGCAATCGTGATGATCGCGCGGACAGTCCTTTCCCAGAGCCAGGAAGTGAAAGAACCGCCCATCCTCGAACCGAATGTCGATACCTCCCTGTCCCTGTTGCCATAGGTAGCACCGCGTCGCCTGCATCGGGACCTGTCCGGGCACCTGCAGGCGCAGCGCCTCGTCATAGATCAACTCGTTGGCCCGCCATGAAAGCGTGGCGGTGCCTTCGGCAGACAACACCTGCCCGGCCTTGGCATCGGTGATCTCACGCGTGACGCTCCAATTCCCGTCGAAATCATCAAGGCTTCGCGGCAGCGTCATTCCACATAAGTCCCGTCGGTCAGGCCCCCACCCGCGTCGATGAAGCGGATCACATCGCCCTTGCGTTCGATATTGTAGCAAGCCCAGATATCCGACGGTGGCCAGACCGAGCAATACTGATCGCCGCGCACCGCCCAACTGCCAGTACTGGGGCCGCTTGAGAAATATTGCGTCTGCATGGATGGCTCGAACGTCTGGGTCGCGCCGCCCTCATAGGCCAGTTTGCGGTCCAACAGAGCGGCGAGAATCTCGTCTCCGGTCAACTGCCGGAACTCTTCCGCTGCCAATATGCCCGGCGCCAGCGCCAAAATCAGGGCAAACCGCCTCATATCCACTCTCCTGCCTTGTCCGCACCGCAACACGGGTCTATGACCCGCCCCGTATTCGCATGCCAATCACAAAAAGGTGCCGCTGCCAATGATCCCCCGTTATTCCCGTCCCGATATGGTCGCCATATGGTCGCCCGAGACCAAGTTCCGCATCTGGTACGAGATCGAGGCGCATGCCTGCGATGCGATGGCCGATCTGGGTGTGATCCCGCGCGCGAATGCCGATGCCGTGTGGAAGGCCAAGGATGTGCAATTTGACGTGGCCCGCATCGACGAGATCGAGGCGGTGACCAAGCATGACGTAATCGCCTTCCTGACCCATCTGGCCGAACATGTCGGCAGCGACGAGGCGCGGTTCGTGCATCAGGGCATGACCAGCTCGGACGTTCTGGACACCTGTTTCAACGTCCAGTTGACCCGCGCCGCCGATATCCTGATCGAGGACATGAAAGGGTTGCTCGCCGCGCTAAAGCGCCGCGCGCATGAACATAAAGACGCGGTACGCATCGGGCGCAGCCACGGCATCCATGCCGAGCCCACCACGATGGGGCTGACATTCGCCCGCTTCTATGCCGAAATGGATCGTAACCTTAACCGGCTGGAAAAGGCCCGTTATGAGATCGCAACCGGCGCCATCTCGGGCGCGGTCGGCACCTTTGCCAATATCGACCCGCGCGTCGAAGAGCATGTCTGCGCCAAGCTGGGCCTTGAGCCCGAGCCGATCAGCACCCAGGTGATCCCGCGCGATCGCCACGCGGCGTTTTTCGCCGCCCTCGGTGTTGTCGCCTCCTCGATCGAGAATGTAGCCACCGAGATCCGCCACATGCAGCGCACCGAAGTTCTGGAAGCCGAAGAGTTTTTCTCGAAAGGTCAAAAAGGCTCGTCCGCCATGCCGCATAAGCGCAACCCGGTGCTGACCGAGAACCTGACCGGTCTGGCGCGGCTGGTCCGCATGGCCGTTGTTCCGGCCATGGAAAACGTGGCGCTCTGGCATGAACGCGACATCTCGCACAGCTCGGTCGAGCGCAATATCGGCCCCGATGCGACCATTACGCTGGATTTCGCGCTAGCACGTCTGACCTCGGTGATCGACAAGCTAGTGATCTATCCCGACAACATGATCGCCAACATGAACAAGTTCCGCGGTCTGGTGATGAGCCAGCGCGTTTTGCTGGCGTTGACGCAGGCCGGAGTCAGCCGCGAGGACGCCTATAAGCTGGTTCAGCGCAACGCGATGAAGGTCTGGGAAGAAGGCAAGGACTTCAAGACCGAGCTGTTGGGTGACGCGGATGTGACGGCCGCTCTCAGCCCGGACGAGATCGAAGAAAAATTCGATCTGGCCTATCACACCAAACATGTCGACACGATCTTTGCGCGTGTATTCAAGGATTAGGCCCAGGCCCCTCCAACATCGCCAACCATGATTGCACGGACCTGCACTTGGCAGGGCCGCGCCCATGCAACGCTCCGCCGCTTATTAGTGACGACGCAAGGCCTCACGGGTGTTATGCTGCGATAGCCGGTTGACCGGTTGTTAAAAGGAGCGCGACCATGACACTCAGGACTATTCTGATCGCAACTGTACTGACCCTTGCGCCCGGTCTGGCGTTGGCGATGGGGTGTAATTTTGGCCAAGACCAGCAGACGCAATCCTGTGCACCGGGTACGGTATGGGACGCCGAAAGCCAAAATTGCGCGCCTATTGTAAATAGCTGAGGGAGACCTCACCTTAGTTTGAAGCGCCGGGATCAAATCCGGTGCTCGTCTTTTGATAAAATGTACTATCTTGGTTCTAAGTTGATTTGTTAAAGGGAGATCCCCAATGCGTATTCTTCTCGCCGTTGCGCTTGCGCTGCCCAGCTATGTTGCGATGCCCCATGCCGGATTGGCGGCAGGCGGCGGATCAAGCCCGCCCAAACCCACAAACACCACGCGCAAATGCCTGTTTGGCCGGGTCTGGGACCAGAATGCGGGCCGCTGCATGAAGCCGAAAAAGACCAGTTTTTCGGATGATGCGCTGTATGATGCGGTGCGCGAGCTAGCCTATGACGGCCAGTATGAACACGCTCAGGCCGCCCTGTCCGAAATGCGTGATCAGGACGATGACCGGGTCCTGACCTATTGGGGGTTCACCTATCGCAAGATGGGCGAGATCGAACTGGCCAACATGTTCTATGAACAGGCCATCGCGGCCAATCCCGACAATCTGCTGGCCCGCAGCTATATGGCGCAGGGCTTTGTCGAGGAAGGCAAGACCGATCTGGCCGTCGTCCAGTGGCGCGAGATAAAGGCGCGCGGCGGCGAAGGCAGCTGGGCCGAGGTCTCGCTGCGGGATGCGATCCGTACCGGGCTGACCTACAGCTACTGAGTTTCAGGGTTTCTTTACGCCCCCTGCCCTATCCTGTCCGCGACAGACCTTAATGGATGACGCGGACAGATGCAGCACGATACCGCCTTGATGCCGCTTGGCATGAACACTGTGGATCCCGGAACGATGGATGCGGCGCCCGAAAAGCGGGTGCCGCGCCGTTTGGACGGGCGCCAGAAGGCAGCTGTGATCGTTCGGCTATTGTTGACCGAAGGGGCTGATATTCCGATCGAGGAGTTGCCCGAGGATTTGCAGGAAATCCTCACTCATCAAATGGCAGACATGGGGCTGATCGACCGGCTGACGCTGGACGCGGTCGCAAATGAATTTGTCGAAGCGCTCGAAGGGGTCGGGTTGTCCTTTCCGCATGGGATCGCCGACGCACTGACAACGATGGATGGCAAGATTGCGCCCGGCACTGCTGCGCGCCTGCGCCGGGCAGCCGGTGTGCAGCAAACCGGTGACCCATGGCCAAAACTGCGCAAGCTGGATGCCGGGGAACTGGCCGCGTTCGCCCAATCCGAAAGCACCGAAGTGGCCGCCGTCCTGTTGTCAAAGCTTGACACGCCCAAGGCCGCCGAATTGCTGGGTCTGCTGCCCGGCCCGACGGCGCGGCGGATCACCTATGCGATCTCGGGCACCACCCATATTTCTCCTGACGCGGTGGACCGGATTGGCCGCGCCTTGCTGACACAGGCCGAGACGCGCCCGCCCACCGCCTTCGAAGACCGGCCCGAAAAGCGGGTTGGCGAAATCCTCAACCAGTCTCCTTCGACGACAAGGGATCAGGTGCTGTCGGCTCTGGATGAAGAGGATGCCGATTTCGCCACCTGCGTGCGCAAGGTCCTGTTCACCTTTGCCGATATCGCCCGGCGCATCGCTCCCAAGGATGCCACAACCGTCGCCCGCGCGGTCGAGCAGGACGTCCTGGTCACCGCGCTGGTTGCCGCAACGGAGCCTGACGACGTCAGCACGGCGGAATTTTTGCTCAGTAACTTGTCCAGCCGCATGGCCGACGCCCTGCGCGAAGAGATGGCCGAGAAGGGCAAGGTCAAACAGGCCGACGGCGAACAGGCCATGACCGTCATCGTCGCCGCCATCCGCACGCTGGAACAGGATGGCGGCCTGACACTGCTTTCCCTTGAAGAGGAGGATGACGGCTAATCCGTGATCGGCACTGCTGCCCTTGCCCTGTTCGACACGCTTGTGATCGCCTATGCAGGGCTATATGTCTGATCAAACGATAGAAACAGGCAATGAGACGGCAGAATGCCCGCAGAAAAGTCGGAACTGAGTAAATCCAAACTGGCCGGGTATTACGTCTCGAACCTGTTCCTGCAGGCCCTGATCGGCGGGTTGCGGCTGTTGCCCTATGAGACCAGACTGGCGCTGATGGCACGCATCACGCGGGCGGTCTCGCCGCTGGTGGGGTTTCGCAAACGGGTGCGCGACAACCTCGCGCTGGTCTGCCCCGACCTGCCCGAAGCCGAGGTCACGCGCATCTGCGGCGCCGTGCCAGACAATGCCGGGCGCGCCATCATGGAGCATTTCTCGCCCGAGGAGTTCACCGAACGCCATAAAACCGCCAAGGTCAGCGGCCCCGGCATCGCCGCATTCGAGGCGGCGGTGGCAGAAGGCAAGCCGATCATGATGATCACCGCCCATTTCGGGCATTACCTGGCCGCGCGCATCGCGCTGCAGGCCCGCATCGGCAAACCCATCGGCGCCCTCTATCGCCGCATGGCCAATCCCTATTTCAACGACGCCTATGTCGAAGCGTTTATGCGCACCGGTGGACCGATGTTCGAACAGGGCCGCCGCGGCATGATGGAAATGGTTCGGTCACTGAAACAAGGCGGCATCATTGCCATCGTCTCGGACCTGCACGCCCATGGCGGGGAAGAGCTGATGTTTTTCGGCAAACCTGCCGTAACTTCGGTTCTGAACGCGGAACTGGCGATGAAATACGATGCGGTGATGATCCCCTGTTATGCCATCCGCCAGCCCAACGGCATCGATTTCGAGATTGTGCTACACGATCCCGTGCCTCGTTCCGATGCCAGGACCATGACCCAGTACATCAATGACGACCTGGAGGCTCTGGTGCGCCAGCATATGGGTCAATGGTTCTGGATTCACCGCCGCTGGAAACCCTGGTACGGGCTGGGCGTACAGGACGTCTGAGGCGCTATTGCACCCGCGCCGCCGCCACGATCGGGCCATGCCCGGCCACTTGAACCAACACCACCGCCGGCAGATCGCCCTCCAGCGCCGTGGTCAGCTCTGCCGGCGCGACGCCGTCCCACTGCCCGACCTGATCCCAGCTTTCGACCACGTTGGCGTAGTCCAGCTCATGCCCGGCCAGCTCACCCCGCTTGATCGAGGCGTGTTTCATCGGCGTGTAGCGGACCAGTTGCACCACATATTCGCCGCGCGTCGCGCTTTCATAGGGTTCGACCGAGATCGACAACGCTTCTCCACTGCGCGTGGCAGTGACCACCGCGCTGTCGGGTGCAGCCAGATGAGTGTCGATCAACGCCATCAGCTCTCCTGAGCGCGCACCGACCACATCCTCTTGCCCGGCCACGATCATCTGCGGTGTGTAGATCATCGTACGCCCGCCGCTGCGGGCATAGCCCTGCTGGCGCTTGGTATGGGCAGGATCGGCAAACTGGTCCTTCCAGCCAATATAATCCCAGTAATCCACATGCAGCGCCAGTCCGATTACATCGTCTCGCGCG
The DNA here is from genome assembly GCF_041537925.1 of Ruegeria hyattellae. Lineage (NCBI taxonomy): Bacteria > Pseudomonadati > Pseudomonadota > Alphaproteobacteria > Rhodobacterales > Roseobacteraceae > Ruegeria > Ruegeria hyattellae. The sequence goes on along the minus strand of NZ_JBGOSH010000004.1, from coordinate 334,028 downwards.
GCCAGTTCGTGCATCATCGCATCCGCGGGTGGGCAGGATGAGCATCCTTGCGAGGTGTAGAGCTCGACCACCACCGGGTTGTCCCCGGCGGCAAGCGGTGCCGCAAGGCTGGCAAGCAGGAGGGCAAGGGTCAATCTGCGGGTTTTCATGGCACGACTTTCGGCTTTCTCTCTCTTGGGTCTACCCATCGGGGTCCGGTTTGACGAATCAAGGTTTCTTGAAATTTTGGTGATCGGCGGCGTTGTTTTGGTAAAATTGTGTGCGATGGTATACAAAAATGCCGCACTTGGCCTGTTGAGCCTTGAAGTACGGTCCCGCGTAATGCAGATACCCCTCAGCGAATCCCGCAATCCACCACATTTGAGAGGGAGGCCATCAGATGCCCATCAAAGTTGGACAGGACACCGCCAAGACACGCCGCAGCCTGAGCGTGAATGGCAAGACCATCTCCTATTATTCGATCCCCGCCGCGCAGGATGCCGGTCTGGGCGATTTTTCCCGCCTTCCCGCCGCGCTCAAAGTGGTGCTGGAAAACATGCTGCGCTTCGAGGATGACGGGTTCTCCGTCTCGGTCGACGACATCAAGGCATTTGCCGAATGGGGTGCCAAGGGCGGTAAGAACCCTCGCGAGATCGCCTATCGCCCGGCCCGCGTGCTGATGCAGGATTTCACCGGTGTGCCCGCCGTGGTCGATCTGGCCGCGATGCGCGACGGGATCGTCGGTCTGGGCGGTGACGCGCAGAAGATCAACCCGCTGAACCCGGTCGATCTGGTCATCGACCACTCGGTCATGATCGACGAGTTTGGCAATCCGCGCGCGTTCCAGATGAACGTTGACCGCGAATATGAGCGCAACATGGAGAGGTACCAGTTCCTGAAATGGGGCCAGTCGGCCTTTGACAACTTCCGCGTTGTGCCCCCCGGAACCGGTATCTGCCACCAGGTGAACCTGGAATATCTGGCCCAGACCGTCTGGACCGATACCGACCAGAATGGCGAAAACGTGGCCTATCCGGACACGCTGGTGGGAACCGACAGCCACACCACCATGGTCAATGGCGCAGCCGTTCTGGGCTGGGGCGTTGGCGGGATCGAGGCAGAGGCCGCGATGCTAGGGCAGCCGATCTCGATGCTGATTCCCGAGGTCGTGGGCTTTGAGTTGACCGGTGATCTGGTCGAGGGCACCACAGGAACCGATCTGGTTCTGAAGGTCGTGGAAATGCTGCGTGAAAAAGGCGTGGTGGGCAAATTCGTCGAATTCTACGGCAGCGGTCTGGATCGCCTGCCGCTGGCCGACCGGGCAACCATCGCCAACATGGCCCCCGAATACGGTGCGACCTGTGGCTTCTTCCCGATTGATGCCGAAACCATCCGCTACCTGCGTAACACCGGCCGGGACGAGGACCGGATCGCACTGGTCGAGGCCTATGCCAAGGAGAACGGCTTCTGGCGCGACGCGGATTATGCGCCGATCTACACCGACACGCTGAGCCTCGACATGGGCACCATTGTTCCGGCGATCTCCGGCCCCAAGCGCCCGCAGGACTATGTCGCACTAACCGATGCGAAGACCGCCTTTACCAAAGAGATGGCGGAAACCTTCAAGCGTCCCATGGGCAAGGAAGTCGCGGTCAAGGGCGAGGATTACACCCTGGATTCCGGCAAGGTGGTGATCGCCTCGATCACCTCCTGCACCAACACCTCGAACCCCTATGTGATGATCGGCGCCGGTCTGGTGGCGCGCAAGGCCGCCGCTCTGGGGCTCGACCGCAAGCCGTGGGTGAAAACCTCGCTCGCACCGGGCAGCCAGGTCGTCAGCGCCTATCTTGAGGCAGCTGGCCTACAAGAGGATCTGGACAAGGTTGGCTTCAACCTCGTGGGCTATGGCTGCACCACCTGTATCGGCAACTCCGGTCCCATTCAGGCCGAGCTGTCCGAGGCGATTGCCGAGGGCGATCTGGTCGCAACCGCCGTACTGTCGGGCAACCGCAACTTCGAAGGTCGGATTTCGCCAGATGTGCGCGCCAACTATCTGGCCTCGCCGCCGCTGGTGGTGGTTTATGCGCTGGCCGGCACCATGGATATCGACCTGACATCCGAGCCGATTGGCACCGACAAGGACGGCAATGATGTCTACATGAAAGACATCTGGCCGACCCAGAAGGAAATCGCCGATCTGGTCCAGCAGACCGTGACCCGTGATGCGTTCCTGTCTAAATACGCCGATGTCTTCAAAGGCGACGAGAAGTGGCAGGAGGTCGAGACCACCGACGCCGAGACCTATGACTGGCCGCCGACCTCGACCTATATCCAGAACCCGCCCTATTTCCAGGGCATGGGGACGGAACCCGGCACGATCTCGAATATCGACGGGGCCAAGGTGCTGCTGATCCTCGGCGACATGATCACCACCGACCACATCTCACCCGCGGGTTCGTTCGCCACCACCACTCCGGCGGGCACATATCTGACCGACCGGCAGGTGCAGCCGCGCGAGTTCAACTCCTACGGATCGCGCCGTGGCAACCACGAGATCATGATGCGCGGCACTTTTGCCAATATCCGCGTCAAGAACGAGATGCTGGACGGCGTCGAAGGCGGCTATACCAAAGGCCCCGATGGCGCGCAGACCTCGATCTATGATGCGGCCATGGCTTATCAGGATCAGGGCACGCCGCTGGTCGTGTTCGGTGGCGAGCAATATGGCGCGGGGTCCAGCCGTGACTGGGCTGCAAAAGGCACCGCACTGCTGGGCGTAAAAGCCGTGATCGCCGAAAGTTTCGAACGAATTCACCGTTCGAATCTGGTGGGCATGGGCGTCATCCCGTTCGAGTTCACCGGCGGTGACACCCGAAAATCGCTGGGTCTGAAGGGCGACGAGACCGTCTCGATCCACGGGCTGGACACGATCGAACCGCTGCAGGAAGTGCCCTGCACCATCACCTATGGCGATGGTAGCGAAAAAACCATCTCGCTGAAGTGCCGGATCGATACCGCTCCTGAGATCGAATATATCGAGCATGGCGGCGTGCTGCATTATGTGCTGCGCAATCTCGCGAAGGCCAGCTGATCCAGCCGGATATCCGCTTGACGGGCGCCCCACGGGGCGCCCTTCTTCATTCAGGCATGAGAAGGATATTGGATGCAGAAAGTTGCCCTTGTCACCGGTGCGGCACGCGGCATCGGACGCGCGATTGCCGAAGATCTGGCCCGCGACCATAAGGTTGCGATCACCTGGCGCAGCAGTGATCCCGAACAACTTCTGCAATCCTGCACCGACATCCTGGCGATCAGGGCCGACCTGACCGAAACGGGCACTCCGCAGAAGGTCATAGATCAGATCATCGACCGGTTCGGGCGTTTGGATGTCATGGTGAACAATGCCGGGCTGGTGACGCTGACCCCAGTGGACGCGTTCGACCATGCGGCCTACCGCGCCACGTTCGACACCAACCTGACCGCTCCTGCTGCACTGCTCGCTGCCGCATTGCCGCATCTAACGCCGGGGGCGGCCATTGTGAATATCTCCTCAACCGACGGAACAACAGGACCTGACATTGCCGGAGCTTATGGCGCGAGCAAAGCCGCGCTAAATCTCTGGACGCGGAGCATGGCCAAGGTGCTGGGACCGAAGGGCATTCGCGTGAACGCCGTTGCGCCCGGTGCGATCAGCACGCCCGAAAAGCCCAGAACAGAAGAGGTCTTGCAGGAAATCAGACAGATGGCACCGCTTGGGCGGGTCGGCGCCCCGCAGGACATTGCGCGGGCCGTGCGCTTTCTGGCCTCGGATCAAGCCGATTTCATTACCGGAGAGGTTCTTTCAGTCTCTGGCGGAGCACAACTCTGAACCACGAAAAGGACTCCTGATTTGGACATCCGCGCTTTGATCATGGGGCTGGCGTTTGCCCTGATGTGGTCCTCGGCCTTTACTTCGGCGCGAATCATCGTGGCGGACGCCTCGCCGCTGTTCTCGCTTGCGTTCCGGTTCCTGATTTCCGGCCTTCTGGGCGTCTGGATCGCGCGGCTGATGGGGCAGAGCTGGCATCTGACCCGGGCGCAGTGGCGAGCGACAATCATCTTCGGTATCTGCCAGAACGCGCTGTATCTGGGTCTGAACTTCTATGCGATGCAGACGGTGCAGGCCTCGGTCGCGGCCATCATTGCCTCGACCATGCCGCTATTGGTGGCACTGGCGAACTGGCTCATTCTGGGTCAGCGGTTGAACCTGATGGGGGTTCTTGGCCTGCTGGCGGGACTGGTCGGCGTGGCGCTGATCATGGGCGCACGGATCAGTGCCGGAGTTGATCTATTTGGCGTGATGCTCTGCGGGATAGGTGCGGTGGCGCTGACATTTGCCACGCTCTCGGTGCGCAATGCCACCACCGGCGGGAATTTCATGATGGTGGTGGGGCTGCAGATGCTGGTGGGCTCGGCGATCCTGTTCGTGGCGGCCCCTGTCTTCGAGACGATCCGTGTCACGCCCAGTTGGCCGCTTGTGGCGGCCTTTGCCTATACGACGCTGATCCCCGGTCTCGCGGCGACCTATATCTGGTTCCGGCTGCTCGACCGAATCGGAGCGGTCCGCGCAGCGACCTTCCACTTTCTCAATCCGGTTTTCGGGGTCGGCATCGCGGCGCTGCTGCTGGGCGAGCGGCTGACATTGCTGGACGTCATTGGAGTGCTGGTCATCACCGCCGGAATTCTTGCGGTGCAACTGGCCCGGCAGCCGAAAGCCTGATCAGTTGCCAGCGCGGGCGCGAGCCTCGGACAGAATCGGCTCGATCCGCTCCTTGTAGGCACGCTGGGTGACCGGCCCGGCAAAGCGCAGCAGGATCGTGCCATCGCCATCGACCACATATGTCTCGGGTACGCCATAGACACCCCAATCCAACGCCATGCGCCCCTGCGGGTCGCGACCCAGAGCGGTATAGGGATCGCCCAACTCGTCTAGAAAATCGGCGGCGTTCTGCGGCTGGTCTTTGTAATTGACGCCATAAACCGGGATGCCCTGTTTCGCCAGCGCGTCCAGATTGGGATGCTCGACGCGGCAGGGCGCACACCAACTGGCCCAGTAATTGACCAGCTTCACCTCGCCATCACGCAACGTCGCGTCGTCAAATCCTGGTTTGTCGCCAAATGGCTCCATCACCACCGGGGGCGCGGGTTGACCGGCGCGGGCCGAAGGCAACGCGTCTTTGTCATCTCGAAACATGCCCACGGCGGCCAACAGCACAAAAGCCCCGAAGATCAACGGCGGCGCGATCATCATTGGTGAGATCTTAGCCATTACGCGACACCCTCTGCTCGGTCTGTTCCATCTCGGCCCGGACCTTGCGCCCACGCCACAGGCTCAGCACGACCAGCAGCACCAGCATGAGTAGCGACAGCGCATAGGAGGACAGGACCGCATCAGCATATTTCCCCAGATCCGGCATCATGCACCCGCCCTTTCCCGTGCCAGCAGCGCCCGAATGCGACGCGCGCGAATCTCTGTCCCGGTGCGGTAGAGCACCAGCGCAATGAACAGAAACACGAAGCCGATGATGCACAATAACAGCGGGTAGAAGAACACGTTGGAGACCTTTTCGGTGGTATCCGTTCCGGTCACGGCCCCCGCCCGCATCACCGAGGCCCCCTGATGCAGGCCCTGGTTCCAGAAGTTCACCGCATAGCGGCTGAGAATGGCAAAGACGCTGCCCACCAGACACAGGACCGAGGTCAGGTCGGCGGCGGTATCGGGGTCCTCGATCGCCTCCCAGAGCGCGATATAGCCCAGGTAGAACAGGAACAGAATCAGGAACGAAGTCAGGCGCGGGTCCCAGGCCCACCAGGTACCCCACATGGGTTGACCCCAGATTGCGCCGGTAATGAGCGCAATTAAGGTCATTACCACCCCGATTGGTGCGGCAGCACGGGCCGCCAGCGCGCTGACATGGTGGCGGCGCACCAGCCAGACCAGCGAAGTGACCAGCATCATCAGCCAGCAATTGATAGCCATCAACGCAGAGGGCACGTGTAGGTAGATGATCTTGACCGTCGATCCCTGCCGGAAATCATCGGGCGTGAAGAAGAAACCCCAGACCAGCCCCACAACAAGGCAGATCGCGGCAGAGGCCCAGAAAAACGGCAGCACCCGTTCGGTGGTGGCCAGAAATTTCTTGGGATTGGCATATTGCCAGATCGTGTTGGCTTTGGCGGCTATCGACATGGGGGTTATCTAGCCCGACTCAGGGGCATTCTCAATTGACACATATCAACGCAGGTTCACGCGCAGCACCGCCGCGCTGGCAAAAGGCAACAGCGCGATGGTCGCCAGCGTGATCCCTGCCAGCATCAGCAGCGGTGTGCCGGTCTCCATCTCTTGGGCGCCGCGCCGCGCCACCTCGGCCCCGAAGATTAACGTTGGCACGTAGAGCGGCAGCACCAAGAGCGACAACAACAGCCCGCCGCGTTTCAGCCCCACGGTCAGCGCCGCCCCAAACGTTCCCACCACGCTGAGCGCGGGTGTGCCCACTGCCAGCGACGCCACCAGCCAGAAGAAGCCCGGCCCCGGCAGGTTGAGCAGCACACCAAAGACCGGAGCTGCCAGAACCAGCGGCAAGCCGGTTGTGATCCAGTGTGCCAGCGCCTTGACCGAGACGACGGCCTCCAGCGGCAAGGGCGCGGTGGCTAGCAGATCGAGCGTGCCATCCTCCCAATCCAGCGCCAGCAGCCGGTCGAGCGACAAAAGGCAGGCCAAAAGCGCGCCCAGCCACAGCACACCCGGCGCGATGCTGGCGAGAAGGTCGGATTGCGGACCGACCGCAAAGGGCACAAGCGTGGTCACGATCAGGAAAAAGACCAGCCCCAGACCAAAGCCGCCCCCAGCCCGCATGGCCAGTTTCAGGTCCCGGAGCAACAGCGCGATCACAGGAAATCTCCATCGAAATCATCCACTGGTTTCGGCACGGCACGGAACGGCCCAACATCCAGCGTTGCGGCATCGAGCCCCAGATCGATATGGGTGGCGATCAGCGCCGACCCGCCCAGCCCCAGATGCGCCCGAACGGCATCAGCAAATTTGCCGACGGCCTCCTTGTCGAGCGAGACGGTGGGCTCGTCCAGCACCCAGATCGGTCGACCGGTGACCAGCAGGCGCGCAAGGCCCAGACGGCGCTTCTGCCCGGCCGAAAGGTTGCCCGCATGGCGATCCGCCAGATCATGCAGGTCATAGGCGGCCAGCGCGCCCTCAATGGCGGGCGCGCCAAAGACGGCAGCCCAGAAAGTCAGGTTTTCGGTTACAGTCAGGGTCGGCTTGATTCCGTCGGAATGACCGGCATAGGCAATCTGGTCCTCGGCTCCGTCGATCCGACCCGACAACGGCGGCTGCAACCCGGCAATGGTACGCAGGAGCGTTGTCTTGCCGATCCCGTTCGGCCCGCGCACAACCAGCGCCTGCCCCTGTTCAAGGGCAAAGCCAAGCCCTTCGAGCACGGGCACGCCCCCTCGGGCAATGGCAAGGTCTGTGACGGTCAGGGTCATAAAGCCCGCTTAACGGATTGCCGGGGCGTGCAAAAGGCCAGAGTCGCGCAAGGACGGAGTGTCGCGCCGGTAGTGCCGGAAAGGAGTGAGGGACCAGCCCCTGACACTCCCCGGGATATTTTCAGCCAGATGAAGAGCGGATCGGGTCACACCGGCAGCGCCGCCAGCGCGATGCGGCGACCTTCGGAGAGCAGGACGTTATAAGTGCGGCAGGCAGCGGGTGAGGACATGTTCTCTACGCCAATCCCGGCCTCTTCCAATGCGCGGCGCAGTTCGTCGGGCAGATGCGCCATCTCACCCCCGGTACCGATGAACAGTACGTCGACTTGCCCGGCCAGTTCCAGCAGCGGCGCGGAATCGTCGTAGCCAGCCCATGGGGCGGTGCCGGATGGACCGGTCAGGATGGGACCATAAAGAACCTCGCCCGCGATACGGAAAAACCCCGGGCCATAGCCGTCGACGGGTTGGGCATCGGTAAAGGCGATCTCGTTGAGGCGCATGGGTCAGGTCCAGATCGGCATCCCCGCAAGTGCCACACCGAAGATCAGCGCATAGGCGGCGGAGCGGTAGAGTTTCTCTCGTTCCGGCACAAATAGCGCGCTGCCGATCAGGTTGCCAAGCATATTCGGGACAGTCAGCAGTAGCCCGGTCAGCGCAATTGCCGGGTCAAGGCGGCTGGCCAGCGCCAGAAATGCAACCAGCAGGATGTCATAGCCCAGCAGGAACAGCGTGGTATTGGCCCGGATCACCTGCGCCGGGTGCGGGCTGGCCATGTATATGAAGATCACCGGCGGGCCAGGCATGCCCACCGCGCCACCCAGAAATCCCGCCATCAGCCCGGTTCCGAACACCGCGCGCGGTCCCAGCGAACCGGCATAGCGCCAGCCCAGCAACAGCCCCGCCAGCATCAAGATGGCCACCGACGAAACTAGCACGCGGAACAGGTCCGGATTCATCACAAACAGCGCGGCAAGCCCCAGCGGTGCGGCAATCACGGTCCCTGCCAGTAACCGCAGCAAGTCTTTGCGATGGGCGTGCGCAAGAACCTTGGGCACTATTGGAACCGGCCCCAGAATATCCATCATGATCAGCGTGGTGATAGCGGAAACCGGGTCCAGAACCATGCCTGCCAAGGGCAGATAGACCATCGCAGTGCCGAAGCCGGTAAACCCCCTGACACAGCCCGCCGCCAGTGCCGCGAGAAACAGCACTGCCAGATCGTTGGCACCCAGTGAAAGCAGATGCTCGGTCACCCGATCCGGCCCTTATGCCAGACGGGTGACCGGGGATCAGGCATCGATATTGGCGTATTGGTTTCCGGCAGTGTTGGACGGTTTCGTCCAGTCGCGCTTGACGCCCAGATAAAGCAGGATCGCCGAAGCCACGAAGACCGACGAATAGGTTCCCACGATCACGCCCCAGATCATCGCAAAGACAAATCCTTTGATCACATCCCCACCCAGCACATAAAGCGAGATCAGCGCCAAGAGCGTGGTGACCGAGGTCATCACCGTCCGGCTCAATGTTTCGTTGATCGAGACGTTCAGTACATCCTTGAGCGGGGTTTTCTTGTATTTCCGCAGGTTCTCGCGCACCCGGTCAAAGACCACCACGGTATCGTTCAGCGAATAACCGACAATGGTCAGAAGGGCTGCGATAATCGCCAGGTCAAACCGGATCTGCAGTTCCGAGAAGACGCCGATGGTCAAGATCACATCATGCACCAGCGCGGCCACGGCCCCCAGCGCGAACTGCCATTCAAAGCGCAGCCAGATATAGACAAGCACCGCCCCGATCGCGAGTACAACCGCGATCACCGCCGTCTGGATCAACTCGCCCGAGACCTTGGGGCCAACGGATTCGACCGATACGAACTGGATATCGGGCACCGCGCCCTGCATCGCGCCTTCGACCTGAGCGACCATCGAAGCGGTTGCGGCCTCTTCGCCTTCCTGCGCCTGAATGCGCAGCATGGCGACGTTCTGGTCGGGGCCGAAGGTCGGGTCGAAGACCTCGGTAATCGTAATATCGCCCAGCTCAAGCGGGTCCAGCGCACCGCGATAGACACCTACATCCACCGGCTGCGCGCTTTCGGTACGGATGGTCGTCCCACCGCGGAAGTCGATGCCGTAATTCAGACCCTGATACAGGAACGACCCCGCAGCCAGCAGCATCATGAAAGCCGAGATACCCAGCCAAAGTTTCCAGCGGCTGAAGAAATCGAACGAGGTGTTCTGGGGGACAAGCTTCAGTCTCATATCACACCTCTATCATTTTTGGACGGCGGCGTTCGAACCAGATTATCACCAAAAGCCGCGTCACGAATATCGCGGTGAAGACCGAGGTGAGAATGCCCAGCCCCAGCGTGATGGCAAAGCCGCGGACCGGGCCCGAGCCCATGGCAAACAGGATCACCGCCGTGATGAAGGTGGTGATGTTGGCGTCCAGAATGGCGCTCAGCGCCTTTTCATAGCCTAGTTCGATGGCGCGGGCGGGTCCCTTGGCGGTTTTGAGTTCTTCCCGTATCCGCTCGAAGATCAGCACGTTGGCGTCCACCGCCATACCCACTGTCAGCACGATACCGGCAATACCCGGCAGCGTCAGCGTCGCTCCGATCAGCGACAGCAGGCCAAAGATCAGCCCGATATTGATGATCAGCGCCGCATTGGCAAAGAGGCCAAACAGTCCATAGCTGAGCGCCATGAAGACCAGTACCGCAGCGAAGGCCACCATGGTCGCCACCTTGCCCGCGTCGATGCTGTCCTGCCCCAGTTCGGGGCCGATGGTGCGCTCTTCGAGGAATTCCAGCCCTGCGGGCAAGGCCCCTGCCCTGAGAAGCACGGCCAGATTGGTGCTTTCCTCGACCGTGAAATTTCCGGTGATGATGCCCGAGCCGCCGGGAATGTGGCTCTGGATCACCGGAGCCGAGATCACTTCGTCATCCAGCACGATGGCAAAGGGCGCGCCGACATTGTCGCGGGTATAGTCGCCGAATTTGCGCGCGCCGGTGGTGTTGAAGCGGAAATTTACCGCCGGACGCCCGTTCTGGTCAAAGGCGGGCTGGGCATCGACCAGTTCCTCGCCGGTGACCACGGGGGCGGATTCGATGATGTAGAACGTGCCTGTCTCATCGAGCGAGGGAACGAGTTTTTCCCCCGGACCGACACGGGCCTCGGCGTCGCTTGAACGCGAGACCACCGGGTTGAAGGTCAGCTGCGCGGTGGTACCGATGATCTCTTTGAGTTCCGAGGCGCTGCCGATGCCCGGCACCTGGATCAGGATACGCTTCGGTCCCTGCCGCTGGATCGTCGGCTCGCGGGTGCCAACCTCGTCGATCCGGCGGCGGATGATTTCAAGCGCCTGCCGTACGGTGCGGTCGTCCGAGGCCAGCTTCTCGGCCTCGCTCAGTGTCACGACAATATCGCTGCCCTGGCTGGAAACCTCGATATCGGTGCCGGTAGGCCCGGCGAGGGTCTGGATCGGAGTTGCCAGATCGCGCACCACCTGCAGGGCGCGTGACATGCCCTCAGACTGGCTGATGCGGACGCGAATCTCGCCCGGCGCGCTGTCCTGGCGGCGGATGGTGCCGACCGTCGCACGCTCATCGCGCAGCGCGTCGCGGATTTCCGGCCACATGGCATCCATGCGGGCCTCGTACACATCCTCGACCTGAACCTCGGCCAGCAGGTGCGCACCGCCGCGCAGATCAAGACCCAGATTGACCAGCGACGACGGCAACCAAGACGGCCATTGTGCCGCCTCGGCCTGCATCTGCGGCGTGTCGATGCCCAACTCGATGGCGGCAAGTGCGTCGTTGGATTGTTCCACACGGGTGTAGAACGCATTCGGCAGGGCCATCAGCAGGCCAGCCACCACGACCAGCCAGATCAGGACCCGTTTCCAGGTATCGATTTGCAGCATTACCCTGCCTTTTCAATAGGTTGACAGGCGTACTTATTTCGCCGGTTCGGTCTTGTTCAGCACCTGGGAAATCGTCGACTGCACAACCCGCACCTTGACGCCATCGGCGATCTCGACCTCAAGCTCGCCGTCATCCTTGACCTTGGCAACCTTGCCGATCAGACCGCCTTGGGTGACCACCTGATCGCCCCGGCGCAACGCGTTGACCATGGCCTGATGTTCCTTGACCTTTTTCTGCTGCGGGCGGATCAGCAGGAAATACATGATCGCGAAGATCAGGATAAGCGGGAGAAACTGGGCAATAGCGCCACCGTCCATGGGATGTTCCTTTGTTTAGAGAAGCGGGCCGCACCCGCGAATTTTGCGGGAACCTATGCGCTGCAGCGAAAAGGTTCAAGCGGCGTGGAGGTCGGCGTGTTCGAAAGTTGTGTTGGCTTGCACCTCTGAAGCTGTTCGAACGAACGAGGTGTTGTCAGTCGCCGCAGAATTGGGTCTAAGGGCGCTACTTACAGGGACCCAATCTGAAGGACGCTGACCCATGCATGACATCCGCGCAATCCGCGAAAATCCAGCCGCTTTCGACGCCGCATTGGCGCGGCGGGGGGATGCGCCGATGTCGCCGGAATTGCTGGCGGTGGATGAGGCCCGTCGGGCCAAGATCCTGGCCGCCGAGACGGCGCAGGCTGAGCAAAACAAGGCCTCCAAGGAGGTTGGCGCCGCCAAGGGCCGGGGCGATGAGGCGGAATTTCAGCAGCTGCGGGCGCTGGTCTCGGACAAGAAGGCCGAAGTGACGGCGATGCAGGGTGAGGCCAAGGAGCTGGACGCCAAGCTGACCGACATGCTGGCCCGGATCGCCAACGTGCCTGCCGAGGATGTGCCCGAGGGCGCGGATGAGGATGACAATGTCGAGGTCAACCGTTGGGGCGAGCCTGCGTCCTTCGCCTTCGCGCCCAAAGAGCACTACGAAATCCCCGCCGTTGCAGCGGCGATGGATTTCGAGACCGCGGCCAAGACCAGCGGCAGCCGGTTTGTGAACCTCTCCAAAGGTGTGGCGCGCATTCACCGGGCCTTGGCGCAGTTCATGATCGACACTCATGTGGACGAAAACGGCCTGACCGAGATGCAGACGCCGGTTCTGGTGCGCGACGAGGCGATGTATGGCACGGATAAACTGCCGAAATTTGGCGAGGACAGCTATCAGACCACCAATGGCTGGTGGCTGATCCCGACCTCCGAGGTGACGCTGACCTACTCGGTGGCAGGCGATATTCTCGACGAGCGCGACCTGCCGATCCGGATGACCGCGCATACGGTCTGCTTCCGCTCCGAGGCGGGCAGCGCGGGCAAGGACACGGCGGGCATGCTGCGCCAGCACCAGTTCGAAAAGGTCGAGATGGTCTCGGTTACACATCCCGATGCCTCCGACGATGAGCAGAAGCGCATGCTGCGCTGCGCCGAAGGGCTACTGGAGACGCTGGGTATCGCCTATCGCACCGTGGTGCTGTGCACCGGTGACATGGGCTTCGGCGCGCGGCGGACATTTGATATCGAGGCCTGGCTGCCGGGGCAGGATGCCTATCGCGAGATCTCCAGTGTCTCGACCACCGGCGATTTCCAGGCGCGGCGGATGAATGCACGGTTCCGGCCCGAGGGCGGTGGTAAACCCGCCTTTTTGCACACACTGAACGGTTCGGGTCTGGCCGTGGGCCGCTGCCTGATCGCAGTGCTGGAGAACGGCCAGAACGAAGATGGTACCGTCACCCTGCCCGACGTGCTGGCGCCCTATCTGGGCGGCAAGACCACGCTGGGACTGGATGGTCAGCTGCGCTAAAGCAGCTCTGACCTGAGAGGCGAAGAAGGGCTACTTCTTCGCCTTTTTCTTGCCTTTGCCCTTTTTCTTGCTGTCCTTGGCTTTGGCCTTCGCCTCTTTGGCTTTGGCTTTGGCCTTTGCGTCTTTGGCTTTCTCCTTCTTGGCCTTCGCCTTGGCCTTTTCCTTGGCTTTCTTGAACTCGGCCTCCAGCGCCTTGGCCTTCTTGGCGGCCTTTTCGGCCTTTGCTTTCGCCTTGGCTTTCTTGGTCTTCTTGGCGGCGTCCGCGTCGGCTTTGGTCTTTCCACCGGAAGGTTTCGATGGTGTCGGCGCAGCAGCGGCTTTGCTTGCGGCAGGTCTGGTCGCAGTCACTTTGGGTGCGGACGCCTGGGCGGCCGCCGGTTTGGCGGCAGCAGGTTTCGCAGCGGCTGACTTCGCCGAAGCGGATTTCGCGGCAGCAGGTTTCGCGGCAGCAGGTTTGGCAGCAGCAGGTTTCGCAGCAGCAGGTTTCGCAGCAGCGGGTTTCGCGGCAGCGGGTTTCGATGCCGCGGCTCTCTTTGCAGGCGCTTTTCTTGGCGTTGACCGGGTTCTCGGCTTGGCAGCGGCGGCGCGTTTGGTGCGGTCCGTCGCCGGCGCTGAAGCGTCAGCCTTGGCCGAAGCGATCATCTTTGCGGCACGCACTTTGCCCACTCGGGGCAGCGCAATCAATTGTTCGGGCTGCGCTTTGGCCAGATCGGCAGGGGTCTTGATGCCGATGCCGCCCATCGCCTTTTCAAGCGCGACACCAACGCCGCTCAGATCAGAAAGTTTGGTCATTCAATTGTCCTTCGTTCCGTTGAGGTCGCCCTCCCATCTTCCAAGGGCCGGTGACCGATTGCTGAAACCCGGGCGATCCAACTGGCTGGTGCGCTCAGCCAGCTTGGGGCACATCCGGATGGTGCGAGGGTTTCTGGAATGGGACCAGCCTTTTGCGGTCCTCATCCCAAAGCTTCAGATTGAGCGCCGCCAAAGCTTCTGGGAACTTGATCCGGCGCGGGGCATACTCGGGCGGCAGGTTATAGTGGCAGGCACGCAGCCGGTAAGAGGGGATGCGCGCGTTGAAATGGTGGATATCGTGCAGGGTGATACAGGCCACGGCCATGTCGAACCACCAGCCGAAATCCAGCGCCGACGAGCCCTGCAGCGCGGCGATCTGTGGATCGAGATCTGGACGGCGGTCCCAGTAGGTATCCTCGAAATTATGCTGCAGATAGACGAGGAACACGCCCAGCATCCCACCCAGAAACGAAAAGGCCAGCCAGACCCATATTCCAGTCATGCCCGCCACCGCATAAAGCAACCCCAGCATCACCACGATGGACAGGTTGTGCAGAGCCACGCCCCTCCAGCCGAAGCGCAGCGTGTTCTTGGGCCAGCGGTAGCGGATGAAATAGGTGAAGGCGGCCCCGACCGGCACCAGGATGAACGGGTTGCGATAAAGCCGGTAGACCAACCGCGTTTTCCAGTCCGCCGTGTTCCATTCGCGGACGGTCATCGTGTTGATCTCGCCGGTTTCGCGATGTTCCAGATTACCGATCCCGGAATGATGCAGGTTGTGATTCTGCTTCATCACTTCGAACGGCGCGAAGGTGAAAGGCGACAACCCATGGCCCGCCCATTCGTTCTGCTGGCGGGTCTTGAACAGGGAATGGTGGCCACAATCATGCTGCAGGACATAGAGCCGCACTGCCGCAAAGGCAAATACCAAGCCTGCTGGTAGCATTATCAGCCAAGTGTCCACATAGCGGATCGCCAAGTAGAGCGATGCGAAATAGGCCGCAAACGTGCCGAAATAGCTGAGTGATGCCAGCCTGTTGTCCTGGATGGCGTATTGGCGCGTATAAGCTCTTAGATCCATTCCGCCCGTCTCCTGCGCGTTTGGTCTGGTGTGTTGCACGACCTTGGATAGCACCCTGTTCAACGTCAGGATGCAATCAAAATGACACTCTCTCGCCATGCATAACGCCCCTTTCCAGGGCTTGTCACGCCTTGAGATGAAAAATGCAGCAAATTGGCGCGGTTACGCGCGTCCTTTGAGATGTTTGCGCAGTTTCGACGGCCCTGCCTTCTTTTTTCCCTTATAGGGGTTCTTGTCGCCCTGCCCGCGCATGGTCAGCCGGATCGGCGTGCCGGGCATGTCGAAGTCCTCGCGCAGACCATTGACCAGATAGCGGGTATAGCTGTCGGGCATCTTGTCGGGATGGCTGCACATTACCACGAATCCCGGCGGGCGGGTCTTGGCCTGGGTCATGTAACGAAGCTTGATCCGGCGACCGGCAGGCGCTGGCGGCGGGTGCTGTTCCAGCATCGCGGTAAGCCAGCGGTTCAGCGCCGCCGTGGTCACCCGGCGGTTCCACACGTCATGGGCCCGCAGGATCGCGTCATGCAGCCGGTCCAGCCCCCTGCCCGTCTTGGCAGAGACCGTGATCAGCGGCGCGCCGCGCAATTGCGGCAGCAGCCGATTGAACGCCTCTTTCAGGTCGCGCAGTTTTTCCTGCTTGCTGTCTTCGATATCCCACTTGTTGACGGCGACCACCACGGCGCGGCCCTCACGCTCGGCCAGATCGGCGATGCGCAGGTCCTGCTGTTCGAAAGGGATCGCGGCATCCAGCAGCACCACGACCACTTCGGCAAACTTGACCGCGCGCAACCCGTCGCTGACCGAGAGCTTTTCCAGCTTTTCCTGTACTTTGGCCTTCTTTCGCATTCCGGCGGTGTCAAAGACCCGCATCGGCGTGCCTTTCCAATCAATCCGCAACGAGATCGCATCGCGGGTGATCCCGGCCTCGGGACCGGTGAGCAAACGCTCTTCGCCCAGTATCTTGTTGATCAGCGTGGATTTTCCCGCATTTGGCCGGCCTACGACGGCAACCTGCAGCGGCTTGGCGGCGGTGATTGCGGGCGCAGCGCCCGCTTCGGCCGCCTCGTCTTCGTCCAGATCCACATCGGTCTCTGGTGCGATCCGCTCGGCCTCTTCGGCCATCCGGTCGGCCACCGGCATCAGTTGCGAATAGAGATCGTTCAGCCCCTCGCCATGCTCTGCGCTCAGCCGCACCGGCTCGCCCAGACCCAGCGCATAGGCTTCGATCACACCGGCATCGGCGGCAGACCCTTCGGCCTTGTTTGCGGCCAGGATCACATGGTCGGAGCGTTTGCGCAGGATATCGGCAAAAAGCTCATCCGTGGGCGTCACGCCCGCGCGGGCATCGATCATGAACAGGCACACATCGGCCATGTCAACGGCACGTTCGGTCAGACGGCGCATCCGGCCCTGCAGGCTGTCATCGGTGGCCTCTTCCAGACCGGCGGTATCGACCACGGTAAAGCGCAGGTCGCCCAGCCGCCCCTCGCCCTCGCGCAGATCACGGGTCACGCCGGGCTGGTCATCAACCAGCGCCAGCCGTTTGCCGACAAGGCGATTGAAAAGCGTGGATTTGCCCACATTGGGGCGCCCCACAATGGCGAGGGTCAAGGACATCGGGCTTCACTTTCAAAACTCAGACGCGCCCTTTAGCGCATGTTTGCGTCAACGGAAAGCGTGTAGATCACCTTTGGCACTGACAACATAAAGCGTGCCCCCCGCCACGACAGGCCCGGTGGTGGCGCCGCCGGGCACCTCGACCTGGTTCAGCAGCGTGCCGTCCTCGGGGCGGAAGAACCGCAGGAAACCGTCATTGGAGGCGACCACAAGGCGCCCACCCGCCAGGACCGGACCGTAATTGGCCACAACCTCGCCCCGCTTACGCGGCTTGTCCCGCAGAAAGCCCGGCAGGTCCCGCGCCCAGATGACCGATCCGTCGCTGGTACTGAGGCGCATGAGCTGACCGCGATCGCTGATCTGGAAGATGCTGTCGCCCGCAGGCCAGACCGGCGAGATTGCGCCCTCATCCGCTGTCCATTGCCGTTCGCCCAGTTGGGTTTCCAGCGATAAGGTGCGGCCCGAATGGTTGCCGACATAGACGCGGCTGCCCACCACAACCGGCCCGCCGGTCACATCGGCGATGCGCGCCACGGCGCGGCCCTTGCGCTGGCCCGAGACCGAGGCGCTCCAGCGCCGCAGCCCGCCCTTGCGAAAGCTCGCGATGATATCGCCTGAGGCAAAGGCAAAGATCACCAGATCCGAGGTCAGCGCCGGGGCCGGTGCGCCCAGAACGTTGCCGATGCTGGGCGTGCCCTCGATCTGCCAGGCGATGCGTCCGTCTTTGGTGTTGATGGCCCAGCCGGTCTCGTCCCCGGCGATCAAGTAAAGCAACCCGTCGCGCACGGTCGGAGTGCCACTGCCAGTTGCATTGAGCCGCTGCTGCCAGCGTACGGCGCCCGAGGTGGCATCCAATGCGCTCAGGCGGCCGAAGCCGCTGGATACATAAAGCGTGCCATTGTCATAGGCCATGCCACCACCGGTCGCCTGACCGTCACCCTCGCCCGCCGGGACGAGGTTGCGGGTCCAGACCACGCCACCATTTGGCGAGACGGCAGTTACCTGAGCTGCGGCGTCCAGCGTATAGATCAGCCCGCTGCCGACCACTGGGTCAGCGGTGATGCGCTGGCGGCGGCTGTCGCCCGCGCCGATCGGGGTGGTCCAGATGTGCTGCGGCGTCGCCCGCAAAGCGGGATTATCGGTGCGATAAGCTGGCGTGCCGAAGCTTTGCGGCCAGGAGGCGTTGCTCTTCTGCGCAGGCAGGCGGATTGGTTTCGAGGCCGACACCTCGCCCTGCCCGACTTCCGCACCGCGCAGTGTTTCGCGCTTGCCGGGCAGAACCGGATCGGGCTCCTGACAGGCGCCGAGCAGCAACACGGCGCCAATCGCGGCAAGTCCGCTGCGCGAGAGTGAGAGTTTTGCCATGCCCGATCCTGCCTGTCCGTTACCAATTGCCGGTCCCCGCGGGGACCGGATCAACCCCGTTGACCGGGCGCCTGTTCCGGCGTTCCGCCCAGCGCGACAATCAACTGTGCGGCGCGCTGTTGCAAGTCCGTGCTGGCCTCAGCGTCCTGAATGAGGGCCTGGAGCCGGGTGATCGCCGCTTCGGCCTCACCATGGGCGATGTCGATCAACGCCAGTTGTTCGTTGGCCAGCAGACGCAGCGGCGCGCCGGGCTGCGCCAAAGCTTCGAACCGTTGCCGCAGGTCTTCGACCGCCAGGGTCTCGCTCTGCAGGGTCAGTGCCTTGAAACTGGCGATATCGCGGTAGATGCGGGGCAGTTCGCCATTTGCGGCAATCGCATCAAGGCTTTGCACTGCGGCATCGGCCTGTTCCGATCCGGCCTGTGCCGAGGCGGTCAGCATCTTTAGAATTGCGTCGCCACCGCTGGAAGAGGCACCGATCTGTGAAAGCTTGTCGGCCCGCGCCGCCGTGTCATTCTCGCTCAGCGCGGCGATGATGCCGTCACCCAACTGTTCGGCCTGCGAGCGCACCTGCGCCTTGGAATATTCATTATAGGCCGCACCGCCGACGATCGCGACAACGGCCAGCGCGCCAACCCATCCCCAGCGCTTGAGCAGCAGGAACATACGGTCGCGGCGGACCTCTTCGGTCACTTCATCGATGAAACTGTCAGTGTCGCTCATGCTTGTCCCCGGTCCGGCCCCAATGCGTTTTCTGGCGGTTGTCATAGCGTGCCCCACCGGGCAAGCCAAGGGCCGTAAGGCACGGGAACAGCAAGCGCTTGCACAGCGCGCCGAAAAAAAATAATCTGAACTGGTCAGTTTAGCGTAGACATCATGGAAACGAGACACCATGTCACAAGTCGCAGTGCAGGTCTGATTGGACCACCCCTGCTGCGCCGTGAAAAATTTGAAAGAGGCAAAAGATGCGTCTGATCCCCATAGTCACCGCGATTCTGGTGACAATTGCGCTTTATCTTTTGGTGTTTGAACGTGACGCGTTTCTGGCATTTGCCAAAGGGGACGCCGCCGCCCAGACCACCGCCGAGTCCGTCGAAGCCGAGGGCACCGACGCCACGCCCAAAGATGATACGGCCAGCCTGATCGGTGTCGTCGCGATGCAATCGACCGCGCGCGAGATCGATAGCGCGGTGGTTCTGCGCGGCCAGACGAAGGCGATCCGCCAGGTTGCGGTGCTGGCCGAGACCACCTCGACCGTGGTGTCCGAGCCACTCCGCAAGGGCGCATTTGTCAAGGCGGGCGACCTGCTGTGCGAGTTGGATGTGGGCACCCGTCAGGCTGATCTGCTAGAGGTCCGCGCCCGTCAGAGCGAGGCAAAAAGCAGGGTGCCCGAATCTCAGGCGCGGCTGGACGAGGCCAAGGCCCGTCTGGAAGAGGCACTGATAAACAACAACGCAGCTCAACGCCTTTCCGAGGGTGGTTATGCCTCGGAAACCCGCCGAATTTCGACCGAGGCAGGTGTACGTACTGCAGAAGCTGGTATCAAAACCGCCGAATCCGGTCTGGAAGCCACCCGCGCCGGGATCGAGGCCTCGACCGCCGCAGTGGCCGCAGCAGAACGAGAGCTTGACCGCATCACCATCACCGCCCCCTTCGACGGGCTGCTGGAAAGTGACGCGGCAGAACTGGGCAGCCTGATGCAGCCCGGATCGCTCTGCGCGACGGTGATCCAGCTTGATCCGATGAAACTGGTGGGTTTCGTCCCCGAGGCCGAGGTCAACCGGGTGCAGCTGGGCGCACAAGCCGGAGCGCAACTGGCGACCGGGTTGCAGGTCGCGGGGCAAGTGACCTTCCTCAGCCGTTCGGCAGATGAAACGACCCGCACCTTCGAGGTGGAAATCTCGGTCCCCAACCCCGAGCTGAAAATCCGCGACGGCCAGACTGCAACGATTTCGATCTCCGCCGAAGGGGCAAAGGCGCATCTGTTGCCGCAATCCTCGCTGACGCTGAACAATCAGGGCGAGCTGGGCGTGCGCGCAGTGGGCGAAGGCAATGTGGTGGATTTCATCGCGGTCGAGTTGCTGCGCGATGACGCCAATGGCGTCTGGCTGGCAGGACTGCCGGAAACGGTGAACGTGATCGTGGTCGGCCAGGAATTCGTCACCGCAGGTGTCGAGGTCGCACCGACCTATCGGGAGGCTGCGCAATGACAGGCATCGTCGACTGGGCCGCCTCGCGCGCCCGGATGGTTCTGGCCTTTATCGCGCTGTCGTTGATCATCGGCGGCTTCGCCTATGTGAACCTGCCGAAAGAGGGCGAACCGGATATCGAGATTCCGGCACTGTTCGTCTCGGTCAATTTCCCCGGTATTTCAGCAGAGGACAGCGAAAACCTGCTGGTCAAGCCAATGGAAACCGAGCTTGCCGATCTCGACGGGCTCAAGGAAATGACTGCAACCGCCGCCGAAGGTTACGCCGGCGTGGCGCTGGAATTCGATTTCGGCTGGGATAAGACCGCGATCACCGCCGATGTGCGCGATGCGATGAATACAGCGCAGGCCGAATTTCCGACCGGTGCCGAGCAATATACGCTGACCGAAATCAACTTCTCCGAATTCCCTATCGTTATCGTCAGCCTGACCGGTGCGGTTCCCGAGCGAACAATGGCCCGCATTGCCAAGGACTTGCAGGACGATCTTGAATCTCTCGACGCGGTTCTGGAAGCGGGGATCGCGGGCAATCGCGACGAACTGCTCGAGGTCATCATCGACCCGCTGCGGCTGGAGGCCTATAACGTTACCGCCGCAGAACTGATCACGGTCGTGCAAAACAACAATCAGCTGATCGCAGCGGGTGAGATCGACAGCGCACAGGGCGCATTCTCGGTCAAGATCCCGTCCTCCTTCACCACAGCGAAGGATGTCTATGGGCTGCCGGTCAAGGTGAATGGCGACCGTGTTGTGACGCTGGGCGAGCTGGCGCAGATCAACTACACCTTCGAAGACCGCGAAGGCACGGCCCGTTTTGACGGGCAGAGCACCGTCGCGCTGCAGGTGGTCAAGCGCAAGGGCTTCAACCTGATCGACACGGTCGATCTGGTCAAAGCCAAGGTCGCCGAGTCGCAGGAAAACTGGCCAAAGGAACTGCAGGCCGCTGTCGAGGTCGGCACTTCGAACGACCAGAGCCGGGTCGTGAATTCGATGGTCAGGCAGCTTGAGGGCTCGGTCCTGACCGCGATTGCCCTGGTGATGATCGTGGTTCTGGCCGCGCTTGGCAGCCGCGCCGCGCTGCTGGTGGGTTTTGCGATCCCGACCTCGTTCCTGTTGTGCTTCGTGCTGCTGGCGATCATGGGGATCAGCATCTCGAACATCGTGATGTTCGGTCTGATCCTTGCCGTCGGGATGCTGGTCGATGGCGCCATTGTGGTGGTAGAATATGCCGACAAGCGCATCCGGGACGGGATCGGCCCGATGCATGCATATGTCGAGGCGGCGCAGCGGATGTTCTGGCCCATCGTCTCGTCCACCGCGACCACGCTTTGCGCCTTCCTGCCGATGCTGTTCTGGCCCGGCGTGCCGGGTGAGTTCATGGGCATGCTGCCGGTGACACTGATCTTCGTTCTCTCGGCCTCGCTGGTGGTGGCGCTGATCTATCTGCCGGTGATGGGCGGGGTATCAGGGCGGATGAGCCGCATCCTTGGCCGCATCTCGGACTGGCTACGCGCCCGCGCCCCGTTCTGGCTGCGGGCGGCACTTGTTCCGGTCGCGCTCTACCTGGTGTTCTCGGGCGCGATGATTCTACTGCGCAGCGGTGACACCGGAACGGGCGGTTTGATCCTTGGAGCCCTCGTGTTTGTCCTTGGCGCTTTCTCTGCGTCCGTCACCATGGGAGCCGTCCAGCGCGTTCACGAGACGACCCATGTCGAACGCGCAAGCGAGCATACCGCCTTTGGTCGGGTAATCCAGTTCATCGCGGGTAACCCGATCATGCCCGTCGTGTCGATTGCCGTGGTCGGTTTCTGCGTCGTGATGACCGTGTTTACTTTCATGGGCAACAACCGCGGCGTCGAATTCTTCGTCGAAAGCGAACCGGAACAGGCCACCACCTATGTCCGCGCGCGCGGCAACATCTCGCTGCATGAAAAAGACGAGATGGTGCGTGAGGTCGAAGAGATCATCAAAGCCCACCCGGCGGTGATCAACGTCTTCTCCTTCGCTGGCGAAGGCGGGCTGAACACCGGCGGCCCCGGCGGCGGACAGTCGCCTGCTGACACCATCGGGCAGGTCCAGTTCGAGATCATCCCGTGGGAAGACCGCCCGACCAATTCCGAGCCGATCACAGGGTGGTTCTGGGGGCCAGTCACGAACCTGCTCGGGTTCGAAAAGGAAGAGATCGCGCCGGAATATGATGGCAATTTCGTCCTCGACCAATTGAACGCCGAACTGGTCAAGCTGCCCGGCATCATCGCCGAGGTCTCGGCGCTGGAACAGGGTCCGGGTCAGGGCAAGCCGGTGCATCTGCGGGTTCGGGGCGATGACTGGGAAGAGCTGACGCTGGCGGCGGAAACCGCACGGACGCAATTTGAAGCGACGCCTGGCTTGATAAAAGTCGAAGACAGCCTGCCCCTGCCCGGCATCGACTGGCAGATCGACGTGGATGTGGCCAATGCCGGTCGCTTCGGCGCCGATGTAGCGACCGTCGGCGCCATGGTGCAGTTGGTCACGCGCGGCGTGCTTCTGGGTGAGATGCGCCCCGAGGGCAGCGACGACGAAATCGAGATCCGCGTGCGCCTGCCCGAGGAAGAACGGGTGCTGAGCACGCTTGACAGAATCAAGGTGCGCACGCCTGACGGGCTGGTGCCGCTCAGCAACTTCGTGACCCGCAAACCGGTGGCCAAGCTGGCCTCGATTAACCGGGTCGATCAGAAACGGTATTTCGACATCAAAGCGGATGTAGAGCCGGGACTGGTCAAACTCACCACAGTTGATGCGGATGGTGTCGAACAGACGCTGGCCATGGTCAAGGAACTGCCCGAAGGGACCGCAGCCACTGGTCCCGTCCTGACCGCGCCGGGCGGCGCGCGCTATACGGTATTCGAACTGGTTGGGGCCGATACGATCCCGGCGGTTCAGGCCGCCCTTGACGATGGCGCTGCCAAGACCTTACCCGTCAATCCCAACGAGCGGATCGCCCAACTGACCACATGGCTGGACACAGATCCCCTGCCCGGTTCGATCGAGTGGCTCTGGACCGGCGATCAGGAGGAGCAGGAGGAATCCGGCGCTTTCCTTGTCAACGCATTCATGGGGGCGCTGGGGCTGATGTTCATCATCCTGCTGGCGCAGTTCAACAGCTTCTACAACTCGGTGCTGGTGCTGCTGGCGGTGGTGCTGTCGACCACCGGTGTGCTGATCGGGATGATGCTGATGAATCAGCCGTTTTCGATCATCATGACCGGCACCGGCATCGTGGCGCTGGCGGGCATCGTGGTGAACAACAACATCGTCCTGATCGACACCTATCAGGAATACAGCCGCTACATGCCCCGGATCGAGGCGATCGTTCGCACCGCCGAGGCGCGTATCCGCCCGGTGCTGCTGACCACGATCACCACCATGGCGGGCCTGACGCCGATGATGTTCGGGCTGAGCCTGAATTTCATCGATGGCGGCTATTCCATCGACAGCCCCACGGCGCTTTGGTGGAAACAGCTGGCGACGGCGGTGGTGTTCGGCCTGGGCATCGCCACGGTTCTGACGCTGATCCTGACCCCCTCGTTCCTGGCGCTGCGGGTCTGGATCGAGACCTATGCGGTCTGGCTCGGCCGCCTGCTGGCGCGCCTGACAGCCGGTCAGTCCAGCCGGATCGCGCGCGACATGCGCCTGTTCCGCTCGGCCAAGGATTTGAGCGCCACCGAGATCATCTGGGGCGCACCCGACAAGTCAAGCGCCGCCGTTTCGGAGTTCAAACTCCCCGAGTCTCCGGATTCGCCGGTCCCGCCCGGCACTCCACCCGTCAAGGCGGCGGAGTAAGGCTCACCTCCGGGCGCTTGTCACTTTAGCGACTGGTGCCCGGAACCATCCCTGCCGAGTTTCATCCTTGTGTGTAGTCATCTTGCTTTCAGCAACGAAGCGCGTGCATTCGATACAGAAAGCCCACATGCTCCTGTGCGCGATACAATTGCAATCTGGCCGCAAGGCGGAAATTTGTTGAGAGCGCGATTCCGGGCGCGTATTTAATGTGTTTCATCCATTAAGCTTGTTGGTCTGCCCACCACCATCAGGCGTTTGCTCTGAACGTGCTTGGTGTCATTCCGGTCTGGCTTCGAAAAAAACGGGTGAAGTGGGATTTGTCAGAATATCCCAGCAAGAGGCCGACTTCAGCGATCGTCTTTCCTCGCTGTTTTAGTTGCTCCTTGGCCACGTCGATTTTCAGGCGTTTGATTTCGCGGGGCAGTGTTGTGCCTTGTTGTTGCAACGCCCTCAGAAACCGGTCCGTTTGTATGCCTAACAAATCTGCCACCACATGTGGCCCCAAGTCCGCCTCGTCCAGCTTCTCACGCAATACAGATCGCATGGCCGCGACAACCGTTATTTCTTCGCCCTGCCGGGCGGTGACTTGCGGACTGGTTGTTACTTCTGGAAGCTGATCCCTAAACAACCACTCTACAGGAAAGCTAAGCTGCATTCCGGGATCCGCCCCAAGACCAACCTCGATCCCTTTGTAGCTGATGGGCACGCCATTGATGTACCGGCTTTCCCATCGCACCAAAGACGGATCCCAGGACGATCCAACCACGGTTTGCAGAAGCCTTACATAGATCGCAGCCCCAAAACCCGTGACCTGCACAGGCGGAACAGCTGGTTCCTGTTGCCGTTCAATTCGATAGGTCGCTTTGTCCGCATCGACAATCAGCCTATGCCGTACCGAACTGGACTCTTTGGGCACAAGTCGCACAAAGCGGGCAAAATACTCAAAAAGGGTCTTTGAGGACTGCTGGGCCTGGGCAACAGGCGGCCAAGCTTGCAGGTCGAACGTTTCCCCAACGTGAAGCCCCAGGTAGCGATCACCAGCCAAATCTGAAAAGGCATTTAAAAGGCCAAAAACCAATTCGGAATGCACGTAGACCGTCGGGTCCGTCAAAAGCTCGGCCCGAAGCCCGACTAGATCCAGTGCCGGTCGCGGATCAATCTTTTTTTCAGTGAGATGCTGCAAAAACGGTGCCGCCAAAGCGAGCCGCACAAACCCTTCGCTGTGGCCCAGAGTGATCGTGGTGAGGGGCATGATCCTCCATCTTCGGTTTGATCGTTAAACCTGATCAAGTTGCCAGTTATTCTGGCACATTCGTACATTTTTATTCAAAAGTGGCAACCGGGCTCACGGTTATTGGGTTAGCATCATACAAATCTGAATGTATTGAGGTTTTCGCATGTCTCGTTCACGCACCCACCGTCTTTCGGCTATCTTCGCTGTCACAGTTTTCTCTGCCGCGTCAGCTCTGGCTCAGGAGGCAGGCCACCCGCAGACACTTTTCACCAATGTGCACGTCTTCGATGGGACGAATGAACAGCGTATCGAAAATGCGAACGTTTTGGTCGAGGGCAACCTGATCAAAACAATAACGACCGATGGGATCGATGCACCAGGTGCAACTGTTATTGACGGAGGTGGGCGGACACTGACGCCAGGATTCATCGAAACCCACGCACATCTGATGTTGATGGGCCCCAGCCTGCCGTCGATGGAGGCCAACTCGACATGGGAGGATTTTGGCATCCATGGGACGCGAATGGCCCAGATGTACCTGATGCAGGGTTTCACGACGGTCCGTGATGCGGGCGGGGCTAATGGCGGGTTGCGACGCGCTATCGACTCGGGAGCCATTACTGGTCCACGCTATTACCCGTCCGGCGCTTTTTTGGGCACTCGCGGGGGCCATGCGGATTTTGCCAATTTCACCGCACCGCCAGAATCTGAGACGAACTTCAGCCGCCTCAACATGGCGCAGGAAGTCAGCGGTGTTGATGATGTTTACCGTTATGGGCGTAACAATTTCCGCATGGGAGCGACACAGCTGAAATTCATGCAGTCCGGAGGTGTGGTTTCAGCATTTGATCCCTGGCAACTTGTTGCCGGTTCGCAGGACGAAATTGAAGCGGCGGTGCAGGTAGCCAGCGAGTACGGCAGCTATGTCATGTCTCATTCTTATCGCAAGCAGGCCATCCTCAACGCGCTAAATGCAGGTGTTATGTCGATTGAACATGGTTTTTCTTTCGACTGCGAGATCGCGGAAGTCATGAACGAGAAAGGCGCTTACATCACGACCAATCTGACCGCGTTCGATCCAGGTCTATTGTCCATTCCTGCCGTCGCAAACGTTCCAGCCAGCCTGGCGAAGGCCAAATCCGCATCGGCAACATTTGCCAACTATATTCCGAACATGAAGGAATGCCCGGTCAAACGTGGGTTTCAGACGGATTGCGTCGGCTCAGTTGAGGCCTGCAACATTCAGATCGCATATGAGAAGAAGCTCAACAACGACTTCTTTGGCCCCTATACCTCTCTGGTCACGATGACTTCCACGGGCGGTGAGATTGTTGCGCTGTCTGGCGAATTCACCAACCCGTATACGCAAGGCAAGCTTGGTGTGATTGAAGAAGGTGCCTATGCGGACATCCTTTTGATTGATGGCAACCCGCTTGAAGACTTCTCGGTAGTCGGCACAGGGGATCAATGGTTTGGGGCCGACCCGCGGCCAGAAAGCCCTGAAACTCTGCGGCTGATCATGAAAGACGGCGTCATCTACAAGAACACGTTGGACTGATTCAGACAGGTGTGGTGGAGCGTAGTCATGCCCCAATGCTTCCTTTTCGCAGTTATCGCAGCACTGGCTTTGCTCGGTCACTCTGCCTTTGCGGCGTCGGGCACTGCGCTTGACTGGTCTGATCTGCCGGACCCGTCCGCGCAGGTCTTTGAAGACCCATACCGTGATCTAGGTCCTGAACAGTTGGAAGATGTGCTCATTGTTGTGCGCTTGCGACTCAGGTTGCAGCAAGATGTGGGCAGCGCTGAAGAACGGCAAAAATGGCAAGAGCTCCTGACAGTGACCGAAGACGCCTTGGCGGCAGATAGCATTGATGTCGACTGGTTGCTGGACCAGCGTCAGGTTGTCACCGAACGTCGTAAAAGGGCAGGCACAGCCGGCAACCCGCAATTCGAGGGTCAAACCATTACGCTGGCGGGGTTTGCAATTCCGGCGCCGCCGGATGCTGATGGTCAGCAAGTAGCGTATTTGGTGCCCAAACGTGGGATGTGCAGTCACATGCCACCGCCGCCACCAAATCAAATGATCCGAGTGCGGCTGAACGGGGACTGGACGCCCAGCTATTTCCACGAACCAGTGCGAATAACCGGGACGCTGACTATCGATCCGTCGGATCAAAACATGATGGTGGTGGATGGAGCTATGCCCATGCGCGCAACTTTCCAACTGGATGCCGACAATGTCGAAACACTGGAAACGCAGGGCGAGCGGTTGGAGTGGACGCGAAGCTTCGCCGATCACATCCGCGCAGCAGATAATCGCAAGACCGGTGGGGTTAAGGTTTCAGAATGATTCGACCACTGATTGCCGCCCTTCTGTCACTTGCTTGGGCATGCAGTGCCGTGGCGCAAGGCTTGTCCGGGCCGTCTTCTGTTGAGTCTGAGCTTGAGCCGGGTGATGGCCTGTCAGACCCGCAGTACCGCTCGGATTTCCCGCAAAACGTCACCCCGCGTTGGTTCAGATGGAAAAACCAGCTGGCCGAAAATGGATTTCGTTTCAATGTTGATTACTTGGCCTTGGGCCAGGCTTCAAACGCTGATCTGGGCACCGGAGAGGCCGCCAGCGGCATCGCTCGTTTCTACGGTACTTGGCAAGCGGCTGAGCGTGGATCTCTGACCTTCAAAATCGAAAACCGCCATAGCTATACAGATGTCGCACCGCAGTTTCTTGGACTGGATGGCGGGGCACTATCGATTACTGGAACGGCCTTCAACGACACCGGTTTGTTGCTGACCAACCTGTTCTGGACGCAAAGGTCAGAGGACGGAGGATGGACGCTGCAAGTTGGTCAAATTGACGTGACCGATTTCGTCGACGTCTACGGGCTGGTCAGTCCCTATAGTGGATTTCAGAACCTTGCCTTCAACACCAACCCGACGATCAATGCTCCAAACCAGGGTTTGGGGATCGCGGGAGGACTCAAACTTGGCAGCAACCTATACGCCGTGGCCAGCGTGGCTGATGCCAATGCTGACCCTTCAGACCCGAGTTTCGACGTGTTCAGCGACGGCAACTTGTTTAAGTCGCTTGAGCTCGGGTACACATCCGGCTTTGACCGCATCTACTTTGACAACATCCATCTGACCATTTGGCACGCGGATGCCGCCGAGGATGGCAGTCGCCCCGAAGACTACGGAGCCGCTTTTTCAGCCGCTTGGTTCGTAGACAACCAATGGATGCCCTTCTTTCGAGCCGGTGCATCCAAAGGTACGGCAGCGCTCTATGAACGTTCGGTTTCAGCAGGTGTCGGTTACTATGGCCGCAACACTGATCTGGCCGGGCTGGGCCTGAACTGGGCCAACGCCCGCGGCATTGACGGCGACCAATTTACGCTGGAAGCATTCTATCGGTTTTCGGTATCCCCCGGCCTACAGATCACACCATCGGTGCAGTATATAGTAGATCCCCTGTTAGATCCCACGCAGTCCAGTGTCGCACTAATTGGTTTGCGAACACGTATCGTGTTTTAGGTTTTTTGGGTTCGAAAAAGAGATAGTCAATCGAGGGTCAGGACCCATTGAATTCAGCTGCTCGGCATGATTCACCGCTGGAAAACAGAGCGGGGACATGTCTGATCTATTCTGGTTGAGCGATGCGCAGATGGCGCGTTTGGAATCCTATTTTCCGAAGTCCCATGGCAAACCACGGGTCGATAACAGGCGCGCATTGAGCGGCATTATCTTCATCAATCGCAATGGGTTACGATGACGGGATGATCCAAACGAGTACGGTGCGCACAAGACTCTGTACAACCGCTGGAAGCGATGGAGTGACAAGGGTATTTTCGCGCAAATGATGGTTGGCTTGGCGGCGGAACATCGCGAAGAGAAGACTGTGATGATCCCCTCTCGGGACATCACTGCGTGATGCCCTGCCGGTCAGTGGACACCACCTATCTGCAAGCTCACCGCACAGCGACCAGTATGGGCGAAAAAGGGGGCGTGGACGCCTGATAGAGCGCAACAAAGGCGGCATGGGCACCAAACTGCATGCTGTCTGCGACAGCCAAGGGCGCCCGATAAGCCTGTTCGTCACCTCCGGACAAGTCAGCGATTACATCGGCGCGCGGGCATTGCTGAGCAGCTTGCCGGATGTCGACTGGCTGCTCGGGAACGGCAGCAAGGAACTGGCGGATCATCCACGATTGACGCTTGCAACCGATGTTGATGTCTTTTTCTGAGATCCACACTCACGATGGCAGCGCGGATCTGACGAGAGTACCAACCGGGCGCTGAGACAGTATCTGCCGCGAGGAACCGATCTATCTGTGCATTCCCAAGCAAAACTGAGCGCGACCGCCCGTCAACTCAACGAACGACCGCGCAAGACTTTACAATACCAAACACCGGCCGGGAAATTCGAAGAACGTGCTGCGGCGATCAGTTGAAACCAACCCGCATTGCCGACATCCACCAATAATTTGGTTATGGGTTGCACCCAAGCGGCCCTTTTTTATGGATTTTTCGCTGGCCTGTCTCTGCCACCCCGACCAATTACAGCCGGGTCCAGGTCTGATGGCCGCAGATGTGGTGACTGCATCCCTTGACCTTTAGCTGATCGCCGTCCAGCGCCATGGTGGGAACCGCCTCGACATTGACCAGCGGCACCCAGAACTCACCACCGCCATATTTGCCGCCGCCCTCGCTGGCGACGTCCCAGAACAATCTCTTGCCGATGTTCTTGGTCTGAACTTCCTTGCCGGATTTGTCATAGGCGCTGAGGATCTTGCCGCAGAATTTACCGCCGCAGGCCGTGATCTGGATATGTGAGATCAGGTCCTTACGGTCCGGCTCGGTCTTCCATGTGCCGATGATGGGATCACCGGCGAGGGCTCCGGTGGCACAGGACATCGCGGCGCCAAACACCGCTGCGCTCAGAATTTTCCGCAGAACAGGTAACATGATCGAACCTCGTCAAATTGTCGAAACGAAACTTTGCCCAGTTTAACATGCAAACGGTGCCACTCAAAACTGTCCCCGCCCTGTCGCCAACAGAGCATGGCCGCAATGCGTCCGGAACTCAGGCACACAGCCGATGTCAGGCGGCCTCGTCGCTGTCCCTTTGCTGGCGCGACCAAAGCTGTGCGTATCGCCCGTCGCGACCGAGCAGTTCATCATGGGTGCCCTGCTCGGCGATCTTCCCTGCATCCAGAACCACTATCCGGTCGGCCTCGGCAATGGTGCTGAGGCGATGCGCGATAGTGATTACTGTACGCCCCTCACCGGCGCGGGCCAGCGCATCCTTGATCTCCTGCTCGGTTTCGGTGTCGAGCGCGCTTGTCGCTTCATCCAGCAGCAGAATGGGAGGATTTTTCAGCAGCGTCCGGGCAATGCCCACGCGTTGTTTCTCGCCGCCTGACAGTTTCAGCCCGCGTTCGCCGACCTTGGTCTCATACCCTTCGGGCAGTTGCGCGATGAAGTCATGGATTTGCGCCGCGCGCGCGGCGTCCTCGACCTCGTCCTGGGTGGCATCAGCGCGTCCATAAGCGATGTTGTAGCGGATCGTATCGTTGAAGAGCACGGTATCCTGCGGCACCACGCCAATATTCTCGTGCAGGCTTTGCTGTGTCACGTCGCGCACATCCTGCCCGTCGATCTTCAGCGCACCGCCGGTCACGTCATAGAACCGGAACAGGAGCCGCCCGATGGTCGATTTGCCCGACCCGGTGGCGCCGACAATGGCAACGGTCTGCCCGGCGCGCACTGCAAGCGAGACGCCTTTGAGGATCTCGCGGTCGGCATCGTAGCCGAAATGCACATCCTCCAGCGTGATCTCTCCGCCATTCACTGCGAGCGCGGGTGCACCGGGCTTGTCGCTGACCTCGGCAGGTTGTTCCAGCAGGTCGAACATCTCGCCCATATCGACCAACGATTGGCGGATCTCACGGTAGACCGTGCCGAGGAAATTGAGCGGCACGGTGATCTGGATCATGTAGGCGTTGACCATGACGAAATCGCCCACGGTCAATTGCCCGCTCTGCACCCCAAGCGCTGCCATAACCATCACACCCACCAGCCCGCAGGTGATCAGGAAGGATTGGCCGAAATTGAGGAAGGCCAGTGAATAGGCTGTCTTAAGTGCCGCTTGCGCATAGGCCCCCATCGACTGGTCATAGCGCAGCGCTTCGCGTTCCTCGGCGCTGAAATACTTGACGGTTTCGAAATTCAGCAGGCTGTCGATGGCCCGCTGATTGGCCTCGGTGTCCTGCTCGTTCATTTCCCGGCGCAGCTTCACCCGCCATTCGGTGACCGCAAAGGTGAACCAGATGTAAAGCCCGATGGTGACGGCAACGACGACCAAGTACCACACGTCAAAGAGCACCATCAGTACGATGGCGACCAGCAGCAGTTCCAGAATCAACGGGCCGATGGAAAACAGAAGAAAGCGCAGCAGAAAGTCCACGCCCTTGACCCCACGTTCGATGATCCGGCTGAGCCCGCCGGTCTTGCGGGTGATGTGATAGCGCATCGACAGACGGTGGATGTGCTGGAACGTCTCCAGTGCCAGCGCCCGCAGCGCGCGCTGGCCCACCGGCGCAAAGAGCGCATCGCGCAATTGCTGAAACCCAACGGTCATCATCCGCGCCACGCCATAGGCTATGGTCAGTCCAACCGCGCCCAGCAGCAGTTGCGATTGTGTATCACCCGCCAGCGTGTCCACCGCGTTGCGATAAAGGATCGGCGTGTAAACCGCGATCAGCTTGGCAACAACCAGCGCCGCCATGGCCCAGACCACCCTGCGTTTGACCCAAGACTCGTCTTCGGGCCAGAGATAGGGCGTTACCTTGCGGATCGTGCGCCAGCCCGAGCGGCGTTCAGAATCCGAGAGGTCCCGTTTGGTTTGGGTCGCGCTTGCTGGCTTCATGGCTGGCTCTGCTGGGACCAGAGATCACTCCGGCAGGTTGAAGATTTGCCCCGGATAGATCAGATCCGGGTTCCGGATGCTGTCCCGGTTCGCGTCGAACACTTTCACATAGAACACCCCGTCGCCATAGCGATCGCGCGATATCGCCCACAGCGTGTCGCCCTGCTGCACAGTGATTGCGCGTATGGTTGCGGTCTGGGTGGCGACGTCAGCGTCCGAGGCGACCAGAAGTTCAGGCGCTTCCCGGCGGAACGGAGTTTCCACCCGGTCGATCACCTTGCCGTCGGCGTCCAGCGCATCGAGGCGCAGCGTGTAGGTGCCGGGATCGATCCCGGCGATCTCGCCGCGCCAGCGGCCATCCTCACCAACGCTCAGGTCACGCAGCGCGCGATTGTTCAGATAGGCGCGCACCGTTGTGCCGGGCGCGGCGCGGCCGGTCAGTTCGACCTGACCCTGATCGGTATAACCGATCGTGTCCAGCTGCAGGCCCGGTGCCGCGGCGCCTTGTTCCTGCGGAGACTGCACCAGTTCGACACCTTCTTCGCTCGAGCGCAGGATGGCAGGCGCGTCCGCTGGCTTGTCCGCAGGAGCGTCGGGCGACGCCTCGGCCGAAACAATCTCGTTGCTGATGGTCTCCGCCTCGGGGTCGGGTTCCTGTGGTGTTGTCCGAGCCTCGCTCGCGGGTGCGGCATCGGCACTCTCGATGGCATCTGACTGCGCATCTGCGGTCTCTGTGGTCTGGGCGGGCGGCGTGGCGGTTTCGCCTTCGGCGTCTGATACAGGGGGCAGGTCGGCGTCGGCCACCTGCTCGGGCTCCGCCTCCGGTGACGCTGCGATCAGGAAATCGTCCGACAGGATACTTTGATCGCCCTGTTCTGTCCGCAAGGTCAGGGTCCGGGGCGCGTTACCCGGGGCAATCGGGAAGAAGGCCGCAAACTGTCCGCTCTGGTCGACCTCGAACGCATGTACCTCGTCCCCGTCCACCAGTACCCGCACCTTGCTGCCGGGTGTCCCACGTCCGGCCAGAATGGTCGCCCCATCCGGGGCGACCCGGATCAGATCAAGCTCGGGGGCTGCCAGATCGGCCGGGTCCTCGGATTCGACAGGGCTGGCCGAGGCGGGGTTCTGCGGTTCTGCGACAGGTTGTTCATCGGTCTGCGGATCGGTGCTTGCCTGAGCTTGTTCGTCGCTCTCGCCCTTTGCCTCGCTTTCATCGGGCAGCGGATCGTCAGTGACGGCGGGCTGTTCTGGTTCGGGCGTCTCGATATCGGGCGTCTCGGCCGCCTCAGAGCTTTCAGCGGTTTCAGCCGCGGTTGGTTGCGATGTCGCGGCCTCCGTCGGCGCCGATTCAGGCGCCTCTTCCGGCGCGGTTTCGGGCGCCACCACATCTGCAGATTCCGAGGCAGTCTCGGGAACCGGCGTGGTCGGGTCGGGCTGCGACAGAAAATAGATCACCGCAGCCCCTGCGACGGCAACGCACCCCCCGATGACGATCCACGTCGTTTTGCCTAATCCCGCGCCACCAGCGTTCTCGGCCATGTCGGTCCTTCCGTCGTTGCCACCCGGCTCCTGTCGCTGCAGACAGGAATTACGCGCCTGATATTGAGCCCGCCTTCGCGGCCCGTTATCAGGCAGTATCCTCTCATTCTGCCAGCGAAAGGCCCGACCATGAACAATAAATCCGTCTGTGTGTATTGCGGATCACGGTCCGGAGCAATGCCTGCCTATACGCAAGCTGCCCGCAGCTTCGGCACAATGCTTGCGCATGAGGGCTGGCGGCTGGTCTATGGCGCCGGTGATGTGGGCCTGATGGGAGAGGTCGCGCGTGCCGCGCAGACTGCGGGTGGCGACACGTTCGGCGTCATCCCCGAGCATTTGGTGCGGCGCGAGGTCGGCAAGTCTGACCTGACCACCTATGTGGTCACCGAAACCATGCATGAGCGCAAGAAGGTGATGATCATGAACGCCGAAGCGGTTGTGGTGCTTCCAGGTGGACCAGGATCACTGGACGAGCTGTTCGAGGCGCTGACATGGCGGCAACTGGGGCTGCATGACAAGCCAATCCTGGTGATGAATGTCGAGGGTTACTGGGACATGCTGCGCGTGCTGGTCGAGCGCACGATCGATCAGGGGTTTGCCGACCCGTCACTCGGCGCGTTTATGACCTGGGTGTCGTCGCCGGAAGAGGCGATAGCTGCATTGCGGCAGACCTTTGGCTGAGTGAGATTTCTGCAACCCGATCCGGAGTGAAACATGCGTGTCAATGTCTGCGCTTGCGACCGCGTGGATTGGCAGAGACGACCGTCGGCTCATCCAGCAGGTCCGGAGACGTATCATAAAGCGTTGGCAAGGCATTCAATTCGTCGGGCAACGGACCGTCTTCAATATCCATGTAGCAGATCAAAACATGGCGGTCCGCATCCCAATGACAGTCAATGCCCGGCCCATCGAAGTCCTTTGCCATCAACGGGACACGCAGGTAATTGCATCCGCGCGGATAGTTGGGATCGCCGATCAATTGCGCCTGCCGCACCGCCGTTTCGCGTACAAGGCCTTCGTGATCATGCGAGGGTGGCCCTTCCCATTCGATTTGATAATCCGTCTGCATATCAGCGACATAGTGAGCCCGATCCGCAGCGAAAATACCGGATCGCGCCATTGTGTCCGTGATTTGAGCCAAGGGTCCTGCCACGCAGAGCCGCCGCCGTTTGACATATGCACCGGGCCGGATAAGGCTGCGCCATGATCGAACTTTTTCCAATGGATTTCGCCCAACCTGGTGCCCTGAGATGCTGAGCGTTCTGCGCCACAGGACCTACCGAAATCTCTTTGCCGCGCAGGTGGTTGCGTTGCTGGGCACTGGTCTTGCCACCGTTGCGCTGAGCCTTCTGGCCTTCGATCTGGCCGGGGCGCAGGCGGGCATTGTGCTGGGCACGGCACTGACCATCAAGATGCTGGCCTATGTGGGGCTGGCACCGGTTGCGGCCGCCTTTGCCGAGCAGCTGGATCGCCGCAGAATGCTGATTGCCCTGGATCTGGTGCGGGCGGCGGCGGCGCTGTGTTTGCCTTTTGTCGATGCGATTTGGCAGATTTATGTGCTGATCTTCGTGCTTCAGGCCGCCTCGGCGGGGTTTACGCCTGCATTTCAGGCCACAATCCCGGACGTATTGCCCGATGAGCGCGACTATACCAACGCGCTGTCGCTTTCGCGGCTGGCCTATGATCTGGAAAACCTCGCAAGCCCGGTTCTGGCCGCCGCTTTGCTGGTGCTGGTCAGATTCGACACGTTGTTCTGGGGCACCGCGATCGGCTTCATTGCCTCGGCACTGCTGATCGGGGCACTGGTCCTGCCCTCGCCGAAACCGACCATCCGGCGGGGCATCTGGGACCGCACCACGCGCGGCATCCGCCTCTACCTGAGCCTGCCGCGCCTGCGCGGGCTGCTGGCGCTGAGCCTTTCGGCGGCGATGGTGAGCGGCATGGTTCTGGTCAACACCGTGGTCCTGATCCGAAGCACGTTGGGTCTGGGCGAGACGATGGTGGCGCTGGCGCTGGGCAGTTTCGGCGCAGGGTCAATGGCGGCGGCCCTAGCGCTGCCGCACGTATTGGAGCAACGCCCCGACCGAAAGGTCATGATGGCCAGCACGCTACTTGCGGTCGCAACCTGCTTCGGGTTGGGGTTCATCGCGGCATGGACCGGGCTGACGGCGGGTAGTCTGCTTGCCGGGTGGTTCGTGATCGGGATTGGCTATTCGGGGGTGATGACACCGGTGGGCCGCCTGTTGCGCCGCTCTGCCCCACCCGAGGACCGCCCGGCGCTGTTTGCCGCCCAGTTCACCCTGTCGCATGCCTGCTGGTTGCTGGCATATCCGCTGACCGGCTGGTTGCTGGCCCGATTTGGCCCTGCCCCGAGTTTTTTTGCGCTTGGCGCCATTTGCGGGCTCAGCCTGCTTGCCGCAAGGCGGCTCTGGAGTTCGCACACTGTGAAACAATAGCGCTCATGGTCATGCCTCAACCAGTCTATTGGGACCGGGTATAGGTTTCGAGAGCCGCTGACACACCCTCCCGCCAAATGAGAGTGAGCCAATGCTCAAAGGTCCGCACGACCCGCGCATCCGTTGCAAGCGAGCCATAAAGCCCGGTCTCTTCCAGCCAGACCTGCGGCCTGTCCTTCGCGCGTTTGGCAATGGGCACCAGACGGTCCCATGCGGGGTCGTTCGGTTCGATCCGCGTTCCATCCTCGCATGTTCCCGCGCACATGCGCGCCCAGAGCGCCTCGACCAGTACCAGCCCGTCGATGGAACCGCCTGCGGTAAGCGCATCGCGCAGGATCGGCAAAACAAAACCGGGATGCCGGGAAGAGCCGTCAAATGCCACTCGTCTTGTGGTGTCGCGGATAGCATCATTGGCAAAGCGTTGTTCGATCAGGTCGATATAGACCTCCGGCGTCATGCCGGGAACCGGGGCGACATAAGGCGCAATCCCGGTGCGTTGCACCTTGCGGAACAGCCCCTTGATAAGCGGATGGGACAGGCAGCTCGCGATGGTCTCGACGCCCAGCAGTACGCCCGCATTTGCGACCACCTGATGCCCGGCATTCAGAACCCGGATTTTCATCATCTCATAGGCGTGGACATTCTCTGAAAAGGTGGCACCTGCCTTGTCCCAGTCGGGGCGGCCCATGGCAAAGGCATCCTCTATCACCCATTGGCGGAAGTTTTCATGGGTGACCGGCGCGGCATCCCTCACGCCCATCTCGCGCGCAAGCGCCAGTTCGCCGGAGCCGGTGGCGGGCACGATGCAGTCGACCATCGAGTTCGGAAAGGCCCCCTCGGACTCGATCCAGAGGGCCAGATCGGGGTCGTTCATCCGGGCAAGTCCCACGATCAGACCCCGCAATATCCGGCCGTTGCCCTGCAAGTTGTCGCAGCTCAGCGCGGTGAAGGGCGGCACGCTTGCGGCGCGGCGCAAGCGCAGCGCTGCAACGATCGCGCCAAAGGCCGTTTTCGGGGCGTCCGGGTTGGTCGCATCATGTTGAATGTCTGGATGGCTGGCGTCGAACCCGCCGGTTGCACCGTCGATGTAATACCCGCCTTCGGTCACCGTCAGCGAGACGATCCGGATCGCCGGATCGGCCATGGCCCGGATCAGGGGCTGGTTCCCCTCTTCAATCGGCAGGTAGTCGACCATCGGACCGATGATTTCCGCCGCGCGGCTTTCGGGCGCCAATTCAAGGAGCGTCGTCAAGCAGTCCTGCGCGATCAGCTTCTCGCGCATCGCCGCATCGTAAGGCCGCACGCCCGCGCCGATGATCGCCCAATCCAGCGCCTCACCCAGTTGCATCAACCGGTGCAGAAACCACGCCTGATGGGCGCGGTGGAAATTGCCAAGCCCGATATGGACGATGCCGGGGCTGAGGTCGCGCCGGTCATAGTGCGGCCTGTCGATATGGTCCGGCATGGCGGCAAGTGTCGCCAGTTTCAGCCCGGGCACGGGAGATGTATCTTTCATCAGCTCATCCATTGCCCGCCATCCACGTTAAAACACTGGCTGACGATATAGTCGGCCTCGGAACTGGCCAGAAATACCGCCATGCCCGTCAGATCTTCTGCCACGCCCATCCGGCCATAGGGCACGGCCTGAGCCACCTCGCGCTTCTTCTGCCCCGGCGCCTTGCCTTCATAGCGGGCAAAAAACGCGTCCACACCGTCCCAATGCTCACCATCGACCACGCCGGGCGCGATGGCGTTCACATTGATCTCATGTTCGATAAGGTTGAGTCCCGCCGATTGCGTCAGGCTGATCACCGCTGCCTTGGTGGCACAGTAGACGGCCACCAAAGGTTCACCCCGGCGCCCCGCCTGCGAGGCCATGTTGATGATCTTGCCGCCCTGCCCGCGCGCAATCATGTGTCGGGCGACGGCCTGCAGCGTAAAGAGTGTGCCCGCGACATTGATATCAAAGGTGCGAGCGAATTCTGTGCGTGTGATTTCTGTGATCGGTGCGGCGGTGAACACGGCGGCATTGTTGATCAGGATGTCGATCTGGCCAAACTGGGCGACGGCCTCTGCCACGCCTGCCTCGATGCTGGCCTGATCTGTTACATCCATTTGGATTGCAACCGCGCCGATCTCACCGGCGGTTTCGCGGGCGCGGGCGATGTCGATATCGGCAATCGCCACCTTGGCACCCTCGGCGCGATAGGCCTCGGCGAAGGCGCGCCCGATGCCTCGGGCCGCGCCGGTGATCAATGCCGTTTTGCCGTCCAGCCGTTTCATTCGATCCTGAGCCCGTGCTGGTCAAACCGATGCAGGTGTTCGGTCTGGGGCGTCAGGTAGACTTCGGTTCCATATTTCAGCTTGCGTTCACCACCAGCCCGAACTGTCAGCGGCTCCGGGCTCAGCCCGCTCTGGATGTGAAAGAACGTGTCGGAGCCCAGATGTTCGGACACGCCCACGGTGCCCTGCCAGGTACCCTCGGTTTCCGAGATGTCGATGTGCTCGGGCCGGATGCCGATGGTCGCCGCATCGTGCTTGGCCGCCTCCGGGCCCTCGATCAGATTCATTTTGGGCGAGCCGATGAAACCGGCGACAAAGGTGTTGCCGGGCCGTTGGTAAAGCTCAAGCGGGCTGCCCACCTGTTCGACGATACCGGCGCGCAGCACTACGATCTTGTCGGCCATGGTCATCGCCTCGACCTGATCGTGGGTCACGTAGATCATCGTGGTCTTGAGACGTTCATGCATCTCGCTGATTTCCAGCCGCATACCGACGCGCAGCGCGGCGTCCAGGTTGGACAGCGGCTCGTCAAAGAGGAAGGCCGCCGGTTCACGCACGATGGCTCGCCCGATGGCGACCCGCTGGCGCTGCCCGCCCGACAGTTGGCCGGGACGCCGGTCAAGATAGTCGGTCAGGTTCAACGCCTTGGCCGCAGCGTCGATCCGCCGGTTCTGCTCGGCCTGGTCGATCCCGGCCATGCGCATCGGAAAGGCGATGTTCTTGCGGACCGACATATGCGGGTAGAGCGCGTAGGATTGGAACACCATGGCCAGGCCGCGCTTGGCCGGAGGCACATCGGTGGCGTCTGTGCCGTCGATGGCGATGTGCCCGGATGTGATGTCCTCCAGTCCTGCGATCAACCGCAGGAGGGTCGATTTACCGCAGCCAGACGGGCCGACAAAGACCGTGAACTCTCCGTCTTCGATGGTCAGATCCAGTGGCGGAATGACCTGGACGTCGCCGAAGCTCTTGGTCACTTGGTTCAGTTGAATTTGTCCCATTGGTCTGTTTCCTTATTTGACGGCGCCGAAGGTCAGGCCGCTGACAAGTTGTTTCTGGCTGAACCAGCCAAGGATGAGAATTGGTGCAATCGCCATGGTCGAGGCCGCGCTGAGCTTGGCGTAGAACAGGCCTTCGGGGCTGGAATAGCTGGCAATGAAGGCCGTAAGCGGGGCCGCCTTTGCCGCGGTCAGGTTCAGCGTCCAGAAGGCTTCGTTCCAGGCCAGGATAACGTTGAGCAACAAGGTCGAGGCGATGCCGGGGATGGCCATGGGGGTCAGCACATAGAGCACTTCGTCCTTCAGGCTGGCCCCGTCCATCCGTGCTGCCTCGAGGATTTCACCGGGGATTTCCTTGAAGTAGGTGTAAAGCATCCAGACAATGATCGGCAGGTTGATCAGCATCAGCACGATGGTCAGACCGAACTTGGTATCCAGAAGCCCCAGTTTGATGAACAGCAGGTAGATCGGATAGAGCACACCAACCGCTGGGAGCATCTTGGTCGACAGCATCCAGAGCAGGATGTCCTTGGTGCGTTTTGAGGGCACGAAGGCCATCGACCAGGCGGCAGGCACCGCGATGATGATCCCGAGGATGGTCGAGCCGCCTGCGATGACGATCGAATTCCACAGGAACCGCATGTAATTCGACCGCTCCATGACCACGCCGTAGTTTTCCAGCGTCCAGTCAAAGGCCAGGAATACTGGCGGGTCGGAAATGGCCTGCGCTTCGGTCTTGAAGCTGGTGAGGATGGTCCAGAGGATCGGGAAGAAGATCAGCAATCCGACGGCCCAGGCGGCGGTGGTGTTGATGATCTTGCGGTTTTGCGTAACAGAGCGTGCCATTGGGTCCTCCTCACGCGTCCAGGTTCTTGCCGACGATGCGCATCAGGAAGATGGCAACGATATTGGCGAGAATGATTGCGTAGACACCGCCAGCCGATCCGAGCCCGACATTCTGGCTTTCCAGCACGCGCTGGAAGATCAGGTAAGACAGCGTCTTGGTTCCGAAGGCGCCACCGGTGGTGACAAAGATCTCTGCAAAGATCGCCAGCAGAAAGATGGTCTGGATCAGGATCACGATTGTGATCGCCCGGCTCAGA
The DNA here is from genome assembly GCF_041537925.1 of Ruegeria hyattellae. NCBI lineage: Bacteria > Pseudomonadati > Pseudomonadota > Alphaproteobacteria > Rhodobacterales > Roseobacteraceae > Ruegeria > Ruegeria hyattellae. The sequence continues at coordinate 293,332 of NZ_JBGOSH010000004.1, read as the reverse complement.
TGCGGCAGGACGATGAACCAGAAACGCTTGATCGAGGGCGCGCCGTCCATTTCCGCCGCTTCAAGCTGCTCGCCGTCCAGCGACTGGATCGCGGTCAGCAGGATCAGCGTTGCAAAAGGCAGCCATTGCCAGGACACGATCATGATCAGCGAGGGCAAAGAGGCCTGGCTGAGCCATGCAATCGGTTCGGCACCGAAAAACTTCCAAAGATACGCCAGCAGTCCGTTGGTCGGGTCCATGAACATGTTCTTCCAGACCAGCGCAGAGACTGTCGGCATGACAAAGAACGGGGCAATGACCAGAATTCGGACCACGCCCTGCCCCCACATCGGCTGATTGAGCAGGAGCGCCAGCAGGACGCCCAGAACCACCGTGATGACCAGAACGCCGCCAACGATGACCAGCGTGGCCTGAACGCTGGGCCAGAACGCGCTGGAGCCGACGAACCGCGTGTAGTTTGCGAAGCCGACCCATTCGAGGCCGTTGGCCATCGAGTCGCCGCGCAGTGGAAGGTATTTCTTGAACGAGAAGAACAATGTCATTGAAAGCGGGATCAACATCCAGCCGAGAAGCAGGACAACCGCAGGGGCCATCATTAGGCGGGCGGCTGATCTGGAATGCTGCGTAGCCATGGAAACACCTCCTCTGTTGACGGTCAGGGGACCGCCTCGGGCGAATCTTACAGTGAATTTGAAGGGATGGGGGAGCAGAGGGCGGGCGTGGCGCCCTCTGCGTGTTTATTTGGGTCGACCGGTCGCCTTAGCGGTACCCTGCCGCTTCCATGGCGTCGTTGGTCAGTGCCTGAGCCTTGGCCAGCGCTTCGTCCACGGTCTGCTGACCAGCATAGACAGCCGAGAATTCCTGGCTGACCTCGGTTGCGATCCCAGCAAACTCGGGGATAGCCACGAACTGGACACCGACATAGGGCACCGGCTTGACCGTTGGATTCTGCGGGTCAGCCGCATTGATCGAGTCGAGCGTCATCTTGGCAAACGGCACGGCCTGATAGTCCGGGTTTGCATAAAGCGACGTCCGGGCACCCGGAGGCACATTGGCCCAACCTTCGTTTGCAGCGACCAGTTCGATATAGTCTTTCGATGTCGCCCATTCTAGAAACGCTTGCGCCGCATCCACTTTCTGCGACCCAGCCGGGATGGCCAGCGCCCAAGCCCAGAGCCAGTTGGCGTTTTTGCCCAGACCGGTATTCGGCGCCAAAGCGAAGCCAACCTTGTCGGCCACGGTAGAATCGTCAGGATTGGTCACGAAGGATGCTGCAACGGTCGCGTCGATCCACATGCCGCATTTGCCCTGCTGGAACAGCGACAGATTTTCGTTGAACCCGTTGGTCGCATAGCCCGGAGGTCCGGATTCCGACATCATTCCAACAAAGAAGTTCAGCGCGTCAGCCCATTCTGGCTGATCGAACTGCGCATTCCAGTCCTCGTCGAACCAGCGGGCGCCAAACGAGTTTCCGGTGACGGTGATAAAGGCACCGCCCTCACCCCAGCCAGCCTTGCCACGCAGGCAGATGCCGTTGATCTCGGCGTCGCGATCGGTCATTGCCGCAGCCGCTTCGCGAATGAACTCCCAGGTCGGGGCCTCGGGCATTTCCAGCCCGGCCTTTTCCATCAGGTCCTTGCGGTACATCACCATAGAGCTTTCGCCATAAAACGGCGCGGCATAGAGCGTGCCGTCATGGCTCAACCCGGCGCGCATCGCGGGCAGGATGTCATCGACGTCGTATTCCTCGGACAGCCCGTCAAGCGGAACCAGCCAGCCATTGGCGCCCCAAATCGGCGTTTCGTACATGCCGATAGTCATGATATCGAAGGCGCCGCCCTTGGTGCTGATATCGGTCGTGACCCGCTGACGCAGCACGTTCTCTTCCAACGTTACCCATTCAACTTCATGGCCGGTCTTGGCCGTGAAATCATCCGTGTAACCCTGCATGCGGATCATGTCGCCGTTGTTGACGGTCGCAATGGTTATGGTGTCGGCAATAGCTCCCGAGCCCATGACAAGCGCCATGGCAGTTGCCGCACCCAATGATGCCTTGAGATACATCCTGTTCCTCCCTGTGTTGGATGTTGGGTATGACCCTACGTCCTGTTCAGCAGGCGAGTCAACAAAAACTTTACGCGCGTAAACTTTTATCCGATCAGGCCGAAGACCGAAGGACGAGCTTTGCCGGGTAGAGGTGCTCTGACCTGCTCTCGAAATGTCCACCGCTTTCAATCAGTTGAAACAACATCTCAATGACCTTGTTCGAGACCTGGTCATAATCGTGGGCCACAGTTGTCAGCGATGGGCAGGTGAACCGCGAAAACGGATGATCGTCATGTGCCGCCACGCGCAAGGTGCAGGTCTCGCCGCGCCCTACTGGTATGCCGCGTTCGAAACAGGCCGACAGAAACCCGATCGCAAGCCGGTCGTTGCTGCACAGCACGGTATCGGTCCGACCCGGTTTCTGATCCAGAAACCGCAGCCCCTCTTTGTATCCGATTTCCTCGAATCCCCAGCCGTCTCCCTCGGCCTGAAAAATCTGAGGGTCAAATCCCAACCGCTCCATCATCGACACATAGGCCTTCCGGCGTTTGTTTGCGTTGGGGTTGGCCGGGCGGACCATCTCGAACAGGATCGGCGGGTTTCCCGTGCGTGTCAGATATTCCACGCTTTGCGAAACAAAGCTGAAATTGTCTGATCCTACAAAGGCTTCACCAATGCCGTCCAGGTTGCTGTCAAACAGGATCGTCGGCACATCGCGGCAAAATTTCTCGATCACGATGCGGTCGGAAATACGCCCGAGCGGGGCAAACAACACACCGGCTGGCTTCATCGAGCGCAGACTGTCCAGAATATCGATCTCCAAGTCCTTCTCGCCATGCGAACTGAAGAGAATTGGAGACCAGCCCGCTTCGATGCAGCGCAGCTCGATCTTTCGGGCGATTTCGGCAAAAAACGGGTCGGCCAAATACGGCACCACAATGCCGATATTCTTGGTCAGGCGGCGGTTCTGGTTGACCGCATAGATGTTGGGGCGATAGTCGTGCTCTTCCAGCGCGGCCTCGATCCGCGCCCGTGTCGAGGCACGGACACTGCCGGGATCATTGAAGTATTTTGAGACCGTCGGGCGCGAGATGCCGCTGAGCGCGGCAAATTCTTCCATGTTGCGAATCTTGTTCCCACCCATCGCGCGCGCATCCATTCCAAGCCTTCATCACGGCGACACTATACGTCCCGCCCGCCGATGAACATATCGCAAAAAATAACGCGAGAAAAGTTTTGTCGCTTCTGTGACCGGCGCCCTCCCAGTCAAATACCGCACGCGGATCAGAGCGCCGCGTGCCAATCCCGAATGGCTTTGCCGATCTGATCTGGTGAATCTTCCTGAATGAAATGGCTGCCCGCCACGGTCACCTCGGACAGGTTCGGCCAGGCCCGGACATAGTCGCGCACGGGTCCCGCGATCAGCGCGCCGGGCTCTGCATTGACGAACAGTTTCGGGATCGGGGTCTGTGCCAACCAGGCGGAGTAGCTCGCAACGATTCCGGTCACATCTGCAGGATCACCCCCAATGGGGATCTGGCGTGGCCAAGTCAGCGTCGGGCGCCGATCCTCGCCGAAAGCGGCAAAGGGGCGGCGGTATTCGGCCATTTCCTCGTCACTCAGATCGCGCAAGATCGAGCCAGGCAGAATCGCCTCGACGAACAGGTTTTTCTCCAGCACCATTTCGTCTCCGGCTGGCGAGCGCAGGGCCTGAAATATGTCGCGTGCAGCTTCGGGGAAGCTGTCCCATCCCGGTACAGGCGCGACGATGGCTTCCATGAAGGCGATGCCCTTGATCGCCTCCGGATGGGTATGGGCCCAGTGAAAGCCCAGCCCGGATCCCCAGTCATGCAGCACAAGGGTCACGTTTTCGCGCACGCCCAGTTGGTCAAGCAGGGCAAACAGGTATTTGCGGTGGTCCACATAGGTGTAGCGGTCGGGGCCGCTGTCCTCCAGCTTGTCGGAATCGCCCATTCCGATCAGGTCGGGCGCGATCAGACGGCCCTTTCCCGTCAGATGCGGCAGGATGTTGCGCCACAGGTAGGACGAGGTCGGGTTGCCGTGCAGAAACACGATCGGGTCGCCCTCACCTTCTTCGAAATAGGCCATCCGCTTGCCGTGGACGGTCGCGAATTTCTTTTTGTCACGAAAACCCGTAGTCATGATGCTCTCCTCAGCCCTTGCGCTTGAGTCGGTGAAAAGTTATTGGAACGAACATTCCAAAACAAGAGGAAACATGCCCAGGACCCGATCATACTCCCGCGCAGCCCTTGTGGACAATGCCATGAAAACCTTCTGGAGGGTCGGCTATCATGCTGTTTCCATGGGCGATTTAGTGCGGGAAACAGGGGTCAGCCGGGGTGGAATATATAGCGATTTCTCCGGCAAGCAGGAGCTTTTTCATGCCTGTCTGGACCGCTATCAGGACAGTGTCGTGACGCCCGTTTTCGCTCCGGTCGAGGCCGAGGATGCCGGGATCGACGCCATCCGCGCCTATTTCGACAATCTGCTGACCGGGTTCGAGTCGATGGGCGGGGTCGGCATCGGCTGCCTTGTGGGCAACACGCTGACCCAGATCGACCCCGCCGAAGAAGCCACGCACGAAAAGCTTGAAGCCCATTGCACGCGGCTCTTCATCGGCTTTCGCAGGGCGCTGGCCCATGAGAACGGGCCGGACGGCTCTCTGAACGCCACCGATCTTGACGATTTGGCCCGCTACACAATGATTTCGGCGCAGGGGCTGTGGTCATATTCGCGGCTGACCGACGACGCCACCATTCTGCGCCGCTACACAGACACGCTGATGGCCTCGCTCAAGGCGCGCCTGTGTGGAGTGTCGCGGTGACAGTGCCCCTGCCCGGCGGCACGTTCCGCTTCATCGCGCTGGATGTGGAAACCTCCTGCGGCGACAGCGCCAGCATATGTCAGATCGGCCTGGCCTGCGTGCGCGCTGATCACAGCATTCAGACTTGGTCGACGCTGATCGACCCACAGATGCCGTTTGCACGCTTCAATATCGAGTTGCACGGGATTGGCCCCGCCACGGTGCGGAATGCGCCGACATTCGCGGACGCATGGCCCGACCTGCTGCCCCTTCTCGCACGTCATCCACTGGTCCAGCACAGCCGGTTCGATGAACTCGCCATCGCTGCCGCCTGCCGGGCGCATGGGTTGCCGCGCGCCCGGCTATCTTGGAATAACAGCGTCTCCATCGCCCGCGCGGCGTGGCCTGAGTTGAAAGGCAATGGCGGGCACGGGCTGGGCAATCTCAAAACGGTGCTCGACCTAGACTTCCAGCATCACGACGCCGAAGAAGACGCGCGCGCGGCGGCGCAAGTGGTCTTGCGGGCCGAGCAACACCTTGCCGACACACCGGGCAAGGCGTCTGCGGTGCTTGCGCCGTTCCAACTGCCCCTGCCGCTCTGATCCGCGGCGCTGATCTCAGTTGCCGCCGCGCTTCGCGTTCAGGGTGAACTGCACCAAATCATAAAGATCCTGCGCTGGCAGCCCCTGCGCGCTCATATCGGAAATCCACTTCTCGCGGATCGGATCGGCGGCCTTGGCCTGAAATTCGGCGATGACATCGTCAGGGATCGTGGCCTTGGTCACACCCTTCTCGTCCAGAACGCTGTCCCATGTATCAAGAAGATCGCCGTAGTTGACGAGGTAATGCGCAATCGCCTCTTCGATCGAGCTGTTCAGCGCGTCGCGATGTTCCGGCGGCAGCGCCTCATAGGCAGTGATGTTGACAACCACCGGACAATTCACGGTGCCGGGATTGAGGTTCTCGGTCCACCAGTCGGCCTCGTTGATTGTGCCGAAGCTCAGATGCGCATGCTGGGCAAAGGCGACCGTATCCACGACGCCCGACTGCATCGCGCCATAAGCCTCGGTCGCCGCGACCGAGGTCGGCACGCCCCCCACTGCCTCGAAAGCCTGACCCAGACCGCCGGTGGCCCGCACCCGCATCCCGTCGAAATCAGCCAACGCATCGGGCGGCGAGCCGGTGCCCACCAAATTGTATTGCGGCATGGGCGAGGTCATGATGATCCGCGCATTCCATTTCGCCATCTCGCCCAACACCGCGGGATGATCATAGACCGCGTGGCTGACCGCCACCTCTTCCTCCAGCGTGTTCACGCCGAGAAAGGGCAATTCCAGAACCGTGATCGCGCGGTTCTTGTCGCGGTGGTAACCCGCACAGAACTGCGCCATCTCGAAAGCACCGATTTCGATCCCGTCAAGGTTTTCGCGCGGTTTCGACAAACCGCCATAGCTGACATTGATGGTGAAGTCGCCGCCCGTTTTTTCGCTGACCAGTTCGGCCAGCTTTTCCACATGTTCGGTAAAGGCGCGGCGCTTGCCCCAGACCGATGCGTTCCATTCGGTTGCCGCGGATTGCGTCGCAAGGGCAACACCCAGCGCCGTGCATGCGGCTGCAGTCAGACAGGTTTTCATCAGTTTCCTCCCGGTCGGTCCGTCGTAGCTGCGGACATGTCTTTGAGGGCAGACTAGGTCGACATCGCGCCGCTGCCAAGGTCCGGGATATGCGCGACTCAGAACTGGTCGGGCAGGATCGATTACAAGACCTCTCCGCCCGCACTTCCAGCCCGCAGCGCCCGATTTCTGCCGGATTTCCGTCCGGTAACGCGAGAATCACTACAAAGCGTGCCTTTCATCACGCGGCAGGTCCGCGCCGATGTTGACAGTAATTTTCTTATGATTTCAGCGGTATTGTGGTCATTATTATCAATTCATTTACACTTGATTGGAGCTCAGTAAAAATTCTTTACAGACAAATCGTTAATTTTCATGACTTTATTTTAATATTTTCAAACTCGCCTATACTTTCAGCAAGGAAGGAACATGATCGACAATCCCCTGCCACTTGGGTGAAAAAAGGCGATCAACGAAAACAGTCTTTGGGAGGAGCCTCAGATGACGACCGACACGCTGACCGGAAACCGGACCTATGCGCCATCGGCAGAGACCGTTTCGCATGCCCATGTGGACGCAGCCAAATACGACCAGATGTATGCTGCCTCGATCGCCGACCCCGACGCATTCTGGGGCGAGCATGGCAAGCGGATCGACTGGATCAAGCCGTACACGCAAGTAAAGGATGTCAGCTATGATTTCGGCAATGTAAATATCAATTGGTACGCCGACGGCACGCTGAACGTCGCGGCCAATTGCATCGACCGGCATCTGGCGACCCGGGGCGACCAGACCGCGATCATCTGGGAACCCGATGATCCGAACGATCCGGCCCAGCACATCACTTACAAGCAATTGCACAGCAGCGTCTGCAAGATGGCCAATGTGCTGTCCTCGCTTGGCGTGCGCAAGGGCGACCGCGTAGTGATCTATATGCCGATGATCCCCGAGGCCGCCTATGCCATGCTGGCCTGCGCCCGGATCGGGGCCATTCACTCCATCGTTTTTGCAGGCTTCTCCCCCGATGCGCTGTCCGCCCGGATCAACGGCAGTGACGCCAAGGTTCTGATTACCGCCGATGAGGCCCCGCGCGGAGGTCGCAAGACGGCGCTGAAATCCAATGCCGACGCCGCCTTGCTGCACTGCAAGGACAGCGTGAAATGCCTTGTCGTAAAGCGCACCGGCGGTCAGACCACCTGGGTCGACGGACGCGATTTCGATTATAACGAGATGGCGCTGGAGGCGAGCGACACTTGCGCGCCTGCTGAGATGAACGCCGAGGACCCGCTGTTCATTCTCTATACCTCCGGTTCGACCGGTCAGCCCAAGGGTGTCGTGCATACCACCGGCGGCTATCTGGTCTACGCGTCGATGACGCAAGAGATCGTCTTCGACTACCATGATGGCGATGTCTACTGGTGTACGGCAGATGTGGGCTGGGTCACCGGGCACAGCTATATCGTCTATGGTCCGCTGGCCAATGGCGCGACCACGCTGATGTTCGAGGGCGTGCCGACCTGGCCCGATGCCAGCCGCTTCTGGCAGGTCTGTGAAAAGCACAAGGTGAACCAGTTCTACACCGCGCCCACCGCGATCCGTGCGCTGATGGGCCAAGGCCCGGAATTTGTCGAGAAATGCGACCTGAGCGATCTGAAGGTGCTGGGCACCGTCGGCGAGCCGATCAACCCCGAGGCGTGGACCTGGTACAATGACGTGGTCGGCAAGGGCAAATGCCCCATCGTCGACACTTGGTGGCAGACCGAAACCGGCGGTCACCTGATGACCCCGCTGCCCGGTGCACACGCGATGAAGCCCGGTGCGGCGATGAAGCCCTTCTTTGGCATAGAACCGGTGGTTTTGGACCCGCAATCCGGGGTCGAGATCAGCGGCAACGGTGTCGAGGGCGTCCTTTGCATCAAGGACAGCTGGCCCGGTCAGATGCGCACCGTCTGGGGCGATCATGAGCGGTTCGAGAAGACCTATTTCTCGGATTACAAAGGGTATTACTTCACCGGCGATGGCTGTCGCCGCGACGAGGATGGCGATTACTGGATCACTGGCCGCGTCGATGACGTCATCAACGTCTCGGGTCACCGGATGGGCACCGCCGAAGTGGAAAGCGCGCTGGTTGCACACCCGGCAGTGGCTGAATCCGCCGTGGTCGGCTATCCGCATGACATCAAGGGTCAGGGCATCTATTGCTATGTCACCCTGATGAACGACCGCGAGCCCAGCGAAGATCTGCGCAAGGAGTTGCGCACATGGGTCCGCACCGAGATCGGCCCGATTGCCAGCCCCGACGTGATCCAGTGGGCTCCGGGCCTGCCCAAGACCCGCTCGGGCAAGATCATGCGCCGTATCCTGCGCAAGATCGCCGAGAATGATTTTGGCGCTCTTGGCGATACATCGACCCTTGCCGATCCGTCGGTGGTCGAGGACCTGATCGAAAACCGGGCGGTGAAATGATGGACACGGAAGTTCTCAGCACCCCCGCCGTTCTGATCCTGCTTGGGCCTCCGGGCGCAGGCAAGGGCACGCAGGCCCGCAAGCTCGAAGAGCAGTTCGGGCTGGTTCAACTATCGACCGGCGACTTGCTGCGCGCCGCCGTGGCTGCCGGAACCGAAGCCGGAAAACAGGCCAAAGCGGTGATGGAAGCAGGCGATCTGGTCAGCGACGATATCGTCATCGCCATCCTGCGCGACCGGTTGGCCGATCCCGATTGCGCCAGGGGTGTCATCCTGGATGGCTTCCCCCGTACCGATGCGCAGGCAAGGGCGTTGGATGTGCTGCTGGCCGAGACCGGCCAGAAAATCAGCGCCGCCATCAGTCTTGAGGTCAACGACGACGCAATGGTGACCCGTATCTCGGGCCGCTATACCTGCGCGGGTTGCGGCGAGGGCTATCACGACACGTTCAAGACTCCGCAAACCAAGGGCGTCTGCGACAATTGCGGCGACACCGAATTCAAGCGCCGCGCCGATGACAACGCCGCAACGGTTGCCAGCCGGTTGCGCGCCTACCACGCCCAGACTGCGCCGCTGATCACCTATTACGACGGCCAGGACGTTCTGGAGAGAATTAACGCCATGGGCGGGATCGACGAGATCGCCCGCGGCCTTGCCACCATCGTCAAGGGGGCGATGCGCTAGGCGGGAAAGACCGGGGCCGGATCAAACCGCCCCACCCCCTGAAGAAAGAACCGGACTAACCGCTTTGGCGGACCGGTGAAGTCATGCCTGATGTCAGTAAGACGGCGCAGGCAAACGGAGGAGGTTTGCCCGATCCCCGGGCAAATCAGGAGGAAGCAAGGAGGACCCGCGATGGCGGATCAAACCACAAACTCCGCGCAAGTTGCCGAGGCTGACAAAGGCTATTGGCAGGCAAATGTGCGGATCATTCTTGTGAGCCTGGTGATCTGGGCTCTTGTCTCGTTCGGATTCGGCATTCTGCTGCGCCCGATGCTCTCGGGCATCAGCGTCGGCGGCACCGATCTGGGCTTCTGGTTCGCGCAGCAAGGCTCGATCCTGGTCTTTCTGGGCCTGATCTTTTTCTACGCCTGGCGGATGAACAAACTCGACGCCGAATATGGCGTGGATGAGGAGTAAGCGTCATGGATCAGTTTACCATTAACCTGCTGTTTGTAGGCGCGAGTTTCGCAGTCTATATCGGCATCGCGATCTGGGCCCGCGCGGGATCCACATCGGAATTCTACGCCGCCGGTCGCGGCGTTCACCCGGTCACCAACGGTATGGCCACGGCGGCCGACTGGATGTCGGCGGCCTCGTTCATCTCGATGGCGGGTCTGATTGCCTTTACCGGCTATGACAACTCGTCCTTCCTGATGGGCTGGACCGGCGGCTACGTGCTGCTGGCACTGCTGCTGGCGCCTTACCTGCGCAAGTTCGGCAAGTTCACCGTGTCCGAGTTCATCGGCGACCGGTTCTACAGCCCGACCGCACGGATCGTGGCCGTGATCTGCCTGATCGTCGCCTCGGTCACTTACGTGATCGGCCAGATGACCGGCGTTGGCGTGGCCTTTGGCCGCTTTTTGGAGGTGTCCAACACCACCGGCCTGCTGATCGGTGCCTGTGTGGTCTTTGCCTACGCGGTCTTTGGCGGCATGAAGGGCGTGACCTACACCCAGGTGGCGCAGTATTGCGTGCTGATCACCGCCTACACCATCCCGGCGATCTTCATCTCGCTGCAGCTGACCGGCAATCCGATCCCGGCGCTTGGCCTGTTTGGTGATGCCGCTGGCACCACCGAACCGCTGCTGACCAAGCTGGACGCGATTGTCTCGGAGCTCGGATTCGCGGAATACACCGCACATCACTCTGACACGCTGAACATGGTGCTCTTCACCCTGTCGCTGATGATCGGTACCGCCGGTCTGCCGCACGTGATCATGCGCTTCTTTACCGTCCCGAAAGTGTCCGATGCCCGCTGGTCGGCTGGCTGGGCGCTGGTGTTCATCGCTCTGCTCTATCTGACGGCCCCTGCCGTGGGTGCCATGGCGCGTCTGAACATCACCGACATGATGTGGCCCAATGGTGGCATCGATGGCGGCGCGGTGAAGGTCGAACAGATCGACAATGATGCGCGCTATGACTGGATGGCCACGTGGCAAAAAACCGGTCTGCTCGACTGGGAAGACAAGAACGGCGACGGCAAGATCCAGTACTACAACGACAAGTCGGAAAAGATGCAGGAACTGGCCGCTGAAAAGGGCTGGGTCGGCAACGAGTTGACCAAGTTCAACCGCGACATCCTGGTTCTGGCCAACCCCGAGATTGCCAACCTGCCGGGTTGGGTGATCGGTCTGGTCGCGGCTGGTGGTCTGGCGGCTGCTCTGTCTACCGCTGCCGGTTTGCTGCTAGCAATCTCTTCGGCTGTGTCCCACGACCTGATCAAGGGTTCTATCAACCCGGCAATCAGCGAAAAAGGCGAGCTTCTGGCGGCGCGGATCGCAATGGCCGTGGCCATCGTGGTTGCCACCTATCTGGGTCTCAACCCTCCGGGCTTTGCGGCACAGACGGTTGCCCTGGCCTTTGGTCTGGCGGCTGCCTCGATCTTCCCGGCGCTGATGATGGGTATCTTCTCGAAGAAGATTAACAATGTCGGTGCTGTCGCGGGTATGCTCGCGGGTCTGATCGTGACGCTGGTCTATATCTTCCTGCACAAGGGCTGGCTGTTCATTCCGGACACCAACTCCTTCACCGATGCCGATCCGCTGCTGGGTCCGATCAAGTCGACCTCGTTCGGTGCCGTCGGTGCTGCGGTCAACTTCGGTGTGGCCTATCTGGTCGCCGGCATGACCAAGGAGACCCCTCAGGAGATCAAGGATCTGGTCGAAAGCGTGCGCATCCCCCGTGGGGCAGCGGCCGCGACGGCGGATCATTGATATGCCGGGCGGGCCTTTCACCCTCCCTGTAACGGTTCGCCTGCATTAAACTGGTCCCGCCTGGCCTTGGCCCGGCGGGACTTTTTACATATTTCCAAGGCATTGCCTCATGTCCCTGACCCAAGATCAGATCATTCGCTTCCTCAGATCGGTGCATCCCTATGACGCGCTGCCGCCCGAGGTGCTGGCCGATATCGCCGTGCGGGCCGAGACCCGCATATGTGCTGCGGCTGAGGCGATCTACCGGTTTGGCGAAGCTCTGCCCGGCCTTTTTGTGATACATGACGGATCGGTCGACGTGGTCGACGAGAATGGCGCGGTGGTCTCGCATCTGGGGCTGCGCAACAGCTTTGGCGAGCGCGGCTTGCTGCGCGATGGCAAGGCCGCGACAAGCGCCACGGCAACCGCTGAGACCACCCTGCTGATGCTGCCCGCCAAGCTGATCGCGGATCTGCAACGCGACCACGCGGGTGTTGCCCGATTTTTCAACCGCGCGCGTCAGGACCGGGCACCCCGCAACGATCTGGCCACGAGCCCGATCGAGACGCTGATGGCCCGTGATCCGGCCACCTGTGCGCCAGACCTGCCGGTGCAGCACGCCGCACGGTTGATGCGCGACCGGCGCATCTCGTCGCTCTGCGTGGTCGAGGACGGGCTGCTGCGCGGGATCGTCACCATTCGCGACCTGTCCGGCAAAGTGGTGGGTGAGGACCTGCCCGGCACCACCCCGGTAGCTGACGTAATGACTGCAGAACCTCTGACGCTGCCGCCATCGGCCATCGGTTCTGACGTGTTGCACATGATGATGGAACATCGTATCGGCCACGTCCCGATCACCGAGGCTGGCAGATTGGCCGGTATCGTCACCCAGACCGACCTGACCCGTTTTCAAGCGGTGAGTTCGGCGGAACTGGTGACCGCCCTTGCCCGCGCCGACACGGCGGAAGAGATGGCCACTGTAACAGCTGAGATCCCGCGCCTACTCGTGCAACTGGTGGCGGGCGGCAACCGGCATGACGTGGTGACCCGTCTGATCACCGATATCGCCGACACTGCGACCCGGCGCCTGCTGGCCCTGGCCGAGGCCGAACTTGGACCCCCGCCAGTGCCTTACCTGTGGCTGGCCTGCGGCTCGCAGGGGCGGCAGGAGCAGGCCGGGGTCAGCGATCAGGACAATTGCCTGATGCTGGATGACAGCGCGACCGAGGCCGATTTGGTATATTTTGCGGCGCTGGCAAAGATCGTCTGCGATGGCCTCAACACCTGCGGCTATGTCTATTGCCCCGGTGAGATGATGGCGACCAATCCGCGCTGGTGCCAGCCGGTGCGGGTGTGGCGCGGCTATTTCGCGGGCTGGATCGCCAAGCCCAACCCCGAAGCGCAGATGCTGGCCAGTGTCATGTTCGACCTGCGCCCCATCGGCGGAGATTTCGATCTGTTCCGCGACATTCAGGCCGAAACCCTGCGCGCCGCCAGCGCCAATTCGATCTTTGTGGCGCATATGGTCTCGAACGCACTCAAACACAGCGTGCCGCTGGGCCTGTTCCGGGGTCTGGCCACCATCCGCTCGGGGGAGCATCGCGATACCGTGGACATGAAACATAACGGCGTCGTGCCGGTGGTTGATTTGGGTCGGCTCCATGCGCTGCGCGCGCAGCTCACGCCGGTCAATACCCGTGCCCGCCTGGATGCCGCCGAACGCAGCGGCGCGCTCAGCCCCTCGGGCGCGCGCGATCTGCGGGACGCTTATGATCTGATCGCCGACTCGCGGCTGGAGCATCAGGCCGCGCAGGTCAAGGCGGGTGTTGCCCCGGACAACTTCCTGTCTCCCAGCCGCCTGTCGGATTTTGAGAGAAGCCATCTGCGCGATGCGTTTGTGGTAATAAAGACAATGCAATCGGCCATCGGGCACGGCAAGGGCATGTTGGGGTAAGACGCGGTAGCGGGCTTGCATGGGAGGTAAGAGATGTTTCTGGAACTGATCGCAACGGTGTTTGCAGGGGTCGCAACGGCGGGTTTGGTGATGCTGTTGAACCGGGTGCTGGGCGGGCGGCTGCCGAAATGGCTGGCCCCGGTCGGGGCCGGTCTGGCGATGATCGCGGTCACCATCTCCAGCGAGTACAGTTGGTATGGGCGCACCAGCGCTGCCCTGCCCGAGGATGTCGAGGTGATCGAGACCGTAGGCAGCCGCGCGATCTACCGGCCCTGGACCTATGTCGCGCCATATATCGACCGGTTCGCGGCGCTGGATCGTGCCTCGGTCCAGACCAACCCGACTTTGCCCGACCAACGCCTGGCCGACCTTTATTTCTTTGGCCGTTGGGCGGCGGTGTCGAAATTGCCAGTTCTGGTGGATTGCGCCGGATCGCGGCGCGCCAATCTGGTGGATGGTGCACAATTTGGAGACGACGGCGCGGTGCTGGATGCCGACTGGGTCGCCGCCGATGAAGGCGATGCGGTGATCCGGGCGCTCTGCGAGGATGCGTGATGTTGCGCGGTCTCAGCCTGCGTCTGCGTGTGTTTCTTTTCTTTTGCCTGTTGGCGGTGGGCGGGCTGGGACTGACCGGCGTGGCGCTTTATCTGGGATCGGCGCGGGCACCCGTCTCAGGCGTGCCACAGGCGTTCGTCTTTTCGGGCCTGCTCATCGGCTTCGGCCTGCTGGCGCTGATTGCCGGTGTCTGGCTGCTGTTTGACGAAAACGTCGCCAAGCCGATCGAACGGCTCGCCGCGTCGCTGCGGGCCCGCGAGGCGGCAGTGCTGGATCTGGAGATCGACACCGACGCCGCGCGCTATCTGGGCGATCTGGCCCCCGCCGCCGCCGGGCTTGCGGGTCGGGTTTCCGAACAAACCTTGGCGACCGCCCAGGCCGTCGCATCGGAAACGGCGCGACTGAAGGCCGAAAAGGACCGCCTGACCGCATTGCTGACCGATATTCCGGTCGCGATGGTTCTGGTCAGCCCTACCCATCAGATCGTGCTCTATGACGGACAGGCCGCAGAGGTTCTAGCTCAGATTGCCCCGCCCCGCTTAAATGCCCCTCTCTTTGACTATCTAAACCGGGACGAGCTTGAGGCTGCCCATTCCCGCCTGAGCAAGACCGGACAGGATGTCAGCGCCCAGATCGCAAGCGTCGATGGCAGGCAAAGCTACGCCGCGCGCCTGCGCCCCCTGGGCGCGGCAGCCGGATACCTGCTGATCTTTGACGAAAGCGTGGCCCAGATCGCCCCGGAAGCGGCCCGCCCGCTGGTCTATGATTTCGATCTGCTCGAAACACCCGGAGACCTGGCCATCGAGGCGCGCTGTCTGGACGAGCTGTGTTTTGTCGTCTTCGACACCGAGACCACCGGATTGCTGCCGCACAAGGACGCGGTGGTGCAGATCGGAGCGGTGCGCGTGCTACGTGGACGGCTTGTCGCGGGTGAGGTCTTTGACACGCTGGTTGATCCCGGCAGGCCCATTCCGCCCGCCTCGACCCGGGTGCACCGTGTGACGGATGCGATGGTTCAGTGCGCGCCGGATTTCGCCGAAGCCGGGCGGCAGTTTCACCATTTCTCCCGCGATTCGGTGATCGTGGCCCATAACGCCCCGTTCGACATGGCTTTCCTGCGCCGCGACGCCAAGGCAATGGGAGTGGCATGGGATCATCCCATTCTGGATACCGTGCTGCTGTCGGCGGTGCTGTTCGGGGCCAGCGAAACCCATACTCTGGACGCTCTATGTGACCGTCTCGGCGTGACAATCCCCGAGAACCTGCGGCACACCGCTCTGGGCGACGCACGGGCCACGGCGGAGGTTCTGGTGGCGATGCTGCCGATGCTGAGGGCGCGCGGGTTCAACACCTTTGGCGATGTCATCGCCCAGACCCGCAAATACGGACGGCTGATTGAAGACCTCAACTAACGTCGCGGCGGCATTTTCAGAGCGTTTTCCCGTCAGATCATGTAGCCTTGCATCCATCCGATGCAAAAAAGGAAAGGTCCGGGATGTTCAAGATACTGACCCTCACGAGCTTTGTGTTGTCAGCAGGTGCGGCCTGCGCAGACGAAAAGTGGCTGACCCTTCCGCCAGCGCCGTCGATGCCCGAAGCTGCCGAATCTGGTGCCGCACCGGTGAACGGGATCGATATGTACTACGCGCTTTATGGCCCAGCAGAAGGAATACCGGTGCTGATGATCCATGGCGGGTTGGCGCATGGTGATATCTGGGCGGATCAGGTCGCGGAACTGTCCACGGATCATCGCGTTATCGTCGCCGATACGCGCGGTCACGGTCGGTCTTCGAATGACGGCAGCGCCTATTCCTATGA
The DNA here is from genome assembly GCF_041537925.1 of Ruegeria hyattellae. Classification (NCBI taxonomy): domain Bacteria; kingdom Pseudomonadati; phylum Pseudomonadota; class Alphaproteobacteria; order Rhodobacterales; family Roseobacteraceae; genus Ruegeria; species Ruegeria hyattellae. The sequence continues at coordinate 277,142 of NZ_JBGOSH010000004.1, read as the reverse complement.
TCTTCTGGCGCAGGATTATCTTGCATTGCTCGACAATTTGGGCGTCGACAAGGTGCATCTGGTGGGCTGGTCTGATGGTGCCAATATCGGTTTTGCGATCTCGACCTCAGCGCCGGAACGTCTGGCCAGCCATTTTGCGCATGCGGGCAATGTGACGCTGGACGGGATCGACCCTACGGTGGAAACCAATGAACTTTTTGGCACCTATGTCAGCATGATGGCGGCAGACTATGCCGCCATGTCACCCGCCCCAGATGGGTTCGATGCGTTTCTCGCAGGTGTCGTGGAAATGTGGGGAACCGAGAAGCCGGGCGGGTTCGAGGCTCTGGCAGATGTGACTGTGCCTACTGTTGTTGTTCAAAGCGAGCATGACGAGGCAATCTTGCCGGATCACGCCAAAAAGATAGCGGACACCATCCCGAAGGCCGAGTTGCTAACCCTGAAAGACGTAAGCCATTTTGCAAACTTGCAGGACCCCGACGCCTATTCGGCAGCGATACGCGAATTTCTGAGCCAGTAGACACCAGCCCCGCACCGGATGATATCCGAAGCCCTTGCAACAAAGTCGCGCTACCGTGCGCGGCCCTGTTGCGTTCGCTCAGGCCTGTCCTTTGGCGATCAGGTCGCGGGCGATCCTGCGGAAGCTCTCGGCCTGCGGGCTGTCGGGTTTGCTGACCACGATCGGCGCACCGCCATCGGCGGCGACCCGGATATCGAGATGCAGCGGGATCTCTCCCAACAACGGCACTCCCAGCGCCTCGGCCTCTGCCGCGACTCCGCCATGGCCGAACACATGCTCCTCATGGCCGCAATTGGAGCAAATATGGGTGGACATGTTCTCGATCATGCCATGGATCGGTGTCTTGAGCTGGCGGAACATGTCGATCCCCTTGCGGGCATCGATCAGCGCAACATCCTGCGGGGTGGATACGATGATGGCCCCGTCGACCACGAATTTCTGGCTGAGCGTCAGTTGCACGTCGCCGGTACCTGGCGGCAGATCGACGATCAGCACGTCCAGCGCGCCCCACTGCACCTGTCCCATCATCTGCTGCAACGCACCCATCAGCATCGGGCCGCGCCAGACCACCGCCTGATCTTCGTTGGTCATCAGCCCCATCGACATCATGGTCACGCCATGGTTGCGCAGCGGTAGGATGGTCTTGCCATCGGGGCTGGCCGGACGACCCGAAACCCCCAGCATGCGCGGCTGCGACGGGCCATAGACATCGGCATCCAGCAGCCCCACGCGCCGCCCCTCGGCGGCCAGAGCGCAAGCCAGGTTGGCCGAAACGGTCGATTTTCCGACCCCGCCCTTGCCGCTGGCAACAGCGATAATCTGGCCCACGCCCGCCACCGGTTGCGGTCCGGTTTGCGAGGGCTTGGGTTTTGGTTTCAACTCGGGGGGGGCTTTCTCGGCATGCGCGGTCAGCATGGCCGAGACGTTCTCTACGCCGTCAACTGCCTGCGCCGCGCGCTCGGCAACGGCGCGCACCGCCTCCATCTGCTCGGCCAGCTTGGGGTCAATCTCCATCACGAAGCGCACGGTGCCGCCATCGACGTTCAGCGCCCGCACAATGCCCGCGCTGACGATGTCCTGCCCCGAGACCGGATCGGTGATCTTCTTGAGGTTGGCCAGGACCGCGTCGCGAATGCTCATGCGTCGCCATCCTTGATGGTACCGGTGACCACATGTTCCACCTCAAGCCCGTCGACGGTCAGCACCATCTTGACCTCGAACGCGCCGCCTGTGGGCGTGCCCGCCTTGCGCAGGCCGTCCTCGATCGCCTGCTGGCTGGTCACGCCGACCTGCTTGAGGAATTTGCGCATCGACATGTTGTAATTGCCGCTCATGGCTGTGCTCTCCTTGATCGTGTGCGAAGCAAAACCCCCTGCCCGCCGGGCCGAGGCATCGGTCGCGCCCATATGTGCCTGACCCTCAAGCTGTTCACCACCCCTTCTCTGCATCAATGGGCAGAAAGGGCAGGTTGAGGCGTCAATTTCGGCAAAGGGTGGCAAGTCTGTCCATGTTGCGATTGGCAGCCATCACCTCACCGGGGGTTTGCAGGAAATCGGGAAAGGCCGGGGCGGAAACCGATCCGCCTGCGGCGCGGACAATCACAAGACCGGCGGCTGCGTCCCAAGCGTTCAGAGATGGTTCGTAATAGGCCTCGACCCGCCCTATGGCCACGGACATCAACCCGATGGTTGCCGCCCCCTGCCTGCGATATTCGCATCCCGATTCAAGCAGGCGGCCAATCCGATCGAGATGATCGCTCAGGCCAACCCGCTGCGAATAGCCCAGAACAACCAAACTGTGACCAAGATCAGAGCGATCCGAAACGCTGATCTGTGCGCCGTTCAGTCGCGCGGGCTGGCCGTTCCGCGCGCTGGCCAATGCCCCAAGATCCGGGGCGAAGATCACCCCATGGGTCAGTTCCATCCCGTCGAAATAGCCAATCGAGACCGCCCAATCGGGTATCCCACGCATATAATTCGCGGTGCCGTCAATCGGATCGATGATCCAGCAGGCAGCGGCGTCTCCGCTCAGGCCGCCCTCTTCGCCCAGAACCGCGTCTTCGGGAAAGCGGGCTGCAATCGCCTCACGGATCAGCGTTTCAACAGCAAGATCGGCGGCGGTGACGAAATCCTGCGGCCCCTTGGTGTCGATTTCCAACCCGTCCGGATGCTGCCGCAGATCAACCGCAAGCTGCCCCGCCTGTCGCGCGATGGCTTCTGCAAATTCCAGCCTTGTGTCGCCCATGAGGAGTTCCTTCCGAAGCGAGGTGCACCTGACAGGTGGCAAAACCATTGTCAGTGCCGCAATAGAAAACGGGGCCAGCTCGGCCCCGTTTCGTGTTGTATCAGAACCGTTTCAGTTCAACGCCTTGTCGGTGATGTCATGGGTCCAGGCCCCTTCCGGCGCCTTGGTGATCACCGGGTCCGAGCCACCGGCCAGAAGCGTGTTCACCGTGCGGTCGAAATCCGCCGGGTCCAGCGCGCCGTTGCTGCCCGCAGTCAGCTTGGCAATCTCACCCATCATCCGGACCTGATGCGCTTCGGTCTGGGCACCGGTCTCATCATTGTCCAGAACGATGCCCGCAGCTTCCTCGGGATGCTCCTCGGCATATTTCCAGCCCTTCATCGACGCCTTTACAAACCGCGCCATCTTGTCGGCAAACGCTGCATCGGCAAGGTTCTCCTCCAGCACGTAGATGCCGTCTTCCAGCGTGGCGACGCCCATGTCTTCGTATTTGAAGGTCACAAGTTCATCCTCGGAGACACCGGCATCCAGCACCTGACCGTATTCGTTATAGGTCATGGTCGAAATGCAATCGGCCTGCCGCTGCAACAGCGGATCGACATTGAAGCCCTGCTTCAGCACCGTGACTCCGTCGTCACCGCCATCGGTGGGGATGCCTTCCTGGCTCATCCAGCTCAGGAACGGGTATTCATTGCCAAAGAACCAGACGCCAATGGTCTTGCCCTTGAAGTCCTGCGGCCCAGTGATGCCGGTATCCTTCCAGCAGGTCAACATCAGGCCCGAGGTCTTGAAGGGCTGCGCGATATTCACCACCGGCAGGCCTTTTTCCCGTGCCGCCAGCGCCGAGGGCATCCAGTTCAGCATCGCATCCGCGCCGCCACCGGCCAGGACCTGCGGCGGGGCAATATCGGGGCCACCGGGCAGGATCGTCACATCCAGCCCTTCTTCCTCGTAGAACCCCTTGTCCAGCGCCACGTAATAGCCAGCGAATTGTGCTTGGGTCACCCATTGCAGTTGCAGCTTCACCTCATCGGCTGCCAGCAGCGGGCTGGCGGCCAGTGACAATGCCAGCGCGGCCCCACTCAGTAGCTTTTTCATTCTCTTCTCTCCTTGTTGAACTCTTTCGCCCCGTTTCCGAGGTCCTTTTCATTTTTTTCCCCGACTACCCACGCTGCGACGGATGCCAGAAGGTCACCGCCTTCTCGATCATCGCCACCGCCCCATAAAACAACGTCCCTGCCAATGCGGCCACCACAATCTCGGCCCAGACCATGTCCAGCGCCAACTGCCCCACACTGGTCGAGATGCGGAACCCCATGCCAACGGTCGGCGAGCCAAAGAACTCTGCCACGATCGCCCCGATCAGCGCCAGCGTGGTTGAAATCTTCAGCCCGTTGAAGATGAACGGCATCGCCGCAGGCAGGCGCAGCTTGAAAAAGCTCTGCCAGTAGCTTGCCGCATAGGTCTCCATCAGATCGCGCTGCATCGCGGTTGTCTCGCGCAGGCCCGCCACAGTATTCACCAGCATGGGAAAGAACACCATGACCACCACTACCGCCGCTTTCGACTGCCAATCGAAGCCGAACCACATCACCAGGATGGGCGCAGTGCCGACGATCGGCAGGGCAGCCACGAAATTGCCAACCGGTAGCAAGCCCATCCGCAGGAAATTCGACCGATCAACTGCAATCGCCATCACAAAAGCGGCGCAGCAGCCCAAGACATAACCGGTGAGCGCGCCCTTGACGAATGTCTGCACGAAATCCGCCCAGAGAATCTCAGTACTGCTCGCAAACCGCCCCGCAATCATCGTCGGCGGTGGCAGAATGACCAGCGGCACCTGCAAGCCGCGCACCAGCAACTCCCAGACGATCAGAATGGTCAGCCCAAAGATCAGCGGCACCGTCACCTGAATAGCCCGCGTTTGCGCATAAGGCCCCTCGGCCAGCCGCAGGTTCAGCCACCAGCCAAATGCCCAGAGAAGCATCGCGGCGAGGATCAACATCATGCTATCCCCATCCGTTTCAGCACCGCCCGCTCGATCAGCCCTAGCAGCCCGACCAGACAGGCTGCCAGGATCGCCGCTGCAAACAGCGCCGACCAGATCTGCACCGTCTGCCCATAGTAGCTGCCCGCCAGCAACCGCGCGCCCAGCCCGGCCACCGCACCGGTCGGCAACTCTCCGACGATGGCGCCCACCAGAGATGCGGCAATCCCGATCTTGAGCGAGGCAAACAGATACGGCATCGAGGCCGGCAGCCGCAGCTTCCAGAAGCCTTGGGCCTTGCTCGCGCTATAGGTCCTGAGCAGATCAAGCTGCATTGCATCCGGGCTGCGCAGACCTTTGACCATGCCAACAACCACCGGAAAGAAGCTCAGGTAAGCCGAGATAACAGCCTTGGGGATGATCCCCTGTACGCCAACCGAATAGAGGACGACAATGATCATTGGCGCCAGCGCAATGATCGGAATGGTCTGGCTGACAATCGCCCAGGGCATCACCGACATGTCCATCACTTTCGAATGCACGATCCCCACGGCCAGCAAAATGCCCAGCCCGGTGCCAATGGCAAATCCCAGCAATGTCGCGCTGAGCGTCACCCAGGCGTGATAGACCAGAGAACGTTTCGAGGTGATCTTCTTTTCAACCGTGGTGTCCCACAGCTCTTCTGCCACCTGATGCGGGGCCGGCAGGCGGGGCCGCTCCTGATCCCACGTTTCGTCAATGGCAAAGGGGTTGTCGATGATCAGCTCAAATTCACCGATCTGACGCCGATCTGCCGCTTTGGGAGGGTCAACGGCCTCGCCTGCTCGTTCGGCCTCGACCAGCACGCCCCGGATATTCATCGGCACGCTGGCGGCGTACCAGAAGGCAATGATCACGGTGACAACTGTGAGGACCGCGAGAAGTGGTTTCATTCCACGTGCCCCGCCCTCAAGCCTTCGCGTACCCGATGCGCCACCTCGATGAATTCCGGTGTATCGCGGATATCCAGCGGACGCTCTTTCGGCAGTGGGCTTTCGATCACATCGGTGATCCGGCCCGGACGCGGGCTCATCACCACGATCCGGGTGCTCAGATACACCGCCTCGGGGATCGAGTGGGTGACGAATCCGATGGTCTTTTCCGTCCGCGCCCAGAGCGCAAGAAGCTGTTCGTTCAGGTGATCGCGCACGATCTCGTCCAGCGCGCCGAAAGGTTCATCCATCAACAGGATATCGGCGTCAAAGGCCAGCGCCCGCGCGATGCTGGCCCTCTGCTGCATCCCACCCGAAAGTTGCCAGGGGTATTTGCCTCCAAATCCTTCCAGATCAACCAGTTGCAGAACGTTCCTGATCCGATCCTCCTGTTCGGATTTTGAGAATCCCATGATCTCCAGCGGCAGCTTGATATTGCGGGCAATCGTGCGCCACGGATACAGCCCCGCCGCCTGAAACACATAACCATAGGCCCGGTTCCGCCGCGCCTCATCCGGGGTCATGCCATTGACGCTCAGGCTACCACCCGTGGGCTGCTCCAACGCTGCGATACAGCGTAGAAAGGTGGTCTTGCCGCAGCCCGAGGGGCCAATGAAACTGACGAAATCGCCCTTGTTGATAGTCAGGCTCACATCCTTGAGCGCATGCACCGGTCCATCATTGGTTTCAAAAGTCAGATCAAGATTTTGCGCTTTGATAACGGCATCGGCGCCGGGGTGTTCAGTCATTCATTCTGCCTTGCTCATACGCCCGTTGCCGGAATCCCCGTCCGCTCCACCGGACGTGGTGCGGTCAGTTCTTTCCATGTACTCAGCGCCTTGTTCACCGTAGCATTCGCCTCGCGTGCGACGAACTTGCCGTGACCTTCCTGCGTACGGGTTTCGCCGTCATGCACCGCCACCTGTCCCCGTGTCAGAGTAAAGCGCGGCAGACCCTTGACCTGGTGACCTTCGAACACGTTGTAATCGATTGAGGATTGCTGCGTATAGGCTTGAATGGTCTTGGTTTTCTCCGGATCCCACACTACCAGGTCCGCGTCCGCCCCGATCAGCACCGCACCCTTCTTCGGATAACAGTTCAGGATTTTGGCGATATTGGTCGAGGTCACGGCCACGAACTCGTTTGGCGTCAGCCGCCCGGTGGCGACGCCATTGGTCCAGAGCATCGGCATCCGGTCCTCCAGCCCGCCGGTGCCATTGGGGATCTTGGTGAAATCCCCGACGCCAGAGCGTTTCTGATCGGTGGTAAAGGCGCAATGGTCGGTTGCCACGACGGACAGCGAGCCAGATTGCAACCCGGCCCACAGACTGTCCTGATGCTGCTTGTTGCGGAAGGGCGGGCTCATCACCCGGCGCGCGGCATGGTCCCAGTCTTGGTGGAAATACTCGCTCTCATCCAGCGTCAGATGCTGGATCAGCGGCTCGCCCCAAACCCGCTTGCCCTGCATCCGAGCCCGCCGGATCGCTTCGTGGCTGTCTTCACACGAGGTATGCACCACATAGAGTGGGACGCCCGCCATATCGGCGATCATGATGGCACGATTGGTGGCCTCGCCCTCGACCTGCGGCGGGCGGGAATAGGCGTGCGCCTCGGGGCCGGTATTGCCCTCGGCCAGCAGCTTGGCGGAAAGCTCTGCCACCACATCGCCGTTCTCGGCGTGCACCATCGCGATGCCACCCAACTCGGCCAGCCGCTGAAACGACGCATAAAGCTCGTCATCATTGACCATCAGCGCGCCCTTATAGGCCATGAAATGCTTGAACGTGTTGATGCCGCGGGTCTCGATCACCGTCTTGATATCGTCAAAGACCTGCTCGCCCCACCAGGTCACCGCCATGTGGAAAGAGTAATCGCAATTGGCGCGGGTCGACTTGTTGTCCCAGCGCTTGAGCGCATCCAGCAGGCTCTCACCGGGATTGGGCAGAGCGAAATCCACCACCATCGTGGTGCCCCCCGCTAGAGCCGCGCGGGTGCCAGATTCGAAATCATCGCTGGAGTAGGTGCCCATGAAGGGCATTTCCAGATGGGTATGCGGATCGATCCCACCGGGCATCACGTAACAGCCGGTCGCATCCAGTTCCTGATCCCCGCGCAGATCCGGCCCGATCTCGGCGATGACCCCACTCTCGACCTTCACATCCGCCTTATAGGTCAGATCGGCGGTAACGATGGTTCCGTTCTTGATGACCGTGCTCATTTTCATCTCCCTGTGCGGCAGGTGCCGCTTGCTTCATCTGGCAAAAAAAATATCCCCGGGGGAGTCGCTGCAAGGCAACGAGGGCAGCGCCCCCTATTCGACAATCTCCGCCGTCTCGACCACCGCATGGAACAGAACATCCGTTCCCGCTGCAGCCCAGTCCTTGGATATCTCCTCGGCTTCGTTATGACTCAGCCCGTCCACGCAAGGACACATTACCATCGCCGTGGGCGCCACCCGGTTAATCCAGCAGGCATCATGCCCCGCGCCTGAGATGATGTCGGTGTGCGAATAGCCCAGCCGCTCGGCCGCGTCCCGTACCGCTGCAACACAGCCTGCGTCGAAGGTCACCGGATCGAACCCGCCGACCTTCTCGAATTCCACGTTCAGACCCATCTCGTTCACGATATCCTCTGCGGCGACGCGCAGGCGGTTCTCCATATCGGTGATCACCGACAGGTCGGGGGATCGGAAATCAACCGTGAACACGACTTTGCCCGGGATCACATTGCGTGAATTGGGATAAACATCGATATGCCCGGCCGCGCCCACCGCATGGGGCGCGTGGCTGAGCGCGATCTCATCGACCTTCTCCAGTATCCGCGCCATGGCCAGCCCTGCATTCTTGCGCATCGGCATCGGCGTTGATCCGGTATGGGCATCCTTGCCCGTGACGGTGATCTGCGTCCAGCTCAGCCCCTGACCATGGGTGACCACGCCGATATCCTTGCCCTCGGCCTCCAGAATGGGCCCTTGTTCGATATGCAGCTCAAAGAACGCGTGCATTTTGCGCGCGCCGACCTCTTCCTCACCGCGCCAACCAATGCGCTGCAGTTCATCGCCGAATTTTAGCCCTTCGGCATCTTCGCGCGCGTAAGCCCAGTCCTGCGTGTGCATGCCCGCGAAAACGCCCGAGGACAGCATCGCGGGCGCATACCGCGTGCCCTCTTCGTTGGTCCAGTTGGTCGCCACGATGGGACGTTTGGTCTTGATGCCCAGATCGTTGAGCGTGCGGATGATCTCGAGCCCGCCCAAAACGCCCAGCACCCCGTCATACTTCCCTCCGGTGGGCTGGGTATCCAGATGCGAACCCACATAGACCGGAAGCGCCTCGGGGTCGGTGCCCTCGCGTCGGGCGAACATGTTGCCCATCTGATCCAGCCCCATCGAACAGCCCGCCGCCACGCACCAGTCCTGAAATAGGGCACGGCCCTCACCATCCTCGTCGGTCACCGTCTGGCGGTTGTTGCCACCAGCAACACCCGGGCCGATCTTGGCCATCTCCATCAGGCTGTCCCACAGCCGGTCCCCATTGATCCTGAGATTCTGCGCCGGAGCTGCCATGTCTTTCCCCTGTTGCTCGCGATTTGGCTCGCTTGATGGATCCTGATTTGACCAACTGGTCAAAGTCACGCTATCACGGGGGCCGCACCAGTCAAGAAATTGCATCACCTTCATCCCGGTCCAAACGAAAATCCGGCAACTTCGAGGAAAAAACAGACACGCCCATGCCTGCGGACCGCCCCCCCACGCGTATCCAGAAAAAGAACCGCGCCGCAATCTTGGAAGCGGCGCTGAATGTCTTTTCCGCACAAGGCTTTCGCGGCGCGACCGTCGACCAGATCGCAAGTGAAGCAGGCCTGAGTAAACCTAACCTGCTTTATTATTTCCCGTCCAAAGAGGCGATGCACAACGCCCTGCTTGAGCGGCTGCTCGACACATGGCTTGACCCGCTGCGGAAATTGGACGCCGAGGGCGAGCCGCTGGAAGAACTGATGGGTTATGTGCAGCGCAAATTGCAGATGAGTCGCGACTATCCCCGCGAGAGCCGGCTTTTTGCTAACGAAATCGTGCAAGGTGCGCCGCGCATCCATGCGGCGCTGACGCAGGAGCTGAAAGCGCTGGTCGATGAAAAGGTGTCGGTTCTGCAAGACTGGATGGATCAGGGCCGCATCGCCCCGGTTCACCCTTATCACCTGATCTTCTCGATCTGGTCGCTGACTCAGCACTACGCCGATTTCGACGTTCAGGTCCGGGCGGTACTGGGCGACGAAGACCCCTTCGCCACCGCTCCGGATTTCATGGAAACTCTGTACCGCCGCCTGCTGACACCTTGACGAGGCCGCTCTTGGAAGCGCGATAAATCTTACACCAAGACCCCAACCCGAAAAGCCGCATGCTGACGAAGCGGACGTTAACCGGACTAAGTTTCTAACTCGAAAACCGAGCCCGCACAGCGTCCATGTCGAGTTGGTGTTCTGTTAACCTCTCGGCCTCCCATTCACTTCTTTCCGCCTCGAAGAAGTCGCCGCCGTAAACGTGCAAAGCAGCGGTTAGTCTGGGGATTGGATTGGTGACAGAATGGATGATATCCGCGCCCATGGGGCAAACGTCGCCAGTCGACAGAGCCTTTGCACCCGCCGCTTCTATTAGCCCCTCTGGATGGTCCTTGATCCGCCGCCAAAAGATGTTGTCTTCCCGCCCTCCATAGATTCCAATAACAGCCCACATTTCGTGGTTGTGCGGTGGAATGGTCGTGGACGGCTTCCAAGCGAGATTAATGATTGTCAGCTTTGAGGATTGATAGAGCGGAGTGATCCCTGGCTCCGTCGGCTCTCCCAGCGATTCTAGTATTTTCGAAGGATCGGACATCGCGCGCCGCACTACCTCCGCAGCGGATTTGTGCGTCGGGTCTTTCTCCACGGCTTCGCAGCAGTCAGCAATGAAATTATCGACATCGAACATAGGCTATCCCCCCGTTCTTTACCTTATCACAAGCAAGAAAACGAGTCTGCTCCGGGCTCGAAGCGGTCATGAGCGGTTCGCCCACCCAAACACCATCCATTCTCCCGGCTACCCCTTCGCCTTGACTTCAAGTGCGCGGTTCGTTGTCCAAATGGACTCCGAACCTCCCCAATGGCCACTTTTTACCTCGTGGACGCGCACAGAAATCATCTGCTCCATTGTTTTCCCGGCTACCGCTCCAAAGGCTTTGGCTGTTCCAGAAATCATTTGGGCTTTCTCCTCATCGGAGAAAACTCCTTCAAGTACATGAATGTCGATCAATGGCATTTTAATAACCCCGCATTCTAGCTGTGATCTCGGTTTGTCTGGCACTTTATTAAGCCTCGCAAGCAATGTCTGCTTCGGGCTCAAAGCAGACCTAGGAGCATCCGACACATCATACCGCCTCGGAAATGCGATACCTCCCCTGCCAAAGCGGCGGCTTTGCGTGATATCGAGGGATGGGTCAGGCCGCCACGGAACGAGGCGCGGCATGGACCGCGCGGAACGCCACGGATAGCCGATTCCAAGTGTTAATCATGGTGATGATGGCGGTCAGCTTGACGATTTCATCTTCGGGAAACTGCGCCTGCGTCGCGGCAAATAGCGCATCATCTGGCGTGTGATCGCCCAATTTGGTCAGCGCCTCTGTGAACGCCAATGCGGCGCGTTCGCGGTCGGAATAGAGAAAGCTGTCATGCCAGGCGGAGACCAGATAAAGCCTCTGCTCGGTCTCGCCATCTGCGCGGGCCTCGCGTGTGTGCATATCGATGCAGAAAGCGCAGCCATTGATCTGCGAGGCGCGCAGTTTGACCAGGTGCATCAAGCTTTTTTCAAGCCCGCTGCCCTCGATCGTCTCGTTGAGCGCTACAAAGGCTTTCATCAGTTCGGGGGCCATGGCCCAATGGTTCAGACGCGGTTCCATTATTGGTCTCCTTCTTTTCGAAATGGACGGGATCAGGGTCGGCAATTTGCTTCGATAAAGCGACAGCCTCGGGCGATGTCGCGCGGGTCGCCGGTTTTGGCATAGCCGCGAATCAGGCTGCTGATCCGGGTTTCGGCCAGCGCCGCGCGATAGGCATCCTCGGCGCGCAGCATCGCCAGATTGATCCCGCAGGGGCTGGGAAAGGCCGCCGCATCGGGCGCGTCCGGCCCCCGACGCCGGATCTCGCGGCAGCGAAAGGCGGGCGCGTCCCCTTCAACCGCCAGCACGATGTCGAGCAGGGTTATGTCCTCTGGCGTCCTACTCAGCCGATAGCCACCTGTCGGACCGGAAATCGAGTCGAAGATACCGGCGGCCACGAGCTGTTTGAGGTGCTTGACCAGATAGCTCGCCGAGACGCCATGATAGGCTGCCAGGGCGCTTGCGGGCATGACCGCCCCGCCCTGCAACCCGGCCAGCATCGTCGTGCAATGAATGGCCGCCTCGACCCCGTCACCCAGCTTCATCCAGATCTCCTAATTCGTGGATATTATTTATCATGGATACGTTTTATCCGCAATAAGTTTCGAAAAAAGCGGCGCCGAAATTCGACGCCGCTCTCTCTGGATCAAACGTAGTTAGGCGCTTATTCCGCAGCTTTCGCCATCGGGTTGTTGGGATGCATGGTCCAATTGGCGTATTTCTCTTCAACCCGTTTGCCGGTGCGCGGATCTACCGAACCCGGCTGCATCTGCTCCATCGTGATGCACCCCTCAACCGGGCAAACATCAACGCAAAGGTTGCATGCCACGCATTCTTCGTCGATCACTTCGAACACCCGATCCGCGCTCATCGAAATCGCCTGATGCGACGTGTCTTCGCACGCCGCGTAACAGCGGCCACATTTGATGCACTGATCCTGATCGATCTTGGCCTTGGCGATGTAGTTGAGGTTCAGATACTGCCAGTCGGTGACATTCGGCACCGCCTGCCCGACGAAATCGCGCACATTGGTGTGACCCTTTTCGTCCATCCACTTGCTCAGACCGGTTGCCATCTCTTCGACGATCTTGAACCCGTAGGTCATCGCCGCCGTGCAAACCTGCACATTGCCACATCCCAGCGAGATGAATTCCGCCGCGTCGCGCCAGGTGGTGATCCCACCGATACCCGAGATCGGCAGGCCATGGGTGTCTGGATTGCGCGCGATCTCGGACACCATCGACATGGCAATGGGTTTGACCGCCGGGCCGCAATAGCCGCCATGGCTGCCCTTGCCGTCGATCGAGGGTTCGGGACTCATCGTGTCGAGATTGACGCCGGTGATCGAGTTGATCGTGTTGATCAGCGACACCGCATCCGCGCCGCCGTTTTTTGCGGCCGCCGCAGGTTTGCGAACATCGGTGATATTCGGCGTCAGTTTCACGATCACCGGGCGGTCATAGTATTTCTTGCACCAGCGGGTGACCATTTCGATGTATTCCGGCACTTGGCCAACGGCGCTGCCCATGCCACGCTCGCTCATCCCGTGGGGACAGCCGAAATTAAGCTCGATCCCATCCGCGCCGGTCTCTGCCACACGCGGCAGGATCGCCTTCCACGCGCCTTCCTCGCAGGGCACCATGATCGAGGCGATAAGAGCGCGGTCGGGGTAATCCGCCTTGACCCGCGCCATTTCCTCCAGATTGACCTCCAAAGGACGGTCGGTGATCAGTTCAATATTGTTCAGGCCCAGCAACCGCCGGTCCGCTCCATAAATCGCTCCGTAGCGTGGCCCGTTCACGTTCACCACTGGAGGCCCCTCGGCCCCCAGTGTTTTCCAGACCACACCGCCCCAGCCCGCCTCGAAGGCGCGGCGGACATTGTATTCCTTGTCGGTCGGCGGGGCCGAGGCCAGCCAGAAGGGGTTCGGAGATGTTATTCCTAGGAAATCTGTCGTCAGATCGGCCATGTAGCGGGCTCCTTTTCAGACTGGCTTGCGGAAGATCAATTCAAACGGAGCGATCAGCCCCGCCTGAACACAGGTGACATAGTTCTGAATTTTCTCGGCAGCAGTGTCGCGCATCAGCAGGTGGATGCCGACCGGTGGTGGTCCGCCAGTCTCTTCGATGCGGGCAAAGACCGCCTTGAAGAAGTCGAGCGCGAAATCCTTGCGGTTGCGGATCGACCGGAAGGCAAGCCCTGCCGCCTCGCCCGCTTCCATATAGGCGGCCGCAGGTTCGACGAAGGAAAAGGCAGGTTCCTCGGCCCATGGGAAGGGGAAGGTCAGACCGCCATCGGCGTCCATCCGCATCACGTCGAACAGCGCGAAGGTACCGCCGGGGGCCAGCACGCGATACACCTCGGAAAACAGCTTTGCCTTGTCAGGGACGTTCATGCCCACATGGAACATGGTCACCAGATCGATCGTGTCCTCGACCAGGGGCAGATCCAGAACGCTGCCGCGCAACAGCTTGACGCGGTCACTCATACCCACCAGGTCGTTGAGCCGGTTACCGGTTTCCACATAACTTGGGGTCAAATCTACACCGGTAACAAAAGCGCCTGATTTCAACGCAATATGCCGCGATGTTCCACCAATTCCGCAGCCAATATCCAACACCCGCGTATGCGGGGTGATGGTCAGTTGATCCAGCAACTCGTCGGTTGCTTTCACCCCGCCGGTATGAAACTCGTCAATCCCCTTGAGATCCTCTGGCGCGGGGGTATCCGGGTTGGCGCCGGCCGCGCGCAACCCGTCGCGAATCCGCTCCAGCAGATCGTCGGTGGTGTAATGCTCGGCGACGTCTTTCTCGATCGTCATCTTGGCCTCCTGCTGCTGCAATGGCTCATTGTAGCAGGTTTTGCATCGTGGGCGCAGGCGGTCAGGCCCGCAGCACCTCGTCGATATCCATGGCGGCGTCACGCCCCTCGGCCACCGCTGTCACGGTCAGATCCTCGCCGCCCGCGGCACAATCGCCCCCGGCCCAGACGCCCTCGACCGAGGTGCGGCCCGCGCCGATCACGGCGATCTTGTCACCAATCAGATGCAACGCATCGGGCACGCCTTCCAGCCTCTGGCCGATAGCCTTGAGAACCTGGTCCGCCGGAAGCCGTACACTCTCGCCGGTACCTTGCAGAGCGCCATCAACGCTCGCAGTGTATTCCAGTTCGATCTCTGTGGCGGCGTCCTCGCCATGCACCTGCTTGGGCTGAACGTTGAACATCAGCTTGACCCCTTTCGAGGTGGCCAGATCCTGTTCGAATTTGCTGGCACCCATCGCGCTCGCGCCCCGTCTATAGGCAACCGTGACATGTTCGGCACCCAGCAGTTTGGATTTCACCGCCGCATCTATCGCGGTCATGCCGCCGCCGATCACTACCACATGACGCCCCACCGGATGTTTGAGCAGATCATCGGCCTGACGCACCTCTGAGATGAAATCGACCGCATGGTGCACGCCGGGCTTATCCTCACCCTGGGCGCGCAGTGCGTTCACGCCTGCAAGCCCAACAGCGAGGAACACCGCATCGAAATCTTCGCGCAGCCCATCCAGTGTCAGACCCTTGCCCAGCGCTTCGTTACATTCGACGGAAATGCCGCCGATCTTGAGCAGCCACTCGACCTCGGCCTGGGCGAAATCATTCGTCGCCTTATAAGCCGCGATGCCGTATTCGTTCAGACCGCCGGGTTTGGGGTTGGCGTCATAGATGGTGACCTGATGGCCCAACATCGCCAGCCGATGGGCGCAGGCCAGACCCGCAGGCCCCGCCCCCACCACCGCCACGCGTTTGCCGGTCTCTTGCGCGCGCGAAAAGGGGTGTTCGCCGGTTTCCATCAGCACATCGGTGGCAAAGCGCTGCAACCTTCCGATCTCGACCGGTTTTCCCTCGGCCACCTCGCGCACGCAGACCTCTTCGCAAAGCGTCTCGGTCGGGCAGACCCGGGCGCACATACCGCCCAGAATATTCTGGCTGAGGATCGTTTCCGCCGCCCCTTCCGGGTTTCCGCCCTGGATCTGGCGGATGAAGAGCGGAATATCGATATCCGTCGGACAGGCAGTCACGCAGGGCGCATCATGGCAGAAGTAACAGCGGTCCGCCGCCACCGCCGCCTCATGCGGCGCGTAAGGCGGATGCAGGTCGCTGAAATTCGTCTCGATCTCTTCGCTGGATAGCCGCCCGGCCAGAATGCCGGGTGCTGTCTGGCCATGCGCCATGACGCTCTCCCTGAGTTGTTGTTCTTGTACCCAGACTGCCATATCTAAAAATTTTATCAATTGGTAAAATTTAGACAGGCACGAAAAACTGACCATTTCGGCGAAATCCGCGCCAAATTCAGCCAGCAAGGGTCAAAAACCAATCCCTCGCTTACGCGATTGACCCGTACAGCCCTCGACTCTTAACCGCAAATCGGGACTTTTGAGAGCCCGATCGCTTGCCTATAGTGCCATCAGGCAGCAAAAGCCGCGACAGCATCAAAACACGCGGCAGGGAATACGCATGGCAGGCAAGCAGTCGACAACATCGCAGACCTTCAACGTGGTGATCATCGGCCAGAACAACCGCCTGCAATATGAGGCGCTGCTTTTTGCCGCCTCCTTGCGGCACAGCTCGCCAGAACTCCTAGGTCGACTGTTTGTCGCCACACCGCAGCCCGGGCCACGCTGGTCGGGTGACCCGAGCCTGCGCAATCAGGCCATGCTCGAGGCGCTGGACCGGCTCGGTGCCGAAATCCTGCCATTCGAGAACAAAGTCTTTGGGCAGTCCTACCCCCATGGCAACAAGATCGAGGCGCTGATGGCCCTGCCCGAGGGTGAGCCGTTTGTCTTCTTTGACAGCGACACGCTGATCACCGGCGAGCTTGCCTCGGTGCCCTTCGACTTCGACCGGCCCGGCGCCTCGCTCAGATGCGAGGGCAGCTGGCCCGAGCCTACGCTTTACGGGCCGGGATACGCGGGGATCTGGAAATCGCTCTATGATCGGTTTGGACTGGATTTCGACAGCTCGCTTGATCTGAGCCAGCCGGATGAATACTGGCGGCGCTTTCTCTATTTCAATGCGGGCTTCTTCTACTACAAATGCCCACGCGCCTTTGGTGCGCGTTTTCTGGATTATGCGAAATCGATCCGCGATGACCCGCCGGACCAACTGATCTGTCAAAGCCTCGATCCCTGGCTTGATCAGGTCGCCTTGCCGCTGGTCATTCATTCCTTCGGTGGTGGCCGCGATGCCTTGCCCGAAGGTTATCTGGACGGCGCTGTCAGTTGTCACTACCGCCTTTTCCCGCTGCTCTACGCGCGCGAGGCAGATCGCGTGATCGAAGTGCTGGAAGAGGTTGCCGCCCCCAACAAGATCAAGAAAGTGCTCAAGCAATATGAGCCGATCCGCAAGCTGGTGTTTCAGCGCAAGGGCGCGAAAGTGCGGGCGCTCTTTGATCGCGACAACCTGCCCCGGCGCGAACAGGCCATGCGCAAGCGGATCAGGGAGGCCGGGTTGTGGCTGCGTTGAGCCGGGCCCTTCCCGCACCTGCCACAGGCAGGGCACAGCCGCGTTGTGCGAAGGGGAAGCATGGCCTACAGATTGCATCAACCAATTACCAAAGGGAGTTTATTCCATGTCCGACGGCCCCAGCTACGGCTTTGACACCTTGCAGATCCACGCGGGCGCGCGCCCCGATCCGGCAACCGGCGCGCGGCAAACGCCGATTTATCAGACCACCGCTTATGTGTTCCGCGATGCCGATCACGCCGCCGCGCTCTTCAACCTGCAGGAAGTGGGCTATATCTATTCCCGCCTGACCAACCCGACAGTGGCGGTTCTGCAGGAACGCATCGCCACGCTGGAAGGTGGCGCCGGGGCGGTCTGCTGTTCCTCGGGCCATGCGGCGCAGATCATGGCGCTGTTCCCGTTGATGCAGCCGGGCTGCAACGTGGTGGCCTCGACCCGGTTGTACGGCGGCTCGGTCACCCAGCTCAGCCAGACCATCAAACGCTTCGGCTGGTCGGCGACATTCGTGGATACCGACGATCTGGACGCGGTCAAAGCCGCCATCAACGAGAACACACGTGCGGTGTTCTGCGAGTCGATTGCCAACCCCGGCGGCTATGTCACCGATATCCGCGCCTTGGCCGATATCACTGACGCGGCGGGTCTGCCGCTGATCGTCGACAACACCTCGGCCACGCCGTACCTCTGCCGCCCGATCGAACATGGTGCCACGCTGGTGGTGCATTCGACCACCAAGTACCTGACCGGCAACGGCACCGTGACCGGCGGCTGCATCGTCGATTCCGGCACCTTCGACTGGTCGGCCAGCGACAAGTTCCCCTCGCTCAGCCAGCCCGAACCCGCCTATCACGGACTTAAGTTTCACGAGACCTTCGGGCCGCTGGCCTTCACCTTTCACGGCATTGCCATCGGGTTGCGCGATCTGGGCATGACCATGAACCCGCAAGGCGCGCATTACACGCTGATGGGGATCGAGACGCTGAGCCTGCGGATGCAGCGCCACGTGGAGAACGCCGAAACGCTCGCCGCCTGGCTCGAGGCGGATGACCGGGTTGATTACGTCACCTATGCCGGTCTGCCTTCGTCACCTTATGCTGACCGGGTCAAGGCGCAATATCCCAAGGGTGCCGGCGCGCTGTTCACCTTTGCGGTCAAGGGCGGCTATGACGCCTGCGTCAAGCTTGTCAACGCTCTGGAAATCTTCAGCCATGTGGCCAACCTGGGCGATGCGCGTTCGCTGATCATCCACTCCGCCTCGACAACGCACCGGCAGCTGACGCCCGAGCAGCAAGAGGCCGCCGGGGCCGGTGCCAATGTGGTGCGGCTCTCGATCGGGATCGAGGATGCGGACGACCTGATCGCCGATCTCGATCAGGCGTTGGCCAAAGCCACCTCCTGATCTGAATGCCTTGGCTTCTGCGGGTTAACCAAAAACCCGCAGAAGCCAGAGGTCGCATCATTCGCCGATGGCAAACACCATCGCGACAGAATTGTTGTAGCTGACCTCGCCCGCCGCAACCGGCACGCTGCCAGCATCAGCGGCAAACTCGGCACGCGCCATTATCGGACGGCCATTGCCGCCATGTTCGTTGATCGAAACCACTTCGCCCAGTTCGACGCCCGCCGCTTCTGCCAACTGGCGGGCCTTTTCCATCGCGTCTTTCACCGCTTCAGCCCGGGCCTGCGCCAACAGCGGCTCGGGATCGCTGACCGAGAAATTCAGACCGCGCAATTCGTTGCTGCCATCAGCCACCACGGCGCTGAGCGTCTGACCCAGACTGCCTAGATCGCGCACCCGCACTAGAACCAGGTTCGAGGCTGCGAAACCGGTCAGTTCTCGTTCCTGCTGCTGCGTCTCGCGGTTCACGATCGTGTTCCAGATCGGATGCAGCGACAGGTTCTGGGTCTGGATATCGCTCTTGTCGATGCCCAGCCCGGACAGCCGTTCCAGTACCACCGCCATCGCCTGCGAGGTCTGATCCATCGCCTCCTGCGCGGTATCGGCCTGATGGCTGACGCCCATCGTCACCGTTGCCACGTCGGGAGCCGCGGCAACCGTTCCTGTGCCAGTCACGGAAATCCGCCGCTCATCGGCCTGCGCCATTCCGGCGGTCGCGGCCATTAGCACCGCAATCAAAAAAACCAGTGTTCTCAAGGCTCTCTCTCCTCTTGATCCGGGGTCATAGATGGGTACGCGGTGCCCCGCTTGGCAAGAGGTGGCGGGGGTCTTTTTCTTTCCCTCGGCATGAACCTGCTCTAAACTCGCCCCGCAGGCCACCTCTTCGGCGGCAGAATCGAGCTGGACGGTATCGCCGAAACATGAAACCCGCCTTTGCGCTGTCATTGTCCTTCGAGGGCATTTCCCTTCTGCACCGGGCCACCGGTGGTTGGCGCGTGGTGGGCGAGGTCGCGCTAGATGTCCCGGATCTGGGTGCGGAGCTCGCCGCGCTGCGCGACGGGGCATTGCTGCTTGAGCCTGAGATTCTGTGCAAGCTGGTCCTGCCGGACGATCAGATCAAATATCTCAGCGTCGAGACCCATGGCTTCGAAGGCGATGCGCTGACCCACCTCATCGACGGGGCTGTGGACAGCGCCACCCCTTATGACATTGACGATCTGATTTACGACATTGCGCCCGAGGGCGAGGTCATCCATGTCGCGGCCGTCGCCCGCGAGACCCTCGCCGAAGCCGAAAGCTTTGCCGCCGAGCACGGGTTCACGCCGGTCAGTTTCGTGGCCGCCCCGCGCGATAGCAGCTTTCCGGGTGAGCCTTTCTTTGGCCTGTCGCACACCGCGCAGGACTGGACCGGCAGCCAGGCTGTCGAGACCGACGCAAGCGTGGTGGTCGATATCGGCCCGGTTACGCTGCCGGATCCCGCCTCCGAGGTGGAGGAAACCAGCCCTCCTGCTGATTCCGCTCCGGCAGCGGATCCCGCCCCACCACCCTCGGAGGAACCGAAACCGGAGCAGCCCGAGGCGGTCATGGTTGAAGAGGCCCCAATGGCCATCGATCCTGTCCCACAGCCTACCTCTGAGCCGCCTGTGCCGACGCGATCCGATCCGCCACCGGCCCCCGTCGCGCCGCCGAAACCGGAACCGGCACCGGACACCGAACCGAAGAAACCGCGCCCTCTTGGCCTGATCCTGACGCTGGCGCTGTTGGTTATTCTCGTGTTGGTGGGCCTTTGGGCAACGCTGTTTCTGGAAAAACCTATCAGCAGCCTGTTCCGGTCCGAACCCGACCCGGTTCATGCCGCCATCGAAGAGCCGTCACCGGACCTGACCGATGAGCCATCGCCCGACCTGATCGAAGTGCCGTCGTCGGACCTGATCGAAGTACCGTCACCGGACCTGCCCGAGGAACAGGCAGCAGCGACCGAACCGCTCGACAATGACGCAACAGTGGCCGCGGCGCAGATGCCCACGGCAACCGAAGAGGCCATCGCGGACCTGATCGACACTCTGCCCGCGCCGACCGAAATCCCAGAGTTGAGCGACACCGACACCGCCGTTCTGGATGCGTTGGCCGACCAAGACCTGCAGCCCGATGATTTCCCCCTGCCGGAAATTCTGGATACCGAGGCGCTTTATGCCGAAACGGGTCTGTGGTCCGGCTTGCCCGCCGGGCCCGAAGCACCCGCGCCGGTCACGCTGGACGATCTCTATGTCGCCTCCATCGACCGCACCGACCTTTCCCAAGACCCTATCGCGCTGCCGCCAGCGGCGCAGCTCGACACCGATCTCAGGGCCGTGGTGCAAAGCGCGCCCGCCATCGCCAATGCCGGGTTCGATCTGGACGCGCGCGGTCTGGTCGAACCCACGCCCGAAGGCGCCCGCAGCCCCGACGGCATTCTGATCTATCTGGGCAAGCCTCCGAAGGTGCCGCCGGAAACACCGCTGCGCTTCGAGGCCGAACCCGAGATCGACGAGACACGCGACGTTCTGGCCCAGAAGCGCCCGCGCCCACGTCCGGACAACCTGCTGGAGTTGAACGAGCGCGCCCGTCTGGGCGGCCGGTCGCGCGCGGAGCTGTCCGGCATCCGGCCAAAGTCGCGCCCGGACACGCTGAAGATACAGGAACAGGTGGACGAAATCGTGGCCTCGGTCGAACTGGTCGACCCGGTCCCGCGTCCCCGCCCGCGTCCGCAGGGACTTGCCAAGCACGGGCAGCAAAGCTCCAACCTCGGCTCGCTGGCCAATCTCGACCAGCAAACCCAGATCAGGACGGTTGCGCCCAAGGTGGTGAAGCCAAGCCGCCCCTCGCCGACTTCGGTTGCGCGGCAGGCCACGGTCAAGAACGCCATCAGCCTACGCAAGATCAGCCTGATCGGCATTTTCGGCACCACGTCCAACCGCCGTGCGCTGGTGCGGATGCCCAACGGGCGCTACAAGAAGGTGAAAGTGGGCGACAGGATCAGTGGCGGCCGCGTCATCGCCATCGGCGACAGCGAATTGCGGTACCAGAAAAGCGGTCGAAACGTGACGCTGAAAATGCCCAAGGGGTGATCTCTGCTGTTGCTCTCTCCGAGAGATCACTACGGCGCACTGGCTGTTTGGGCACACAAAGCCGGAGACTTCTACTTTCTTGCCGAGACCCGAATATGCGTCATTCGGAGCGCTGAACAATGGCGCCGGAGAACTGCCCGAGGAACATCGCCGCTGGTTTTTGAAGAAAGCAGCTGGGACAACTCGCTGATTAACACAAGACAAGTCGCCTGCGTCGCAATGCGGGACGATGCCGCCGTTCGGCTTCCCTCAACGGAAAGCTAGTGTCTGCGCTTCATGACCGAGGCGAGAATCGCCTGTGGCGCATTCCGCTGGTTCGCGGCAGGCACGATAGGACTTTGGGTTGGGCGACTCGTCGACATTCGGATATATGAACCCGTTCACCGGGTAGGAACTGCCATACCGGCCCGGCTGGCTTTCGACCCGCACCAGCGTCCAGTCATTGTTTTTGGACACGTCCTTGACGCCCATTTTCAACGATACCCTGTTGCGGTACCAGTTGGCGTGGTTCACGACGACTTCCCGGTCGGTGACAATATCGGACACGACCGCCACATGTCCCAGCGGCATCCCGCCGGTCGCCCGAAACGACATCACCGCACCGACAACCGGTTCCGGGCCCCGCTCAAACATATTATGCGCCTTGCCCCACCAGTCCTTGGCGTTGCCGCGAATTTCGATGCCGCTGAGGTTTCGTGCGTACGGCACGCACCACACCCTCTGCCCCCGGGCCCGCTTTTGCGCGACCTCGCGCAGCGCCATTGACTGACGTTCCGGATTGAGATCCGCTTCGGTCGGGCTTTGGGCACAGGCAGAGACAAGACCGCAAATCCCCAACGCAATCGCGGTTCGGGTGATGCCGGACAGGCGCGGCAATATCGTATTGGTTTTGCGGTCGCTGTTTTGCAAGAAGCTTCATTACCGGTGGCAGACTCACGGGGTTTTAAGGGGATTTGATCGGATATGAAAAGAGACTTACCAATTCCCCGGCAAGATTTTGCCAGTTCCCTGTGCCGCATTCAGGCCAAAGGCTGAGCCAAAAGACGCATACCCGCCCTTGGTGACGAACGTTGCGCTTGAACATGAGGTCTGCAATGGACTCAAAGCGGACCTAAATAATACGAACGAAAGTAAGGTTGAGTTTGCCGGCGGGCCGCTTTCGCGGTCCGCCAGCCCTCCCTCCCATCAGTCGGCGGCGAGCTCGCCCGCTGCGATCTGCTCGCGTTCGATGGATTCGAAGAGCGCCTGAAAATTACCCTCGCCGAACCCGTCATCCCCCTTACGCTGGATGAACTCGAAAAAGATCGGCCCGATCACGGTTTTTGAAAAGATCTGCAGCAGGATCCGTGTCTCGCCGCCATCCACCACCCCCTCTCCGTCGATCAGGATGCCGTGTTTCATCATCTTGTCCTTGGGCTCGTCATGGCCGCTAACCCGCTCATAGGAGAGATCATAGTAGGTCTCGTTCGGGCCGGGCATGAATTTAAGGCCCTTTGCGGCAATCGCATCAGTCGAGGCATAGATGTCGTCCGACCCCACTGCGATATGCTGGATGCCTTCGCCGTTGTATTTCTTCAGGTAAGACACGATCTGCCCGGTCTCGCCGCGATCCTCGTTGATCGGGATGCGGATACGGCCACAAGGCGAAGTCAGCGCGCGGCTGTAGAGCCCGGTGAACTTTCCCTGAATGTCGAAGAAACGGATTTCGCGGAAGTTGAACAGGCTCTCGTAGAACCGGAACCACTTGTCCATGTTGCCCTTGAAGACATTGTGGGTCAGGTGATCGAGATAGAAGAACCCGTCACCGCGCGGCTTGGATTGGGTTAGCCAATCGAATTCCTGATTGTAGGGCGACGTGTCGTAATACTTGTCGATGAAATAGATCAGCGAACCGCCGATGCCCTTGATCGCTGGCACATTCATGGTCTTGTCGTCGGCATCATAGGGCTCGGCCCCCTGCGACACCGCGTGCTCGTAAGCCGCCTGCGCATCCACCACGCGCCACCCCATCGACGGGGCACAGGGGCCGTGCTCCTCGACGAACCGCGACGCAAAGCTGCCCGGTTCGGCATTGAGGATGTAGGTCACATCGCCCTGCTGCCAAAGCTCGATATCCTTGCTCTTGTGACGGCCGGTCAGCGCATAGCCCATGCGAGTGAAGAGGTCGCGCAACTGCTGCGGCTCGGGATGGGCAAATTCCACAAATTCGAACCCGTCAGTACCTGCGGGGTTTTCATCGCTAATGATCGATTTCGGGGCATTGTGCGGGAAAGGACCCATGGCGCGTCTCCGATTTTTGCTGAATTTCCGTTCGCTTGAGCAAATATACGCCTGATTCCGTACAGTTTCTGCGCAAATTCACGAAGCATTCCCCCTTTCAATGCGGGGTCTACGCGCTATCCTGCAAAAAAACGAAAAGATGACGCATATGTTGGATGACACGGATTGCCGCCTTCTCTCGGCCCTGCAAAAGAACGCCCATTTGACCGCGCATCAATTGGGAGAGCTTTTGCACCTCTCGCCCAGCCAAGCCGGGCGGCGCAGACAGCGGCTGGAAAGCGAGGGCTATATCACCGGATATGCTGCGCGGCTCGATCCCGGGCGGCTGGGCCTGCATGTGCAGGGCTTTGTCCAGGTTCATTTGGGCACCCATGGTCCGGACCAGTCGGCGGGTTTCGCTCGCATGGTGAATACCAGACCGGAGATAATCAGCGCATGGACGATGACCGGAGAGGCGGATTACCTCTTGCAGGTTTATTGTGCGGACCTGCCTGCGCTGAACAGCTTGCTTCATGAGGTCATCCTGCCCCATCCTGCAGTGGCCCGCATCCAGAGCCAGATCGTGATGGATCAGCTCAAGCGCGACGCACCGCTGCCGACCTGACTGCGAAAGGACCGACATGGAAAACTTCCTCTACCAGGCCACGATCTATCTGGCAGCGGCGGTGATCGCCGTACCGCTTTCGGCGCGGTTGGGGCTGGGGTCGGTGCTGGGTTATCTGGCGGCGGGCATCGTAATCGGCCCCGTGCTGGGACTGGTCGGCGCCGAGACAGAGGATCTTCAGCACGTCGCCGAATTCGGTGTGGTGATGATGCTGTTCCTGATCGGGCTCGAGCTTGAGCCCAAGGCGCTTTGGGACATGCGCGACAGGCTGATCGGGCTGGGCGGGTTGCAGGTGGGTGTGTCGACTCTGGCCGTCATGGCGGTGGCGATGATTGCAGGCCAACCCTGGAGCATTGCACTTGCCGTAGGGCTAACCCTGTCGCTATCCTCGACCGCTATTGTCTTGCAGACCCTGTCAGAGAAGGGGCTGATGCAGACAACCGGCGGGCGGGCCACGTTCTCGGTCTTGCTGACGCAGGACATTGCCGTCATTCCGATCCTTGCCTTCCTGCCCCTGCTGGCGATGCAGGCAATGCCGCACCTGACCAGCGATGGCTCAATCACGCTTGGCGGCGAGGATGCTCATGCGGAGACCCTTTCGCTGGTGGCCGGGCTTCCTGGTTGGGCGGTGACGCTGGTGACTATCGGAGCGGTCGCATCGGTCGTGCTGGCGGGCATCTACCTGACACGGCCTGTCTTTCGCTACATCCACGCGACAAACCTGCGCGAAATGTACACCGCGCTGGCGCTGGTGATCGTCGTCGGCATCTCGTTCCTGATGTCTCTGGTCGGACTGTCCCCGGCTCTGGGGTCGTTTCTGGCCGGTGTGGTTCTGGCCAACTCCGAGTTCCGCCACGAAATGGAAAGCGATCTGGAACCGTTCAAGGGGCTGTTTCTGGGGCTATTTTTCATCACGGTTGGGGCGGGTATCAACTTCAACCTGTTCTTCCGCGACCCGCTGGACCTGATCGGGCTGGCCCTGCTGGTCATATTGGCCAAGGGGATCATCCTTTATGTTGTGGGTAGGGCTTTCAAACTGCGCGGACGCGACAGGTGGCTGTTCACGCTTGGCCTGGCGCAGGCGGGAGAGTTCGGCTTTGTGCTGGTGGCCTTTTCGGCGCAGCACAACGTGATCCCGCCGGGGCTGCAGCAGAAGCTGCTGATGATCATCGCCCTGACCATGCTGATCACGCCGCTTCTGTTCATCATCTTTGACCTTCTGTCCAAGAACATGCGTGACCACACCCCGAAGCAAGAACCCGACAAGATCGACGAGGAAGGTCCGATCATCATCGCCGGGATCGGGCGGTTCGGACAGATCGTGAACCGGCTGGTGCAGGCTAGCGGTTTCAAAACGGTCGTGCTGGACACGGATATGGAGACCATCCAGCTGATGCGGCGCTTTGGCTACAAGGGGTTTCTGGGCGATCCGACCCGGCCCGAACTTCTCAAGGCGGCCGGGCTGGCAAAGGCGAAGGTTCTGGTGGCCGCGATGGACGATGCCGCCGAGGTCACCAAACTGGTCGCCTATGCCCGCCGCCAGCGGCCGGAACTGCACATCGTCGCGCGGGCCTATGACCGCACCCATGTCTATGAGCTCTATCAGGCCGGGGCCAGCGACATCGTGCGCGAGATGTTTGACGGCTCACTGCGCGCCGGGCGTTACGTGCTTGAAAATGTAGGCCTGTCCGAGTTCGAGGCCGCCGGGGCCGAGCAGACCTTCTATCACCATGACCGCGGATCGCTGCGCGAACTGGCCGCGCTGTGGAAACCGGGTGTGCCTGCCAGCGAAAATCCCGAATATATCGAGCGCTCCAACAAGCTGCAGCGCGATCTTGAAACCGCGCTGGTGGAACTGGCCGAGGAACACGCGAAGAAATCGGCCTGAGCCGGGTGGCTCAACCGTCGGTCACACCGGCCTCGGCAAAGGTGGCCATGCCGGAATGGCAGGCCACTGCCGATTTCAGGATGTTGATCGCCAGCGCGCCGCCCGACCCCTCGCCCAACCGCAGGCCAAGCGACAGGAGCGGTTCCTTGTCCAGCGCCTGCAACAGTCTTGCATGGGCGCTTTCGGCGCTCTGGTGGCCTGCCACCGCATGATCCAGCGCGGTGCCCGAGACCCGCCCCAGGCACGCCGCCGCCGCCGTACAGATGAACCCGTCTAGGATGACCGGAATGCGCAGCACCCGCGCCGCCGCGATCGCTCCGGCTATCGCGGCAATCTCACGCCCGCCGAGGCAGCGCAGGATGTCCAAGCCGTCATCACTGCCGCCATGCAGCGCCACGCCCTCGGCCACCACTCGTGTCTTGTTGGCAAGCCCGACCTCATCCACGCCGGTGCCGCGCCCGGTCCAGTCGCTGGCCTCGCCGCCAAATAGCGCGCAGGCCAGGGCCGCCGCGGGGGTGGTATTGCCGATGCCCATCTCACCCACCACAAGCAGATCGACGGACGGGTCCACCGCCGCCCAGCCGGTGCGCAGAGCGTCCAGCAGGTCCGCCTCGCTCATGGCTGGGCCTTTGGTGAAGTCATCCGTGGGCCGGTCCAGATCCAGCGCATGCACATCCATGCGCGCGCCCGCTGCCCCGGCAAGCTGGTTGATCGCCGCGCCGCCGTGTTGGAAATTCGCCACCATCTGCGCCGTCACTTCGGCCGGAAAGGCCGACACGCCCTGCGCGGTGACCCCGTGATTTCCGGCAAAGACGACAACCTGCGGCGCCTCGACCTGCGGCCGCGCAACACCACGCCAGCCCGCATACCAGATCGCCAGATCCTCGAGCCGCCCCAAGGCGCCCGGCGGCTTGGTCAGTTGCCCATTTCGGTCTTGTGCAGCACTCAGCGCATCCCCGTCGGGACCCGGCGCCTGGTTTAGCGCAGTGCGGAATTCGGTCAGGTCGGTCAGGTCAGGGAGCATCAAGAGCCTCGTTGCATCAGATCGTTCCTGCGTGTTTAACCAATGCGCGTGATGCGACAAGACCAACAAAGGCCCGTGAATGACAAAAAGCGACATGCGCCCCGTCTCGAGCTGGGATATTCCGCTGGCTCTGGTCCTGCTGACCCGCCTGCCCCTTCCCCGCCTGCCCGAACCCGTCTTTGAGCGCCAGGCGATGGCGGTCTGGGCGTTTCCCTGTGTCGGACTGGTTCTTGGCACTCTGGCCTGGCTGTTTGGCGTCGCCACCCTGGCGCTTGGCCTGCCTGCAACGCTTGTCGCTGGACTGGTGCTAATCGTGCTGGTGGCGGGCACCGGTGCGATGCATGAGGACGGGCTGGCTGATACCGTGGACGGGTTTTGGGGCGGGTTCACCCGCGAACGCCGGTTGGAGATCATGAAGGACAGCCATATCGGCACCTATGGGGTGCTGGCGCTGATCCTGTCTCTGCTGCTGCGCTGGGGGGCGATCGTAGCCCTGATCGGCACGGGCGCGCTTGGGATGCTGCTGGCTGCGGCGATCTGGTCGCGCGCCCTGATGCCGGTGCTGATGGCCGCAATGCCAAATGCGCGCGGTGCGGGGCTGAGCCACGAGGTCGGCAGGCCCTCGGGCACGCACGTCGCGTTGGGGCTGGGGCTGGCGCTGGGACTGAGCGTGCTGATCGCAGGAGCGATCGTGCTGATCCCTGCCCTTGTATCCACCCTTGCCGTGGCCGGACTGGCGGCGGTTGCCAGGGCCAAGATTGGCGGTCAGACCGGGGACGTTCTGGGCGCAGCCCAGCAGGTTGGCGAGATCACATTTCTGCTGGTGCTCAGCGCCACGGTCTAACCCGCCCCGCCGGTCTCAATCTTGAGTAAACCGCCGCAATGCTTGCAATGCACCGCGTCGGGATCATGCCGAAACAGCCCACAGCCCCTGCATTTGTGACGCACCTTCTGCGGCATAAAAATTGCCTGTGCCAAGCGCACGAACAACGCCACGCCCACCACCATAATGAACACCGAAAACAGCTTGCCCGCAGGCGACGCCAGCGTGATGTCACCGAAACCGGTCGTGGTCAGCGTTGCCATGGTGAAGTACAGCGCGTCGATATAGGGCGTCTGGCTATTTTCAGGGATGAAATAGACCAGCACGGCGGTCGAAGTCGCGAACACAAAGACCATCAGGTTGACGGCGGCAATCACCGCATCCTCATGGGTTCGGAAGAACTGGCTGTCGCGGCGCAGATCGTGCAGCAGGTGATAGGAATGGATCAGGCGCAACGCCCGCAGGATGCGCAGAAACGCCAGATTGCCCTCAAGAAACGGATCCAGCAGCAACGATCCGACCACCACGATATCGGCGATCGTGTAAACCTTGCGCAACAGCGCCCACCGGTCCCGCGCAATCCACAGCCGCGCCGCAAGATCCAGCAGGATAATCAGCCCGACCAGCACGCTGGCCCGGGTCAGGCCGGGCCCATGTTCAAGGGGTGCGGTCGAGACGAAGAAAACAATTGTCGTCAAATCAAAGAGGATCAGCCCATATCGGAACCAGACCGAAACCAGTCCTCTTCCGATGTAAAGCATGCGCACGAAACGCTTCAAGCCGGTCATTCTCATCCTCCGCAGGCGTTGGGTAAGGATAAGCGCGGAAACCCGCATGACCGCAACCTTCGATGAACGAAAAAGGCCGCCCCAAAGAGCGGCCCCGATACTTTCAGACGATCACGGATCAGGCTGCGACGGCGCGCGAGGTCAGAACCTCGTCAACCTGCTTGGCGGCCATGATCTCGTCGCCGCCGGATACAGCGGCCACTTCGCGGATCAGACGTTCCAGCGCAGCCTCGTACAGCTGACGTTCGGAATAGCTCTGCTCGCGCTGATCATCGGTGCGGTGCAGATCGCGGACCACCTCGGCAATCGCGATCAGATCGCCCGAGTTGATCTTTTGCTCGTATTCCTGCGCACGGCGCGACCACATGGCGCGCTTGACCTTGGCCTTGCCCTTGAGCGTCCGCATCGCCTGGCTGATCACATCGGGCGAGCTGAGCGAGCGCAGGCCGGATTCGGTGGCCTTGTTGGTGGGCACCCGCAGGGTCATCTTGTCTTTTTCGAACGAGATCACGAACAGTTCGAGCGAGTATCCCGCCACTTCCTGTTCTTCGATCGAAATGATCTGTCCCACGCCATGCGCCGGGTAGACAACATAGTCATTGGGGCGGAACTCGAGCTTCTTCGACTTCGACATACAGATCTTTCCTTTGCTTGCGTCGGGATGTTTCGACGTCAAAACACCACTCTGGGACCCCGCTTCAGGCTCCCGATTGGTGGAGATAGTGACGTTTTTTCTAGCTCCGAGGTGTGAGGTCCAACGGAGTATATCCCGGTCATAACTTCAGTTGAGTTGTTAACTTACCATAATTTCGAAGAAATCGGAAGCCGCCGTAAGGTCACAAACCGCCTGCCCCATATATTTCAAGTGCTTATGAGGCCAAGTTAAACTCTGAACCGGAGAGTTCGGTACAAATAGGACCGAATCACTTACCCGTTTTCCGATCAGCCGCCTTCACCCGGTGCTTCCGAGAAATACTTCTCCATTTTGCCTTCTTCGCCGTCGCGCTCCTCAGCGTCCGGCATCGGGTCTTTCTTGGAGACGATGACCGGCCACATCTCGGAGTATTTGCGATTGAACTCGACCCATTTTTCCATGTCGGGCTCGGTGTCCGGGCGGATCGCATCGGCTGGGCATTCCGGCTCGCACACACCGCAGTCGATGCATTCGTCGGGGTGAATGACCAGGGTGTTTTCACCCTCATAGAAGCAATCCACCGGGCATACCTCGACGCAGTCGGTATATTTACAGGCGATGCAGTTCTCGGTGACAACATAGGTCATGTGGCGTAGTCCAGTTCTGTTCTGGCCGTTAGCTAGTTCAGACGGCGCGCGTCTTCAAGGCGGTTCAGTCTTCGGAGCGGCGAGAAAGATCAAGTAATCGCCTATCTTTCTTGGTCGGGCGACCTTTTCCCTCAAAGCCCGGGTTTTGCGGCGCATTGTCCTGCGGCGGGCTCAGATCCCGGTACAGTTGTTGCGCCTCGGGCGCCGGGCCGCGCCTCTCACCTATGGCCTCGATCCCGATCACCCGCACCACGCGCGCCTGCACGAAGGTCAGAACATCGCCCGGGCCAACGGGCTGCGCGGGCTTTTCAGCGCGGGTGCCGTTCACCCGTACCTTGCCCCCCGCCACCTGTTTGGCGGCGAGGCTGCGGGTCTTGAAGAAGCGGGCATGCCACAGCCATTTGTCCAGACGCTGCCGGGTGGGCGCCTGCGACATGGGCCGCTACTTACCCTCTTTCAGCGCCATCAGCGCCGCGAAAGGATTGTCCGGGTCGATGGGCTTGTCCGATTTGGGCGGGCGCGACGAGAAGGTCTTGGCCCCCTTCTTGGGTGCCCCGCCCTTTTTGCCGCCGGGTTTATGGCGCGGCTTGCCCTGCGGCTTGTCCCCGCGCGGTGCGCCCCGGCCTTGTTTCTGATCCCGCCGCGGCCCACGGCCTGCCTGACGATTGCGACCCCAGGTGAAAGTGAAGAACACTTCGACTTCGGGCTCGGTCGGCGCTGCGGTCTCACGGGTCTTGGCGGTCTCAACCGGTGCCTCTGCGGGTGCGGCCTCCTCAGGTTTGACGTCGGCAGCAATAGCGTCGGCACTTGCCTCGGGTTCGGCAACCGGCGTTTCTGCCGGGCTGTCTTCGGTCGAGGCTTCACTGACCTTGGCGGCCTCGGCGGGCGCCTCTGTTTTGGCGTCGGCCTCGGCGGGTTTCGCATCCACCTCGGGCTTTGCTTTCACCTTCTCGCGTTCGCCGCGTTCGGCGTTGTAACCCAGCCCCTGCATCAGGACGGAAAACTGTTCCAGCGTCATGCCGGTGATCGAGAGCATGTCGGGCTTGGCCTCGAACCCGCCCCGGCTGTCCTCGCTGCGCAGCATGTCGGCGAGTCGTTCCAGCATGTCGATGCGGATCGCGCGTTCGCCGGCGGTGCGATAGCCGCACATGGTGTCATAGCCTTTGGGTGCCGAAACATCCGCAGGCACGGTCACCAAGCCGGGTGGCGGGGCGTCAGGGAACATCTGAAGTCCCTGGCTGAGCGACCACAGCACCAGACGCAGGCGCGTCGGCGCGGGTTTCAGCAAGAGCGGCATGAAGATGGTGAACTGGCCGAACCGGATGCCGTGCTTGCGCAGCGCGCCGCGGGCGTCCTGATCCAGGTCCTTGACCTCTTGCGCCACTTGCGCGCGCGGCAGGATGCCCAGCGCCTCGACCATGCGGAAGGCAAAGCCCCGCGCCAGCCCGGTCAGTTCCTCGTCACGGGACAGGTTCAGCAGCGGCTCGAACAGGGCCGCAACCTTGCGGTCGATGAAATGCTGCAACCGGCGCTGCACCTTCTGTTCCACATCCGGACCGGCAGCCTCGTCGACAAACACCTCGACCTGCGGTTTCATCGGGTCGTCCCCGGCAACCAGCTTGCCGACCGCGTATTCGCCCCACATCAGGCCGCCCTGATCGGTGTAATCAATCTCGGTGTCGGGTGCATTGTAGAACCGGTCGGCCCGCAGATGGAACTGCGGTGCCAGCGCCTGCAACGACGCGGTTTTCAACGCCTTCGCCTCGGCGCCCTGCGCGCTTTTGTCCGGGCTGAACCGGAACCCTTCCAAACGGCCGACGAATTCGCCTTCGACGGTCACTTCACCTTTATCATTCACTTCGGCCAAAAGGGCCTCCTTCTGTTTGAGCCGGCGCAACAATACGGATGTGCGCCGATCCACAAATCGCTGGGTCAGACGGTCATGCAGAGCATCCGACACCCTGTCTTCTACAGCGCGCGTTTCGTCACGCCAATGTGATTCGTCGGCAACCCAGTTGTTCCGTTGCGCGACATAGGTCCACGTGCGGATATATGCCAACCGTTTCGACAATGTGTCGATATCCCCGTCCGTTCGGTCGATGCGTCGAATCTGGCGGGCCATGAAATCGTTCGGGATACTGCCGCGCTCATGCAGGTGGCCAAATATGACTTCCAGCAGGCTGGCATGTTCGGCGTGGCTGATGCCCCGGAAATCCGGCACCCGGCAAACATCCCATAGCAGCCGGACCGAGGCCACATCGCTGGCGCGGGCCATTATCTCGGTCTGTTGCGAGAGCGTTTTGAGTGCCAGCAGGTCATCGGCTGGACGCGCCTTGAGCAAGGTCTCGTCTTTCGGGGCCTGTTCCAGCGCGTCGATCAGTGCCTCGACCGAACCGAAGCGCAGATCGGGATTGCGCCAGTTGAGCTTTTTCAGCGGCGTGAAGCGGCTGTCCATGATCGCCTGCGCCATGCCTTCATCCAGCTTGGGGGCCTCGCCGGTGACGCCGAATGTGCCATCCGACATGCCCCGCCCGGCGCGGCCCGCGATCTGGGCCAGTTCGTTTGGGGCCAAGGGGCGCATCCGCCGACCGTCGAACTTGCTGAGCGCGGAAAAGGCCACATGGTCGATATCAAGGTTCAGCCCCATGCCGATGGCGTCGGTCGCCACCAGATAATCCACCTCGCCATTCTGATAGAGCGCCACCTGCGCGTTGCGCGTGCGCGGGCTGAGCGCGCCCATCACCACCGCAGCACCACCTTTCTGGCGGCGGATCAGTTCGGCAATGGCATAGACATTATCGACCGAGAACCCGACTATGGCGCTGCGCGGCGGCATCCGGCTGATCTTTTTCGAGCCGGAATAAACCAGTTGCGACATCCGGTCGCGGCGTACGAATTCCACCTCAGGTACCAGCGCCCGGATCGGACCGCGCATCGTGTCGGCACCCAGAAACAGCGTCTCATGGGTGCCGCGTGACCGCATCAGGCGGTCGGTAAAGACATGGCCTCGCTCGGGATCGGCGCAAAGCTGGATCTCGTCGATGGCGAGGAAATCGGCGCCCATCCCTTCGGGCATCGCCTCGACCGTGCAGACCCAGTATTGCGCGCGCGGCGGCACGATGCGCTCTTCGCCGGTGACCAGCGCCACGACAGACGGACCGCGCGCAGCAACGATCCGGTCAAAAACCTCGCGCGCCAGAAGCCGCAGCGGCAGGCCGATGATGCCCGTGCGATACCCCAGCATCCGCTCGATCGCGTAATGCGTTTTGCCTGTGTTGGTCGGGCCAAGAACGGCCACGATCCGGGATGACCCGTTCACCTTCGCCCCCTGCCCGGTTCGCCGGGCCTCAGAGTGACCGCCCCTCAACGTGGGATTGCAGTCGATTCATGGCAGTGGTTACTTGCTCGTGATGGGGATGTATAGCTAGCGCGCGCTCATAGGCCCGATAGGCCTGTTGCGGACGATCCAGCGCCTCGAATATCAGACCAAGTCCGAAAATCGCGTCATACTGGTTGGGGTTAAGCGCCAGCGCACGCTCCAGATCCGCCACTGCCGGTCCGAGCAGATCGGCGGCGAAATAGGCCGAGGCGCGGGCGTGCCAGGCTTCGGCGAAATCCGGCGCGTGATCGGTCAGCGCCGTCAGATGCTCGATCGCGGTATCAAGGTCGTCCTCCTCAAGCGCGTCACGCCCGCGCTGGAGCAGCAGATCCGCCGAGGGTGAGCCGGATTTCGACCATAGTGACTGCAATTGCCGGTTCAGGCGCCGGGCCTGCGACTCGTCGGCCAGCGCCAATGCCGCCAACAACTGCGATTCGTCGTTGATATCGGCTTCCTGTGAATGTCCAGACCCGGAAAACATCACTATGACGAAGATTGCCGCTACGATATCTTTGAGTATGGGGTATGCAATGGTCATAACAGTGTTCACTGTAGCGTCGCCCGTCACAATGTCCAACCACCGCACGGGCGCAAGATAAAGGAAGACCATGAGCGAATTACTTGACCAGGCCGTCAGCGTCCTGAACGAAAAACTTGCCGGTGGCGCGTTTTCCGCGACCGCGAAATTCGACATTGCCGATCTGGGCGCGATCATGCTGGACGGCAGCGGCGCCCGCATTGGCGATGATACCGCCGATGTGACCCTGCGCGCGGATGCCGAAACATTTCAGCAAATCGTTGGCGGCGATCTTGACGCGACCGGCGCCTTCATGTCCGGCCGCCTGACCGTTGACGGAGACATGAGCCTGGCCATGCAACTTGCCTCGGTTCTGGCCTGATGAAGATGTCGCCGGCCCCCCTCTTTGAAGATGTGGCCGGCGGTCCGACCGGGGGTCTGGCCCATTGGCTGACCACTGCGGACAATGTCTGCATCCGGATTGGGCATTGGCGGCCCGAGGGTGATGCGCAGGGCACCGTCCTGATGTTCCCCGGCCGCACCGAATATGTTGAGAAATATGGCGACGCGGCGCGCGAGTTCACAGCGCGGGGATTTGCGTTTCTGGCCATCGACTGGCGCGGACAGGGGTTGGCAGACAGGCCGCTGGATGACCGCCGCGTCGGCCATGTGGACCGTTTCGTGGATTACCAGCACGATGTGAAGGCAGTGTTCGACGCCGCCGCCGCGCTGGATCTGCCGCGCCCCTATCACATAATCGGCCACTCGATGGGCGGGGCGATCGGTCTGCGTGCCATCTATGAGGGGACCGCTGTTGCCAGTTGCGCCTTTACCGGGCCGATGTGGGGCATCTTCTTTACGCCCGTCATGAAACCGCTCAGCTGGGTGACCGCCTATTGGGGGCCGAAAGTTGGTCTGGGTCACAAGATTCCACCGACCACCACGCTGGACAGCTATGTCGCCTCGCAACCGTTCGAGGGCAACATCCTGACCCGCGACCCGGGCATGTACGAGATGATGAAGGACCAGTTGCGCGCGCATCCCGAATTGTCACTGGGCGCGCCTTCAACCATCTGGCTGCGCGAGGCACTGGATGAATGCCAGGATCTATCCGAACGCCCCGCACCCGACACACCCTGCATCGCCGTGCTTGGCAGCCACGAGCAAATCGTCGACCGCAAGGCGATCCGCGCGCGCATGGCAGGCTGGCCGAAGGGAGAGTTGATCGAAATTCCCGACGGCGAACACGAGGTTCTGATGGAGCCGCCAGAGGTGCGTGGCCCGGTCTATGACCGGCTGGCCAGTTTCTTCGCCATCAATGCGACATGCCCTATGCTGAGCACCTAAACTTTCCTTCACATTGCGCGCCCACACGGCGATCCGTCTTGTGATCGCCGGACCCGGCAACTAAATGTCGGGGAAAGCAGTTTGCGAGGCCCACATGCTCAACCATCCCTTTCCCGTTCGTGACGCAAATGCCGCCAGAGGCACCGACAATCTCGGCGATCTGCCGGAATGGGATCTGAGCGATCTCTATACCGGCGAAGATGCCCCAGAACTGGCCCGCGACCTGGACTGGCTGGAAGGCGAATGCGCCGGTTTTGCCACCGATTACGAGGGCAAGCTGAGCGATCTGGATGGCGCAGGCCTGCTGCGCTGCGTCGAGCGCAACGAAAAGATCAGCGCCACCGCCGGTCGGATCATGTCCTTTGCGGGCCTGCGCTATTACCAACTGACCACCGATGCGGACCGGGCGAAGTTCATGTCCGACATGCAGGAGAAAATCACCATTTTCACCACACCGCTGGTCTTCTTCACGCTGGAACTGAACAGGTTGGAGGATGACCATCTGGCAGCGCTGCTGGAGCAGAATGCCGATCTGGCCCGCTACGCACCGGTCTTCCGCCGCATTCGCGCCATGAAACCCTATCAACTGAGCGACGAGCTTGAGAAATTCCTGCATGATCTGGGCGTTGTCGGTGACGCCTGGGAGCGGCTTTTTGACGAAACTATCGCCGGGCTGACCTTCACCGTCGACGGCGACGAGTTGAACATCGAAGGCACGCTCAACCTGTTGACCGAACAGGATCGCGCCAAGCGCGAGGCGGCAAGCCGCGAACTGGCGCGGGTCTTTGGCGAGAACATCAAGACCTTTTCCCGCGTCCACAACACCCAGTCCAAAGAAAAAGAAATCGTCGACCGCTGGCGCGGAATGCCCACGGCGCAGACCGGGCGGCACCTGTCCAACGATGTAGAACCTGAGGTGGTCGAAGCGCTGCGCGAGGCGGTTGTGGCCGCCTATCCCAAGCTCAGCCATAGGTACTATGAACTCAAGCGCAAGTGGCTGGGGCTGGACGTTATGCAGGTCTGGGACCGTAACGCGCCACTGCCGATGGAAGACACAAGCATCGTCAACTGGGCGCAGGCCGAGAAAACGGTGATGGACGCCTATAAAGCCTTCGACCCGCGCATGGGCGAGCTGGCGGCGCCCTTCTTCTCGAAGGGCTGGATCGACGCTGCCGTGAAACCCGGCAAGGCGCCCGGCGCTTTTGCCCACCCCACGGTGACCGAAGTGCATCCTTATGTGATGCTCAACTATCTGGGTAAACCACGCGACGTGATGACCCTTGCCCATGAGCTGGGCCATGGCGTGCATCAAGTTCTGGCCGCAGATCAGGGCGAGATGCTGTCCTCGACCCCCCTGACGCTGGCCGAAACCGCGAGCGTGTTTGGCGAGATGCTGACCTTCCGCAAGATGCTGGATGCAGCGGAAAGCCCCGAGCAGCGCAAGATCCTGCTGGCGGGCAAGGTCGAGGACATGATCAACACCGTGATCCGCCAGATCGCGTTCTACGATTTCGAATGCAAGCTGCACGCCGCCCGGCGCGAGGGCGAGTTGACGCCGGATGACATCAACGCGCTCTGGATGTCGGTGCAGGCGGAATCGCTTGGTCCGGCATTCGAGTTCATGGAGGGCTATGAGAGTTTCTGGGCCTATATCCCCCACTTCGTCCACTCGCCCTTCTACGTCTATGCCTATGCCTTTGGCGACGGCTTGGTGAACGCGCTCTACTCGGTCTATGCGGACGGCGCGGACGGCTTCGAAGAGAAGTATTTCGACATGCTGAAAGCCGGCGGCTCCAAGCACCACAAAGAGCTTCTGGCACCGTTCGGTCTGGATGCCAGCGATCCGAAATTCTGGGACAAGGGGCTCAGCATGATCTCGGACATGATCGACGAACTGGAAGCGATGGAGGGCTGAGCGCCTCAGCAGTAACCGGCCCCGTTTGCAGGGGCCGGCCCAGATTCACTCGTTGGTCGCAAAACACATGAACAGACCGGCACCACCGGTTTGTGTCAGAGCCTCTTGCGAGCACCCGCGAGAATTATGCGCCGCATTCCACGAGGTATTCCCACCGCCATGGCGGTCATGGTGACCGACCGTGGCACTGCCTTCGTCTGAACTGGTCCAGTTGCTGCAGGTCCGGTCGGCTTCCTCACGCGGGAAATAGGCGGTGCCGTCAGACATCGTGCCCGTCAGGATGTCATGCTCGTTTGGCGAGTCGCCGCGCCCTTTCACCAGATCGCCATTTTCGTCCAAGGCGGTCGATTTGACAATATTGGGGTTCAGATGCAGCTCGTCCAGATTGGTCGCGATCAGAACACCCTGCGCATTGTGCCAGGGCCCTGCCCCGATCCGGTCCCGCGCCGAGATGCCGCGCTTGCCCTGTTCCTGCGTACTCAGATAGGCCCTCCAGGTCTTGCCGGTGGTGCCCGCCGCCTCAGCAAGCTGGGAGCAATAGGCATCCGCACCCTCAAGCCCGCCAAGATCACCGCCCTTGCCCAAGCCAACACTGGTGATGAAAAAGCTCATGCTGGTGTCTTGCGCGACGGCGATTGGTCCGGACATGCCCAGAACGGGAATGGCCAGCAGTGCGGCGGTAATCATACTTTTCATTCGAATATCCTCTCTGTTGGTCCATATCCGCCAAGCATATCCGGGTCGGGCTTCCGCGTCTGCACCCGCAGCGGATGGGGCCGGATCACTTCAACTGACTGTCCTTCGATCCACGCCGGTTGATCCCCGCGCGCGGCTTGAAGGACGCATCGCGATCCTGCTGGCATTCGATGCACAGTTTGACGCCCGGCAGCGCCTGCCGCCGGGCTTCGGGGATGGGTTCTTCGCAATCGGCGCAATGGGTCAGGCTGTCGCCAACGGGGCGTTTGGCGGCTTTCATCCGCGCCAACTCGTCCGAGATCGACGCCTCAATCTGTTCGCTCACCGCACCGTCACGCGCCCATCCGCCCGCCATGTCAAACCTCCGTTTCAGGTCCGCTATCATAGCGGTTTCTGCGATCTCCGCCAGCACCGCCCCGACCAACTCAACACCGGGCTTTCCTTTGCGTCCCGTCCAGCTTCGCTGCGCCTGTCACAGCAGGGAGAGAGACAAGATGCTGAGGGTGCAGAAGTGCGTGATCGGGCTTGTGTTTATAGCCGTGGTTGTTGGTGCGATCGCGGTGTTTTGCTATGCGCCGGCCTATGTCGAGGCAAGCCGGAACAACGTGATCGAGCATGCCCCCTACCCGGTCTCTGGCCCTGCTGCCGCTCTGCATGAGACCCTGATCGTGGGCGACCTGCATGCCGATCCCCTGCTCTGGAACCGTGACCTGACCCAGCGCGGTAGTCGGGGTCGGGTCGACATCCCCCGTCTGATCGAGGGCAATGTGGCGCTGCAGGTCTTCACCGCCGTCACCAAATCCCCCGCCGGTCAGAGTTACGACCACAACGACGCAGAGGCCCGCGACAACATCACCCTTCTTGCCATCATTCAGCGCTGGCCTTTACGGACCTGGGAGAGCTTGAAGGAACGCGCGATCTATCAGGCCGAGAAGCTGCACAGGGTCGAGGCCGACTCTGATGGTCGCCTGAAGATCATCAGGACACGTGCCGATTTGGACGCGGTTCTGGCCGCCAAGGCAAACGGAGAAGAGATCGTTGGCGGTATTCTGGGAATCGAGGGCACGCATCCGCTTGAGGGGGACATGGCAAATCTCGACCCGATCTTTGATGCGGGGCATCGGGTCTATGGGTTGCAGCATTTCTTCGACAACGCAGCGGGCGGGTCATTGCATGGTCAGGAAGACAGCGGGCTGACCGATTTCGGGCGCGCACTGGTGGCCGAACTTGCAACGCGGCCGGTGGTGATCGACCTGGCCCATTCCAGCCCGCAGGTTGCGCGCGATGTGATCGCGATGACCGACATACCGCTTATCGTCAGCCATACCGGGCTGCATAGCTTCTGCCCGGTCAAGCGGAACTATCCCGATGATCTGATGATCGAGATCGCCCAGACAGGCGGCGTTATCGGCATGGGATACTGGGCCGATGTCACCTGTGGCGACATCACGCCCGCGGGCATTGCCAAGATGATCGTGGCGGCAGTGGATGTGCTGGGCGAAGATCACGTCTCGCTGGGGTCCGATTTCGACGGCTCGGTCGAAACCGCCTTTGACACGTCGGAACTGGCCGCACTGACATCGGCCCTGATGGATCAGGGGCTGAATGAGGCGCAGATCCGCAAGGTGATGGGCGAGAACATGGTGCGCGTCTTGCGCGCGCGCCTGCAATGAGGGCGCAGAAACCGGTCGAACCCGCCCCGCTTTGCCGATAAGCAGGGCGGATGGACAAGACCGAGCCTTTCGAGATTTTTCTGGTGGTGACGCCGGGACTGGAACAGCCGCTGGCCGAGGAAGCGCGCGCGCTTGGCTTTGACGCCCCCATCGTCTCGCCCGGCGGCGTGACCGTTCAGGGGCATTGGCCCGATGTCTGGCGCGCCAACCTGTGGCTGCGCGGGGCCACCCGTGTGCTGGTGCGCATCGGGGCTTTTCGCGCCTTTCACCTCGCCCAGCTCGACAAACGGGCGCGCAAGTTTCCCTGGGCCGAGACGCTGCGCGCTGATGTCCCTGTGCGGGTCGAGGTGACCTGCCGCAAATCGAAAATCTACCACGCCAAGGCCGCCGCACAACGGATCGAGCGCGCCTTGTCAGAGGTACTTGGAGCCCAAATCGACCCCAAGGCGGACCTGGCCGTTAAAGTCCGGATCGAGGATGACCTTTGCGCCATAAGCCTCGATACTTCTGGCGAAAGTTTGCACAAGCGGGGCCACAAACCTGCCGTCGGCAAGGCCCCGATGCGCGAGACCATGGCCGCGATGTTCCTACGCCAATGCCGCTTTGACGGCAGCGAGCCGGTCTATGACCCGATGTGCGGCTCGGGCACTTTCGTGCTGGAGGCCGCAGAGATCGCCATCGGGCGCGCACCGGGCCGCTCGCGCAGTTTTGCGTTTGAGAAACTGGCAAGCTTTGATGTCCAGATCTGGGACGAAATGCGCCGCGCCGAGACGCCCAATTCCACCGACAGGCGCTTTTATGGCTCGGACCGCAATGACGGGGCCATCGCCAACAGTATACGCAATGCCGAAGCCGCTGGTGTCGACGGTATCACCCGTTTTCACCGGGCGGCAATCAGCGATATCGTTCCGCCCGATGGGCCACCGGGCCTTGTGATCGTCAACCCGCCCTATGGGGCACGGATCGGCAACAAGAAACTCCTGTTTGGGCTGTACGGTGCGTTCGGGCAGGTGATGAAAGAGCGGTTCTCGGGCTGGCGCGTGGGCGTGATCACCAGTGATGGCGGGCTGGCGAAGGCCACCGCGCTGCCCTTTCAGTCACCCGGCCCGCCGGTAGCCCATGGCGGGCTGAAGGTCAAACTCTACCAGACGCCGAAACTGTCCTGAGGACCTGCTCGGCAGCCTTGCGCCCGTGACCGGCAGGGGGCCGCCGATCACGGCTTCGTGTAGAGCCCACCCCTGATCCACGACGCCTCCCGCGCCGTAAACCTGTCATCTTCCCAACGCAAAGACGCGCCACTCACACGCGGTCGTTCATCAGCAGGGAAGCACAAAAAACAGGGTTGGAGGTTCCCAGACATGGACACGACACAAACACTGACCGGGATTGTACTGAACAGCGGTGCGCCCGGAACATACGACACGGATAATGGCGATTTCGATCTGCTGCGCGACGCGGTGATCACCGCCGGGCTTGCCGACGATCTGGACAGTGATGCAGTATCGCTGACCGTCTTCGCCCCCACCGACGCCGCCTTTATCGGGCTGGCGCAGGCGCTTGGCTATGGCGGGTCGGACGAGTCCGGATCGCTGGCCCATATCGTCGATGCGCTGACCCTGCTTGGCGGCGGTGACCCGATTCCGCTACTAACCGATGTTCTGACCTATCACGTGGTCAATGGCGCCTTTGACCTGGAGGCCGTGGCCGGACTGGGCAACGGGGCCGAGATCGGCACACTTCAGGGCGGCTCGGTGACGCTGAACCTCGAAAGCGTTCCACCCAGCCTGGGCGATGCCGACGACGGTATCGCTGATCCCGGTCTGGTCGCCTTCGACATCAAGGCCACCAACGGAATCATCCATGTTCTGGACGGCGTGCTGCTTCCGGTCTCGGTGACCGGGATCCTGTCCCAGCCCAATACCGATTTCATTCTGGATGATGACGGCAGTTCTTTCAACTTCACCGGTCGGGGAAACGACTTCATCGACGGCAATGGCGGGCGCGACATCATCTGGGCCGGCAATGGGCATGACATCGTGCTTGGCGGCTCCGGAAACGATGTGATCGGTGGCGGTTGGGGCAAGGACATCCTGCGCGGCGACGAGGGCCATGACAAAATTTTCGGCGGAG
Source organism: Ruegeria hyattellae (assembly GCF_041537925.1). Taxonomy (NCBI): domain Bacteria; kingdom Pseudomonadati; phylum Pseudomonadota; class Alphaproteobacteria; order Rhodobacterales; family Roseobacteraceae; genus Ruegeria; species Ruegeria hyattellae. The sequence continues at coordinate 235,155 of NZ_JBGOSH010000004.1, read as the reverse complement.
GCGGCAAGGACGTGATCGATGGCGGCGATGGCAATGACTACATCTTCGGCGGCTGGGGCAAGGACAATTTTGTCTTTGAGAACGGCGACGACCACGACACGATCCTGGATTTCCGCGTTGGCCGCGACAAGATCGATCTGACCGGCTATGAGGGGATCGACAATTTCCACGACATCGAGGACCACATCAGTGGTCGGTTCTTTCGGACCGTGATCGATCTGGACGATGGCGACCGGCTCAGCCTTATCGGCGTGCGCGCGCATCAACTGGACGCGGATGACTTCCTGTTCGCCTGATACCGTGGCTCGAAACGCAACAGCCCGCCGGGATCGGCGGGCTGTTTTTCGTTTCTTAGCAACGCATCACGCCGTGGCGAGCATGCCCTTGTTGCGGGCCAGTTCGCGCATCTTCTTCTGCAGTTTCTCAAAGGCGCGTACTTCGATCTGGCGAATGCGTTCGCGGCTGACATTGTACTGGCCGCTCAGTTCTTCCAACGTGACCGGCTGGTCCATCAGGCGGCGTTGAGTCAGAATGTCCTTTTCCCGGTCGTTCAGAACCGAAAGCGCCTCGGATAGCAATTCGCGCCGCGCTTCAAGCTCGTCACGCGCCTCGTAATCGCCAGCCTGGTCGGCATCCTCATCCTCCAGCCAGTCCTGCCATTGCATGGTGCCTTCGCCTTCGGAACCGACCGTGGCGTTCAACGAGGCGTCACCACCGGACATGCGCCGATTCATGCTGACCACCTCAGCTTCGGTCACGCCCAGATCATTGGCGATCCGCGCAACATTCTCGGGCCGTAGATCACCCTCTTCCAGCGCGCCGATACGGGCCTTGGCCTTGCGCAGGTTGAAGAACAGCTTTTTCTGGGCCGACGTGGTCCCCAACTTGACCATCGACCACGAGCGCAGAACATATTCCTGGATCGAGGCGCGGATCCACCACATCGCATAGGTCGCCAGACGAAAGCCCTTTTCGGGGTCAAACTTTTTGACCGCCTGCATCAGGCCCACATTGGCCTCAGAGATCACTTCAGCCTGCGGCAGCCCATAGCCACGATAACCCATCGCAATCTTCGCCGCGAGACGCAGATGCGAGGTCACCATCTTGTGGGCGGATTCGGTATCCTGCTCTTCGACCCAGCGCTTGGCGAGCATGTATTCCTCTTCCGGTTCCAGCAGGGGAAATTTGCGAATCTCCTGCATATAGCGGTTCAGACCGCCTTCAGGGGTGGGTGCGGGTAGATTTGCGTAATTTGACATATCCGTTGTCCCTCCGGAATGATGTTTATCCTCTTAACATAGCATATGGGTCACCTATGCTGTCCGTTCAAGAGGGTGTTACCAGTTTCCGATTAACTTACTGTTAAGGAAAGGTGAGAAGGCCTTTCTCACGGTGTTTTGCGAATTATGAGAGCGGCGCGCGCAATGCGTCGGCCAAGTCTGCCATATCGTCAGGCATATTTGCCTCAAAGCGCAGTTTTTTACCGCTCAGAGGATGATCAAACCCCAAAACGGCCGCATGCAGGGCCTGTCTTGGGAATCCTTGAACCGCCTGTTGGGCCTGTTCCGATAGCGCTTTGGCAGCAAGTTTCCGCCGCCCGCCATAGACCGGGTCGCCGATCAACCCATGGCCCGCATGGGCCATATGCACCCGGATCTGATGGGTGCGCCCGGTTTCCAGCCAGCACTCCACCAACGCCGCGACGGAAGGCTGCCCGAAACGTTCGATCACCCGTGCGCGGGTCACGGCATGCCGTCCGCCGTGGAAAGTGACCGCCTGTTTCTGGCGATCGGTCTTGTGGCGAGCCAATTGCGTCGTCATCCGCAGGATATTGCCTGCCTCGAAACTTGCCCCTTTGACACCGCGCAGGCGTGGGTCGCTGGCATCGGGCACGCCATAACAGAGTGCCTGGTAGTACCGCTCGACACTATGCGCCTCGAATTGTGCCGCCAGCCCCTGATGTGCCGCATCGGATTTGGCAACCACCAGTAACCCGCTGGTTTCCTTGTCTATCCGGTGCACGATGCCCGGCCGCTTGACGCCTCCCACGCCTGAAAGCGCGTCACCACAATGATGCAGCAAGGCGTTCACCAAAGTGCCGCTGGGTGAGCCCGGCGCCGGATGCACCACCATACCAGCGGGCTTGTTCACGACGATCAGATCATCATCTTCCCAGATCACATCCAGCGCGATCGCCTCGGGCCCTATATGGCTCTCCCCGGCGGCCTCGACAGTGATCGAGATCACGGCCCCCTCCGCAACCCGCGCCTTGGCATCGGTGGTGACAGCCCCGTCCACACTCACTGCCCCCTCGCCGATCAACCGCGCCAGTCTGGTACGCGACAGCGCCGCCTCGTCTGGCACATCCCTCGAAAGCGCCTTATCAAGGCGGGGCGGTGGTGCTGCCGCGATCACGAAGTCAATCTGGCGGGTGCCCATGTCTGTTCCTTCCGAACCCGAAATACCGCAGGAAACACCGCAGCTCAGGCTGCTCAGACGGATGGTCATGGCGTTGACGGCAGTTATGATCGGCGGGGTTCTACTGACATTCGCGCTGATTGTCATCCGCCTGAGTGACCGCACCCCCACTTTGCCCGAAGATGTCGAACTGCCCGACGGTGCACGCGCGCAGGCCGTCACCATTGGCCCGAACTGGTATGCGGTCGTCACCGACGATAACCGCATTCTTATCTTCGACAAGACCACCGGCAAGCTGCACCAGACAATCAATGTGGAGTGACTATTTGTTGTGGTTGGCGGGTGGATTCAGTACCGCTCAGAGCGGGCTAAAGGTGCGCATTCGTCGCAAAACTGCTTGACTGAGACAACGCTGTTTCCGAAGTCCTGACCATGGCGTTCGCATGGCCATGACTTTCACGAACGCTAGAAACGAAACCGCATATTCAGCCGCGACGTCTTGTGGTGAGAATTTCAACCCTGAGGCCTGCGCGGCAATGCGCGGATCGAAACTGTCGGCAAGTAACCAGCCTTGTATTTGCGCTGGGCTGAACCGCTGAGCGCCCAACTGCCACTCGAAATGCAAGCCGGGGCCGATACGATCTTTGGATCGGGCAGTATTACGCCCCACAGAAATCCTCCCAAGTATAGTTTGAACTTACCCAAACAGGACGGTGACATTCATCACGTCCATAGGGCGCTGATTGTGCGGAGATCCCACTTTCGACTTTTTGTTGATGTCGCGGTCGAGTCAGCAGAGTTTCTCACAGCAGACACTCCAATGCCGCCAAGGTGCTGGCGCAAAGCCCTTGGGGCCGTTGACCCATCTTCAGTCGGTCATGCGCGCATGTTGGGCATGCGAAAGCACGTTGTTGTGCGCCAACCAGATGCAGAAATGGCGACAGGCCGCATTCCGGTTGTCCAGCGCCACCTTTTTCGCAAAGGCTTCGGGCTCCACGTCGATCAGCACAGTAATCGCCGACTTGAAACCATGTATCATGGCCGCGCCGCCTACATCTGCGCTTACTGCGAAGATCGAAGCCTCGTCGCACATCACATTCGGCGTCCCGGCAACGGCCTATTGGCATTCTGTCGAACCGCTGCCCGGCACCGTCGACGAGCCTGTCCGAAGTGTCATCATGACCCATTGCAGCGACCAGGTAACTGGCGGTCGCACACGATCCGGCGACCGGTACAAAGCCCGGCCCAGCCGCTACTGCGCCTTTGCGATGCAACCAGCCACAGGCGTATTGTATAAGCAGGTTCTGCGACGCATCCGATAGCTGGTACAAATCAGCGCGCTATTCTTCGGCTGCCCGTTCCGCAATGATCGGGCAGTTCAAACTGGCCCAGCGAACTGCCCATGACGCAGGTTCCAAATATCGAATGTAATTGTGTTGACCTGTGCCAACGTGCCGGATCAAACCCGAACTGATCTCAGATTAGACATTGATCGACCCCAGAAGGGCAAAATGACAAGCAGACATCAGCAGCCCTCTATTGATTGGGGGTTACGATTTGGATCCGATGGACCGATTGGTGCCCGTCGAGAAATGCGGCTAGCCCGATCCTCCAAGTACTCTTGAGCGCAACCGGCACTGTCCGAGTCCTTTTTTGCAAGAATCAAGTGCTCTCACGGACACGCAGGTCGCAATGCCGGATCTGGCAGTAAAGTAGAAGCGCGCTGCAGTGATGAATTGGGATTGCAAAACAGGAAACGCTTTTCTCCAGCGAAGATACTCTCTTGGCAGTCCAGAAATCGACCAACCTCCTGACGGCGTCCATATAAATGGACATCCTTTGCACAGGCCGCTTTTTCGCAGTTCACAATTCGGCAGTCGGGTCGATCAGGCCTTCCTGCAAGGCGAAGGCAATCAGTTGCGCAACAGAGTGCACGTTCAGTTTCTGCATCAGGTTGGTGCGATGCCGATCAATGGTTTTCGGGCTGATGCCCAGCAGTTCGGCCATCTCCTTGTTGCTCCGTCCGGCGACAATGAGATTGAGCGTTTGGCGTTCCCGGTCTGTCAGTGAAATGCTATCCGGCGCGGCTTCCAACAGGCCCAGGAAATATTCCGAGACGTGGCGCCCTCCGCGCAAGATGAGCGGCAAGGCACGATAAAGTTCGGCGTTTTCGGTGGCCTTTGAAAACAACCCGTCCACGCCGGTATCCAGCAACTCGGAAATTTTCCCGATCGCGGAGATGCCGGTCAGCACTACGATCTTTGTATCCGGCGACCAGCGGCGCGTTTCCAGGACAACCTCGGTCCCGCCTGCCAGCGGCATCTGCACGTCCAGCAGCAACAGATGCGGTTTGTGCACACGTACTGCCGCGATGGATTCCAATCCGTTCGCAGCCTCTGCAGCCACGCTCAGACCACTGGGTTCAATCAGGCCTGGTGTTTCAAGCGCTGCACGCAGTCCGGAACGGACAATGGCATGATCGTCGGCAATGATCGCGGTATATGTTCTCAAGATACGGTGCCTGACCTTCAGCCTGCTCGCGGAAAACTGACGGAGACACGCGGTCGTTGTCAAGCGAGCGTGGCGACCCTAAGCTCGGCCCTCATGGATTGGGTGAGCCATCTTCGGTCTGGGGTTTTCCTGTTGAGTGGCGCGGCATTGGTGCCGGTCGGCGCGTCGGCACAGTCATCTGGGCTCAAACCAACACCCACGGAGATTGATGCTTTCCTGGCTGCGGATGCCAATCAGGATGCGCTACTGCAACTTTCCGAGTTCAAGACTTTCATCAGGCTGATGGCGGATGCCGGGCAACCAACGGCCAGGCAGGTCCGCATGTTCGCGGCCTATCGCTTCGCCTTCCGGATCACGGACAAAAACAGGGATCTTGTCGTCAGCCCCGACGAATTGCGCGCTGCGGATGATGCGCACCAGCGTGGCGAGGGGGCGGGTCACAACTGAGGTCGATCCCCCAATTTCGCGGTCAACACCTTGTCACGGTGTGGGATTATCCGTCTGATGGGACGATCCTTGTCCGGAGTTCTTTACGATGCGTCCCAGCCCGAAACTTGCGACCGGCCTGATCGCGTTATTGCTGTCAATCTGGGCTGCCGCCTCCACCGCTCTTGATGTGGAGAGCGATGAGGCGGTCGTCGATCTTGTTCCGTTTATGGTGTTCGCGCGCGGCACCGCCGCAGAGCCGGACACCATGCTGGAGGCCTACCGCGCCGGGCAGTTCGCCCGCGACGTGCCGCTGAAGCGCTTCGAAGGTGACCATGCCGCCGAGTTGTGGGGAGCGGTCGAGATCACGTCGCCTACGACGATTTCCCGCAAGGTCGTCGTTGGGGTGCCGATGATCAGCGAAGTCGACATCTACGCCTATGGCGAAGGCCCGGCGGATCACATCCTGAGCTATTCGATGTTCCGACCCTTTCAGGCAGACCAGCATGCAGGCGCGCAGCTGCAATCACATAGCTTCGACCTGCCTGCCGGGGCAACGCGAACCTTGCTGGTTCATTTTAAGTTCGGTCCGGTGCAGACACTAGATTTCACTCTCGCAAGCGAGGCGTTTCTGGCGCAGAGCATCGCTCGGGACGTCGCGGTTCAGGCGGCGTTTTATGCCTTTGCACTAGCCGCGATCTGCGTGTTCCTTGCCTTTTTTGCGGCGTTGCGCGACGGCATGAGCTTGCTCTACGCCCTGCTCTTCCTGACGGGTCTCGCGTTTTTGGCCTATATGGACGGTCTGCTTTTCCGGTTTCTTTACCCCAACATTCCCCAAGTCCAGTCCGCGCTCGGCTTTTTTCTGTTCCTAGCCATATCGGGTTTCGGCTTCGTCCTAGCCGGTATCGGGTTTCGGCACAGCGCTTCTTTCTTGGCCTCGCGGCTGTGCCGGGGTTTGGCCGGGGCAAGCGTAGCGCTCTACGTCTTTTCACTGCTGGCGCCGGGCCCGGTTGCCGCCGTTCTTGCAAATATCCTGTTGATCGGGATGTGTGTTGCCGTAGCCGCCGGCACGCGCCTTCCCGCTGGAAAATCCACGGTCAGCCGTCGTTTGGCGCGCGGTCTGAGTCTTTGCGTGTTGAGCGGCGTTCTGATTTTGCTTGCACCCCTCATCGTCCCCGTCATCCCGGCTCCCTTCGGGCTGCTCACAACGTCCAAGCTGCTCTATCTGGTGCTCATCCTTGGCGGGTTGACCAACCTCACGGCGCAGATCCTTGCGGTGCGACAGGCGCAGGACGAGGCGCTGCAGGCCGAGATGGCAGCCCTCACCCGGGAAGCGGAGCTGAGCCGGGAACTGGCTGGATCAGAAAAGAACTATGCCAAAGCACAGGCGCTTGCAGCACAGCGGCAGAGGACACTTGCAACAGCCGCGCATGACATTCGCCAGCCGGTTCAATCCCTGCGCCTCAGGCTCGACAGCCTGACCGGTTCGTTGCCGCAAGACACCGAGGAGCGCCTGCGCGAAGCCTTGGATTACATTGAATCCCTGACCTCGAACTACATGGAAGACGGCAGCCTTGACGCGGACACTGAAGACGACCCACCCGCCGACGAGACCTATGACGTCTCGATGATCTTTGCTTCCGTTGAACGCATGTTTGCCCCCGAAGCCGCCAAGAAAGGCCTCGAACTCCGCATCGTTGAAACCTCGTTACGCACGAACCTGCCCGCTGCGCCTTTGATGCGAATTGTCTGCAATCTTGTGGTCAACGCGATCAAGCATTCGCAGCAGGGCGGCGTGGTGCTGGGTGTTCGGCGCCGTGCGGGCGGCGTATGGCTCTGCGTGGCCGACACGGGCGCGGGCTTCACCCCAGAGGAATTCGAGCAATACAAAAATCATGGCACAAAAACCGAAGGCTCTGACGGGCACGGGTTCGGGCTCGCCGTCTGCGTCCAACTAGCCGAAGAGCTCGGGATTACCCTGACCGCAGACTCGGTTCCAGGCCGGGGAACGATCTTCTATTTGGGCCTGCCGACGGTCTAATTGGGGGATCGACCCCATAACCCCGCAACACCCTCCTTCTTAGTTTGAAGTCACAGACACCGGGACAAACCGGTGGGTTCAAGCAGAAGAAGGAATTGGATGATGGGCCTCTTCAAGAAAAAAAGCATTCACGAGACGATCAAGAAATACGGCTGGAGCAGCAAGGCGGATGGTGGATCTGGCAATGACAAGATCTACGGCTACAGCGTTGACAAGAACACGCTCTATGGCGGGTCCGGCAATGACTATGTCGAGGGCTGGGGATCGCGGAATTACCTCTATGGTGGCAGCGGCAGCGATACGATCAAAGGTAAAGGCGTCTACAACTACCTCGTTGGCGGCACCGGATCCGACAAGCTCTATGGCTATGGCGCGACCAACAAGCTTTATGGCGAAAGCGGCTATGACGCCCTCTATGGTTATGGTGCCTATAACCGGCTGAGCGGTGGCGATCATAACGACGTGCTCAAAGGGTATGGCGCGCGCAATGTGCTTTATGGCGGCAACGATCAGGACAAGCTCTATGGTTACGGCGCCAGCAACCACCTTGATGCCGGCTCGGGCCATGACACGATCTACGGCTATGGTGCCGACAATGAGATGCACGGACATTCCGGCAATGACTACATGGTCGGCACCGGCGCCTCGAACCGGATGTATGGCGGTTACCATAATGACACGATGATCGGCAAAGGCGCCGTGAATGTCATGAAAGGCGGCACCGGCAATGATGTGATCGAGGCGCGTGGTGTGACCAATGTCGCCCATGGTGAAGAGGGCAACGACACGATCAAGGGGATCGGCGGCACCAACAACCTCTATGGCGATAGCGGCGACGATGTCATTGTCGCAACCGGCGGTGTGAACACCGCCAAAGGCGGCACCGGTAATGACAGGATGAGTGCCGAAGGCGGGGTCAATACGTTTTTTGGCGAAGCGGGCAATGACCGCATGGATCTCAGCGGTGGCGTCAACACCGCCAAGGGTGGCAGCGGCAACGACACGATGGTTGCCGAGGGTGGCGTCAACACGCTGTTTGGCGAAGAAGGCAATGACCAGATTGAAGCGGTTGGCGGTGTGAATACTGCCTTTGGTGGTGCGGGAGAGGACACGATGGTTGCCGAGGGCAGCGACAACGTCCTTTTGGCGGGCAAGACGGTCAACACGTTCTTTGGCGGCGACGGCGATGACCGTATCGAGCTGAAGGGCAGCATCAACACCGCCTCCGGCGACGATGGAGATGACCACATCACCGCGAAGGGTGGAATCAACACGATCTTCGGCAAAGACGGTGATGATCTGCTGGAGGCCATCGGCGGCATCAACACCGCCTCGGGTGGTGACGGCGATGACGTGATCCAGGGCCTCGGCGGGGTCAACACGTTCTTCGGTGGCAACGGCAACGACCAGATGGAGGCCGCAGGTGGGGCCAACACCATGTTCGGCGGGGCTGGCAATGACAAGATGACGGCCGCGTCACTGACGATCACCGCGCAATCGGGCGAAGAAGGTGACGACACCATGATCGCCATCTCTGCTGGCAACAGCCAGTGGGGCGGAGCCGGGGCAGACACGATCCTTGGCGTTGGGGCCGCCAACCTGCAATGGGGTGGCAGTGGCAACGACGTGCTGGGAGCCGGTGGCAGCACCAATGTACAATTCGGTCAGGAGGGCGATGACAAGCTGTTCGCCTTGGGTCAGCAGAACCTGCAATTTGGCGGCGATGATGCAGACCTGCTGGTCGGTGTGGGCCTGCAGAATATCCAGCACGGCGGAAAGGACGGCGATGTTCTGGTCGGCGCAGGCAGTTCGAACATCCAGATCGGTGCAGAGGGCGACGACTGGATGGTCGGCGCGGGCGCATCCAACGTCCAGTTCGGTGCGCATATCTGGTCAGCCATTCCCGAGGATTTCGAGCTCGGATCGCTGGATATCGACGCCGCACGCGATGCGATCGAAGAGTATTTCGAGGTGTCCGCAACAGAGGACGGTATGAACAAGATGCTGGCCGGTGGCTACGGCAACCTGCAGGTGGGCGGCTCGGACGCCGACGTCATGATTGGCGGCGGTCGTGGCAATCTACAGGTTGGCGGGGCGGGCAATGATGTCCTGCTCGGCGGCGGTCAGGCAAATGTCCAGTCCGGTGGCGCGGGCAGCGACGCAATCGTTGGGCTTGGCCAGATCGGCGTTCAATCAGGTGGGGACGATGGCGATGTGATGCTGGCGATGAAGGTTGGCGGCAAGGTCGGCCTGCAGGTGCAACACGGCGGCAGCGGCAGTGACCTCATGGCTAGCGAAGGCGACCCGGTGGCCTGGGCCTCCAGCACCTGGAGCACCCTCAAGGAGATCGTGACGGACGCGGTCGAGGACAAGACAGACACTGACAGCGCGCCCGATGGCACGGATGCACAAAGCGTGCAGGACAATCAGGATGCGGAACTGGCCGACACCGTCAAGGACATGATCAAGGATGAGTTGCCCACGGCCTTCAACGTCCAGTTTGCGGGCGACGGCAACGATCTCTTCCATGTCGGTGGCGATCTGGGCTTCCAACTGGGACAGGACGGCAATGACATCTTCCTTGGTGGCGGCAGCTTCAACCTGTCCCTGGGTGGCGCCGACAGCGACCTGATGCTTACCTCGGGGGACACGCTCAACTTCTCATTCGGGCAAGAGGGTGCGGACTGGATGATCGACACCGACACTTTTGGCGATCTGTTCATGTCCGCGGTTCTGCCGGATCTGCCCTCGTTCGATGTCTCCAATCTGCTCGGCGTGGATGTCTTTGCGCCCATCAACGAGATGATCGACTTCGCCCATAATGTGAAAGACACGATTGCCGATCTCAACCCGCTTGATGATCTGATCGACGCCGCAGGTGACGCCATCCAGAGCGTGACCGACGAGGTTGCCGATGCCACTGCCAATATCCGCTCTTTGCTGGATTATTCCGGCACGCAGATGTTCGGCGGCGCGGGCGACGATATCCTGTCTTCGACGGGTGACATGATCGGTGGTCTGGGCGCAGACACCTACGTCTTCAACTTCGACGACGACGGCACCATCGACGAGGCAGGCTTCGATGCTTTGAAAGACGCGGGCCGGCTGGTTGATCTGGCCGAAGACGGGATCGACGCTCTGACCGGTGGCGCCGGGGGTGCCGACACGATCGAGTTGCGCGATGCCGGAGGCCTCGATGCTGGTGATCTGCGGTTCTGGGTCGATGGCGGCAAGGATCTGGTGATCGTCAATGACGGTGCCAGCCTGCGGATCAAGAACATGTCGGACGCTGACAAGGCGGTCGAAACCCTGACGATCTGGAACGGTGAATCCGGGCAGAGCTTCGACATATCCGATGCCTTCACCGACGGCGCGTTCACGGCCAGGTCCGAGTTTGGTGCCTTCAACACCGGCGCGGTTGATCTGGCCGAATATGCGACGGGCATGGTGATGCAAAGCACCGTCGACCAGCAATTCGCCGTCGCCTTCGACGGCTGGATGGCCACGCTGTCGGATGTGACGGGAAACATCCCCGTCATAGGCAACGGCCTTTCCAATGCGGTCGATGTCGTGGACGGATTCCTCGACATGGAGGTGGTTCTGCCCACGGATGTCTTTGAGCTTGTCTGAAGCCCAACATCATCGAATGAGGCCGCGATCCCCGATCGCGGTCTTTCCATTGCAAAGTGTTGAAGTTGTTCATGTTTACGGCACAACGTTTCTTGTTCAGCCAGCCAAGGCAGAGCTTCACCTTCCTAAAGGGACGTCAGCTGTCAGGAATGGTCTGGCGGGCCCTGGAGGACTCGAACCCCCGACCTGAGAATTAGAAGTTCCCTGCTCTAATCCAGCTGAGCTAAGGGCCCGCACTTACCGGAGTGACGTCTAATTCACTCTGTGAAAGCAAGTCAACACGGTTCCAGGGGTGCACTACCCAGTAATTCGAGACGGATATTCCCCGCTAATGACAGGAGGTTACCAGCCTGACCATTCCTGGAAGGAAGCCGTTAGTGCATTGGCAGATAATCGGTGCGCCGTCCTTGAATCCTACCATGCGCCGGAAAAAAAGGCCTGAAAAATTTCCGGCTGGAGCTTCATCTACGTTGAAGAAATATGGTACCGCCTGCTGGATTCGAACCGGCGACCTCTGGATCCACAATCCAGCGCTCTAACCAACTGAGCTAAGGCGGCACTCGTGAAGGGCGATGTACCCAAGCCGACTTGAGAATGCAAGAGGGTCAGAGCGCAATTTTCCAGCTTTGCTCGACCAGATCGACCCCGAAGGAGCGCACCGGTTTGCTGTCCAGCAGCTCCCACCCGTTGGCGGCATAGAGCGCGCAGGCAGCGCGGTGGCTTTCATGGGTCCAGAGCCGCATCTCGCGATATCCCTGCGCCCGCGCGAAGCCCATACATTCAAAAAGCATATGCTTACCCAGCCCCCTGCCCCGCGCCTCGGGCAGCAGTAGGAACAAGCGCAGCTTTGCGGTTTTTTCGTCCAATTTGACGCAGAAGATGCTACCCAGCGGCTGGCCGTTTTCCTCCGCGATCCAGCCCTTTTCGCAATCAGGGTCGTGTTCATTGATGAAGGCCTCGAGGATTTCGGCTACCAGCACACCAAAGCTCGTGTCGAACCCTTCGTCGTTTGCATAGAGACGCCTGTGCTGCTCAACCAGCCACTCCGCATCTGCCGCCTCGAATCTGCGCAAGGTAATGTCGGTCATGACCCATCTCAGACCGAACCGCGCTTGATTCTCAAGCCTTTGCAGGCTAGCAGAGGCGTTCATTCACGGAGGTGATCATGGGCATCAATACCGAGCGCGACATTGTGGCCAACCTGCAGATCGGCCCAACCGATGAAGGCATGGTCCGGTTATTCATCGAGGCCGATGGTGTCGAGATCCCAATGGATTTCGAACCTGAAGAAGCCGAAGACATCGCCGAGGAAATCCGCGCCGCTGCACAAGCAGCACTTGCTCAGAAGCGGTAACCGCTAACGTCCCGGCCCCGGATCGCGCAGCATCTGCAGGCGACGTGCGGCATGGACCGCGAATTTCTGGATCAAAACCTTGCGCCGCGCGGCGGCCAGCTTAACCTCAGGTGCCATCCGGATGATCTCGCCACCATAGGCGTCGGCAATGATTAGGCCAGATTCGTCGGGTAGCAGATCGGTGGGAAACTCAGTATCGACGGCCCAGAAATAGCGGTCGCACCAGTCCAGATAGCCCTGCCACTTGCTGTCGGTCTGAAAATCCTCGCGACTGGATTTACACTCGATCACCCAGATCTCGCCCTTCGGCCCCAGCCCCATCACATCGACGCGCAGCCCGCGCGTCGGCACGAATTCCTCAATAGAAACAAATCCATGGCTGGTCAGGTGCCGGGCGACGCCGCGGGCCAGTTTCCGTCCGGGTTGCAGATCGAGCATCATGGTTGGGATGGTGAACAATTCGTGAACAAAAATCAAGACCCACAATCAGGCTTGACGTGATACCTTTTGGTATCCTATCTATGTGATACCTTTTTGTTTCACAAATGGACTGCCGATGACCACCACACCACAACCTGCCTTTCGTGCCCTGTCGGACCCGACCCGGCGCGAGATCCTGGTGATGCTGTCCGAACAGGACATGACCATCGCCGAGGTCTCGGACCACTTCGACATGACCCGCGCCGCCGTCAAGAAGCACCTGACCGTGCTGAGCGACGGCGGACTGATCACCGTCGAGCCGCGCGGTCGCGAACGCATCAACCGCCTGAACCCGCAGGGCATGTCCCCGGTCCGCGACTGGATCGCCTATTTCGACCGGTTCTGGGATGACCGCCTTGCCACACTCAAAACCGCCATCGAAGGAAAATTTGAATGAATATCGCTGTTTCGTCCCCCGCCGTCCTGCACAAATCCATCTATCTGCGCGCCGACCGCGAGACGGTCTGGGCCTATCTGACCGAACCAGACAAGCTGGCCGAATGGTTCCACAAACCCGAACGCCCACTTGAAGCCGGTGCCAAGTTGGAGATGTTCGGACGCGAAAGCGGTGATCTGCTGATCTGGGGCGAGGTCAGGGCCGCGCGCAGGCCGGACTACCTGGAATATTCCTTTACCGTCAAACCGATGGGCGACGCGGTGAGCATCGTGAAATGGACGTTGGAAAGCGTCGAGGGCGGCACAAGGTTGCGTCTTGAACACGAGGGGTTGCCGCAGGGTGCCGAGGCCTTTGGTCTCATTCTGGCGCTCGACAAAGGCTGGGACGAACATTTCGGCGAGATGCGCGCAGCGATCAACGAGGTTGTTCCGGCCTGATCTTCGCCTGCCCCCTTGCCATGACCCGCCGCGCACCCTAGTTAGGCGTGTGGCGGGCTCTGCCCCTCTCGTGACAGGCAGCATTCTGGTGGCCTTAAGCAAATCCGAGGGAGCTGGCTCTGTTCGGGTCCTGGCCCGTTTACCTGGCGCCCACCTGTAAATACAGGTCCTCGGGAATCAAAGCCTAACGGTTGATCCTTGGTGGTCCCGCCACATTTTCCCTACCGGATCAAAGTGTTAATGCGCTTTCTTGCCCGCATTTGCGGTGGCCCGCACCGGAACAAGATCAACCGCAACACGCGATCCGCCTTTCGGTGTGTCGTCTTTCTCGGCCAAGCTCATCACGGCCCAGGCGAATTGCACCCCGGCAAAGACGATCCCATTCATGAACCACAAAATGCCGATGGCCAGAACCGCCACATCCGAGCGCTGAATCAGCGTCCAAAGATTGGCGACATCCAACCAAAGCAGCAGGCCGACGAATATCGCGGCGATACCGAACCCAATCAGAACCTGCGTGATGTAAAGACGAATCAATTTCGGCATGTTCTGCTCCCTTGCAAATCATGCTCAGCATAGCGCATGGTCGCCGGGATTGAACTGCGGCCAATGCGCCAAAAAGTGATTTCGGAGTACGAGTGAACAATCTCATTCCCTTTGCCGTCAATCTTTTGGATTGCCTCTCGGAATTGCACGATGATGAAGACCGATGGGAGCTGGTTTTGACCCAACTAGCAAGCGTCGGGTTCAACGCGCTGAACATACTCTGCTTTTCGCCGGAAAGCGGCGATATTCACTGGGTTCGCAGCTCGATGTCGAAAGACTGGCTGGAACTCTATGATCGAAGCGGTTCCGCCAACGGAGACCCCATGCTTGCACAGGTCCGAAACGGCACCGAGAGCCTATATGTTCGGGCCGCAAGCCTGCGAAACGGAGGCCGCCATTCAGAAAAGGTCGTCGCGTTGAACCATGGCCTCAAATCCGCGGGCTACATGCATCTCTACTCGCTGGTGGTGCCCTGCCCCGAAAACGAAGCGAAGCTGGTAGTGATCTCATCCGACCGTCCCGATGCCGACGACGTGATGCGACACCAACAGCGCGAGATGCGAATTCTCGCGACCGTGCTGGCCACCAATCTCGGCGCGGACATGCCAAGCGACCATGGACGCGTCTACGATATCGCCGATGTCCTACTGGACGGCCCGCGGTTGACCAAACGTGAGATTGAGGTGCTAGGCCATCTGGCGCAGGGACACCGCAACGATCGCATCGCGGAGATGCTTGGCCTGTCAGAGATCACCGTCCGGACACATATCCGCAGCGCGCGCGACAAACTGGACGCGCCAACGCGCGAAGCCGCCTTGGTCCGCGCGGTTCAACTGGGGCTGATCGGTTGAATTCCTATCGGAATCGATAGCTGGCGATTACGGCGTGGCCGAATATGATACGCGCGTCCGAGCAACTGTTGTGAGTGACGGTCGCCCCGGACGTGTTTGAGAGTACCCATTTTAGCATTTCAGACGCGGAACATGCCTGTCATGTCCGCGTCTTTTTCTGTTCACCTCTGACCGGTCCCGAAATGGCCCCGCGGCTCAGAACGCCTCGGGTTTGGCCTCGCGCGCCATGTGATCGAGCACGGCGTTCACGAAATTGGCCTCGCGCCCTTCGGGAAAGAAGGCACGGGCGATATCGACAAACTCGGTGATTACCACCTTGGGCGGCGTTTCGCTTTGCTGCAGCTCGGCACCGGCGGCGCGAAACAGCGCGCGCAGGGTCGGATCGATCCGCGCGATGGGCCATTTGGCAACCAGCGCCCTATCGGTCATCTGGTCAACGGGGGCCTGGTAATTCACTGCATCTTCCACCAGTTGACGGAAGAGATCGGCGTTGCCCTCGGCCATCTCCTGATCTTCATAGACAGCGCCGAACCGGTGATCGAGAAACTCGGCCACAACCGCCTCGACGGTCTGACTGGACTGTTCCATCTGAAACAGCGCCTGCACCGCATAGAGGCGGGCGGCCGACTTCATCTGGCGTTTCCGGTCAATCGGGCGGATCTTGGGTTGCGTGGTCATGCGGTTTTGGGTCCGTTGCTGTCGCCAGCCAGAAGGATGTTCTCGGAAGGCGGTTTGAAGCCGACACCTTTGGTCGAAGCGCCCCATTTACGGCTGAGCGCGATCAGATGCAAGGCCGCAGCGGCGGCCCCCCCGCCCTTGTTCATTTCGGCCGGATCGGCGCGCACTTCGGCTTGGGCACGGTTTTCCACGGTCAGGATGCCGTTGCCGATGCACAGACCCTGCAGACCCATCAACTGGATCGCGCGGCTGCTGTCATTGCAGACGGTTTCGTAATGCGTGGTCTCGCCCCGGATCACGCAGCCCAGCGCCACATAGCCGTCGAAATTGCACTGCCGGTCGGCCATGGCGATGGCGGTGGGCACCTCCAGCGCACCGGGCACTTCGACCACCTCGCAGGAACCGTCGGCGGCCTCGACCTCGGCCCGTGCGCCGGCAATCAGGTTGTCGGCGATGTCGCGATAGAACGGCGCCACCACGATCAGCAGTTTCACCGGTTTGTCGAATGTCGGGCGTGCCAGCCCTTCTGCGCTGTCGGGTTTGGCCATGTCAGGCGTCCTTCAGAATGGGTCGGGTATCGACGATGGTCAGCCCGAAGGCGTCAAGACCCAGATATTTGGTTTCCGGGCTGTCAGTGAGCAGGATCAGCTCCTGCAGACCCATCTTGGACAGGATCTGCGCGCCCAGACCGGTCTGTTTGATCGTGCGCACACCGTCATCGTCGCTGGCATATAGCGAATTGCGCGGCTGCCGGAACAAGCAGACGACGCCACGTCCCTCTTTGGCGATCAGTTCCATCGCGCGCGGCAATTCGCGCGGCGATTTCGGGCCCAGACCCAATACGTCCGAGGCCTCGTGCAGCGCATGGGTACGGGTCAGCACCGGCGCACCGTCAAAGATATCGCCCTTGATCATCAGCACATGTTCGATGCCATGGGTCTGGTCGGTGAAGATGCGCTGTTCCCACTCGCCGCCATATTCCGAGGTGACCGTCGCGCGCGCGGTTTCGACCACCAGATTATCGTTGCGCGACCGGTAGGCGATCAGATCGCTGATCGTACCAACCTTGAGCCCGTGTTCGGCCGCAAACTCCACAAGATCGGGCAGCCGCGCCATGGTGCCGTCGGGTTTCATGATCTCGCAGATCACGCCGGAAGGATTCAGCCCGGCCAGCCGCGAGATATCGACCACAGCCTCGGTATGGCCGGCGCGCACCAGCACCCCGCCCCGTTTGGCGCGCAGCGGAAAGACATGACCGGGCGTGGCGATCTGAACCATCGTGTTCTGTTCGTTGATCGCGGTGGCTACGGTCAGCGCCCGATCACCGGCTGAAATGCCGGTGCTGACACCTTCGCGCGCCTCGATCGACACGGTGAACGCCGTCTCATGCCGCGAGGAGTTGTTCACCGCCATCATTGGCAGGCCCAGCCGGTCGATCCGTTCGGCGGTCATCGGCAAGCAGATCAGACCGCGCCCATGGGTGGCCATGAAGTTGATCGCGGCGGCATCGGCAAACTCGGCGGCGATGCACAGATCGCCCTCGTTCTCGCGATCCTCGTGATCGACCAGGATATACATTCGGCCCTGGCGCGCCTCCTCGATGATCTCTTCAATGGGGCTGATCGCATCGCGCAGCCGGGACTCGACCGGGCCGGGATTTTCAAAGCTCATGGGGCAGCCTTTCGCAGGAGCATTTTCCCGCCCGCAGATAGACCACCTGCAGGGCAAACACCAGACCTGCAATCCCTGTCCAGCCACCGCGAAAAAAGACGGGCAAGGTTCATCTTTCTTAAAAAAGCCAGATTCGGGCCGTTCGCTGGTCAAACTCAACGGGCAGTTTGCCGCGCAGGTACGGAAGTTTCGCTGGTTTTGACGGGGCATATATGAGTTTGCAAATTGACATTTCGGCAGAGCGGTCAATCCTCGAAACCGCGATCTGGCGCAATCGTTTGCTGCTGGGGATCGTGCTCGCGCACCTACTGATAGCGCTATCGATCAGCAATGTCGCGGATACGCCTTTCTGGAGCGGCGCGGCGGTGGTGCTTCTGGACATCCTGCAGAGATTGCTGACGGTTGCAGCGGTTTGCCTGATCGCATGGCGGCTCGCCTACGGCATGATTTACGCGAAGCCAAAAAAACCCATTCAGTGGCTTTTGTCTGACCTCAAGTCTTTCGTTCTGGATTTCGACAAAATTTTGGACCGGTTGATCTGCATTGTTGCAATCACGGTGATGGCAACGTCGTTCACATTCCTGAAAGACATCGTTCCGACATTGAACCCCTATGGGTGGGACCCATTATTCGCTGCGCTCGACAGGGTACTGCATTTTGGTAGCGACCCCTGGCAATGGTTGTGGCCAGTTCTGGGAACGCCGCCGGTGACCCGGTTTCTGGATATCACCTACGGGCTTTGGTTTGTCCTGCTCTATATCGGCCTCTTCGCCGCGATCTTCGATCCCAGGTCGCCAGCCCGCAGCATGGTGTTTCTTGTCGCATTCTCATTGACGTGGATTCTTGGCGGGAACCTGTTGGCCACGGTTTTTTCTTCTGCGGGGCCGGTCTATTTCGAAGCCTTCGGGTTCGGGTCCGAGTTCAGCGAACAGATGCTGCAATTGAGCGCGATCGACCAGGCTACACCGCTCTGGAGTTCGGACGCGCAGCAGCTTCTGCTGACGAATTACGACAGCCCCGGAAAGATTCGAGGGATTTCGGCAATGCCCAGCATGCATGTAGCGACAAGCGTGGTTCTGACGATGTTCGCCTTCAGCTATGCCCGC
Organism: Ruegeria hyattellae; assembly: GCF_041537925.1. Taxonomy (NCBI): domain Bacteria; kingdom Pseudomonadati; phylum Pseudomonadota; class Alphaproteobacteria; order Rhodobacterales; family Roseobacteraceae; genus Ruegeria; species Ruegeria hyattellae. Next base: position 216,609 of record NZ_JBGOSH010000004.1, on the reverse strand, counting down.
TGGCTCGGCTGGATCATGGTGGCATTCACCGGGCTCATCCTGATCGGATCGGTTCATCTGGGGTGGCATTATGCCGTTGACGGATATGCGTCGATCCCGCTCACGGTGGCCATCTGGTTCATGTCAAAAGCGCTGGTCCGGCGTTTTGGTCCGACCTCGGATCAGACCGACCCGTTTGCGAACAACCGGTAGAGGGACGCGACCCTTTTCGAACGTTCCGGCCGCTATTCAACTGAAAAAATGAAACAACGGTCGCGACGCACAGTCAGCCACATGGCGCGACCGGGTTCAGGCATGAAGACATTGGGAACCGTAGCCTTCAGCCGCGCGCCGTCTATATCCATGCGAAACTCGACCAGACTTTCATTGCCCAGAAAACGGGCACGTTGCACCACGCCGCGAGCCGCGACACCGGTGCTGGCGGTGGGCAGCGGGCCCGCACCGTTGCGGTCGAAATCCAGCTTTACATGCTGCGGGCGGAAAACGATCTCGACATCGGTGCCATCAGGCACGCCGGGGGCCAGAAACTGCCCGAATGGCGTGTCAGCCAGAGCGCCGTTCACCTGCGCCTGCAGCACGTTCACATCGCTGAAAAAAGCGACTGCCGCCTTGTCGGCGGGGCGCGTGTAGACATTGTAGGGCGCGCCTTGCTGCACGATCCTGCCCCGGCGCATCAGCGCAATCTCGTCGGCCATCCGCATCGCCTCATCCGGCTCATGGGTGACCAGCAGGACGGCGGCGTCCTCTTCCTTGAGCAAGCTCAGCGTGTCGTCGCGGATGCCGTCGCGCAGCCGGTTGTCGAGGCCCGAGAACGGCTCGTCCATCAGCATGATGCGGGGACGCGGCGCCAGCGCGCGTGCCAGAGCGACGCGTTGCTGCTCGCCCCCTGACAATTCGTGCGGATAGCCGTCGATGAACCGCTTCAGGTGCACCTTGTTCAGCAACTCCTCAACCCGCGCGCGCTTGAGGTCACGCGCGCCCTTGAGGCCAAAAGCCACGTTGTCCGCGACGCTCAGATGCGGGAACAGCGCGAAGTCCTGAAACATCAGGCCGATCTGGCGCCGTTCGGGCGGGACACGGAACACGGTGTCGCAGATCAGCTTGCCATCCACGTAGATCTCACCGGAATCCTGCATTTCAACCCCGGCGATCATCCGCAGCGTCGTGGACTTTCCGCAGCCCGACGGCCCCAGCAGACAGGTCACCTGCCCGGCCTCGATGCTGAGCGAGACATCGTCGACCACCGCACGCCCCTCGAAGCGGCGCATGAGGCTGCGCACCTCTAGCCGGGGGGCGGGTTTCGGGTCGTCCTGTGCGGTCACGGATGGAGCCTCTTGCCAAGTCCGATCAAATTCATCGGAATTCGGCGAGATTTAGCAGCCCCCCTATTCGCCCGCAACCCTATCGGGCACACGCTGCGATCCGATCCAGACCGCCATGCAGCCCACGACCAGCACACAGACGCAGATCTGCAGCAGCTGTTCGTATTTGTGGCCGTCATAGAGCAGTGCTGCAACGAATTCGTTACTCCGGAACAGATAGGCCATGGCCCCCAGCATAGCCGCCCCAAAGCTGACCAAATACGCCCAAAGCGCCACCTGCCGCCCGCCGACCAACCCGGCCAGCAGCACCGGGGTCAGGAACATCGAGGCCGTGCCCGACACCGCCACCGCGTCAAACAGCGTCTGGTTGCCCCAAAGCGTTAGCACCGCGCCCGCCACGGCAAATACCGCCATGGCGATGCGCCCTCCGGTCAGGTTGCGCGGCGCGAGGCACAGTTCCTCGACCACCAGCCGCGCCGCCGCAGCCAGCGCGGAATCGAGCGTCGAGAGGGCCGAGACCAGTAGCGAGACCAACAACGCGATGAATACCCAAGCGGGCAAGGACTGCGCCCATGTCCCGATCAACTCGCCCTCATACGCCGCACCGTCCAGCGCGGCCTGAATGCCGAAGAAACCAAAACAGATGATGCACAGCGCCGAGATCCAGAACGCGTGCAGAAAGCTCTTTCGCGTGGTGTCCCGGTCGGCGAGAAACCCGCGATCCATCATCACCGGGTCATGCACCGGATAGGAAAAGACCTGCAGGAACGCCACCAGCAGCAACACCCAGCCATTGTGCGCCCCGGATACGCCGTCGGCGCTCAGCAGCGTGCCAAGATCGAAGCCGGGGCTGAGCACGAACGCGACAAAGGCCACTGCGAATACCACCAGAAATACCGACATCTGCAGTACATCCGTGCGCAGCGCCGCGCCCAGACCGCCCCATGCGGAATAGGCCAGCGCCAGGCTCCCGACGGTGACAATGGCAATTGGACCGGCGCTGTCAGTGTCGGGCGTCACGGCGGAAAAGATCAGCCCCACCACGATCAGGTTGGCAAAGACCTCGGACAGAAGCCGTAGCGCGATCACCAGATTGTAGCAGCCGGTGCCAAGCGTGCCGAACCGGTCCCCCAGCCAGTCCTGAACCGAGCGCGCGCCCCCCGCTCGCAGGCGCTGTACCACAAAGCCCCCGGTCAGGAACGAGCCGTAATAGGCGGAATAGGCCAGCACCCCCGCGATGCCATAGAAATAGCCCAGAATGGCGGAGTTCATCAGCGAGCGCGCAAAAATCCATGTAGTCACCTGGCTTAGCACCAGCACCCACAGGCCCGGCGCGGCGCCCTCGGCGCTCGTCCCGCCAAAAAAACCCGAGACCGTGGCGCGCCTGGGCGCGACCCACAAGCTTGCCAGAATGATGGCGCCAAAAAGGGCAATGATCACGGATACCTGCATGGAACCTCCTGCTGCTGTCTTGCGGCGCAGCTAGCAGCAGGGTGTGGCAACGACCACTCAATTGGACGTGAGGTCACGTGTAGAAACTCGCGCGACTCTGATTTGATGCGGCGATATTCTTGGTCAAGCCCTGCCGATCGATCAGACAAATACGAGCCCATCACCAGGCAATTTTGATCCAGACCGGAGCCGTGCTTGCAATTCTGATCGACGGCAACGCGGACGAAGCGGACAATTGTCGCCTCAATTCTTCCGGAGTGCTTTGATGATTGCTGCAGTTTCCTGTTTTCCAAAGCCAGCGTCCTGCGCACGTTTGACCCAATTGCGCATCAAGGTCGGTAGTTCAGTATTGATACCCATAGAAACAGCGTGATCGTACAAGCCAGTGACCGCCTCTCCTGCCACATCAACTGATGCGCCGCCGCCAGAAATCTCGTCGAAAGAACCTGCATGGATTGCTTCGGTAAGCGGGATAGCCCTGTCACCTGGTGGAAGGATGGACGTGAACTCAGACACAGGCAATCCCTCTGCTTCGCAGACGAGCGATCCGTGAATACTCCCAAATATTATTCCAAGGAGGCGCGAAAGAAACGCAAGCTCCAATGTCGCTGCCGAGCGGACGTTCGAGCCCAAGTAGCGTAAATCGCCAGCGAGTACACCAAGGTCTGCCTTGCTATCTGCAAATGCGATTTCATCTCCAGCGATCGCTATCCGGCCGGTTGACGTTCCGATATCACCTGGCCAACACATGATCGTGCCGTCGAGGTAACCTGCGCCCCAATTGTTAAATTGCTTTCTACTGTCCTCGGATTCTTGCGGCGACGAAGTGCCAAGCTGAATAATGTTGCTACCGGCGGCAGCCTTTGAAACTGGACGAGTATCAAAAAGAGCGTTTGTGGTGGAATAGTTGAGAAGGCAGATCAATGTCCTGGGACTTGCCGAAATGGCCTCATCCAAATCATCGGCGCCCCGCGCACCCCGCTCCACCATGGATTTCATTTTTTCATGTGTGCGATTCCAGACGGTAACGTTACGCCCGGTGTCCAAGAGCGCGGTTGCCAGAGCAGTTCCCATTGCGCCCAGTCCAACAACTGTAATGTCGCTCGTCATCCCAATTCCCCCAATGTACTCCGCTTACCAACCGCAAGCCTGTAAACGATATCACGGATGACTGGTGAGAGCCGGGGAATCTAATTTTCCAATTTGGGCTCTATGCAGACCTTCGCAACTTGTCGCACCTGCAGTAGCCGCCCCCAATCCCCCCAAATGCGGCTGATACATGACGTGAAGGTCGAAGCTATCTTACCATCGACACTACATTACCGTTCCGGCAGCAGGTCGAACGTGGCGCTGGCGCGGGTGCGCCCGTTGATCTGAACTTCGATCAGGTGGCTGCCCGGCACCAGTTTGAAGGTCGTGGCATTGCCCTTAAGCTTGTGCTTTTTCGACAGGCTCAGCTCGCCCGTCTCGATACGGGTCTGCTTCAGCTTATGCACCTTGGGCGACACCTTGCCGCCGGGGCGCTGGAAGTGAATAACGTAATCGACCAGAACCGGCGTCGGGCGCGAGGCGGTCAGATCGACCGTGAAGGCCAGCGCTTCACCGATGCGGGCCGTGCCCGGCAAGTGCAGCACAGCGCTCAGCTTCGCATCCGGGTCATAGCCCAGTTCCTTCATCGCACCAGGATGCCCCTGCTTGACCAGACCGCGCAGCGCGTGGCCGGTCATCCAGCGCAATTCTTCCGCCTCCTGCTGACCGCGCGCGCGCCATCCCGAGACACGCCCGAGCACCAGATCGGCATCCTTCTTGGCGATATCGTTCAGATGATTGGCGACCGAGCGCGTCACATATCTTGTGGGATCAGCGTGCAACCGATCGAGCAATGGCAACGGATCGGTCAGATCAAGCGAGACCGCCTGACCCCATGGCAGGCGCGGCCGTGTGCCCTCGCTGACCAGTCGGCGGACATGATAACTGTCGTGATCGCACCACGCCTCCATCCGGTCCAGAACCCGGCTCGGACCGGCGTTCAGAAACGGCCGGATCGCCCATTCCATCGAAAACCGCTGGGTCAGTTCCGCGAGCACATCCAGCGAGAGATCCAGGTCATCGGCACCAACCCGCGCCACCCATTCGCCCAGAGGCGCGAAGATGAAATCGCCGAAATCGTCATCGCTGAGGGTCGGATCAAGCGGGTCCGGTAGCGCGCTGACGATCACCGGTGCGACGGTCTGCAGATCGCCCGGCACCGCCTCGGCCAGACAGTCCGCGATCCAGTCGATGCGCTCTTTCAGTTCCAGCTCGGGCAGGCGCGCCATCACGCGCGACTCGAACCCGCGCCGGTCGAACGCCCCGGAGGCCTCACCGAACAGCCCCGCCAGATAGGCAATCTTTTCGGCGTTGAACAGTTGATCCTTCAGCGAATACCCCTGCGCCATGGCTCAGATCGTCGCGTTCACGTTGCCGCCGTCCAGCAGGATGTTCTGACCGACCATGAAGCCTGCATGCTGCGAGCACAGGAACGCGCAGGCTGCACCGAACTCTTGCGGTTTGCCATCGCGTCCGGCGGGGATTGTTGACTGGCGGGCCGCACGGGCCGCGTCAAAGGAAATCCCCTCACGCTCGGCGGTAGAGCGGTCCAGCGCGTCGATCCGGTCGGTGGCATGGCTGCCGGGCAGCAGGTTGTTGATGTTCACGCCATAAGGCGCAACCTGCCGCGACGTGCCAGCGACATAGCCGGTCAGCCCGGTCCGGGCCGCGTTCGACAGCCCCAGAATAGCCACTGGCGCCTTGACCGACTGCGAGGTGATGTTGACCACCCTGCCCCAGCCCTTGTCGATCATGCCCGGCAGCAGCGCCGTCATCATCGCAATCGGCGCGAGCATATTGGCATCCAGCGCCTTGACGAAATCCTCGCGTTCCCAGTCCGACCAAAGCCCCGGCGGCGGGCCGCCCGCGTTGTTGACCAGAATGTCCACATCCCCCGCCGCAGCGATCAGCTGCGCCTGCCCCTCGGGGCTGGTCACGTCGCAAGCAACGGTTTCCACCGACACGCCATGGGCGGCGCTTATCGTCTGGGCGGTGTCCTCAAGCGCCTGCGCCCCGCGCGCGTTCAGGACCAGATCGACGCCAGCAGCAGCCAGCGAATCGGCACAGGCGCGCCCCAACCCTTTGCTGCTGGCGCAGACAAGGGCACGTTTGCCCGAAATTCCCAGTTCCATCTCTCTCTCCCTTTGTTAATCCCCGCCGACGCCACGTCACCTTGATGAAATCGCCCGCAACCCGACCTATCTGTGCCACATTCTCGCACCACCCAAGATGTAGTGTGTGCGTTAGTAGTAAGAAACCTTGTTCGAGTAGAAGACCCGTTATGCATGTGACCATCAACAGCCCAGTTCAATCCCTTCTCGCCTATCGCGCCGACGATTTCACCGTGGTCGAAGGCGTGAATCATGGAGACACGCTGTCGCCAGCCGACGACCTGGTTCTGGATGATGTCTACCGGCTGCGCCCAGGGTCCGAACGACACCGGCTTGCGCTGCATCTCGACCCCGGTGGCGGCTTCACCGTCGCGATGGAGACCGCGATGGGTCATCCCGGCGGGACGGTGCATCTGGACAGCGCCCTGAGCCTCGTCTCGTCCGAAGGAACAAGCATCGAGGCGGTGCTGTTGGTCGAGGTCGACGTCGCCGGGCTGATCGCCGATATCTACCTGCTTCCGTTGGTCCCGCTCCGCGCCCACAGCACCTATACGCTTGTCGGGCTGAACCGCCACGCGGCGCGCGAAACGCTGGCGCGAACCCCCTCGACCGCCTTCACGCGCGGCACGCATATCACCTTGGCCTCGGGCGCGCAGGCACGGGTCGAAACACTCAAGTCCGGGGACCGAGTCCTCACCCGAGACCACGGACCGCAAGAGGTCCTTTGGGCCGGTCGGTCTGCGGTGCAAGCCGCCGGGGATCTTGCGCTGGTGGTAATCCGAAGCGGTGCGCTTAACAATGAAAACGATCTGATCGTCAGCCCCAATCACCGGCTTGCCGTCCCGCAGCGCGCCGATGCGCCTGAGTTGCTGGTCAATGCCCGCCATCTGGTCGATGGCGAGAACGTGTTCGCGATCGAAGGCGGCTGTGTCGAGTATTTTCAGCTCCTCTTTGATCGTCCACATCAGGTCTATGCCGAAGGAATCGCCGCCGATCTGCTGCCTATCGATTCGCGCGTCAAACCCGCCCTGCCACAGGACCTTCTGAACAAGGTCAGTCCGCTGTTGCATCTGCGTGATAAAAGCAGCCCGGACATGACGCGGGCGCTGTTGCACAGGCCCGATGCGATCAACCTGCTGCGCCGGGCGGTCACCGGCTGATCTGACACGCCCGCAAACCGACAGAGGTCTCGCGCCGCGAGCCGTCTGGACAACAGTCCGGCTGCGTCCAAGATGGTGGCGGCATCTGTACGTCCACCCCTTTTTCTTGCACCCGGTCAGAGCCTCACCTATACGCCCGCACATGTTGGACACCGCCACAAACCGCCCCGCTCTGCCGCCCGAGATCGCGCGCCGCCGCACATTTGCGATCATCTCGCACCCGGATGCGGGCAAGACCACGCTGACCGAGAAATTCCTGCTTTACGGCGGTGCCATCCAGATGGCCGGTCAGGTGCGCGCCAAGGGCGAGGCAAGGCGCACGCGATCGGATTTCATGCAGATGGAAAAGGACCGAGGGATTTCGGTTTCAGCCTCGGCGATGTCGTTCGATTATGGCGCCTTTCGCTTTAATCTGGTGGACACGCCCGGTCACAGCGATTTTTCCGAAGATACCTATCGCACGCTGACCGCCGTGGATGCCGCCGTGATGGTGATCGACGGCGCAAAAGGTGTCGAAAGCCAGACCCAGAAGCTGTTCGAAGTCTGCCGCCTGCGCGACCTGCCGATCCTGACCTTCTGTAACAAGATGGACCGCGAAAGCCGCGACACGTTCGAGATCATCGACGAAATTCAGGAAATGCTGGCCATCGACGTCACCCCCGCCGCGTGGCCCATCGGAGTCGGGCGTGATTTCATCGGTTGCTATGACATGCTGCGCGACCGGCTGGAGCTGATGGACCGCGCCGACCGGAACAAGGTTGCCGAAAGCATCGAGATCAACGGGCTAGACGACCCGAAGCTGGCCGAACATGTCCCGGCTGAATTGCTGGACAAGCTGCTGGAAGAGGTCGAGATGGCACGCGAATTGCTGCCAAAGCTCGACCCGCAGGCGGTACTTGAGGGGCACATGACCCCGATCTGGTTCGGCTCGGCGATCAATTCTTTTGGCGTAAAGGAACTGATGGAGGGTATCGGCGCTTATGGCCCCCAACCCCAGATCCAGTCGGCAGAACCGCGCCAGATCGCGCCGGACGAAAAGAAGGTCGCGGGATTTGTCTTCAAGGTGCAGGCCAACATGGACCCCAAGCACCGCGATCGGGTGGCCTTTGTCCGGATGGCTAGCGGTCACTTCAAGCGCGGTATGAAGCTGACCCATGTGCGGTCCAAGAAACCGATGGCAATCTCGAACCCAGTGCTGTTCCTCGCCTCAGACCGGGAACTGGCGGAAGAGGCCTGGGCTGGTGACATCATCGGCATTCCCAACCACGGTCAGTTGCGCATCGGCGACACCCTGACCGAGGGTGAGGCGATCCGCGTGACCGGCATCCCCTCTTTTGCGCCGGAACTGCTGCAGGGCGTGCGCGCAGGCGACCCGATGAAGTCCAAGCATCTGGAAAAGGCGCTGATGCAGTTTGCCGAGGAAGGCGCAGCCAAGGTCTTCAAGCCTTCGATCGGGTCGGGCTTCATCGTTGGCGTGGTCGGAGCATTGCAATTCGAGGTGCTGGCCAGCCGGATCGAGATGGAATACGGGCTGCCCGTCCGGTTCGATAACTCGCAATTCACTTCGGCCCGCTGGGCCAGCGGCGACAAGCAGGCGCTGGACAAATTCATCAACGCCAACAAGCAGCACATCGCCCATGACCATGATGGTGACATCGTGTATCTGACTCGGCTGCAATGGGATATCGACCGCATCGAACGTGACCATCCCGATGTGCGCCTGACCGCGACGAAAGAGATGATGACCTAGGCGGCAAAGCCGGTTAGCTCTCGGGTGTATGGAAGACGACGCGATATATCCCGACGGCTTTGCAAGCCTTTTGCACACCTTCGAACGCAAGCTCGAGCCCTATCGGGGGGTCGAGGCCGTATTGCCCGATCCGGATGTGGATCTGGACCAGCTTCACCGCGACAACGTGAAAGCACCGGTGCTGCCGTCTTCGTTCGACCACCAACATAACGCGGCGCGAAAATACCAGATTCTCCTTCAGGAATTCGACGGACAAAGCACGCTCTGGGCGGTGCATGCGATGTGCATCGCCATCCTGCGCCGCCGCGACCCACCCGAGGCGGTGCGCCACCTGTTCCTGCGGATCTGGCGCGAAAAGGGCAACCAGCTTGTGCGGGAATTGCCGATACGCTGGCTGATATCGGCGGCGACCACCTTTGCAGATCAGGGCGAGACTCCGGCGCAGCGGGTGGGTGGCATGGGCCTGTCGGTGCTGTTCGACATGATCAAGCTGCATGACAGCGAACGCCGCGTTTCGGGATGGCGCAACGATATGGCCTTTCCGCGCCGCGACGGCGGATTGCGCCATGAACTGGCCTTCGGGATGGAGGGGTATTCCCTCATCAGCGGCGACCTGGATCGCAACATGCTGGCGCGGCTCTGGCGGCTGGCCGAGGGCGATGGCGCGCTGCGCCCGCTGGGGCTGCATTTGCTTGGGCTTGTGGTCTCGGACCCGAACACGGTCTTTGCACGCGTGCGCCACTATCGGGGCGAGAAACCGCGGGCTGAGGCGCAAACCGACAGCTGGGCCGTCTGCACAACCACTGACGCATCGACTCCGGACATTCTGCGGTTTGTCGCTCACCATCTCGAGCTCGGCGCAGAACGGGTTCACGTCTATCTCGACGATCCGCAATCCCCGGCTTTCGACCACCTCGACCCGCACCCGAACGTCACCGTGGTGATGTGCGGCGAAGACCACTGGCGCCGCCTCGGGCATGGGCGACCCTTGCGCCTACTGGTGCGCCACAGCTTCAACAACGACCACGCCTATTATGCCACCGAAGCGCATTGGCTGTGCCATCTGGAGGTCGATGAATTCCTGTGGTCCCAGACCCAAGTCTCGGACCGGTTGCGCGCCCTGAGTGGCGATGTGCACTGCGCCCGCATCCGCCCGCTCGAGGCGCTGGCCGGAGACGGGTCATCGTTCAAGGCACCGGTTCCACCGGGACCAGGGCGCGCCGAGCTGACCACCCGCGCCTATCCCGGCCATGGGTGGATGACCCATGGCGGTCTGGTGAGCGACACAACCGGCAAGCTGTTTGCGCGCACCGGGTTGAAGAACATCAACTTCAGGATTCACCGCTTTTATGGCGCGGATGAGCGACCGCTAGCCTCTGTCGAGCTCGACGGCGTGGATATGTGCAGCATGGCTTCGGCGCAGCGCGATATCTGGGTCAAAAAGATCAGCGACCGCCTCAGAAAGGCGCCGAGACGGCGCAAAATGTCGGCGGCGGCGGCAAGGAAATCCGTGCATGAGCAGCTCAGACAGCTTGAGGCAGAACGCGGCAGGGCCGGATTGGAAGGCTTTTATGACGAGATTTTCGGCGCAGAACCAGCCGCGCGCGATCGGCTGCGACAGTTGAACCTGATCCGGCACCGGGAGCTAGGCCTGGATGACAAATTGAAGAATCATTTCCCCGGCCAGGACGGCTCCACCGACATATAAGGGAGGTTCAGCCGCATCGATATTGACCGCACTGACAAGTACCTGCCTGCGACAACGAAGAGAGGATGACCTGAATGCTTCAGTGTCCTAACCTGCGCTGGTCGGGGCCGCCACCGGGCCGCCTTGAGCGGAGTTATTTTGGACATGTCTGACGGTAAGGACAGCTGGGGTGTTGTCACGACAATCAAGGCCCCCGCTAAGGACATCCTGAACTTCGCGGCCTATCACATCGAGCTTGGCGCGAAGATGGTATATGTCCACCTCGATGAGCCCTGCCCTAGAGTCTGGGACCTCTTGCGAGCGCATCCAAAAACTCAGGTGACCGTTTGCACCAATGATTACTGGCTAAACCGCATTGGCAAAAGCAAGCGCCCGGCCACGCATCAGTTCCGCCAATCCCTCAATGCGACCCGCGTCTATCGCACCGACCCTCAACTGGACTGGCTGGCGCATATCGATGTGGATGAGTTTCTTTGGCCCGACAGGCCTCTTGGCGATGTCCTTGCTGCGGTGCCACAATCGGCGAAAGGTGCCCTTGTTCGCCCGAACGAAGTGATCGAGGGGGACGGCACCCAGTTCAAGGGTTTCATCCCGTCAGGTCCCGAACGGGCCAGGACCGTTGAGCGTCTTTATCCCAATTTCGGACTCCACCTGAAAGGCGGGTTCCTCAGTCATGTGGTTGGCAAAGTTTTTGTGCGCACCGGGTTCAAAAACATTCGAATCGGCCTTCACAGCTACGTTCTGGGCGAGAAACGCAATCCGGACATGGTTGAACTTGAGGACGTCGTGCTCTGTCATTGCCATGCAACAGGATGGGAGGATTGGCTGGCACAGTACCGCTACAGGCTGGAAAAAGGCTCCTACCGGGAAGAGATGTCGCCCGCCAGACCGAAAGAGGAAGGCGGTGTAACCATCCATGAGCTGCTAAACACGCTGGAAAAGAATGAAGGCGAGGCAGGGCTCAGACGGTTCTATGATGAAGTATGCGGCGATACGGACCGGTTGCGAGATGCGCTCGCAGCCGAAGGGTTGCTTAGTCACCGCGATCTTGGACTGGGCTGGAAACGCCGGAGACATTTCCCCGAATTTATGCCGAATTGACGCGATCCAACAAAGAATCCCATCTGTTTCGGGCGGCGGGGCATGTTTGTTTGACCCTTGCCCGCCTTTTTGTTATGCCGCCGCACAAGCCGATGCGCGTGAACCGCGCTGGTCATCCGGACCCGGCACCCAAAGTAAGACGCGCGGGCCAGGTATAGTGTCCGCATATATCGGACACATATGACAAAGTTTAACGATCTGAACCTGAACCCGAAGGTCCTCAAGGCTATTGCCGAGGCCGGCTATGAAACTCCAACCCCGATTCAGGAAGGCGCGATTCCCGCAGCCCTCGACGGGCGCGATGTGCTGGGCATTGCCCAGACCGGAACCGGCAAGACCGCCAGCTTCACGCTGCCGATGATCACGATGCTCGCACGCGGACGGGCGCGGGCGCGGATGCCGCGGTCTCTGGTGCTCTGCCCTACGCGCGAACTGGCCGCACAGGTGGCCGAGAATTTCGACACCTATGCCAAGCATGTGAAACTGACCAAGGCGCTGCTGATCGGCGGTGTCTCGTTCAAGGAACAGGACGCGCTGATCGATCGCGGCGTCGACGTGCTGATCGCCACGCCCGGTCGCCTGCTGGACCATTTCGAGCGCGGCAAGCTGCTGCTCACCGGCGTGCAGATCATGGTGGTGGACGAGGCCGACCGGATGCTCGACATGGGCTTCATCCCAGATATCGAACGTATCTTCTCGCTGACGCCCTTCACCCGCCAGACGCTGTTCTTCTCGGCCACCATGGCGCCCGAGATCGAGCGGATCACAAACACCTTCCTCAGCGCGCCTGCGCGGATCGAAGTTGCCCGCCAGGCCACCGCCTCGGAAACCATCGAACAGGGCGTGGTGATGTTCAAAGGCTCGCGCCGCGACCGTGAGGCCAGCGAAAAACGTAAGTTGCTGCGTGCGATCATCGATACCGAGGGTGATAAGTGCACCAACGCGATCATCTTTTGCAATCGCAAGACCGATGTGGATATCGTTGCGAAATCGCTCAAGAAATACGGCTATGACGCCGCGCCCATCCATGGTGATCTGGATCAGAGCCAGCGGACAAGAACGCTGGACGGATTCCGCGACGGCTCGCTGCGATTCCTTGTGGCCTCGGATGTGGCGGCGCGCGGGCTGGATGTGCCGAATGTGAGCCACGTGCTCAACTTCGACGTCCCCGGCCACCCCGAAGATTACGTCCACCGGATCGGCCGCACCGGCCGCGCAGGCCGCGACGGCAAGGCGATGATGATCTGCATTCCGCGCGACGAAAAGAACTTGGGCGCCATCGAGAAACTGGTGCAAAAGGACATCCCGCGCATCGACAACCCGCTGAAAACCGAAGCGCCAAAACCCGCAGCGGTGGCCAAATCCGAACCTGAACCCTCGCCCGAAAAGGCCGCTGAGGCAGAAACCGGCGGCAAGGATCGCGCGGCGGAGGCCAAGGGCAAGAAATCTGGCGACAGCAAAAGCCGATCGCGCAGCCGCGATCACAAGGGCCGCGACAAGGTTGTCGGCATGGGCGATCACATGCCCAGCTTCATCGCGCTCAGCTTTGACGAACGGCGCGAGCAGTCGGTCGCCTGAACGCCCTTCAGATTGACAGAACCAGCACCAGAATGGACAGCGCGAGAATGCCGATCCCGGCGATCTCGCGCCCGCTGATACGCTCATGAAAGAATAGCGTCGAAGCCAGGATGCTGAAAGCCAGTTCGACTTGCCCCAGCGCCTTTACATAAGCCGCGTTCTGCAGTGTGAAGGCCAGAAACCAGCAAAATGACCCACCCATACTGGTCAAACCGACAAACAGCCCGGTCCGGCGTGTATCCCAAACCGCGCGCAGTTCGGCCCTGTTGTGCCAGGCCAGCCACAAACCCATGCCGATCATCTGCAGGCTGGTGACCGCCGCCAGCGTGACACCCGCACGAAAGGCCGGATCGAGATCGCCGAGATCCAGCGAAGCACCGCGATAGCTGACCGCCGAAAAGGCGAACAGGATGCCAGAGCCCAATCCCAACACCGAGGCGCGATTGGTCAGGTGCCGCCACCAGGGACCTTCTCCGCCCGGCGTTTTTGACAGCAGGAATACCGCCGCCAGCCCCAGCAGGATGGCGGCGAACCCGCCCCAAGACACGCCCTCACCCAGTATGACCAACCCAACCAGAGCGGTCTGAATCACCTCGGTCTTTTTGAAGGTGATACCAACCGCAAAATTGCGCTGCTTGAACAGCGCCACCACGCAGATCGTGGCAAGTATCTGCGCTGTGCCGCCGATGGCGGCAAATATCCAGAACCGCGTGGAAAGCGACGGCAGCGGTGTGCCTGTGATCGCCAGATAAGCCACAAGCCCCAGCACCACGAGCGGTGCGGAATAGGCGAAGCGCGCAAATGTCGCCCCGGCGGGAGTCAGGCGCACGGTGCTCAGGGATTTCTGCAGCATGAACCGCACGGTCTGAAACAGCGCGGCAGCGATTGTGACGGGTATCCAAAGGCTCATGCCGCCCGGTATGGCGCGAATTCAGCCCTTCGGCCAGAGCGGATGCGGCACCGGGTCCTTGGCACGCAGGAAATAGCGGCGAAACACCTCACCATAGGAGCGATAGACATAGGCATCGTTGCTGGTCTGGTACCGGCTGCGCCCGTCGCGATAGAGCGCGGGCAGCTGATACCACGCGGCCTTGGGGTTCATGTGATGCACCACATGCAGGTTGTTATTGAGGAACAGGAAGGCCAGCACCCCCCGATCCTCGATGATCACCGTGCGACCGCGCGCCTTTTCATGGGCGCGATGTTCCAGAAATGTACGGATCTTGAGCAGCGACAGGCCCAGATAGGCCGAAATCAGATAGGCCCAGACCGGCATCGGCGACAGGATCACCAGCCACAAGATCACGGCCACACCCGGCAGGTGCTGCATCCAGGCGCGCCAGACTTCCCGGTCGCCCCTCAGCGCTGCGCGTCCTTCATCGACAACAAACACCGCCTGTCCTATGGCCGGACCGACCAGAATGCGGCCCAGAAGCGTGTTGTTGAAACTGTACAGGACCTTCAGGACTCTTGACATCTTCGACCATCTGACCGGGTCCAGATAGTTCGATTCCGGGTCGTCATAAGGATCGGTCAGATTGGCGTCGCGGTGGTGCGCCAGATGCAGGTCGCGAAAGCGGTTATAAGGAATGCACAGGTTCAGCGGCAGCGCCATCAGCGCCTCATTGATCCATTGCTTGCGAAACGGATGGCCGTGCAGAACCTCATGGGTCAGCGAGGCGTGGAACGCCACCAGCCCCCCCGCCGCGATGATAGCGACAGGTATGGACAAAGCTGAGAGCCAGAAAATCGTAATCGCCCAGAACAGGTAGCAGATCACGATCAGGCCGAAGGTGCCCCATTCGGGCTTTGAGGCAGAGGCACGCGGTTCAGACATTGCGGCCCCACCGGATGCCGGCCCAGATCCGCTCGTAAAGGATATACATGGTCAGCCCGATCGCGGTGTTCGCCACAGCCAGCGTACCGCCCACCGCCGCCGACCCGGTTGCGACAAGACCCACCAGAGTCATCATGGCAAGACCCATCAGGTTCCACACCAAAGCCTTCACAACAGATCGCTGTCGCGTCTCCATTCCACTCTCCGTACCGCTTTTCTTATTTTTCACGGAAATGGTACAGATCAGGCTAGGCGTGGAGAATTCTGAATATGATTAACATTATTCTGCAATTGTGATATTATTAATCAAATGATGGATAATATTGACAAACGCGACCGCGCCGCCCAGTTCCGGCGGCGTCTGGCGCGTGCGATGGAGGAGCGACATATCAGCCAAAGCGCGCTGTCGCGGCGGGTTGGGGTCGACCGCTCGACAATCTCGCAACTGCTGACGGATGAGGGTGCCCGCCTGCCCAACGCCCATGTGGTCGGGGCCTGCGCCACGGCGCTCGGAGTGTCGTCGGACTGGCTGCTGAGCCTCTCGGACCGACCCGAAAGCGCTGCCGAATTGCTGGCCGGAGCGCTCAGCCTGACCGAAGCACCGCGCGCGCTGGTGGATGAGCGCATATTTCAGTGGCATCAGGAAGCGGCTGGCTACAAGATCCGCCATGTCCCCGCCGCCCTGCCCGACATGCTAAAAACCCGCGCGCTGCTGGAATGGGAATACGCCCCGCATCTGGGCCGCACCGCCGATCAGGCCATCGGCGCGTCGGAGGATCGGCTGAGTTTCATGCGCAGCGCGCAATCGGATTACGAGATCGCGCTGCCGCTCTATGAGCTTGACAGTTTCGCCCGCGCCACCGGCTATTACGAGGGCCTGCCCGCCGAAATCCGGCACCAGCAGATCGATCGGTTTCTGGAACTGTGTGAACAACTCTATCCACGCCTACGCATCTACTTATTCGACGCCAAACGCCTGTACTCGGCCCCGATCACCATTTTTGGACCGCTGCTCTGCGTGTTTTATGCAGGCGGGCATTACCTGGCCTTCCGCGACCGGGACCGGATCGAGACCTTCACCACGCATTTCGACATATTGATACGCGAGGCCGAGCTTACGGCGCGCCAATTGCCAGAGTATCTGCGGACGCTGCAGAAGGAAATCCAATCGTAATCCCAACGAAATGCCATCAGACCGAAGCGCTGCGTTCGCAATTCGGATAGTGCGACGTCCCTCTGGGTCGCATTGCCGGGACGGGCTATGCCGCAAATGCAACGCCGATCGCGAAGGGCCCCGATGGCACTGCGCGATCGTCGAAGCCATCAGCCAGCTATCCGGACCATGTTCCTGCTGACGATTTCCACATCTGCCACATAGGACTGATACTCCGTATTGGACGTCAAATCCGCATAGGTTTTCTCAATTGCATCCATCGAAGGATACGCCACCCCCAAGACACGAACACCCGCCATCGGCCCAGCGATCGATGTGCCATATCGGGCCAGCATCGCACCATTCTCCTTAAATACCGGAAGAAGTGCCCGCAAACGATCCGTCATCGGGTCAGCTGATTTCCATCTGGTCAATACAAGGTATCCCGGCGCCTCGGTGGACATTGGCTCGATAGAAGCATTTTCGAGTTTCAATATAGAGCGCAAGCTGACATTGACTTTGCCACTATTGATAAGCGCACCATAGGTCGCAGAGCCCGCGTAGAGATCAATTGCCCTCTCGATCCCGGCAATCTCAGTATAGGTCTGCGCAAGAAACAGACTCCCGACGTGATGACCGGTGATAACCGTTCCTGCGCGGGCGCCAATGGAACCGGCTTTTTCAATCAACTCACCTGCCAGCTTGACCGTAAGCGGCACCGCCTCTGCAATGAAACCAGGATCGCACGCGGCGACTGTAATCATCGTGTACTTTGCTTCAGACATAATGGACTCCCACCAAAAAGGCCCGCGGCACAATTGCTCGCGGCTGATCGCAGGTCCTGCCTGGCGCCCCAACAAAAAAATCTCACAAAGAAACGGAAGGCCTGCTTTTTCTTAGCATCCCGATCGTCAACAATTTGGCGCTTGGCATATCATGAAATACCGCATTCGATCACTTAAATGTGCCCGCATTCGGAATCTCGCCCGGATCCGCTACGCAAATGTTGCGCCTTTTCTGACACTTGGGGCCAGTCCCGATTTGATCCAGCCGTTGCGAAACTGCCTTTCAGAGACGTCTGGTTAGACCTGCGGATCGGGGTTCACCGTATGCCCGTCAACCGCAATCACCTGGCCCGAGACCAGCCGCGCTGCGTCCGAGGCCAGAAAGACCGCCATCTCGGCGATGTCGCGGCCCTCGATAAACTGGCCCATCGAGGTGCCCGAGGCATATCCCTGATAGACCTGATCGCGGGTCATGCCCTTGGCCTGCGCTTCGCGTGCGAGGATCTGCTCCATCCTGGGCCCTTCCACCGCGCCGGGGCAGATGACATTGGCGCGGATGCCATTGGGTCCAAGCTCCATCGCCAGCGTCTTGCCCAGACCCACAACCGCCCATTTCGCCGCCGCATAGGGCGCACGTCTTGGGTAGCCGTATTGACCCGCCGTCGAAGAGGTCAGCAGCATGACACCCGATCCCTGAACTTTCATCATGGGGGCTGCATGTTTGGCGCACAAAAACGCGCCATCCAGATTGACCGCAAGACAGGCGCGCCAATCGTCCAGTTCCACGTCCTCGATCAGAGCGGTCGGCCCGGCGATGCCGGCATTGGCGCAGAGCACGTCCAGCCCGCCCCAGTCCCGCGCGATCTTGGCAAACATCTCTGAAATCTCTGCCGCGTCCGAGACATCCACGCGCGTGCGTCTCCAGCCCTGCGGACAGGTTGAGAGCGCTTGCGCATCGACATCCGCCACCCAGACCTGCGCGCCCGCCTCACCAAATGCCTCGGCCACCGCGCGGCCAACACCAGAGGCTCCGGCGGTGATCAGAACACGCTGGCTCATGCCGGTTTCCGGATCGCGCTGCCTGCACCCTCGGGATAGGGCAAGGCGGCTTGCGCCTCGGCAATTCTGGCCATCGCCGCTTCGATCTCAGCGGAGGGCGCGCAGGGCCGCCTCGTGTCCAGATCGACATGCAGCAGAAAGCTCTCGCCAGTGGCCAGCAAGGTCTCGCCCTCATACATACGATGGAACAGATGCAGCTTCTTGCCCTGCCCGAGCAGCATCTGCGCGCGCACCTCGATCCGTGAACCCGCATGGGTCTCATCGAGATGCCGGATATGCGTTTCGGCAGTGAAATAGCTGCCGCCCGAGGCGATATAGTCGGCATCGCAGCCGATCAGTTCCATGAACCGGTCAGTCGAACTGGCAAAAGCGTCGAGGTATTTCGACTCGGTCATGTGACCGTTGTAATCCGTCCAGTCCAGCGGCACCGCGCGCGACAGCGTCAGGATCGGTTGCGACAGGTCGTCGATCTCGTCGACATGGCCGGGCATCGAGGATTTGATCCGCTGATCATGCTGGTTCAGAACCTTGCCCGCACCCCAGTTCTGATGCTTGAGCGCGCGCATCATTCCCACCAGATTGTTGTCGCGAATGCGTTCCAGATCGCGGATCTCGTGATGCCCCGACTGCGCATCGGATTGCGCGGCGATCAGATCGACCAGCTCATCCGTGAATTCCGGCACATCCATCAGTTTGGTCCAGGGCCATTCCAGCGCCGGGCCGAATTGAGCCATGAAATGGCGCATCCCCGCCTCGCCACCTGCCACACGGTAGGTCTCGAACAGACCCATCTGCGCCCAGCGGATACCAAAGCCCATGCGGATCGCCTCGTCGATCTCTTGGGTGGTGGCGATGCCGTCCTTGACCAGCCACAGCGCCTCGCGCCAGACGGCCTCAAGGAAACGATCGGCGATATGCGCGTCGATTTCCTTCTTCACATGAAGCGGGAAAAGCCCGAGCTCGGTGAGGATATCCTTGGCGCACGCGATATGGTCGGGATGGTTGGCCGGAGAGGTTACCAATTCGATCAGCGGCAGCAGGTAGACAGGGTTGAACGGATGTGTCACCACGATCTGCTCGGGGCGCAACGCGCCCTCCTGAAGTTCCGAGGGTTTGAAGCCGCTGGTCGAAGAGCCGATGATGGTCACCGGATCACAAACTTCCTGCAACTGTCTGTAAACACGCAATTTCAGGTCCAGTCGCTCGGGCACGCTTTCCTGTACCCAGATGGCGCTCTGCACCGCCTCGCCCAGATCGTCGTGAAAGCTCAACTGCCCTTCGGGCGGCAACGGTACATCGCTCAGCCCGGGCAACGAACGCCGGGCATTGTCCAACACCTCCCCGATCTTGCGTTCCGCTTCGGGGTCCGGGTCGAAGACCCGCACGTCCCAGCCATTGAGCAGGAACCGCGCGGCCCAGCCGCCGCCAATCACACCACCGCCGATAATGGTAGCTACTGCCATTCTCATCTCTCCGACACACGCCGCGCAGCGGCGAAAAAGGGGTGGGCGGGCGGGGCCCGCCCCTCAAATCAAACCCATCAAATCAGGACTGCGGCGCCTGCTTTACCAGACCCAGCTTCTCGCGCACTTCCGCCGGGCCGATCACCCGCGCGCCCATGTTTTCGATGATGTTGCCCGCCCGCTCGACCAGTTGCCAGTTCTGCGCCAGTTCACCCTTGCCGAGCCACAGGTTATCCTCCAGCCCGACCCGTACATTGCCGCCCGCCAACACCGAGGCCGCCACATAGGCCATCTGGTTGCGTCCGAGCGCAAAGGCGCTGAAGGTCCAGTCCTCAGGCACATTGTTCACCATCGCCATGAAGGTGTTCAGATCATCCGGGGCGCCCCAAGGCACGCCCATGCACAGCTGCACCAGCGCGTTGGACTCCAGCACTCCGTCCTTGACCAGTTGCTTGGCATACCACAAATGGCCGGTGTCAAACGCCTCGATCTCGGGCTTCACGCCCAGATCGGTCATCATCTTGCCCATGGCGCTCAGCATGCCAGGCGTGTTGGTCATCACGTAATCGGCCTCGGCGAAATTCATGGTGCCGCAATCCAGCGTGCAGATCTCGGGCAGGCAGTCGGCCACATGGGCCACCCGCTCGCTCGCACCGACCATATCGGTGCCCGCAACGGTGGGCAGCGGGGTCTCGACCCCGCCAAAGACCATGTCGCCCCCCATCCCGGCGGTCAGGTTCAACACCACATCCACATCCGCCGAGCGGACGCGATCAGTCACCTCGCGATACAGCGCCAGATCGCGCGATGGTACGCCGCTTTCTGGATCGCGCACATGGCAATGCACCACCGCTGCCCCCGCCTTGGCGGCGACAATCGCGCTGTCGGCAATTTGGGCAGGCGAGCGCGGCACATGCGGGCTGCGATCCTGGGTGCTGCCCGATCCTGTGACCGCGCAGGTGATAAAGACGTCTCGGTTCATTTGCAGAGGCATTTTGGGTTTTCCACAGCTTTTACCGGGGTTGGTTGGGTCATATCCCCAGCCTTCTCCCCCGATTCCGATTTGATTCACCCTCAACTCTGGCGCAGCCTGAGCCGAACCACTTGTCAGAATGCGAATCGAACTTGATGAAACCCGCAAAAAACATCCTCCAGCCCGAACATCGCGCCCTGAAAACCGGTGTGCTGGTGCTGGACGAGTGCAACACGCTCAGCTTTGCCGCTGCTGTCGACCCGATGCGCGCGGCCAATCGGCTGGCCGACCGCCCGGCTTTTGACTGGGATTATGTCACCGCCACGCCGACACCCGCGGAACTGACCAGCGCGCTGCAGGTGCCAGGTATTCCACTGGCGCGGTTTGCGGGCTGCGAGTTGCTGATCGTGGTGGCCGGGTTTCACCTGGCCCGGCATGCCACGCCCAGCCTGCTGGCCGGTCTGCGCCGCATCGCAAATGGTGGCGCGGCCCTGGCCGGGATCGATGGCGGACCGTGGCTGCTGGCCGAGGCGGGGCTGCTGGACGGCCATTCCGCCACCACCCACTGGGAGGACCTGGAAAATTTCGCCAGCCGCTTCCCCGAGGTCGACATGCGCCCCGACCGGTTTGTGGTCTCGGGTCAACGCCTGACAAGCGGCGGCGCGGTGCCCGCGATCGAGATGATGCTGCACATCATCTCAGCCCGCCATGGCGCAGGCTTTGCCTCGCGCGTTGCAGGCCTCTTCCTGCATGACGGTCCGCAACCGCACAGCCGCCCGCAGACCCGACTGGGCAGCGACAAGCACAATATGCTGACGGCGCGCGCCCATGCGCTGATGGAGGCCGCTCTCGATGATCCGTTGCCTCTGGCCGAGATCGCCAGACAACTCGGTACATCGCCACGCAGCCTGCAGCAACAATTCCGCCTGCGCCTGAACACCACGCCGCAGGACCACTACCTGCACCTGCGCCTGTCCGAGGCCCGGCGGCTGGTCACCGATACCGATCTGCCCCTGCTCGAAGTGGCTCTGGCCACCGGTTTCACCTCGCAATCCAGCTTCGCCCGCGCCTTTCGCACTGCCCACGGTTTGTCGGCCCGCGACTTGCGTCAAAGCCGCGCCACCGCCGCCGAATGAAATCCGCCTGCTTCATCTGACAATGAGTTTCCCGGGGTAGCCGCCGAGAGGGCGGCGGAAGCAGCGCCCCCTGTGCAGTCTCAATAGGGCATCGGATGCGCCTTGTGCGCGGCATTGATCTCGCTCACGACCTCGTCGGGCAATAGCAGGTCAACCCCGGCCAGCACGTGTTCCAACTGTGCCATCGTGGTCGCACCAAAGATCGCCGACATCATGAAGGGCCGCGTCTTGCACCAGGACAGCGCCATATGCACCGGGTCCAGGCCATGTTTGGCGGCAATCTCCAGATAGGCGCCTACCGCGTCATAGACCCGTTCGGAATGCCGACCACCCATCGCAGGCGTAATCGATCGGCGCGAGCCTTCGGGGATCGCCCCGTTCTGGTATTTGCCGGTCAGCAGACCGGCGCCCAGGGGCGAGAACGCCATCAGCCCGACATCCTCCAGCACGCTCAACTCGGCCAGGTCGGTGTCATACAACCGGCAGAGCAGCGAATATTCGTTCTGGATTGATGCCACCCGCGGCCCCAGACCCTGCTCGGACAGACGCAGCCACTGCGCGGTGCCCCAGGCGCTTTCGTTGCTCAGGCCAAAGGCGCGGATATTGCCCTTGTCGACCTGGCTCTGCAACGCACCAAGACAGTCCTGCATATTGTCCAGAACTTCGTCGCGGGACTTGCCTGACGGGTCATAATGCCAGTTCTGCCGGAACATGTAGCTGCCGCGATTGGGCCAGTGGAACTGGTAGAGATCAATGTAATCAGTCTGCAACCGCCGCAGCGAGCCTTCGATTGCCCCGGCGATGGTCCCGGACGAGATCGCCGCGCCGTCACGCACATAGCCCAGCCCCGCGCCGGAATGTTTGGTGGCCAGCACGTATTCGCCCCGCCGTGCGGCGTTGGCCGCGTTCCAGGTGCCCAGAATTTCCTCGGTGCACCCGATGGTCTCTTTCGAGACCGGATTCACCGGATACATCTCGGCGGTGTCGACGAAATTAATGCCCGCGCCCAGCGCAACATTCATCTGCGCATGCGCCTGCGCCTCGGAGGTCTGAGTGCCGAATGTCATCGTCCCCAGGCAAAGCTCCGAGACTTCGATGCCCGTCCGGCCCAGCGGATTTCGTTTCATGACCTGTCCCCAATCCCAACGCGTTCCCGCAGAACCTAATGGTCAGGGCGGGCGCGGCAAGCCCCTTTGCGTCAGCCCAGCGCAAGGGCCACGACACCGCAGAGGATGATGCTAGACCAGAACAGGCGGGTTTTCAGATGCCCCTCACCCAGCAGCAGGCTGCCCATCAGAACCGTCAGCAACACGCTGACCTCGCGGATCGGGGCAACATAGATCACCGGTGTGAAGGTCATCGCAACCAGTACCAGGATATAGGCCAGCGGGCAGAACACCGCGATCACCAGAACCTCGGCCCGGTGTTGCGCCCAGAGCCGCGCCACTGCCTGCCTGCGCCGCCATGCTACCGGCGCCAGCAGAACAATCCTGCCAATGCTCGAGGCATAATCCAGCAGCAAAGGCGGCACCAGAAGAACCGAGACCGCATAGGCGTCCCAGGCGGTATAGCTGCCGATCAGCAGCCCCGCCCCGACACCAAACGCCACCGAGACCAGAGCCCTGCCGCCACCCCGCCTGAACCCGCCGGTCAGCATCAGCACGCCAAAGACGATCGTGACCCCTCCCAGCACGGTCTGCGCGGTCACAGCCTCACCCAGGAACAGCACGGCAAAACAGGTCGCCAGCAGAGGCCCGGTGGAGCGCGCCGTGGGATAGACCAGCGACAGTGCGCCATGGCGGTAGCCAGACTGCAACAGCAGGAAGTATCCCAGATGGATCGCCACGCTGCCCAGCACGAACAGGATTTGGCTGCCATTGAACCCGTTGAAACCGGATGCGGCATAAAGCGCCAGCGGCAGGTAGATCACCGCAGAGACGACCGAGAAAAGCCAGACCAGTTCCGCCCCCGCATTCAGGCGTTTGACAAAGAAATTCCAAGTGGCGTGACAGACAGCAGCGGTCAGGACCAGCACAAGACCAAGGATGGACATGGATCACCTCAAAGACGGTTTCGACAAGACGTGCCAAAGCACGCCCGTCCATCCCCCCTGGTTTTTTCGTCTTTTGGGTGTCCGCCCGTACACGGGCTCATAACGGCGCTCGGTCCGGACCTGCGATGCAGCGGAACCCTAGCCGCACATGGATGGGCGGCGTCAGGTTACGCAAGACCGGGCGGAAAATCAAAGTCAGATGCTGTCAACTGACCGGCGTGACGGAATCCGGGTAGTCCTCGGCCACGACCTGCCGGATCACGTCACGGAACAGAAAAAAGGCGCGGGGGTTGCCGCTGTTCCTGCGCCACGCCAGTCCAACGGTTCGGTGCAATCCCGGCTGCAGATGCAAGACCGAGACGTCTCCGTCGCGCTGCCGCACCTCGGATTCCACATAGAGCGACGGCAGCAGGGTGACCCCCATATCCAGCGAGACCATCTGGCGCAAAGCATCCAGACTGGTGCCTTCGAACTCTTCCAGCAAGGTGGCGCCGGTTGCCTCGCACAGATCCGCGATCTGCCGGTGCAGCGCATAGGCCGGGCTGAGGCTGAGCACGTTCTGTCCCCCCAAATCCCCGCGCCGGGCCTTGTCGCGGCCCGCCAGCGGATGGGACTGGGCCACGCCCAGCAGCAAAGGTTCGCGAAACAGCGGCTGCATCTGCACGTCGTCGCTGTGCAACGGCAATTGCGTCAGGATGATATCGTGCCGCCCCGCGACCAGATCCTCGGTCAAGTCGCGCAGGGCACCGTCGCGGATGACCAGCTTCAGGTCCGGATAGGCCGCATGCAGTCGCCGCAGCACGCGCGGCAGAAGATAGGGGCCGATCGTCGGGGTCGAACCAAGGCGCAGCGTGCCGCTTAGGCTGGCCTGCAACGGGCTGGCATAGTCTTCGATCTGCGCCACCTCACGCAGCACGCGCGCCGCCAGACCGGCTATGTCGCGGCCTTCGGGTGTCAGGATCAGCCCGCTGCGCCGACGCTCCAGCAGGCGTACGCCAAGCGTTTCTTCCAGCGCGCTGATCTGCAGGCTAAGCGATGGTTGGCTGATGCCCAGTTGTCGCGCCGCACGCCGGTACTGCCCGGCGGTGGCAAGCGCCGCAAAATAGCGGATCTGGCGCAGGGTGATGTCGTTGGCCATGATCCGTTCTGCCTTGCTTAGATTGGTTTTTCCTATCTTACTTAGTCATACCATTGCCTTCTTTCGAGATCCCCTCTCCCCATATCGAATGCGAGGGCTGGGAAAGATCACCAGCCCTGTCGCAAACTGGAGGTATCACATGAACAAAAGCCCGCGTGTTAAAGCCCTTTCCCTCAGAATCCGCATGGCTGAGTTGAAAAACCGGCATCACGAGTTGAAGGCGCGTATCGCCAAGGAGCTCAAACGACCCCTGCCCTGCAGCCTTCAGCTTCGCAAGTTGAAGCGCCGCCGCCTGTTGATCAAGGACGAACTGGCCCGCCACGAGGGGCTGCTGCGCATGCTCGACGCCATGCCGCGGCCCGGCAAGCTTGGCAACCCGGCCTGAAGAAAAACCCAATCCCAAACGTGCGATACGGAACCCTGCAATACGGAGATCAAGGTAATTTGCGCGTCAAAACAACACCCTAGAGCATGGGCCGTGATGTAGAAGGTCACCGCACACGCTCAGAAGGAGAGGACATGTTCGGATTTCTGGATATGAAACAAGCCGTTAATATGGTACACAGTACCGATCTCGACGACATGCGCGACGCGATCCTGAGAGATGACGAAGACGGGCCAGATGGCGGAAGCCCATGCGCCCGTGAAGAAGAGGTGCGAAGACAACAAAATCACGATCAGCATATTGCGATGCCGCAATGTGCATGACTACAAGGCCCGCAGAGCTACCTGTTCAACAGGGCGACTAGCTCCAAGGCCTGCTTCAAGGACTCCGGGCGGAGGTACACTCACGGACGACCCAGCCTTCGCCCATTTGCCGCCGGACGGCCTCGGGTATCACTTCCCGGATACCCGGTCCCGAGAGCCTCTGAGCGTGCAGCCCGGCGTTACCCCCCAGACAGGACGGCGACGCCGGGCAGTGCCTTGCCTTCCATCCACTCCAGAAATGCGCCGCCCGCTGTCGAGATATAGGTGAAATCCACCGCCGCGCCCGCCTTGTTCAGAGCGGCGACAGTATCACCACCCCCCGCAACCGAAATGAGCGATCCTGCGCGGGTCAGGTCCGCCGCCTTGCGGGCCGCGGCATTGGTGGCCGCGTCAAACGGCTCGATCTCGAAGGCACCCATCGGGCCGTTCCAGATCAGCGTCTTCGCGCCCTCCAGCACTTTTGAGATTTGTGCAACGGTCTGAGGCCCGGCATCGAGGATCATCGCATCCTCGGGACACGCATCGGCGGGCACGGTTTCATTCGCTGCCCCCGCCTTGAATTCGCGGGCCACAACCACATCGACGGGCAACAGGATCGCGCAGCCGGTCGCAGCGGCCTTGGTCAGGATCTCGGACGCGGTTCCGGTCATGTCGTGCTCGCACAGCGACTTGCCCACCGAAATCCCTTGCGCCGCAAGGAAGGTGTTCGCCATGCCGCCACCGATGACAAGGTGATCGACCTTGGCCACCAGGTTGCCCAGCAGTTCCAGCTTGGTCGACACCTTGGCCCCACCCACAACCGCCACCACCGGGCGCTGCGGTTTGCCCAGCGCGCTTTCCAGCGCCTCTAGTTCCGCCTGCATCAGACGACCCGCACAGGCGGGCATCAGCCGCGCCAGCGCCTCGGTCGAGGCATGGGCGCGATGGGCGGCGGAAAACGCGTCGTTGCAATAGATGTCGCCCAGCGCCGCCATCCCGGCGGCAAGCTCGGGGTCGTTCTGTTCTTCACCTGGATGGAAACGAGTGTTTTCCAGCAGCAAAACAGTGCCTTGGGCAAGGCTGTCCACCGCCGCCTGTGCTGCGGGACCCCGGCAATCGGCACAGAAGGTGACCGGCGCGCCAAAGGCTGTCTCCAGTGCGGGTACCAGCGGACGCAGCGACATCTCGGGCACCACCTTGCCTTTGGGCCGGCCGAAATGGGCCAGCAGAATCGGCGTGCCCCCGGCCTGCAGGATATCGGCCACGGTAGGTGCGATCCGGCGGATGCGGGTATCGTCAGTGACCTTCCCGCCCTCGACCGGGACGTTGATATCGACACGGACAAGCACGTGCTTGCCCGACAGGTCCAAGTCATCCAGTGTTTTCCAAGTCATTCCCGGTCTCCGCAATAAATGGCCAATGCTTGGGCGCCTGTTTTCCCGGAAACAGCCGTCAGGTCAATGCGTGTCTTGGCTTTCCGGCGGCTCGCGCTTAGGTATGCGTCCATATCCAGAAACAGGAGGGCCAGATGGCCGAGATCAAGGACCCGGAAAACACCATCATCATCGAGCTGACCGGCGGCAACGTGGTTATCGAACTGCTGCCCGACGTGGCGCCCCAGCACAGCGACCGGATGAAGGAATTGGCCCGTGGCGGCGAATATGACAACGTCGCCTTCCACCGGGTGATCGACGGTTTCATGGCGCAGACCGGTGATGTGGAACATGGCGACATGGAAGACGGGTTCAACCTGAGCCGGGCGGGAACCGGCGGCTCATCGATGCCGGACGTCCCGGCCGAGTTCTCAAAGCTGCCCCATGACCGCGGTACATTGGGTGCGGCGCGCTCGGCCAATCCCGACAGCGCAAATTCTCAGTTCTTCATCAACTTCAAGGACAACCATTTCCTCAATGGTCAGTACACGGTCTATGGCCGGGTGATCGACGGGATGGAACATGTGGACGCCATTGTGCGCGGCGAGCCGCCCGCAAGCCCCGACCGGATGATCAGCGTCAAGGTGGCCGCAGATGCGTAAGCTGGCCGCCGTATTTGCCCTGATGGCCAGCCCCGCCCTTGCAACCGGTTTGGAAATCGAGGTCGAAGGTGAAGGCGCCAATGGCACCATCACCATCGACTTGCTGGACGACGTGGCCCCCAAGCATGTGGAGCAGATCGCCGCCCTGGCAAAGGACGGCCAGTATGACGGCGTGGTGTTTCACCGGGTAATCGACGGCTTCATGGCGCAGACCGGCGACGTCCAGTTCGGCAAGCTGGGCGGCGACATGCGCCGCGCTGGCACCGGAGGCTCGACCCGCGACGATCTGCCGGCAGAGTTCTCGGACCTGCCCTTTGAGCGCGGCGTGATCGGCATGGCCCGTGCGCAGGATCCCAACAGCGCCAACTCGCAATTCTTCATCATGTTCGATCCGGGCCCGTTCCTGAACGGGCAATACACGGTTGTCGGCAGGGTGACGGATGGCATGGATGTGGTCGACGCGATTAAACGTGGCGATGGCCCCAATGGTGCTGTCACCGGCCAGCCCGACGTGATGAAAAAGGTCACCGTGACCGAGTGATCCCGTTAACCGGGACAGAAATACTCCGCGCCGGGGCCCAACCGGCGCGGTTTTTGTTGCCGGCTGGCAAGGCGGGAACGAACCTTCCTGAACTCTGTTCACAACCCCGTGGCGGTGCTTTGCGGCGGTGACGGTCCGGGCCATCATGCGGTATCCGAAAGGACCTGCTGATGTACCGTCTTGTCCTGATCCTAGTGCTTCTTGCTGCGGAAACGGCGCTGGCCAATCCCGACCGCTGGCGCGCGGAATGGCCCGGGACCGATTTCAGCCGCACAACCATATCCGACTGGGGTGAGATTCAATCGGGTGGGCCGCCCAAGGATGGTATCCCCGCAATCAGCGAGCCCACCTTCCTGCACGCCTCGGACGAGACCCGGCTAGGAGGGCGCGAGCCGGTTATCACGGTCGAGATCGACGGGGCCGAGCCGCGCACCTATCCGATCCGTTACCTGATCTGGCATGAGGTCGTGAATGACAGTATCGGTGGCATTCCCGTTGCGGTGACCTATTGCCCATTGTGCAATTCCGGCCTGACCTTCGATCGGCGTACGGCTGCGGGGACGCTTAGCTTTGGGGTCTCAGGGAAGCTGCGGCATTCCGATATGGTCATGTTCGACCGCGAAACCGAAAGCTGGTGGCAGCAGGCCATCGGCACCGCCATCGTCGGCAGGCTGACAGGCACCGAACTCAACGCCCTGCCCAGTTGGATGGAAAGCTGGGACGATTTCCGCACCCGCCACCCCGACGGACTGGTGATGGCAGAGCCCGCCTATAATCGGGACTATGGCCGCAACCCCTATCGCGGGTATGACCGTTCGGCGCGACCTTTTCTCTATTCCGGCGAGAACCCACCCCATAGCGTCAACCCTCTGGCCCGCGTTGTGCGGGTGGGCGACAGCGCCTGGACGCTGGAGCGGCTGCGCCGCGAAGGTGAAATCACCGAAACCGGCGTGACGCTGTCGTGGCACGGCGGACAGGCCTCGGCACTGGACAAGGCCCGGATCGCGCGGGGGCGCGACGTAGGCTCGGTTCGGGTGCGCGACGCCTCGGGGCGGGATGTTTCCCATGACGTGATGTTCGCCTTTGCCTTTCATGCCTTCTGGCCCGATGGCAACTGGATGCTGGCACGCTGAGCGCACTGGTCAAGCGCCGCGGGGCACTCTAGCGTGCGCGCATGGGGCACTCCGTTCATGACAGCCGCTATTCCTGGTTCCGCCTGCTGATCACCGTGCTGATCGGCACAGTAGCGAATGTCGGCATCTGGGCGGTGATCGTCATCATGCCGGCGGTCGAAGCGGAGTTCGGCGCCAGCCGCGCGGATGCCTCTCTGCCCTTTACTCTGACCATGATCGGCTTCGCGCTAGGTAACCTGTTTCTGGGCCAAATGGTGGACCGGCTGGGCGTCACCCGCGCGCTGATCGGCGCCGCCTGTCTGAGTGCGGCCTGTTACACGCTGGCTAGTTTCGCGCCCTCGATCGCCGCCCTATCGCTGATCCATCTGGGTCTGGGATTTGGCACCGCGATTGGCTTTGGCCCGCTCATCGCCGATATCTCGCACTGGTTCCAGAGGCGGCGCGGGATCGCGGTGGCGCTTGTGGCCAGCAGCAACTACCTGTCCGGCGCGATCTGGCCCACCCTGCTGGCAGGAATGCTGCGCGACAGCGGTTGGCAACAGGTCTATCTGGCGCTTGCGATGGTGACGCTGATCACCGTCATTCCGCTGTCACTACTCTTGCGACGTCAAATGCCCGAAGAGGACCTGCGCTCTGCCGCCGCGCAGGTCCAGGTCAACGCCCGCAGCGCAGGCATGTCACCGCGCATGCTGCAGTTCGCCCTGGGATTGGCGGGCATAGGGTGCTGCGTGGCGATGTCGATGCCGCAGGTTCATATCATCTCCTATTGCGTCGGGCTGGGGTACGGGCCTGCTGCGGGTGCGGAGATGCTGTCGCTGATGCTGCTGGGCGGGGTGGTGAGCCGGGTGATCTCGGGGCTGGTCGCGGACAGGCTGGGCGGGTTGCGAACCTTGCTGATCGGATCGGCCCTGCAGGGTACCGCGTTGTTTTTGTTCCTGCCCTATGACGGGTTGGTCCCGCTTTATGTGATCAGCGCGCTGTTCGGGCTGTCCCAGGGCGGGATCGTGCCCAGTTATGCGCTGGTGGTGCGCGAATACCTGCCCCCGCGCGAAGCGGGCGCGCGGGTGGGCTTTGTGCTGATGATGACCATCTTCGGCATGGCGATTGGCGGCTGGATGTCCGGCTGGCTCTATGATGTCACCGGCAGCTATACGGCAGCCTTCGTGAACGGCATCGCCTGGAACGGACTGAATCTGGTCATCCTTCTGGCGCTGCTGCACCGCAGCCGACCGCGCCCACTTGTCGCCTGAGTCTTTGACGTCACACATGCGCTGACATTCGGGTGACCAAGACCCGAAATCCCTCCAAACGGTGCTAGGTTTGGGTCATCCCGGCGTCTCAGGAGCCGACATGACACCGCTATCCCGCCGCGCCTTCGTGATCGCCAGCGTCGCAACGTTGGCCGCCCCTGCCCTGGGTGCCGCACCACAGCCCTATCTGATCGACAGGTCGGCCTCGCAAGTCGGGTTCATCTTTACACTCGCCGGAAACGCCCAGCGCGGCACCATGCCGGTGAGCGCAGCCGACATTCGGATCGATACCGACAATCTGGCGGCCAGCACCGTCGATGTGAGCGTCGACGCCGCGCGCGCGCGTACCGGTCTGTTCTTTGCCACCCAGGCCATGAAAAGTCCCGAAGTGCTGGATGCCGGCACCTACCCGACCATCCGCTTCGTTTCAAAACAGGTGGTGCTGGGCGGCGGAGGACGCCTGTCAGACGGCGCGCAATTGCACGGAGATCTCACCCTGCGCGGCGTGACGCGGCCCGTTTCCTTCGCAGCGTTCCTCTATCGCAAACCCGGCAGCGCGGAATCCGATCTGAGTGAGCTCAGCATCCAGCTGAGGGGGCAGATCAGCCGTTCGGCCTTTGGTGCCTCGGGCTATACGGATCTGGTGCCCGACCCGATCCTTCTGGACGTTCGGGCGGTGATACGGCGCAGTCGCTAATGTCGGGGAAATGCCAAAACCGACCTCACAACGTCGAGAATCCGCGCGCATCACCACAATGATCCGGCATGGTGGCGAATTATGCGCCTGATCATTTCGTTCACAGCCCTGTTTCTGTCGGTCATTCTGCTGCAGCTCTCGACCGGGGGCGTCGGACCACTGGATGCGATCTCGGGGCTGACGCTGGGTTTCACCACCGCTCAAATCGGCCTGCTGGGCTCGGCGCATTTCTTCGGGTTCTTCGTCGGCTGTTGGTGGGCCCCGCGACTAATGGGCAGCGTCGGCCATTCCCGCGCCTTTGCCGTCTGCACCGCGCTTGGGGCGATGGGACTTATCGGGCATACGCTGACGGACGACCCCCGGATCTGGGCGCTGCTGCGGATCGCCTCGGGCACCTGTGTGGCGGGCTGCTACACGGTGATCGAGGCCTGGCTGAACGCCAAAGTCACCAATGAGAACAGGGGCCGCGCGACAGGAACCTACCGGATCGCCGATCTGAGTGCATCGCTGGGCGCACAGTTGATCATCGCGGTGCTGCCGCCCGCCTCTTACGTGTCCTACAACTTGCTGGCTATTCTGTGCTGCGCGTCGATTCTGCCGCTGATGCTGACGCGGGCGAGCCAGCCGCAAACCCCGGACGCGCCGCGTCTGCGCCCAAAACTGGCCTGGCACTGTTCACCGCTGGCGGTCGCGGGTGTGATCGTGGCCGCGCTCAGTTCCGCCTCGTTCCGCATGGTCGGGCCCGTTTATGGGCAAGAGGTCGGGCTGGACATCAACCAGATCGCCTTTTTCCTGGCCGCTTTCGTTTTGGGCGGCGCGCTGGCGCAATACCCCATAGGTTGGCTGGCCGACAAATACGACCGCCGCTGGGTGCTGATCTGGCTGTCCGGCGTGGCGATCCTGAGTTGTGGCATCACCATGATCGCCAGCGGGATGGGCACGATCGGCATCATGGTGAGCGCGGGTTTCTTCGGCTTCACCACCTTTCCGATCTTCTCGATCTCGGCGGCCCATGCCAACGATTTCGCCACCTCCGAGCAACGGGTCGAGCTGGCGGCAGCGCTGATGTTCTTCTATGCGCTGGGGGCGATTGCCAGCCCCTATATCTCGTCGAACCTGATCGGTGCCTACGGCCCCGGCGCGCTGTTTGCCTTTGTGGCGATCGGGCATCTGTTGCTGATCGTCTTCGGCCTGTTGCGGATGCGCAGCCGGTCCGCGCCCCAGGAACGTACCCGCTATGTCTATGCGCCACGCACCTCGTTCACCATCGGGCGGCTGACCCGCAGGCAGCGCGACCAAGCATTACGCACCGAGGCAGAAGAGCAGAAAGATCCCGAACAGAGCGGTTAAACTTACCCGGCGACAGCAAGAGGCAAGCAGATGCGCATATACAAACCGGGCTGTGATGTTGGCGAACTAATACCCTGGCCCTTCGACAATCCAGCTAGCAATTACGTGATCCGGCGCGGCGCGCCCAAAACCTCGGGGCGGATTGATCAGGGCGGGCCAGGTCACAGCACCCGGGTCGGTATCTGGCACTGTACTGCGGGCGCGTTCGACTGCACCGAACAAGGTGACGAGTTGATGTCGATCCTGTCAGGACGCTGCCGGATCACCGATCTTGGCACAGGTGAGACAATGGAACTTGCCACGGGCGACAGCCTGTTCATCCGCGATGGCAGCCGGGTGACATGGGACGTGATCGAGGATGTGACGAAAGTGTTTTTTGGCCAGAAACCCGGCGGGTACTAAAAAGGGGCCGGAAACCCGGCCCCTTTCCTGTTTTGATCTTCGACTTAATGCTCGACGCGGTCGTCGTCGGTTTCCACCTCGGTCTCCGCTGCCTGCACCTCTTCGGGTGCAATCAGCGCGCCATTGGCAAGGCCACCGACACCGTTTTCCATCGACAGGCCCAACTCCTCGCCCAGTTTCTTGAGCGCGGGCATCTGCACCGCCATGCCCATGATGGAATCAAGCGCCTGGTTCACCACCGGCTTATCGCCATTGGCCGCCGTTCCCGGCGTCCCTGCCCCACCGATGCCGCTGACCTGATGGATCTTGATCGAGTCGATCTTTTCGGCAGGTTTGACCATCTGGGTGATGATCTCGGGCATGGTGTCGATCCGGGCCATATCGACCTTCATGCGGATCAGTTCCGGCGACAGCACATTCTCGGCTTCGACAATCGCGCGTTTGCCTTCGGCTTCGGCCAGCATGTCGTTCTTCTTGGCCTCGGCCCGAATATTGAGCGCGTCGGCCTCGGCCTGCGCCTCTTCGCGGCGGGCGGCGGCGTGATCGGCGGCGGCGTCCTTGGCGGCCTCGGCTGCCAGACGGATCGCGGTTGCCTGACGCTCGGCCTCACGGGTGGCTTCGATCAGCACGATCTGCTTTTGACGTTCGGCTTCGGCCACCTGACGAGCGGTTACAACCGCTTCGGTCGCCTTGGTCGCTTCGGCGCGGGCCAGATCGGCAGAGGCACGGGCGCGGCTTTCCTCTTCGGATTTCTGCGCGATGATGATCTGACGCTCCTGCTCGGCCACTTCCAACTCACGTTCCTTGGATATCTCGGCATCGCGGATCTTGCGCTCGCGTTCGATCTCGGCTGCGCGGATGGCTTCCTCACGGGCAATCCGCGCGCGTTCGGTTTCGCGCACCGAGTCCTCCGTCCGGGCGGCGATCTCCGCTTCCTGCGCAACCCGCAGTGTTTCGACCTTTTCAACCTGAGCAATGCGCGCCTGCTCTTCGTCCTGCTCGATCAGCAGTTTCTGGCGTTGCGCTTCCATGGCGGCGCGTCGCACTTCGACCTCGGCATCGGCATCAATCTGCGCGCGCTCTTTCTTCGAAGTGGCAATCACCTCGGCCAGCTTGCGCATACCAACGGCGTTGAACGCGTTGTTTTCATCCAGCGCCTCGAACGGCGTCTGGTCGAGCGCGGTCAGCGAGACCGATTCCAGCGACAGGCCGTTTTTCAACAGATCTTCAGAGACCGCATTCTGCACCTCTTGCACAAAGTCGGCGCGGTTTTCATGCAGCCCGTCCATGGTCATCTGCGCGGCCACGGCGCGCAGACCGTCGATCAGCTTGCCTTCGATCATCTCGCGCAGCAGTTCCACGTCGAATGTGCGGCTGCCCAGCGTTTGCGCGGCGCGTGCGATGCCTTCGTCGGTGGCCATGACCGAGACGTAGAATTCCACACCCACATCAACCCGCATCCGGTCTTGGGTAATCAGGGCCGCCTCGCCACTACGTTGCACCTCAAGGCGCAGGGTCTTCATGTTCACGGGGCTGACCTCATGCAGCAGCGGCACGACGATTGTACCGCCATCCATGATCACTTTTTTTCCTCCGGCACCGGTCTTGACCAGGCTCACCTCGCGGGTGGCGCGGCGGTACAACCGGCCTAGGACAAGGCCGATGAACAACAGGAACACCAGGACGGTGACCACGGATATCAAAAGGAATTGAAATTCCATAAATACGTCTCCTTTTTAGAGTTTTGAATTGAGTTATTCGGACATGCCGATCAGGACGAAATCACCGCTGCGCCTGTCGCGCAGCACCAGAACTTCGGTGCCTTGCGATAGGCTCTCGCCATCGCGCATCGGCTCGGCGCGCAGGTAATGCGCATTGCCGAAGCGGTCGGTGACGCGGACCTCGGCCGGGCGGCCTTTGCTGGCGGTGCCCTGCGTGATGACACCACGGCGGCGGGACAGGCGGCGAACGGATGTCGCCTCGGTCTCGGTGCGCGGCAGTAGCCGGGCAAAGACCGCGCCAAAGCCGCGCGCGAACCAGATGCCAAAGGCGGCAGCTGGGATCGCAGCCAGCCAGCCGGGCAAGTTGAGACCAATGAGATCGCGCAGGGCAAGTTGCAGACCCATGCCGCTGAGGCCGAAGCCCATCAGCAGAGTGGCAAGCCAGATCATCGTGGGCATCTTGCCCAATCCCAGCCAGCTTGCCGGGCCGACCGCTTCGGCAGCGGGTACCTCCAGTTCGGCCTCGGCCAGATCAACCGGGTCGAGATCAATATCGACATCCAGATCAGCGTCAATGTCGAGGTCGAACCCGTCAAGATCCGGCACCTCACCAACATCCAGATCAACCTCGCCCTCGCCCGCCATCAGGCTGCCGCCAACCATCAGGGCCACCAGTTCCAAAACCAGCAGGCCCAAAAGCAAGGCAAGCGCCAACGTAAAGGGCGCAAATGCGCCCTCGAGCAGGAAGTCAAACATCAATGGATGTCCCTCATTTTTTGTATGCGGTAGTATACATTCATATGGGGAGTTATTCCCGATTTTCAAGAACCCGTGAGGTCATTAGTCAACCGGAGGGTATGCAGAGGTCAAATCGCAGCGCAACGCGAATGCGCGTTGAAAGGCAAAGTAATGTCGCCACGTCACCGCAAAATGGCAAGGCGGCAACAGCTGCCCTTTTGCTGCCGCGCCACATGGGGTAGACGGGCGCGCAGACAGACACGCGGACGGGTACATGGCACGAATCCTCATCACCTCGGCGATCCCCTATATCAACGGGATCAAGCACCTCGGCAATCTGATCGGCTCGCAATTGCCCGCCGATCTTTATGCGCGCTACCTGCGTGGCCGGGGCAACGAGGTCATGTTCCTCTGCGCCACCGACGAACATGGCACCCCCGCCGAACTGGCTGCAGCCAAGGCCGGTCAGCCAGTGGCAGAATATTGCGCCCGGATGTATGGGGTTCAGTCGGAAATCGCCCAGCGGTTCGGCCTGAGTTTCGACCATTTCGGTCGCTCTTCCAGTCCGCAGAACCATCACCTGACCCAGCATTTCGCGGGCCGTCTGGCCGATGCCGGGCTGATCCGCGAAGTGACCGAGAAACAGGTCTATTCCAACGCCGATGGCCGGTTTCTGCCGGACCGCTATATCGAGGGCACCTGCCCCAATTGCGGCTATGAGCGCGCGCGCGGCGATCAATGCGAGAATTGCACCAAGCAGTTGGACCCGACCGATCTGATCGAACCGCGCAGCGCAATCAGCGGCTCGACCGATCTGGAGGTGCGCGAGACCAAGCATCTCTACCTGCGGCAATCCGCGATGAGCGAACAGTTGGACAAGTGGATCGACAGCAAGTCCGACTGGCCGGTGCTGACCACCTCCATCGCCAAGAAGTGGCTGCATGACGGCGACGGGCTGCAGGATCGGGGCATCACCCGTGATCTGGACTGGGGTATTCCGGTCAAGAAAGGTGATCAGGACTGGCCGGGAATGGAAGGCAAAGTCTTTTATGTCTGGTTCGACGCTCCCATCGAGTACATCGCCTGCGCTGCGGAATGGGCCGAGGCCAACGGCAAATCGGACGCAGAGTGGGAACGCTGGTGGCGCACCGACAAGGGCGCCGAGGACGTGCGCTATGTCCAGTTCATGGGCAAGGACAACGTGCCCTTCCACACGCTCAGCTTCCCGGCGACCATTCTGGGCTCGGGCGAGCCGTGGAAGATGGTCGATCACCTGAAATCCTTCAACTATCTGAACTATGATGGCGGCCAGTTCTCGACCTCGCAGGGCCGTGGTGTCTTCATGGATCAGGCGCTGGAGATCCTGCCGGCGGATTACTGGCGCTGGTGGCTGCTGAGCCATGCGCCAGAGAGCAGCGACAGCGAGTTCACCTGGGAGAACTTCCAGCAATCGGTGAACAAGGACCTGGCCGACGTTTTGGGCAATTTCGTCAGCCGGATCACCAAGTTCTGCCGCTCGAAGTTTGGCGAAGAGGTTCCCGCGGGCGGCGCTTATGGAGAACAGGAACAGGCGCTGATCGCCGACCTGACCACTCGCGTGCGGGCCTATGAGAGCCATATGGAAGCGATGGAAGTCCGCAAATCGGCGCAGGAACTGCGGGCGATCTGGGTCGCGGGCAACGAATACCTGCAAAGCGCCGCGCCATGGGCGGCCTTCAAGACCGACCCAGAAAAGGCCGCGGCACAAGTGCGTCTGGGCCTGAACCTGATCCGGCTTTATGCGGTGCTCAGCGCGCCGTTCATCCCCTTCGCCTCAGCGCGGATGCTTGAGGCCATGGGCGTCAGCGACACTGCATGGCCCGAAGATGTGGCCGCCAGCCTGTCGATGCTGGAGCCAGGTCACGGCTTTGCTGTGCCCGAGGTTCTCTTTGCAAAGGTCACCGACGAGCAGCGCGAGGATTGGGAGACCCGCTTCGCTGGGACGCGCGACTAACAACCAACGTCAAGATGGGCAAAGATGACAAGGCGTCTCGAAGCGCCTTGTCCCGGTGGCTGACCTACATGTCTAGAACCTGGTCGATCGCCGCAGACAGCCGGTCGGCGATCAGGCCCGCGTCGCTCTCGGCCATCACAAAGGGCGGTGCCAGCAAGACATGATCGCCTTGCCTGCCGTCGCGAGTGCCCGGCATCGGGTAGCAGATCAGCCCTTGCGCCATTGCCGCCGCCTTCAGCTTGCCTGCCGTGCCCAGCGCCGGATCGAACGGTGTCTTGTCGGCACGGTCCTGCACGAGTTCCACGCCGCGGAACAACCCGCGCCCCCTTATGTCGCCAACATGCGGGTTCTGGCCCAACCGGTCGCGCAGGGCGGCATCAAGCTGAGTGCCGCGCTCTTGCACCTGCGGCATCAGGTCCCGCTCCAGCATCTCGGAGAGCACTGCATGCCCGGCAGCTGTGGCGACCGGGTGGCCGATATAGGTGTGACCGTGCTGAAAAAAGCCCGACCCGTCTGCAATCGCCTGATAGATCTGCGCCGAGCACAACATCGCCCCGATGGGCTGGTAACCGGCCCCAAGGCCCTTGGCGATGGTCAGGATGTCGGGCCGCACGCCGTCACCATTGCAGGCAAAGAGATGCCCGGTCCGGCCCATGCCGCACATCACCTCATCAAGGATCAAAAGCACGCCATAAGCATCACATATCTCACGGATACGTGCGAAATACCCCTCGACCGCCGGCACCGCGCCCAGGGTTGCGCCCACGACCGGCTCGGCAATGAATGCCATGACAGTTTCGGGTCCGAGGCGCAGAATCTCCGCCTCAAGCTCATCCGCGACACGGCGTCCGTATTCGGCTGGTGTCTCAGCCTCGCGACGTTCGGCATATTCGTAACAGGGCGCAATATGGCTGACCCCGATCAGCAGTGGATCGAATTGCTGCCGCCGCCACGTGTTGCCGCCCGCTGCCAGTGCGCCCAACGTATTGCCATGGTAGCTCTGACGCCGCGCGATCAGATTGCACCGTTCGGGCTGCCCGATTTCAAGGTAGTATTGCCGGGCCAGCTTGATCGCGGATTCCACTGCCTCGGAACCGCCGGAAACGAAATAGACCCGTTCGATGCCTTCAGGCGCATGCGCGATCAGCAGATCGGCCAGTTGCTCCGCAGGCTCGGAGGTGAAGAAGCCGGTATGGGCAAAGGCCAGTTGATCCACCTGATCCTTTACCGCCTGCCGCACTCGCGCATTGGAGTGCCCCAGACAAGAGACCGCCGCGCCGCCCGAGGCATCGAAATATCGCTTGCCCTGCGCGTCGATCAGGTAGCAACCCTCGCCCGCCACAGCGGTGGGCAGTTGCGCGCGGCAATGGCGCGGGAAGACATGGCTCATGAGAGTACCCTTTCCAACTCGGCCTTCAATGCAGCGACCGCAGCTGCATTGTCAGGCCATTCCGATCCGTCCGGCGCGTGCAGGTTGTTTTCGAACCCGACCCGCAGATATGCGGCCCCTGCCTGCGCGGCAGCGATCAGGCAGTTCTGTTCCTGCGGCCCAAAGGCGCAGAGGCTGAAACGCAAACCCGTCATTTCCGGCAGGAGCGCGGCAAGCTCATCAGGATGGCCGTGTCGCGCCGGACTGTAGGCGCCCAGCACGCAGATCACCTCATCCTGTTCGGGCCGCACGATTCCTGCATCGCGCCAGGATCGCAGCAAGGCCAGATCCTGCGCATCATAGACGATATGCTGAACTCGCGTGCTCTGTTCGGCACAGAGCGTGTAGAGCGGTTCCGCGATCTCGGAGTTGCGGTTGATTTCGCGTACCGAGACGCTGGCCCAGCTCGGCGCAAGATCTTGTAGGCAAGCAAATTGCTCCGGTGGGTCGTACCGCCCGGCGGCTTCGGTAGTTACCTGCAACTCCAGCCCCTCCACCTCCTGCAGCGCGACCAGAGTCTCGCGATACAGACCGGCATCCAGCGAATGTCGACCAGCCGCGTCGCGCACATGCAGATGCAACGCATCCGCCCCGGCCGCGCGGCAAGTCCGGGCGGCATGCGCGATCTCATCCGGCGTAAGGGGCAAGATGGGGTGATCAGATTTTCCGCGACGCGCCCCGTTGGGGGCCACCATGATGCGAGGTCGGGTCATATTCAGCATTCTCCGTTTCCCAGCACTTATGTCATGACGTAGGGTCACGCCTGCGCGAAACCGACATCAAAGACCCGGCACTACGACATTGCCCGCTTTCGATCATCCGATGGAAGAACGCCGAACAACCGTTTGTATACACGAGAGAATGTCACCGGCTTATAACCGTAGTCCAGCGCGATCTCGGTCAGGTCGCGACGACCCGACAGCACATCCAGCCGCGCATCCTCAAGCCGCAACTGCGCATAAACGCGGCCAGGTGACTGGTCGAATTCCTGAACAAAAAGCCGCTCCAACTGGCGTTGGGAGATCCCCAGATCACCTGCGATCCGGGCAATGGACAGCGGCGCAAACAGGTTGGCCCGCATTTGACGCAGCGTGGCAAAGACCAGGTGATTGGCGGTCTCGAACTGCATCTCGGAACTGCGCCGTTGCGGCGCGCGCCCGTCCCGCACCGCGTCGATGACCAGCCGCGCGGCAATCTCGTCAGCGGTCTCCGACCCAAACTCAGAGCGCACCAGATGCAGCATCAGATCGCTGGCCGCACTGCCCCCCGCGCAGGTCGCGACCTGACTGTCATAGGTGAACAGCGCGGTGGTCACCTCGATGTCGGGAAATGCCTGCCGCAGATAGGCAAAATCCTCCCAATGGGCGCTGACGGATCGGCCCGTCAGCAATCCTGCCTGCGCCAGCCGCACCACGCCCGAGGAGATGCCCCAGATAGGATGCCCGCGCCGGGCCCAGTCGCGTAGCCTTGCTACCAATGCAGGTGCGGCCACCTTGCTGGCCTCGGCTCCGGCAACGACAATCAGGGTCGCACGTGGCGGTACCTCGGACAGGTCGAGATCGGGGATCAACGCAAAACCGTTCGAGGCCCTGACCGGAGCACCGGTCAGGGCAAGCGCCTTGTATCTCAGCCCTGCCTCAGGCCGGACCCGATGCAGCAGGCGCAGGACTTCGACCGCCGACGAGAATGCCTGCATCGTGAAGCCCGCATCCAGAACGAATACGAAAAGCCGGTCTGATGAAGCGACCATCTCTGCCTTCCCAACCATAACCACCTCAGGGTAACCGCGCGTCGACAAGACAAGAAAGTCAAAAAACGCAATGACGCCAATATCTAGCCTGAGAACCTGACGCTTGAGATATTCCCGGAATGCGGCCATCCTGCGTGGAATGCCAGTGACTCGGGATGCCGCATCCGACATCGCACCGCTGGCTCTAATTTTAAAACTTGAACGAGGCTCTTCGCATGCCGCCGCTTTCCTCCTGCCTGTCCTTTCCTGCCCGGTCGCCGCTTGCGCTGCGGCCCTTCGTGACCGGGATCGCCCTAGCGGGCGCCCTTTGGACTGCGCCTGCCCTCGCGCAGGAAGCCGAGCCGGCCCCGCCGAAAGTGTCCATCGCTGCGGCCTATTCGCAGGAAATCACCGATGAGGCCGTGTTCATCGGCCGCGGCGAGGCGATCGATCAGGTCGATATCATCGCGCGCGTCAGCGGCTTTCTCGAAGCGCAAAAAGTCGCAGATGGCGCAAATGTCGAAAAGGGAGATCTGCTTTTCGAGATCGAACCAGACCTCTATGAGGCGACGCTCGCGGCGCGCAATGCCGATCTGGACAAGGCCGAGGCCAATCTGGAACTGGCCAAGCTGGAATTGGCGCGGAAGGAAGAATTGCTGCGGCGTGACGCGGTGCCCGTTTCGGAACGCGACATAGCGCGCGCAAATGAACTTGAGGCCCAAGCGCAGATCAAATCCGCCAAAGCCGCGATCCAACAGGCCGAGCTTGATCTGAGCTATACCCAGATATCCGCCCCCTTTCCCGGGCGTTTGGGCCGGGTCACCACAAGCGTCGGCGATATTGTCGGTCCCACAAAGCCGCCCCTCGTTTCGCTGGTGCGCGAAGCACCGATCTATGTGAGCTTTGCCATCAACGAGAAACTGCTGCTCAACGTGCTGCAGCAATCCGGCGAAACCACCGCGACGTTGGCCAGTTCGGACCAGAAACCGGATGTTTTTGTGGAATTGCCCAACGGGTCCAAGCTGGATGAAACCGGGCATATCATCTTTGTCGACAATCAGATCGACCCGCTGACCGGGGCCATCACCATCCGGGCCGAGTTCGAGAACACCTCACGCTTGCTGGTGGACGGAGCCTTCGTGCATGTCAGCATCCAGGCGCTGGAGCCGACCTTGCAGGTGCTGATCCCGCAGGCCGCGCTGCAACGTGACCAGCGCGGCGAGTTCGTGCTGGTGGTCAATAACAAGCAGATGGTCGAGCAGCGCTATATCCAGACCGGGGATGTGGTCGATACCGCCATTATCGTGACCGAAGGGCTTGTCGAAGGCGAAAGCGTGATCGTCGAAGGGCTGCAACGGGTCCGACCCGGCGTGGCGGTTGACGCCGTCGTCGCCTCTGACGCGCCGGGGGAATAACGCATGTTCTCAGCCCTGTTCATCAGCCGGCCGAAGCTGGCGCTAGTCATTTCGCTGGTGCTGACGATCCTGGGAGGCATCGGCTATATGGTGCTGCCGGTCGCCCAGTTCCCCGACATCACCCCGCCCGTGGTCAGCGTAACTGCCGATTACACTGGCGCAAACGCGGAAACCGTTGAAAACACCGTCGCCGCCCCGATCGAGGCGCAGGTGAACGGCGTGGATGACATGATCTACATGACGTCCACCTCGGCCGACAATGGCAATTATTCGTTGAACGTGACCTTTGAGGTGGGCACCGACCCCGATATCGCCTCGGTCAACGTGCAGAACCGGGTGGCGCAGGCCATGGCCTCGTTGCCGTCCGAGGTGACATCCTCGGGCGTTGTGACGCAAAAAGCCTCGACCAACATGTTGCTGCTGATCACGCTGACCTCGCCGGAAGGTACCTATGACAGCGTGTTCCTGTCGAACTATGCCTCGATCAACATCAAGGACGCGCTGGCGCGGATTCAAGGCGTTGGCAAGGCCGATGTTCTGACCAATTTCGAATATGCCATG
The DNA here is from genome assembly GCF_041537925.1 of Ruegeria hyattellae. Lineage (NCBI taxonomy): Bacteria > Pseudomonadati > Pseudomonadota > Alphaproteobacteria > Rhodobacterales > Roseobacteraceae > Ruegeria > Ruegeria hyattellae. The sequence goes on along the minus strand of NZ_JBGOSH010000004.1, from coordinate 174,060 downwards.
CGGATGTGGATGGACCCGGACAAGATGGCAGGCCTGTCGATCACGCCCGGCGATCTCATTGCCGCCATCCGCGAACAGAATATCGAAGTGTCGGCGGGGTCCATCGGCGCGCCGCCCGCGCCTGAAGGCCAGACCTTTCAATACACGATCACGACCAAGGGCCGCCTGACGTCGGCAGAAGAGTTCGGCAATATCGTCGTGCGCACCGGTGACGCCGGTGCCATCGTGCGGGTGCGCGACATCGCCCGCGTCGAACTGGGTGCTCAGTTCTATACGGCTTCGGGCTTTTATGGCGATGTTCCAGCAACGGTTCTGGCCATCTATCAGGCCCCCGGCGCGAACGCCTTGAGCGTCGCCGAGCGGGTCGAGGCAGAGATGGACCGGCTGTCACGCGCCTTCCCCGATGACGTCGAATATGTCGTGCCCTTCGATTCGACCAAGTTCGTTGAACAATCGCTCAGTGACGTGGTCACGACGCTGATGCTGACCTTCGTTCTGGTGATCTCGGTCGTGTTCGTCTTCCTCGGCAGCTGGCGCGCGACGATCATCCCGGCGGTGGCGATCCCGGTCTCGCTGATCGGCACCTTCGCCTTTCTGTTGGTTTTCGGCATGTCGCTCAACACCATCTCGCTCTTCGCGCTGGTGCTGGCCATCGGCATTGTGGTGGATGACGCCATCGTGGTGGTGGAAAACGTCGAGCGGATCATCGCCGACGAAGGGCTGAGCCCGCCCGAGGCCACCCGCAAGGCAATGGGCCAGATCACCGGCCCGGTGATTGCGACCACTCTGGTGCTACTGGCGGTCTTCGTGCCGGTCACCTTCATGCCCGGCATCACCGGACGGCTCTATTCGCAGTTTGCGGTCACGATCTCGACCGCCGTCGTGATCTCGTCGATCAACGCGCTGACCCTGTCGCCGGCCTTGTGCGGGCTGGTCCTGCGGCCCCGGTCGGGCCCACCCAAGGGCTTGCTGGGGATGTTCGAGAACGTCATCGGCAGCGTGCGGACCGGATATGTCGGAATCGTCACCCGGATGCTGCGCATCCCGCTGATCGCGTTGGTCATTATCATCGCCATCGGTGCCGGGGCTGGAACGATCTTCACAAAAACCTCGAAAGGGTTCCTCCCGCTCGAAGACAACGGCTATCTCTTTGTCGATGTGCAATTGCCGGATGCCGCGACGCTCTACCGGACCGAAGAGATAACGGCGCGGTTCAACGAAAAGTTGCAGGCCATTCCCGGTGTTGCCAGCACGGTTCTCGTCAATGGCTACTCGCTGCTGAACGGGCTGTCGCCCAATGGTGCGATGATCGTCGTGAACCTGACCGGCTGGGATGAACGGCAAACCGACGAACTCAGCGCCGATGGTATCCTCAACCAGGTGCTGGGGCTGGCCTACCAAGAATCGGCGGCCTCGATCGTGGCGTTCAACCCACCGCCCATTCAGGGCCTGGGTATGTCTGCGGGCGTCGAAATGGAGGTGCAGCAGACCGGTGGCGGCTCGCCGCAGGATCTGGCCTCGGCCGTCGGCTCGTTTGTCTATGCCGCCAACCAGAGTCCGGACATCGCGCAATCCTACACCACGTTCCGCGCCAACGTGCCGCAGCTCTTCGTCGATCTGGACCGCGAAAAGGCCAAGACGCTGGAAGTGCCGATCTCCGAAGTCTTCCAGACCATGCAGGCCTATCTTGGGTCCTATTACGTGAATGACTTCAACCTGTTCGGGCGGGTTTATCGCGTGATGATCCAGGCCGAGGGCGAGTATCGCGACAAGGTCGAGGATATCGGTAACCTCTATGTCCGCTCGAATGCGGGCGAGATGGTGCCGCTGGGCACGCTGATCGATATCGAGAACGTGCTGGGCCCGGTCCTGCTGAAGCGGCACAATCTGTTCCGGTCTGCCACGGTGACAGCGGTGCCCGCAGCGGGCCTGTCCAGCGGCGACGCGATTGAGGTGATGACTGAGACTTCCACGACCGCCCTGCCCCCCGGCTATGCCTTTGAATGGACAGGCACCGCTCAGCAGCAGCTCGCCTCTGGCGGGCTGGTGCAAGTGATCATGATTTTGGCAGTCATGTTCGCCTACCTGTTCCTTGTCGGTCAGTATGAAAGCTGGTCGATGCCGGTCTCGATCCTGCTATCTGTGATCGTGGCGCTGTTCGGAGCGGTGGCGGCGGTTGCCGTCGTGGGCAGCGATATCAACCTCTATACTCAGATCGGAATCATCATGCTGGTGGGGCTTGCCTCGAAGAACGGCATTTTGATCGTCGAATTTGCAATGGAGCAGCGCGCTATGGGTCTCAGCATCCGTGAGGCCGCCGCCGAAGCCGCGCGGCAACGGTTCCGCGCCGTGATGATGACAGCGCTTTCCTTCCTGCTGGGTGTGGTGCCGCTGCTGACCGCAAATGGCGCAGGCGCGGCCAGCCAGAAGGCAATCGGCATCGCGGTCTTTGGTGGCATGCTGGCGGCAACGGTGCTGGGCGTGATCCTGGTGCCGGTGCTTTACGCCGTGATGCAGGGCCTGCGCGAATGGATCAAAGGGACCAAGGGTCAAGACCCCGATCCACCCGAAGATGCCGAAGCCACCGCCGGATAAAACAGCGCCCCGCCAATGGCGGGGCGTTCACGTTCCGGGTTCGGCCCTTTGCGGCGAAAGCAATTCTGGCTGCGTTTGCCGCTGCTTTCGCTCGCAGGTGGCTCAGCGCATCAGACCCGTTTCAGCCAAGGGACCGGATCAGGTTTTCGACGGATTCCCGCGAAGGCATGGAGGGGGCCGTTCCAGCTTTGGTGACCGACAAGCCGGCGGTCGCGCACCCGTATCTCGCGGCCTCTTGTGGCGTATTTCCGTCCGACAGTGCCGCAGCAAATCCGCCGTTGAAGGCATCGCCCGCGCCGGTCGTTTCAACAACCGGCCCCGCGTTCACTGATGGGATGAGCCCGTGACCATCCAGATACGCCCCCTGCTCTCCGAGCGTGATGATCGGTGTTTTTACACCAAGCGAACGCAACGCATCGCATGCTTTGGCGGCATCCGCTTCAGTTTCGACCGCTAGGCCAGTCAGAGCCTCACATTCAGTTTCGTTCGGAGTGACGAAATCACAAAGGCCAAGTAGACCCTCGGGCAGCGACGCGGCAGGTGCCGGGTTCAGAATTGTCGTGATACCGGCATTGTGAGCGATCTCCAGCGCCCGGACTGCAGCACTCATTGGTTGTTCCAACTGGGTCACGAACACGTCTGCGCTGGCAATCAGGTCCGATTGCGCTTCGACCGTTTCTACATCAATCAGAGCAGCTGCGCCTGGTGCGATGATAATGGCATTATCGCCGGTTTTTTCTTCTACGAAGATATGCGCGGCGCCGGTGTAGCTGTCAGCAACCTGATCTGCATGGGGGGTTACCCCCGCTTCAGCCCATGTATCAAGGGCGAGCTTCGCAAAATCGTCCTGTCCCAACTTGGTGATGAAATGCGTGTCCGCCCCCATGCGTGCGCAGGCAACTGCCTGGTTCGAGCCCTTACCGCCGGGCCCCAGAGCAAAGGAGTTGCCCATGATGGTTTCGCCCATCTTCGGCATGCGGTCGGCCCGGTAGGCAGTGTCAGCGACGAAGACCCCCAGAATGACAACCTTGCCCATGCCTCACTCCGCGTCCGGTGGAACGACGCCTTTGCGGAATGCAAAGCAACCGTAGAACCTGCGTTCACCGGTCTGTATGACGGCATAGGCCTGCTTTGCACGCTCATAAAAGGCGTAGCGCTCGATGCCAATCATTGTTGGCCCCCCGACGGCGCTGACCTGCGCCTGCATCTCTTCCATCACTGGCAAGATCGTGTCGGGTTCATCAACCACCTCCATCCGTGCGGCCGCATCGTCAACGAAGGTGTCGAGCGGATAGACGGAAAGGACCGCTTTTGCGACCTCTGCGGCGGGGCGATCAACACGCAACACTTCGCCCAGCGTGGTCTCGCGCGCGACACTGTCCGAGGGAAAATTGGTATCGGCGATGATCAGGTCATCACCATGCCCCATGGCGCGCAGCGCATAGAGCACGTCGGCATTCAGAATCGGATCAATACCTTTGAGCATTTTGGCCTCTCAACAATTGGGTTTCACAATCTCGCACCGGTGTCGGCGTCAAACACATGCAGGTGATCCGGATCGGGTTTCAGATGAATGGTCTGGCCCGGTTCGAATTCATGACGCTCCCGGAAAATGGCGGTGATGTCCTGGTCTTCAAAGCGCGCAAAAACCATCGTTTCCGCGCCGGTTGGCTCGACAACCTTGACCTGCATGGGCAAGCCATCATCCGCCAGGATCAGATGTTCGGGTCTTACCCCTAGCTTGACCTGCCCTTCCCCGGTCGGCCCGCGGAACTGAAACCCGCCGACGGTCACCTTGTCGCCAGACAAGTCTCCGGACAGCAGGTTCATCGATGGCGCACCTATGAAAGTGGCGACAAACTCGTTGCTCGGATTGTCATACAGGTCCAGCGGGGTGCCGATCTGTTCGATGACGCCGCTTTGCATCACGACAATCCTGTCCGCCAGTGTCATCGCCTCGATCTGATCGTGGGTGACAAAGACAGTTGTCGTTTTCAGGCGCTGGTGCAGTTCCTTGATTTCGGTCCGCATCTGGATGCGCAATTTGGCGTCCAGATTTGACAGTGGCTCGTCAAAAAGAAAAACTTGCGGATCGCGCACGATGGCGCGCCCCATGGCGACCCGTTGCCTTTGGCCGCCGGACAGATGGCGCGGCTTGCGGTCGAGATACTCGGTCAGGCTCAAGATCTCTGCCGCTTCCTTGACACGACGGTCGATCTCGGCCCTGTCGGCCTTGGCCACCTTCAGCGCAAAGCCCATATTCTCGGCCACGGATTTGTGCGGGTACAGCGCATAGGTCTGAAACACCATCGCGATGTCGCGCTCAGATGGTGGCAGGTTGTTCACGACCCGGTCACCGATTGCAATCGTGCCACTATCGATCGGCTCCAGCCCGGCGATCATGCGCAAGAGTGTGGACTTGCCGCAACCAGACGGGCCGACCAGGGCCACGAATTCCCCATCCGCAATTTCGACATTCAACCCGTGAATGACTTCGACCGCGCCGTAGGATTTGCGCACCTCAAGAATTTTGACGTCTGCCATACCTGCCTGCATCTCCTTCAGAAACCGGAGGTTAGACAAAGGACATTGAGCTGTCCACGCCGGGCGGCGGGTTTTGTTGACTCAACGTCATTCTGGATCATACTGGCGCGATGTGGGGGGCTACTGTCAGCGCAGCTTGTTCTTTTATTAGTATATTTTTCTGCGACTGCATCCCTGCGGATAAGAATAACCACACGTTTTTCTGGGAGGATTGTCGTGAAAGTTGAACTCTACAACTACATTAAGGCCGCGCAAAAAATGAACCGGCGCCAGATGCTCAAAGGCTCCGCAGCGCTTGGCGCAGTGGCGATGATGCCAAAGCAAGCCATAGCGGATGACAGCGGCAATATCCGCGCCGAGATTCTGAAAATCCCGGGCGTTGGCGCTGGCTCTCCAACCGATAGCGATTGGCAGAAAGTCGGTGAGATGTGTCTGGGCGCGACGAAATCCAATGTCGCCGAGGGTGAGTTTGACGGTGTCGAACTGACCTTCATGGGGCTCAACAACCAGAACCTGCACAACTTCCTGTTCCGCGGATTTCTGAAACCGTGGGAAGCCTATACCGGAGCCAAGATCAACTGGATCGATCTTGCGCAGGCCGACTACAATGCCCGGCTGCAGCAATCCATCGCAACCGGGACCGTGGATTTCGACATCATCGAAATGGGGGCCCCGTTCGAGGGCGATGTCCTGGGCAAAGGCCTTGCCTCCGAGATGCCCGATTGGGTGAAAGAGCAGATCGACATGGACGATTATGTCGACTACCTCAAGGCGCCGGTTGGCACCTGGGACGGCAAAACCTATCGCGTGTCGATTGACGGCGACTGCCACACATTCGCGTATCGCAAGGATTACTTCGGCCCCGATTCAATCACCGGACGTGAGGTGCCGAAAACCTGGAAAGATGTGAACGATATCACCAAGGAGTTGATCGGCAAAACCGATCCACTGACCGGTCTGCCTGCGCACGGGTATCTCGACCCACTTAAGGGCTGGGGCGGGTTTGGCTTCTATTTCCTGGAAAACCGGGCTGCCGCCTATGCAAAGCACCCCGACAGCCCTGCATGGTTGTTCGATCCCGACACAATGACGCCGATGGTCAACAATCCGGCCTGGGTGCAGGCCATTCAGGACGTGATGGACCTGATCGAGGCAGGTGCCTATCCGACCGACCAGATCAACGCCGACCCCGGCACCACCGCGTTCCAGCAGTTCCTGGCCGGAACCGGCTCGATGCTGATGTGGTGGGGCGATGTGGGGTCCAGCGCGCGGACCTCGGACACGTCTGTGGTTGGCGACGTGGTCGGCTTTGGCATCAACCCTGGTGCCGACAAGGTCTACAACGCCAAGACGGGCGCGTGGGAAGAGACCTATAACGAGGCACCCAACATGGCCTATATCGGCTGGGGCGTCTACGTCATGGCGACGGTTGAAGGCGACGAGAAGAAGAAGAAAGCCGCCTGGTCCGCCGCGGCCCATCTGGGCGGCAAGGACTTGTCGCTCTGGGCCTCGGCCTATCCGTCGGGTTTCCAGCCTTACCGCAACTCCCATTTCCGGTTCGAGGAATGGGAAGAGGCGGGTTATGACCGCGACTACGTCGAGGACTATCTGGGATCGAACGCGGACAGCTACAATCACAAGAATGCAGCGATCGAACCGCGCATCCCCGGGATCTTCCAATATTATTCGGTGGCCGAAGACGAGTTGGCCAAAGGATATGCCGGGCAGTATGGCTCGGCCCAGGAAACTGCGGATGCAATTGCCGCTGCGTGGGAGAAGATCACCGATCAGATTGGCCGCGACAACCAGATCGCCGTCTACAAGGCCTCACTGGGCCTCTAGTTCTGGACTAAAAAACTCGGAGCGGGCCGCACGAATTGCCGCCTGCTCTTCCATCAACTCACTCGTCCGGGGCCCCATTTGTCATCCTTCGTTGCGTATCAAGACCATGTCGCTAGAGTTTTCGCATGACTTCAGATGGCGACCTTCTCCATACCGTTACGGCAGAAAACATCTCGGACAGCCGAAGGCGATTGGGCAAGCTTCTGGTCTGGGGCACCGCCGCACTGTTCCTGGCACTGGCCCTCTTGCAAGCCTTGCACGAAGCCGGGCGCGTTTCCGCAGGCTTTGAGACCTGGCGTCCGGTTCTCTATGCCTACATGCTCTGGGCCACTTCGCTGTGTGTGGCTCAAGTGGTTGTCAACGGCGAGAAGGGCAAACGCACATTGTTTGTCCTGCCGGCTGCGCTGTTTGTGATCAGCCTTGTCGTCTTCCCGCTGCTTTTCGCGCTTTATATCTCGTTCACGGATTGGAATCTGGCCTCGCCTGCCGGTCCTCAGCCAAACGGCTGGGACAACATGGTTCAGATGTGGAATGACGGGTTCTACTGGAACGCGCTCAAGAACATGGTCTATTACGTGCTGGCGGTCAGCGTGGAATATGTCATCGCCTTTGGTCTTGCGTTGCTGCTGAACGCCCAGATCCGGGCGCGAAAGTTCTTTCGCGTCGTATTCCTTCTACCCCTGATGCTCAGCCCGGTGGCCGTGTCCTGGATGATCGGCAAGTCCATGCTGGAGGTGCGGTTCGGCCCGATCTCGCGGATCATCCGCGAGCTGGGCGGAGAACCCAGCTTTTTCAGCAACCCCGAGATTGCCCGTTTCATGATCATGGCAATGGATGCCTGGACCTTTATCCCCTTCATGATGATCATGCTGCTCGCCGGCCTTCAGGCATTGCCCAAAGAGGTCATCGAAGCGTCGAAGGTTGATGGCGCGACAGGATGGCAGAGCTTCAAGGAGGTCATCTTTCCCCTGATGTTGCCGGTCTCGGTGACAGCAATTGTCATACGTGTCATCTTCAAACTGAAGCTGGCCGACGTCATCATCAATGTCACCTCCGGTGGCCCGGGCGGCGCCACGGACAGCGTGACAAGCTTCATCTTCCGCGAATACCGCGACCGCTCAAACGTGGGATACGGCACGCTGCTGGCGATAATCTATCTGGTGTTGATCGTGATTTTCGTCACAGCACTTCTGAAGCTTGTCAGCAGATGGATGGAGCGGCCGGCATGAGCGACGCGATTTTCAAGGATCACGATGCAGATCGGCGCGCAAATGCCAAATGGTGGGCCAGCCGTGTTGCGATCTATGGTGCCTTGTTGGTGTGGACCGTGGTCTGCCTGTTTCCGATTTACTGGACGATCACAACGTCGTTCAAGTTGGCGCCTGATGTGATGAAGGGCAATATCGTCCCCTGGTGGGATTTCACACCAAGGTGGAAGGGCTGGGAATCCATCGGCATCTCACCGCGGTTGATCGGCGAGGTTTCCACCGTGCGCGAAGAGTTTCTGAAACGCTTCTGGAACAGCGCGGTCGTCGCGATTTCGGCCTCGACACTGGCCGTGGTGCTGGGCTCGCTCGCAGCTTACGGGCTGTCACGGTTCAACTATCGGTTCGGCTTCATGAGAAATTCGGATATCTCGTTCTTCTTTCTCAGCCAGATGATCCTGCCGCCGGTTGTCCTCGCCCTGCCCTTTCTGGTGCTCTACAAATCACTTGCTCTGCTCGACAGCAGGATCGGGCTTATCCTGCTCTACACTCTGATGGTTCTACCGATCGTCATCTGGATCATGCGGGACCAATTCCAAGGAATTCCGGTTGAGTTGGAAGAGGCCGCGCTGGTCGACGGGCTGGGGATCTGGGGAGCGTTCATGCAGATCGTCCTGCCCATCGCGCTGCCCGGCATGGTCGCGGCCTTTATCCTGTCGCTGGTCTTGTGCTGGAACGAGTATTTCTTTGCCGCGCTTCTGACAGCAACCAATGCGACAACCTTGCCCGTGATGGTCGCGTCCCAAACCGGGTCGCAAGGGATCAACTGGTGGTCGATGGCCGCCCTGTCATCGGCGGCGATCCTGCCACTGATCATCGTGGCGATCTTCCTTGAAAAATACATCGTCAAGGGCATGGCCGCAGGTGCCGTAAAGTAGATTCCTTGTCCAGCCTTCAGCGCGCGCCGAGTTCTGCTGCGATATCCTTGGTCTGTTCATACAGCCTGCGAAATAGGCCATATGCCTTCTCATAGGTGGCAATGGGCTGTGCCTTGATCACTTTCACCGGGGGATTCCAGACGGCAATGTCGGGGCGCTTGACCAACCCCACCGCAAGTGCGGCCAGAAAGGCGTCGCCATAGCTTGCGCCCGTCGACTTTTCACAAACGACCTGGTCGATGCCGGTAATGTCCGAGGTCGCCTGCAGCCATAGCGCGTTTTTTGTCCCCCCACCGACAGCCAGCAGGCGTTTGGGGGATTGACCAAGTTCAGCGAAAGTATCGGTGACATGCCGTGTGCCATGCGCGATGCCTTCGATCAGAGCGCGGTAGATATCGCCACGGGTATGGGTCAGGTTCAGCCCGAACACCGTGCCCTTGGCGTGCACATCATGGATTGGCGTCCGCTCGCCCGAGAAATAGGGCAAGACCAGCAAACCTTTCGCCCCGGGGGGTGAGGTAGCAGCTTCCTGCGCCAAGTTGGCAAACGCCTCGTCGACCGGCAAGTCGCGCGCGATTTGATCCCGGAACCAATGCGTCAGTGTGCCCGATGTGGCAAGCCCCGCCATCGAGGCATGTTCACCCGCAAAAAGCCAGGGCGCATACCAGATGCGCGGGTCCGAGACCTGCGTGGCGGCGCGCAGAATGATGAAGATGGTCGAGCCATACATCATCATCATGTCTCCCGGTTGATCGACGCCTACGGATAAGGCTTCTGCAGCGGCGTCGATCGTGCCGGTCGTTACCGGCGTTCCTTCCGCCAGTCCTGTCTGTTCGGCTGCGGATCTGGTGATGTGGCCCGCAATCTCGTTCGACCAAGCCAGGCGCGGCAGCTTGTCGAGCGCGATGATGTCGTCGGCAAGATCGTCGACCCAATCCTGTTTCACCACATCATAAAGCGGCGAGAAATTCGCGGCGGTATAGTGATCGATCACCACCTCGCCCGTCAGACGCTGCACCAGAAAGCTCGTCGAGGTCAGAATATGTGCGGTCTGCGCAAATATCTCCGGTCGCTTCCGCCTGAGCCAGAGGATCTTGGGGCCGACCGATTGCGAGGTCAGAGCATTGCCGCAGCGGGCAATGATCGTGTTCTCCCCGATCCGTTCGGTCAACTCACGCACTTCGGCTTCGGCACGCCCGTCAACGCCGTAGAGGACGCCGTTCATCAGGGGCGATCCACCTTCGTCGACCGGCAACATGCAAGGACCGATTGCGCTGCAGGCCACGGCCTTGATTTCGCGCGCATCGATGCCGCTATTGCGCAAGAGGGTTTGGCTGACATTGGCAAAATCACCCCACCAGTCCTCCTCCGGCCGGTGTTCCGCCCAGCCCGGTTCAGGCACTAGCATCTTGTGCGCGCGCATAGCTTGGGTGTGGATGACGCCATCGGCATCGACAAGAACACCCTTTGTTTCATAGGTGCCTATGTCAATGCCAAGCGTATAGGCCATCAGGTATACTCATCCCGATCAAGTGAGAAGTCAGGCCCGATGCGGCCAAGACCAGCCTCCAGAAGATCGGTCAGGGCCACCAGATCGCTCAGTTCACAAACCTCTCTAGCGGAATGCGAATAGCGCATCGGAAAGCCCAAATCGATCGCAGCCACACCAGCGCCCACCAATTGCACATAGGACAGGTCGGTCAAAATGCCGGTCTGAGCGCTGCGTTGTAGCGCGATGTTGTTTGCCTGTGCCGTCCGATCGAACAGATCGGTCAGGGCCGGATGCGGGATGACACCGTTCAACGTGCCCCGCCCATGAAAGGAATAGAGGCTCATCCCCGGACCCTGACCAAGCGCCATGTCCCCCCGTGCGGCCATGTCGGGCGTGTCGGTTGCAAGCATCAGATCAATCTGGATAGCGATGTCGGGTTGCAGGTGCTGCGCCAGCGGTTGCGCGCCGCGTAGATTGAACTCCTCCTGCACGGTAAAGGCCAGATGTACCGGCGGCCCGCTCTTTCGCTCTGCCAGGCGCCGCGCCATTTCCAGCAGGACGGCGCAACCGGCACGGTCGTCAACACTGGTGCCCGCGATCCGGTCATTGGCCAGTGCATTGGAGTGCGGCGCATAGACCACGGGCGTCCCGATATTGATGCCCGCAGCGACCACCTCTGTGACCGAGTTGAAACCGGCATCTACATAAAGATCAGCGTAAGGCAGAACCTTGTATTTCTGATCCGGCGCTGTCGCGTGGTGGCTCTTGTTAGCGATGATGCCAGCAACGTCGCGGCCTTCTCCGACACAGAGCAAAACTTCTTGCGCCGCCAGGGCGCGTTCCGGAACGCCGCCCAGCCGCTCAAGCCGGATCATCCCGCCCGCCTCGATCCTACGCACGACAAAGCCCAACTGATCCATGTGGGTAAACAGCATCACGCCGGGGCCCTCGCCCGGAAAATGCGCAACCAGATTTCCAAGTCGATCCGACCTGCTCGCGACACCAATATCATCCAGGCGCTGTCGTATCGCGCGGCGCACGCGGTCCTCGTGTCCGGACAGGCCCGGGACCATCATCAGGTCCAGAAGATCGCGCTTGATCCGGTCTTTCATGCGCGGGCCTTTCGCACGCGCGCCATGAAGTCACGGGCCCGATCAGGATCAACCGGGTTCCAGGTATCGCCATCCACCTTCAGCGAAGACCCCACAATACAGCCATCCGCAACAGCCAAAACATCTGCAACCGTTTCGTGTTTGACGCCGGTATTGGCCATCACGGCGACATCCGGCAGAACTGCCTTGACCGCCTCAAGATCGGACATGGCTGCGGCCTCGCCGGTGATCTGGCCCGATACCAGAACGGCGTCCGGGATGGACGAGAATACCGCGCTGCGCGCCCGATCCGGCAAGGGCCGCTGATCGAGGGAATGGGCGAATTCGGCCGAAACATTATAGAGCATCGCCATGTCGGGGCGGTTCAGCCTGTCTCGATACCGCATGGCCTTACCGGCATCCGGCGTCCATGGCCCCATATCCGACGCATAGGTTCCGGTGAAAATCTCGCGCACGAACGCAGCCCCTGTGGCAACGCCCAAGGCCACGCTCGACATCGGGTCCCAAAGAACATTCACACCGAATGGCACTTGGATCTCAGGCTTGAGCTGACCGATGATCGCGGCCATCGTCGCGGTTGAAGCCATGTCTACCTGGAACTCGTAGGGCCGATCATTTTCATTGCCGAACATCACCGCGTCGAACCCGGCACCCTGCAAAGCGACCAGATCGGCACGCGCCGTCGCAAGCAGATCAATTGATGGTTCAAAGAGCGGCGTTCCAGGTAAGGCACCGATGTGAACCATACCAATAACAGGTTTGGTGTTGCCAAACACGCGATCAAAATTCTGTGTCATGCCGCCCTCCTTCGCAAGACTAAGTCCATGGGTCTGTTTACGTAAAGAGAAATTGGGTTAGGTTGCGTCATCGGAGAAGGAGAGCTCGATGGCTTTGAAGACACGGCACTGGGATCGTCTTGGCAATGGCGGTCTGACGTTCACGGAATTGGGCTTTGGCACCGCACCTCTGGGAAATCTCTACAAGGCGATCTCGGACGAGGAGGCGCGCGCCACCCTGGATGCAGCCTGGGACGGTGGTGTACGTTACTACGATACCGCGCCCCTTTATGGTCTGGGTCTTGCGGAAACCCGGTTGAACCCGTTTCTGAGGGGCAAGCCCCGGTCGGACTATGTGCTCTCATCCAAGGTGGGACGGCTGGTCCAGCATTGTGCGCCAGAAAATCGCTCGGGCGTGGGCAAATGGTTCGACGTCCCACTGCGACGCGAGCAGTTCGACTATAGCTATGACGGGGTCATGCGCTCGTTCGAACATTCGTTCTCGCGGCTTGGCGTTGATCAGATCGACATCCTTTATGTGCATGACCTGTGTATCTTTTCGCATGGCTCCAAGGAGGCGTCCGATACCCGCATTGAGGAGTTCTTTGGCGCGCGCGGATATGACGCCATGATCTCGCTCAGGGATCAGGGCCTGATCAAGGCAATCGGCGGCGGCGTCAATGAATGGGAAGTTTGCCAGACGCTGGCAGAGCGCGGGGATTTCGACCTGTTCCTGCTGGCTGGTCGCTATACGCTGCTGGAGCAGGCTGCGCTGGACAGTTTCCTGCCACTTTGTGAGGCGCGCGGCATCGGGATCGTAACGGGTGGGCCATATAATTCTGGTATATTGGCAACCGGCGCCAAACCGGGCGCCTATTACAATTACGAGGTGGCACCAAAAGAGATACTGGATCGCGTTTCCGCGATCGAAGACGTTTGCCGAGATCATGGCGTGCGACTGGTCGATGCGGCCTTTCAGTTTCCGCTGCTTCATCCGGCCCACGTTGCCGTCATCCCCGGCGGACAGCATGCCAGCGAAACGGCAGACAATCTGCAAGCCGCTCAGGCCCAGATACCCGCCGCTCTTTGGGCCGATTTGAAGACCAAAGGCTTGATGCGGGAGGATGCCCCGACGTGAAGATCGATGCCCATCAGCACTTCTGGCAGCCCCTGCGCGGAGATTATCACTGGATGCCAAAGGACGATCAGACACTGAACCGTCCCTACGCGCCCCCTGATCTGGAACCCCATCTCAGGGCGCATGCGATCGGAGCTTCGGTGCTGGTACAAGCAGCCCCTACGCTGGAAGAGACGGAATACATGCTCGGCCTTGCTGATGCGACTCCGTTCATAAAGGGCGTTGTCGGGTGGGTTGATTTCGAAAACCCGGATCACCACGCTCATCTGGTTCGGCTGGCCAACCATCCGAAGTTTCTTGGCGTGCGACCGATGATCCAGGACATTGGTGATGTGAATTGGATGCTGCGCGACGACATCCAGTGGGCGTTTCGCGCCGTGATGGATCTGAATCTGACATTTGATGCGTTGGGCTTTCCCAGGCATTTGCCGAATTTCCTTGCGCTGACCACCCAATATCCAGAAATGCGCGTTGTCTACGACCACTGTATGAAACCGCAAATTCGCGATCAGCGGGCGGGACAAGACGCTTTTGCAGACTGGGCAGACGGGATGTCACGCCTTGCCGATCAAACAACCGGGTGCTGCAAATTCTCAGGTCTGGTGACCGAGGCGGGTGCGGATTGGACGATCGAGGACTTGCGTCCCTTCGCAATGCACGTGCTCAATGCCTTTGGCGCTGATCGCGTCATGTTCGGCAGCGATTGGCCGGTGTGCAGGCTGACATCGGACTATAACACCTGGTATGAAACGGCGCAGGCATTGACCAGTCATCTAAACGACGCGGAGCGGGCAGATATCTTTGGCGGGACAGCCGCAAGGTTTTATCGCCTGACCTGATGCACCGGGATGACTGCGATTGCCCAATGATTGATGGCGCTTCGTTTGACGAACAGCTTGTGGCGGGGAGACAGGGATTCGAACCCTGGGAACGCTCTCACGCTCAACGGTTTTCAAGACCGCCGCATTCGACCACTCTGCCACCTCCCCGCTGGGCTGGTGATCTAGATCGTCACGAAAGATCGCGCAAGCAAAAAGCGGGAAAACTTGCCGAGGCCGGTCCTGCGGTCTTTCATTGGCACAACCCGCAGGCTATGATCCGCCGCAATGGGGTTTTTTGCCCTGATCATAGAATGACCGGACAACCGGCACCGGGCCGCTTAGGCGGCCATACTCAGGCAAGGAATATGACCATGGTTCGAGCAATCGTGAAATGCAAAGCCCTTGTTGCTCCGGCTGTGCTGGTGCTCTCGCTGGCCGTTCTGGCCGGGTGCGAAGAAGGCAAACGCCCCGCCTTCCTGCAGCCCAAGGACAAATCGGAAACCGGCGCGTCGCCCAGCAAGGATAGTTCCAAGGCCATCGAGCGCGACGTCGAGGCACCCAACGTGTTTCAGGCCACCGAGGCCGGACTCTGGGACGGGCGGCCCTCGCTGGGTGGGGTCTGGGTCGCGCATCCGGATGCAACCGACCCGGAACGGGTGATCATCACCAACACCGCAAATGGCAGGTCCGTCGTCGGCGCGCTGTTCCGGCGTGAAC
Organism: Ruegeria hyattellae; assembly: GCF_041537925.1. Taxonomy (NCBI): domain Bacteria; kingdom Pseudomonadati; phylum Pseudomonadota; class Alphaproteobacteria; order Rhodobacterales; family Roseobacteraceae; genus Ruegeria; species Ruegeria hyattellae. Next base: position 158,880 of record NZ_JBGOSH010000004.1, on the reverse strand, counting down.
GCGACATTCCCGGCCCGCGCCTGCAGGTTTCGTCCGACACTGCCGAAGCGCTGGGTATGCTGGCGGGCGCACCGGTCGAATTGAACGTGATCGCCCTGCGCAAGGAAGTGATCGAACCCGAGCCGGTGATCGAAGAAGAAGAGATAACTGAGGTCGAAACGGTCGAGGTCACTGACGAGATCACCGCAACCGAGCTGGACCCGATCGCAGGCGCCGCTGCGGCAATCGAGGCTGCACCTGAAACACCGGCAGCGCAGGCCCCAGCGGCAAACCCGGGGTCGTCTTATGTGCAAATCGGCATCTTCAGCGTCGAGGCCAACGCCAACCGCGCGGCCAATCAGATGCGCAGCGCCGGAATGACTCCCTCGGTCCTTGAGGAAAGCGCCAGCGGCAAGACATTCTGGCGGGTCGTCGTCGGACCCGCAAACACAAAATCGGAACGCACGGCATTGCTGAACAAGGTCAAGAAGACCGGGTTTTCAGATGCCTATATCGTGAAGAGATAAAAGGAGGTCAGACCCGGTGCTGACACAACTTCAAAGAACCGCCCTCGTCCTGTCCCTAGCGCTTGTCGGCCTGCCCGCTGCTGCGTTCGACACCTCTGCCAAGGCGGCTTATGTGCTCGATCAGGGCACCGGCACGGTGCTGTTGTCCAAAAATGCCGACGAGCCGCTGCCACCTGCTTCGATGTCGAAGCTGATGACGCTTTACGTTGCATTCGAGGCACTGCGCGACGGACGGCTGACGCTGGACGAACAACTGCCGGTCTCGGAACACGCGATGAGCTATGGCGGCTCGACCATGTTCCTGAATACCCAGGACCGGGTCCGGGTCGAGGACCTGCTACGCGGCATTATCGTGCTGTCGGGCAATGACGCATGTGTGGTGATCGCCGAGGCGCTCAGCCCCGACGGTACCGAGGCCGGGTTTGCCCGCTACATGAACAAGCGGGCCGAACAGATCGGCATGAACAATTCCAACTTCGCCAACTCCAACGGCTGGCCGGCCGCCGGACACCGGATGTCGGTGCATGACCTGGCGGTCCTGGCGAACCGGTTGATTACGGATTTCCCGGAATATTACCCGCTCTTCTCCGAAGAGGTGTTCGAGTTTGACGGCCGCGCGCCCTCGAACAAGAACAACCGCAACCCGCTGCTCAAGCTGGGCATCGGCGCGGACGGGCTGAAAACTGGGCACACCGCCGAGGCCGGATATGGTCTTGTGGGATCCGCCAAGCAGGGTGATCGCCGGGTGATTTTTGTGATCACCGGGGTTGATACAAATGCCAAGCGCGCAGAGGAGGCCGAGGCCATTGTTAACTGGTCGTTTCGCCACTTTGTCGAAAAAACCCTCGCCGAAGGCGACGAAGCGGTTGCCCAAGCACAAGTCTGGATGGGCGCTAAACGATCGGTAGGGCTGGTGCCCGGCGACGATCTGAGCCTGCTGGTCCCGGTACTGGGCGACAAGGAGATCACTGCCGAGGTGGTCTATAACGGACCGATCAACGCCCCGATCGAACAAGGCCAGCAACTGGCGGAACTGATCATCAAACCCGATGAATTGCCCGAGATTCGCCGCCCGCTGGTGGCCGCACAGGACGTGCCGCTTGGCGGCTTCATTGTCCGCCTGAAAACGGCAGGCATGATGCTGTTCGACCAGTTTATCAACGCGCCCGCGGGGTCTTCGTGACGGCGCGGGGCCTGTTCCTGACCTTCGAAGGCATCGACGGTTCCGGAAAATCGACGCAGGCGCGGCTGTTGGCGGATGTGCTGCGGACGCAGGGCCGCGAGGTGATCCTGACCCGTGAGCCGGGTGGATCGGCGGGGGCCGAGGAAATCCGGCGGCTGGTACTGGAAGGCGAGCCCGACCGCTGGTCGGCGGAAACCGAAATCCTGCTCTTCACTGCGGCGCGCCGAGACCATATGGAGCGGACCATTCTGCCTGCGCTGGCAGCAGGCCAGATCGTGATCTGCGACCGTTTCGCCGACAGCACCCGCATGTATCAGGGCCTGTCGCGCGGGGATCTGCGGGCACTGGTGGATCAGTTGCATGACCTGATGATCGGGCGCGAACCCGATCTAACCCTGCTGATCGACATGGACCCCGAAACCGGCCTGGCACGCGCCAAGGGGCGGCAGGGCACCGAAGAGCGGTTCGAGGATTTTGGACCCGAACTGCAAAAACGCATGCGGCAGGGTTTTCTGGATCTGTCCCGGGAATATGCCGACCGGTTCCGTGTTATCGACGGCAACCGGCATATGGGTGACGTCGCGCAGGATGTGGCGGACATCGTGCTCAAAGCACTGTAAGGGTCATCACGATGAGCGATGATCTTCCAGCACCAGACCAGGCCCCCGGCGCACCGCATCCGCGTGAGACCCAGAGGCTGTTTGGCCACGCGCAGGCAGAGCAGGCATTTCTGGAAGCGTTCAATTCGGACCGCCTGCACCATGCCTGGCTGATCACCGGCCCAAACGGTGTCGGCAAGGCAACGCTTGCCTGGCAGATCGCGCGGTTCCTGCTGGCCACGCCTCCTGCCGCCGAGGACGGGTTGTTCGGCGCGCCGCCACCCCCAACTTCGCTGGCCGTTGATCCCGAGCATCCGGTGGCACGGCGCATTCTGTCCGGGGCCGAACCCGGTCTGGCCTCAGTGACCCGATCAGTCAGTGACAACAAACGCTTGCGCAACGAGATCGTGGTCGATGATATTCGCAGACTGGGCAAGTTCTTTGGCCTATCTTCGGCGGATGGCGGGCATCGGGTGGTGTTGGTCGACAGCGCCGACGAGATGAACACAAGCGCCGCTAACGCGCTGCTGAAAATGCTCGAAGAGCCGCCCGCCCGCACCACGCTGCTGCTGATCTCACACCAGCCCTCGCGGCTGTTGCCGACGATCCGCTCGCGCTGCAGAACCCTGCGGCTGCACCCACTTTCGCCCGAGGACATGCAGGCCGCGCTGGATCAGGCCGGGGCCGATGCGCCGTCTGACGCCGGTCACCTTGCGGCGCTGGCGGCGGGGTCGGTGGGCGCAGCGCTGCGACTGATCAATCTGGACGGGCTGCGTATCTACGAGGAACTGATCGCCATTATGGGCACCTTGCCGCGTCTCGACCGCCCGCGCGCCCTGAAGCTGGCCGAAGCCAGCGCACAGCGCGGCGCGGCAGAGCGGTTCGAGCTGCTGCTGAACCTGATCGACATCGCACTCAACCGGTTGGCGCGGACTGGTGCCAGCGGCCAGCCACCCTCGCCCGAGGCCGCCAGTGGCGAGGCACAGGTACTGGCACGACTTGCCGCCTCACCTCATGCCGGGCGTGCCTGGGCACAAACGGCAGCGACGGTCTCGGCCCGCGCACGACATGGTCAGGCGGTCAACCTTGACCCCGCTGCGCTTGTCCTAGATACGGTTTTCAAGATGCAGGAAACCGTTGGCCAGACCGGATGAACGACAGCACGATCCCTCAGATTACCGACAGCCATTGCCATCTCGATTTCCCCGATTTCGAGGGCAAGCTGCCAGAATTCGTCGCCCGTGCCGCCGAGGCAGGCGTGACGCGCATGGTGACGATCTGCACAAGGCTGCGCAACGAACCCAATGTGCGCGCCATTGCCGAGGCCCATGCACGGGTCTTTTACGCCGCAGGCACCCATCCAATGAGCGTCGCCGAGGAACCGATGGTCACCGTTGACCAACTGGTCACCCTGTCGGCCCATCCAAAATTCGTTGGCATTGGCGAGACCGGGCTGGATTACCATTACACGTCCGACTCGGCAGAGGTTCAGAAACAATCTCTGCGGATCCATATCGAGGCCGCACAGCGCACCGGCCTGCCGCTGATCATCCATGCCCGTGCCGCTGATAACGACATGGCCCGCATTCTGGCCGAGGAATACCGCAACGCGCCTTATGCCTGCGTGATGCACTGTTTTTCCTCCAGCGCCGGTCTGGCGTGCGCCGCGCTGGATCTGGGCTTCTACCTGTCGATGTCGGGCATCGCCGCCTTTCCCAAAAGCCAGGAATTGCGCGACATATTCGTCGCCGCCCCGGTCGAGCGTATCCTTGTCGAAACCGATGCACCCTATCTTGCCCCGCCACCTCATCGCGGCAAGCGCAACGAGCCTGCCTTTACCGCGCATACCGCCCGGGTCGGAGCGGAACTGTTCGGGCTGGACTACGCCGATTTTGCTGCGCAAACGCAGCAGAATTTCGACCGCCTATTCGCCAAGGCCGCACAATACCGGGCCGCCGCATGAGCGATACGCTGCGCTTCACGATCCTCGGCTGCGGGTCTTCCGGCGGGGTACCGCGGCTGGGCGGGCTCTGGGGCGATTGCGATCCCGAGAACCCGCGCAACCGACGGCAGCGTTGTTCGATGCTGGTGGAACGTGTAGGGGCCGAGGGCACCACGACAGTCCTGATCGACACCGCTCCTGACATGCGCAACCAGTTGCTGGCCAGCGGCACCGGGCGGTTGGATGCGGTGGTCTATACCCACGCCCATGCTGACCACGTGCACGGGATCGACGATTTGCGCATGATCGTGTTCAACATGCGCGCACGGGTGCCGGTCTGGGCCGATGGCGACACGCAGAACGCCCTGCTCGGCCGCTTCGGTTACGCCTTCGTGCAGCCCGAAGGGTCACCCTACCCACCCATTCTGGACCTCAAGACCATCGATGGTACTTTCGAAATCGACGGCCCCGGCGGCCCGATCCCGTTCCGGCCTTTTCGGGTCGGCCATGGCAGCATCGACGCGTTAGGGTTCCGCATTGGCGATCTGGCCTACTTGCCCGATGTATCCGAGATGACGGATGAGGCCTGGGACGCGGTCAGTAATCTGGATATCTGGGTGCTGGACGCGCTGCGCCGAAACCCGCACCCGACCCACGCCCATCTGGAACGCTCATTGGAGTGGATGGCACGGGCGCAGCCGAAACGCGGCATCCTGACCAACATGCATTTCGACCTGGATTACGCCACTGTCGAGGCCGAAACATCCGACCACATCACTCCCGCCTTTGACGGGATGGTAATCGAATTGGTGCTCTGACATGACCCGCATGCCGGCAGACCCGTCATGCTGAACACCTTGGCCACTGTCATCCTGCCGGTCTTTCTGGTGATCGGCGCGGGATATGTCGCAACCGGCGTGGGCTATATCAAGCAGCCCCATAACGACGCGCTGATGCGCTTTGCGACCGGCTTTGCGATCCCCTGCCTGCTGTTTCACGCGATCGCCAAACTGGACCTGCAAAGCAGTTTCAATCCCGACCTGCTGATCAGCTTCTATCTGGCCGCCGCGCTGTGCTTCACCGCCGGGTTGATGGGCGCGCGGGTTCTGTTTCGCAGGCCATGGGAGGATTGCGTCGCAATCGGGTTCTGCTGCCTGTTCTCGAACTCGCTGATGCTGGGCATCCCGATCACCGAGCGAGCCTACGGGACCGAAGGCCTGGCGGGCAACTATGCCATCGTGTCGATCCATGCACCGTTCTGCTATTGCCTCGGCATCACGGTGATGGAGATCATCCGCAATCGCGGCAATGGCGGGCGTCAGACCGTGACGGCAGTACTGCGCGCGATGTTCCGCAACGCGCTGATCATCGCGATCGGGCTGGGCTTTGCCTTCAACTTCAGCGGGCTCAGCATGCCCGGCGTGATCGATGACGCGTTGCAACTCATTATCCGCGCCGCCCTTCCGGTGGCGCTGTTTGCGATGGGCGGCGTGCTGGTGCAATACCGGCCCGAAGGCGACATGCGCACCATCGCCTTTGTCTGCGCGATCTCGCTGCTGTTGCATCCGGCGCTAGTCTGGAGCTTCGGCACCGCCCTGTCGCTGCCGCAGGATCTGTTCCGCTCGGGCGTCCTGACTGCGGCGATGGCCCCGGGTATCAACGCCTATATCTTCGCCAGCCTCTATGGCCGCGCGAAACGGGTGGCGGCATCGTCGGTGCTGCTGGCCACCGGTGCCTCGGTGCTGAGTGTCTGGATGTGGCTGACCCTGCTGAGATGACGGCTGCGCCGGATTGACATTGGCAGACGCCGCGACATTTATGTCCCAAGCCCCAATAGGACACCCCATGCCCGATGCCCTGATCGTCGCCCACGGACAACCCTCCGATCCTGAACCCGCCTCTGCCGAGTTGGCCGCGTTCGCGCGCGGGGTTGAGGCCCACGCGCCGGGCCTGTCGCTGGCCAGCGCCACACTGGCCGCGCCCGGAGAGCTGGATGCGGCGGTGCAGACCCTGCCCTCGCAGGCGCCGGTCTACCCGCTCTTCATGGCGCGGGGTTGGTTCGTGACCGAGGTGCTGCCGCGCAGGTTAGGCGCGCAGGATCTGACCATTCTGAACCCTCTGGGCGTAGAGCCCGACCTTCCCCGCCTGGCCGCGCAAACATTGTCCGAAACCATGGCGCAGCAAGGTTGGCAGCCGCAGGACACCACGCTTGTGCTGGCAGCGCATGGCTCGGGCCGCAGCCGCAATCCGTCGGCGGTTGTCAATGCCTTTGCCGATATGCTGAAGCCCATGCTCCACGGCTGCGATATACGGGTCGGCTTTGTCGAGGAGCCCCCGTCGATCGAAGACGCCGCGCGCGGGATCGGTGCGCGCGGCATCTGCCTGCCCTTTTTTGCCTGCCAGGGCGGCCATGCCAACGAAGACGTACCGCAGGCGCTGAAGGCGGCCGAGTTTCAGGGCATCCTGCTACCTGTGCTGGGGGAATTGCCGCCCGTCAAACGCCGCATCGCCGAACAGTTGAGCACGTATACGGACCCAGCGAGTTGAGGCTTTCGCGTCACACACCGGGACCGGGCCGTAGCTGCGGATTGACCGAGTGCTTCGAATAGCCGAATTAGAAACCCATAAATAGGACAGGCCGGGTTTGAACATCCGGATCGCAAGGTCTGACCGAGGGACAAAAAGGAACGCCCATCCGCGCAGAACGGACGGGCGTTTTCTTTTTCTATATGTACCTTACGGCGGTCAGTTTTCGGTAGTCGGGAAGATCGGCAGCGCCGCCGTTCCGGTGCCTGCGCCATTGTTCGCCGCACTCAGAATTGCCAGCCGGTCCGGGTTCTGACCCAACACCGCACCGCCATTTTGCGCGGCGCTCACTGCCAGCTTCATCCACTCGGCCGCTTGTTGTCCGGTGGGTTTGGCCACGCCGAACCCTTCGCGCAGTTGGTGGCTGACCAACTCGCCATAGCCAAGCTCACCCGTGGCTGTCAGCAACACGGCAGAGGCCAGCGCCAGTTTCGGCGTGTCGGTGCGGTAGCCGATGCCTAGGCAGACCTCGCCTGCAGATTGCAACTGGTCCATCGACCGGCCCGACCCTTCCAGAAAGGTCTTGGTCTTTGCGATCACACGCGCGGGCGGTTCGTTGTCGATACCTTTGATCTGCGGTGCGATCGCCTGCGCCAGACCATCGCACTGTGCCTGGATCTGGGCGCTGGTCATGTTGGGAATCGTCGCCTCAAGACGTGAACTTTGCGCCATCGCCTGAGTCCGGGCCACGCAGAACTGTTCATTCAGAGCAAATTCCGGATCGGTGACCTGACCTGATTGCGTCAGACCACCATTGGCTGCGGTCAGCACATTGACCTCGTTGCAGTGCTCATTGGGCGAGCGTGCGGTCTGGCCAAACGTGAAATCCGGCAGTTCGGCATCGTCGGTCTTGACCGGTGTGGCCGCCGGAGCAGGCGCGGGTGCAGGCGTCGGGGCCGGGGCTGCCGGGGCCGGAGCCGTGGCAGGTTGCACCTGCGGGGTCTGGATGCCCAGTTGTTCGTTGCGATATGTGCGCAGCAAGCCGCCCTGCCCCTGCGTGGCAACGATCTGATTGTAAGGGGCCACATGGGCGCTGGCGAGCGCGCGTTGTTGCGAATTCAGCAGGAAGCTGCGCTCGTAATCATTGAGGTAGCCGTCGATCGGATACCCCATATCGGCCTGAAAGCGCGAAATACCGGCACGGCTGTTGCGTCCCAACGACCCGTCAACCGCCCCGACATTATAGCCGAAATAATTCAGCGCCGCCTGCACGTCGCGGTTCTGCTGCCGCTGAGCGGAAGAGATGCCCGAATATCTGGGCGCGGTGCTGCGCTGGCGCTGGGTAGCGGCCCTTTGGCGCTGCTTGTTCTTGTGAACCTCGTTCACGATGATGCCCCCAAGCAGTGCGCCACCGATCAGGGCCGCCGCCTCATCCGCGGGGGCCTGTTTTGCGGGAATCAGTGCGACGCTGGAGGCCAGCACTGCCATACAGATATGTTTGGTATACATTTCAACAACCTCGTTGAAGTCGCGGGCCCATAACAATCAGAACCCAGATCGACAGATTTCCTGTCGAGACTAAATGAACAGACCCACACAGCCCACCAAACCAGCCGCGTCTTGTCAAGTTTCAGCGCCTTTTCGCTGTCCGATTGCCGGTAAAAGTGAACTTGGGTTACGGATCGTGTCAAAAACGACGGACTGTTTCAGTTCAGCGCGAGGTTCATCAGGGCCTGCTGGCTCATATCGGGTGTTTGCGCATAAACGCCCAGATCGTCCGAGAATCTGTCCAATGCGCCCGCAAGACGGGTCTGCCCGGCCTGTGTCAGGTCCTGCTCCAGCACCATGCGCAGCCGCTCTGTTTCGTCTGGTGCATAATCCGTCGCCAATGTGTCCAGCGCGGTCTGATAGGACAACAGATAGAACTGGCGCTGGCGCCGCATCTGCTTGATCTCTTCGACATGGCCGCGCAATTGCCGTTCCATCAGACCGCTGCCACCGCCGGTGCGCTGCAGTTCGACCAGCATCCGAATGCTCGCCGCCTTGGCGTCGATCTGGGCGGCACTATCACGCAACGCCTCGACAAACACCGCGCCTGACAGTAGCGCCGCGCGCGCCGACTGGTCCAGCGCAGTCTGGATGCGATCGCGGTTCTGGCGTAGCTCAAGTTGCAAGGCATCCAGTTCCTGTTGCCGCTTGGTGTCCGGTTCCGCCCGGATCAGGTCCGAAAGGGTGCGGTCCGGATCGCCCTGCGCATCGTCGCCCTCTGCGGCCAATGCGCGCCAACTGTCCTCGATCTCGCCCAGCCGCGCCTGAGATGTCGAGACATGCGCACCGATCACCAGCCGCAGACCAAAGGTCTCGCCACGCAGGGGTCGCCCGGTGCGGGTGTCATGCGGCGGATACTCGGTCCGTTGCGCCGAATAGAGATCGCCCGCGCTGGACAGGACAGAACCGCCCCTCGTCACCACACCGCCCACCTGACCATGGGCGCGACCGGCGGCGTTCATCCGATAGGGTTCCAGCATCAGTTCCTCGGCATTGCCGTAGACATCATAAAGCCCCAGCGGGTTGGGCTTTCGCAACCCGACCGGCCCAAGCCGCCCGCGCGCCCCGCCACCCTGATAGAAGGCATGCTCCCGCGGATCGCTATCGGTGAAATAGCGCGGATCGGAAAACGCGCTCGGGTCTGCCTTGGCGCCACCGCGCGTTGCGTATTCCCACTCGGCTTCGGTCGGCAGGCGCAGGAAGCCGGACGCATCGCCGCTGCGCGGTAAACTATCGGGCGCGTTGCGATAGAGCCATGCGGTATAGTTCTGCGCCAGCGTCACCGCGTCAAACCAGCTGAACCCGCCGCGCGCGATACGGTCGGCACGCCCCCCGTCGCTGCAATCACCTTGCAGCGCGCGAAACTGGCCCTGCGTCAGCTCATAACGCGAGATGTAATAATGCGTGCTGGAGGGGTCGTCGCTGAACGGGCCACGCAGAAACGCCGTGCGCAGATAATCGGAATACCCCGCCCTTTCTGAGGATTGCCCCAACCGCACCCGCCGGTCGGCCAGCGGATCGGCGGCATCCAGCGGCACCACCACTTTCTGAAACGCCATCGACCCGCCGCAGGGCATCGGCAAGAGCAGATCGGCAGGCGCCTGACCCGCGCCGGGGTCATATAGCTCTATCTCCCACCCACCTGTTTCAGGTGTGGACTGCGGCGTGGTTTGCGCCATGGCCGGTGTTGCGGCAAGCCAAGCCAACGCCAAGATGCGCCCAATCATGAAACCTCCCGCAGAACCAACGCCGGGTCCGACCGCTGCGCACGCCAAGCGGCGATTGCGGCGGCAAGCGCCACAACGACAAATACCGCAAGTGAGATCATCAGGGCCTGCCCCATCGAGATCACCGACAGGCTGCGACCGCCCGGCAGCCCCTGCCCAAACCAAAGCTGCGCCATACGGCCAGCGATCCCATATAGCAGGAACGACAGCACCAGGCCAAGCGCCGCCGCAACCAGCGCCTGCACCACCGGGAACAGCGCCAGTTGGCGGCGGGTCAGCCCAAGCATCGCAAGGCTGGCCAGCACCCGCCGCTTACGCGCCACCTCGGACCAGAAGCTGAGCGTCAGCGCGGCGGCCAGACCCAGCGCTGCGATCCCCGCCGTCAAGCTCAATGCAAGGGTCAGGTTGCGCCCCAGCCGCAGCAGCGAAGTGACATCGGCGGTGCGGGCATGGGTGGTCACGCCAAGTTGATCCTCGATCCGGGCCTGCAGTCCTGGCAACGTCTCAAGGTCACGGGCATAAATCCGCGCGCCTGAATAGGCCGGGACCCGCCCGGCGATATCCTTGCCCGCCTCGATCCCGTGATCGGGCAAGGCATAGGCATCGTAAAAGGCCTCGATCAGGTCCAGCGTCTCAAACGGGACAAGAACCGCGCGACCGCCCAGCGCACGGTCCTCCAGCACCAGCCCCACTCGCATATCCAGCACCAGCTGCCTCGGCCGCCCTTCAGCCTGGCTGATCAGCTGAACGGAGGCACCGGGCGCAAGCTCCAACTGCCGCGCCAGCAGCGCGCTCACTGCAACGTTGCTGTTGTCGAGCCGTGCCCCCGCCGGCAGCGTCGGATCGCCTGTGCCCGAGGGCACGATCACCGCCTGCCGGATACGCCGACCGCTACTCTGGCGGACATTCATATAGTCAAACTGTGTGCGCACCTTGGGGGTCATGAAGGCGATCTCGGTCCAGCCGCGCAAGGGCGCGAGATCGTCCTCGCTCAGCGTCACATTGCCCGCTGTGTCGATCTGCAGATAGGCGGGGTTTTCCATCATTTCGCCGATCAGGGCAGAATAGACGCCGTTCTTGACGCCGAACAGCACCAGAAGCGGCACCAGAATACCCACCAGCAAGGCGCAATTGCAGAACAGATAGAACCGCTCGCGCCAGAGATCCTTGAAGGCCAGCCAGGTGATCAGCATGGAGCGGCCTCCAACCTTGTGGTGAAGGGCCTGTCCTTTGCGGGTTCAAGCCGCCGCATCTCGATCCCGAAACGGGCGATCCGGTCGGTATCGTGCGAGGACAGCAGCAGCCCTGCGCCAGTATCACGGGCCACCTCCAGCAACAGCGCCAATACCTGATCGGCGCTTTGCGCATCCAGCGCGGCGGTCGGCTCATCCGCGATCACAAAGGCGGGGCGATGGGCCAGCGAGCGGGCAATTGCCACCCGCTGACGTTGACCGATGGACAGCGCGTCAGGCAAGAGCGTGCGCAGATCGGCGAGGCCCAACCGCTCGATCAGTTCGGCGCACCACACGGCATCGGGCCGGTCACAGATCCGCTGCGGCAGGGCGATGTTGTCACTAACGTCAAGAAACGGCAGCAAGCCGCCAGTCTGGGGCACAAATCCAAACAACGTCGCCCGCATCAGCGGCAGCTCATCACCATCCGCCCCGCGCGACCAGAGCGCGGCCAGATCATTGCCCGCAGCCGCATAGAGCGTTTCCTTGGCAGGCGGGCGTAGCAGGCCGAGAACCTCAAGGATCAGCGTCTTGCCCGAACCGCTGGCCCCGGACAGGGCGATCACCCCGCCGGGCGGAAGATCAAGCGCGTCGATCTCGACCCGGAACACGCGGTCGATATCCGCAACCTCGATGGCACCATTGCGAACGGTCAGCCCGCCCTCAGCGATCATGGCAGGACATCAAACGGCATGGCAAAGACATGCTCACCATCCGGGGCATCGTCCGAAAGCGCCGTCCAAACAGCGGGGTCCAGCAGCCATTTGCGGTATTGCGTCAGCTTTTGCCGCATCCCGTCCAGGATCTGCCGCCGGATCATCGCGCTTTGCTGCCATCGGGCCGGTGTGGTCAGCATGAGTTGGCTTTCATAGGGCAGGTCTTCGAGAAATTCCAATGCCCCGCCAAGGGTTTCCGCGTCGGTGTTCACCAGCCGATCCGGGTTGCGTGCCATCCGCGCCACTACATCGCGGACCTGCGCAAAGAAGGTGTCGGCATCCTCGGCATTGCGGCTCTGCTCGCCCAGTTCCAGCAATTGTTCCAGCAGATCGGCCATCGTCGCCATCTCGTTCTTGGTAACTAGCAAACGCGGCTCGATGGCCAGACGGGTTGGATCTTCGACCGCCTTTTCCGACACCCAGCCTTCGATCACATCCGGGGCTTGCCGGTCCTTCAGACGCCCGAGATAGGCCAGTTGCATCGCCAACCCCAGATTGGCCACCTTGCCCGCCTCATCCGGGCTGAGCAGCGGTTTTTCGTCGCGCGCCACGCGGATGACATCAGTCAGCGCGGTGACAAGCTGCGTCACCTCCTGCTCAAACGCGGCCTCGGAGCCATCGGCAATGCCATAGTAAAAGGTCTCGTCATTGAAGCGCGAGAGCTGGCGGTATTGGTTTTCGGCATAAGCATGTTGCGCCGCGCCCCCGGCAGGTGTCTGCAGATGCAGGGTCATAACGGCAACGCCCTTGTCCTGCGCCGCACGCTGCAATTCGGCGGGGCCAATCCCGGAGCGAGCGTTAGGGTCGCGGGCATCCTTCGGCCCGGCATCGGTGATCAGTACCACGATCCGCGCATCGAATGGATCGCCATCGCTCCCTGACCAGTTGGTGCCTTCCAGAGCATCTTCGACCCCGGCCAAACTGTCCTCGTTGAATCCGGGCGAGTTGACGCGGGCCACATTGGACGCCGCACGGATGGTCGAGACGACCTGCGTCTGATCATCACGCCGTTCTAGCGGCAGAAGCGTTCTGGTGCGATATTCAAGGCCCGGGGCAGCCGCATCATTGTCGCGAAATGCTACAACGCCGAACTGCACGCGCGAGCCAACCTCGGTGCCTTGAATATCACCGATGATCTTTGCGACCGCCGCCTGCGTGCGCTGGATATAGGGGTCCATCGAACTGGTGGTATCAAGGACAAACACGATGCCCGCATCGAAATTATCGGCGATCATGCCCGCCTGCGCGCCATCTTCGCGCAGCGGCACCGAGGCGACCTGCATCAGCAGGTTATCCTCGTAATTCAGCGGGTGCAGGTCCTGGGTGAAATCGAGGATCGGCATCAGGTAAAGCCGTTCAACGATGTTGATATATTCCTCGGGCTCTGCTGCCACCACACCGCGCTCAGGCGCAAGCGCACCTTCAGACACTTCGCGCAGGATCTGCGCCTGTTCGGACTGCAGTGCGTCGTTTTCCATCAGGTCGCGTAGGCGCTCTTCGCTGTCGAACATCACCTGCCGTTGCCGACCCGCAGCGTTGGTGAAAGCGGCGACAATATTCTGTTTCCATTCCACCGCCTGATCGGCGCGCAGCCAACCGTCAGGCCCCTCGGAAATCGAACGGCCCACTTGGTACCAGCCGGGCTGAGTGGCATAGACATAAAGCGGCTGAAAGGCGGGATATTGGCGGAGAACACCGCCATCTGGTTCCGAGAATTGCAGGGCGCCCGGACGGGTCAAAACCCGCTGATAGACAGTCTTTCGCCCCTCAGCCAGCAAGGGCCGATCTGCCGCCGAGACACTGGACGGGGTCGTCAGCATCATTGCGAAGCCAAGGGCGATTGCGGCGGATTTAACGGCAGAAATCATCAAATGCCCCCTTTTCCAGCGTCAGCGAGGACCCGTCGAGCCGCGCACAGGTTGCGTCAAGCCGCGCCTGAGCCTCACCTGAGCCCGCCGCCACCGCTCCGGCGTAGTATTCCGCCGCCTGTGCCGGATCATCGGCAAATGTGAGCCCGGTCAGGTTCTCGATCCGCGGGGCAAGTTCGTCGCCGTCATAAAGCGTACCGAACAGTGTCAGCGCCTCCGGGTTGCCCTGTTTGGCGGCGGTCTCAATCAGGGTCAGAGCCGCATCGGGCGATACATCCGATCCGCAGTCTCGCACCGCCGCAATCTGTGCATCGAACCCGCCCAGTGCCCGAAGCGCGGGCAAGGCACAGGCAGAGCCGCTGGTCTCGGCGACCGGCGTCAGGCCCTCCGGTGTGATCGAGTCACTCTCTTCGGACAGCATATACCACGCCGCCGCGCCCGCCGCACAGAGCAGCAATAGCACGCCCAGCCAGAGCGCATAACCGCGCCGTTTCGGCGGAGTTTCCACTGATTCAACTGAGGCAATTTCCGTTTCTGGTTCAACAGGTTCTGGCGGCAATTTCACCTGGACCGGCTCCACGACCGGTTGCGCGCGCGTGGTGACCCGCAACGCCCCCGGCACCGCTTTTTCCGTGCGCGGCGCAACACTGTCAGGCCAAATCGCCTCGTACTGCTTGCCGTCGATCCGGAACCGCAGTGCGGTGTATTCCTCCAGCCGGTTCACCACTTCGGGTCCCAGCCGCAACCAGTCGGCCCCGTCATGGCGGAAGATGTCGAACGGGCCAAGCTCCTGCATTTGCGGCTGCCAGTTCGGCTCCTCTGCTACCCCCGCATACGGATGCAGCCAGCGCCCGGAATAGGCATCCTGCACCGCCACGCGCACCTGATCCGGCATCGATTCGCCGGGCAGTTCCAGAAAGGCAAACCCGCCCGAGGGGTTCTGGGGGTCCGGGTGGACTTTGATCCTCATCCGCCCTGCCCGTTCAATGCGCCGAGAATGCGGCCCAGCGCCAGATTCTGATCCACATCGACCTGCCCGCCCAGACCGTCCTTGGCATTGGCGACAAACATTGCATCCAGGCCAAAGACCCAGTCGGTCCAGAAACTCTGCGCTGTCGGACGCGGCTGCTGCGGCAAATCATCGGCGCTATCCGACGGTGCCGGCGTCACGAAGATCGCGCGCTCGCTACCATCACTGTTTTGCACCTTGGGCCTGTCGGCCTCGGCCACATCCTGCATGCCTAGGGTCGAGACAAAACCATTGATCGCTTCAGCCCCCAGAATCGAGGCCGGTTGCGCCTGTTTCTCAACCGTCAGTCCAAAATTCACCTCACGCAAAATGTCCGCTGTGCGGTCGCTCAGATCGGTGCGTCGTGCCGCCTGGATCAGTTCAGCCACCAGATCACCCGATGTGCCTTCACCGATCCCATAGGCCCGAAGCCGCATCGCATCGCTGCGCAGCGCCTTCATGCCTTCGATCCAGGCCTCCAACGCGGTTTCTGCCTGAAACTGCTCCAGGGTCATGGTGCGGATGCCGTCTGGTGTGCCCTGCGAGCGCTGCGTCGGACGGCCCGGGCGTTGCAGGCCAGCGCTGCCGCCTTCGGCCGCGTTCACCGCGTTTGTGATGCGGATCGAACTGGGTACCCGGCTGATCCGGCCTTCGATCTCTTCCTGATCGACCATCAGGGCCGAAACCAGCGCGCCAAAGCGGTGTCGAGACAGAACCTGTTCCAGATCGTCGATGACGCGCGCAGCGGCATCTTGTTTCTCGGCAATGCGCTTTTCCACATCATCCGAGACATGGAACGGGGCCATGGCGCGCGCGAGCTCATCTATGACTTGCCGCAACTGCGCCCTGATCTGCACCAACTTGCTGTCGGGTTTACACACCTTCTCAATATGTTGCGCGAGGTAGTTCACCCCGCCATCGTTAAGCGATAGCGCCGCATCCCAAGCCGCCTCGGGTGACGCGAAGTGCCGCTGCACCGACGGCGCCTGTACACAGCCTGAGCGCAGCTCGGCCAACCGCGCCTCTTTTTCGGGGCGCAGGCGTAGCTCGCGGCGGTCTTCGTCATAGTCGATCAGCCCGTCGACATAATAGTTCGGATTGCGCAACCAGAAGCAGTTGTCAAAGCTCTGGCCCGTCTGCCATTCGCTGACCCACGGGTCACTGCCCTTGCCGAATTTCTCCAACAGTGAGGCCTGCATTCGCCGGTCGAACCGGGTCTCGTCCCCGCCCTCTGCCGCGCTGTCCGACAGATGCTTGTCGAACTTGGTCAGCACCATGAACAGCACGCAATCCGCCGCCCGCCGGGCCTCGGGCGTCGGGCCATGGGTCTTGGCGATCCAGTTCTGCACCAACCCTGGCAGATCCACCGTTTCCATGTTGCTGTCCGGAATACACAGCAGCATTGAAGTGATTTCCTGATCCTCGACATAGCGATCGAAGAGATAGGCCACCTTGCCCCGCAAGAGCAGTTCGGGAAGCAAATTATCAGGGCTTTCAAAGGCTTTCGATAGGTCTTGTTCGAAGCGGTTCCGTGCGCCGGGGAAATCCAGCAGATCGGTATCCGCAAACATTTGCGACGGCAGGTCGCGCATCGGCAGCACCAGTTCGGCTGCCAACCCGCAAATGACCGAACGTGGCAGCGTTGCCTGCCGCCCCTGTTCGGTGGTCACGCTGAGTGGCGTACCATCTGCCGCCCCGCTTAGCGTTTTGACGTCGATGATCGAGGCCTCGCGCGGCACCAGCGCATCCAGCCCGGCATAGACCTGCGCCGCATGATCGAGCTGCGCCAGCGCATCGGCAAGGGTCAGGTAGAGCTCGGAAAACGGCGCATGACCGCCCCAAAGCAGCGACAGAAACGCGGCCCGGTCCACACGCGACAGGCCCGGCAGGATTTGCGCGGCCTCTTCCCAGAGTGGGCGCAGCGCGGTGGCATAGGCCTCTCGCCCGAAATGGCTGTCGACATATTCGGCGATCTCATGCACGTCATCCTCATCCAGTCCCGGCTGTACCGTGCCTGCGCGCGGTTTGAACTGATCGAGATGCGCCGCGATATCGCCCGGTTCCGGGACCGGTTCGGACCGGTCGCCATCCATGAAGAATGAATTGATCATTGTGCGGGCGATGTCTGCCTCAGAGAGCAGATTCAACCGGATCGGAAAGCCCGCGGGGCTGGGCGCGCGTTCCATGGTGAACCGCGTCACCAGACCGGTGCTTTCCCCTTCGCCCTCGGGGTTGATCTGGCGGATGTAATCCAGCTGACCGTCCGACCCCTCGAAATCCGCCACCAGACGCCCGTTCTCGGGTCGGGCCAGCACCGAGACCAGAAAGGATTTGCCCGCCTGGCTGGGGCCGAACACGCTGACCGACATGCGGGTCCGCGCCGACCGGCTCAACCGCCGCGAACGCCGCGCCGATTGTCGCATCAACCGGATCAGCGACCGCGCCTCGGCCCCCAGCAGATCACCATTGCCGGGGTCCTGCACCCAGGTCAGCGCCTCGCCGCAGACCGAGGCGATACGGGCGCATTCCTGTGCAAGCTGTTCCTGTACGTCTGTGCTCATCTTCTCAACCTACAGCCGGAAAAGTCCGGTATCGATCCAATATTCATCCTCGAACCCCAGCGTATGAAGGCGCAGATGCACCTCGCCCGGCTTCATGCTGTCGCCTTCGGCGTCCTCAACCTCAGTGACCGAGAACGCCTCGCGCATGGCTTCGCGCCTCAATACGGTGTCGGAGGTTTCCACATCGCTGTCCCCGTCAAACTCTGTGCGCTCAAACGTGACATTCAAGGGTGCCCGGCCCTGCGCCGACTGGGTCGCGAAATCCAGCCGATAGAGCGGTGTCGTCGTCCAGCGTTCCAGCGGCAACTGCCGCGCGCCCAGATGGATCGGCGTATACATCTTCACGCTTGCCTCAAGATCCTGCGCTGATTTACCCGCGTCCAGATCAACCTCAGAAAACAACACGCGATCTGCCAGAATTTGCCCCGATGTATCCATTTCACCGATATAGCGGGCGGTGGAGCGCATGCGGAAGGCTCCGGTCATCACTTTGAAGTTAGGGATGCGTGCCTCGCTGAGCGCGATCAGCATGCCACCCACTGCGACCGTGGATTTCGGATCGCCGATGCGCTGGGTCACCGGATCGCGGAACGGGTACCATCGCCCGGTCTTGTAGCTGTGCATCGGGATCAGCCTGTGCGGCGGCACTACCATCATCTCCTGCAGGATCGCGCGTACCGCAGGCAGGCGCGATGGACGCCCGGTGATCAGCACCACGTCGACACCCAGATGCGCGATCACCTCGCCCATATTGCCCAGCGCCTTTTGCAGCACCTCGCGGGCGATGGCATCCACCTCGTCCCGGCTGAAGGACAGTACCACATCGCGCAGATGGAACTCCTCAGCGCCAAGCGTTCGGGCGGGTTGTTCGATATAGTCGGTCAGCACATCCGGCAGGCTGGCATCACCGCTGTCCGACAGTGGCAGGATATCGGCAATCGTCAGATCGAGCGGGGCAAACTCATCTGCGGTCTCACAGGCCTCCAGAATAGCCACAGCCAGCGGCATCAGCACGCGCAGCGCAAATTGCCGCCGTTTCTGGATGCTCTGCTGATCGAGGCCACCGGTATCGCCCGCGAATAACTCTCGGATCTTCTCGGCGGCGTAGCGCCCGCCGCTCACCTCGATCGCCGTTTGCAGTCCCGGCAGGATGATCGAGGCGATGACCCGTTGCAACAACTCGTCACCGGCCACGCGGAACCCCTCGCGGAAAGTCTGGCGCGGGTGCAGCACACGCCCCGCCTCGCCCCAATAGGTGGTGACCATCAGGTCGGTTGTGCCGCCACCGATGTCAATGGAGGCCAAACGCAACGACGGCGTCGGATCAGCCCCGTCGGAGCGCGCGCGCGGGCGGCCTTTGAGCTCAAGGAACCGGTCGATTCGGCCATCGAATTTTTGGGTGAGTTCTGAATAGAGATAGACAAGCTGCGTGCAGCTGGCCTCGTCCCATTCCACGATCAGTTCGGGGGGCTGCGAGATCGCGCTTTCGCCCGAGCTTAGCCCCATCAGCGACCACACCAGCGATAGCGCACCCTTGGCCTTGGACCGGATTATCGCCTGTTCCTGCGCGGTGGTCGCGGTGGGCAGGGTCAGTATGATCCGGTCAAGGCGGCGCGGCAGTTCCGATTGCGCCCGCCGCGCCCGGCTTGCGGGCGCGTTCACTTGGATCAGCGCATGGGCGATGATCTCGGCCAGCATGAAGCCGAAGAGCGAGGCGCGCGCAAACCGGGGCCGGATCGCCGGGTTGGTTTGCGATTTGCCGCGCGGGCGCAGCCGGGCCTTTTCATCGGCGGCGATCTGTTCCAGCACATCGCCGTTTTCATTTAGAAACCGCATCCCCGCCCGCAGCGATTTCGGCAGGTTGTTGGGATCGGAGTGGTGATGGAACCGCCAGTCCTGCTGCAAGGGCGTGTCATCCCAGAGATAGCGTTTGGGACTCGAAAGACCCGAGGCCGTCTCGGTCCCCTCCTCGCCTGCGACGAGCCGCAGCGCCTCGGGTCCGGTACGCACGAAGCTGGGCCAGATGAAGGCGTTGCGTCGGCCCGAGCGGCTGGCAAAGCGTTCGTCGCCCATGCGGAACTCGGAGAACTCCACTCGGCTTTCGAAGAGGCCCGAATAGGTCCGCTCGGGCTGCGACAGGTCGCGGACTTCCAGAGGATATGATCGCGCCAGATCCAGCCGCGTCTCGCCCGGGAACCGCTCTATCAGGATGCCGCAGGTACGCGAATTGCCCACATCCAGCACCAGTTCCACATCCACCGGCGTCATCCCGTCGCGCTGCGAGACGGTGTTGGCCAGCCGCAGACGTGGCACGCTAACCGCATGATTGACCAGCCGCAGAAACGCAAGATAGCGCGCCCAATGCTCGAATTTGTGTGGCAGCGTGTCAGGGGTGATCCGCCTGCCGGGCCGTTCTGCGCGCTTGAAGGCGATAAACGCCTCCTCCAGCCAGTCGGACACCCACTTCTGCAGATCAAGCGCCTGCCCGTCGCCGTCGCTGTCCAACCGGCGCAGGAACCAGTCCATATGCGCAGGATCGGACACGAAGCGGAACTCGCGGGATTTCTCGGCATCCGCGCGCTCGGGCGCCAGATAGCGGTCCGCCTGTGCGGCCTCGATCAAGGCGGTATCGATGGCCAGTTGCACGCGATGGGTATTGCCGCCTTCGCCCTCGGGGCTGTCCAGTTCCACCACCCGCATCCGCGCCCAGGTCGAGGGGCCGGGATCGAAGCGTTCCTCGCCACCCGGGCCACGATCCGTCTTGATGCGCAGCACCGGCACCGGCACCCATTTCGACAGAAATGGTTCTAACGCAGCTATGGGACGCACCGAATAGGAGTCGTCATCGTCGCGTGCGGCCTCTTCTATCGCCTCATCGGTCTCGGCGTCGCCGGTGAGCGGCATCAACGCCCATTCCTCATTGGCGTCATCGCCGCCGACCTGACGTTCGATGAACCGCGCGTTCTTGACCTCGACCTGATCCAAACGGAATCCGAAATCGAGAATTTGCACGCCCGAATAGGGCACAAGCGTCACCTCGTCGCGCCAATCGACCAACCGGGCTAGGTGTTCACTGCTTTGCATTCACGTCTCTCAATTCGGGCTTCAATTCGGCGCTTCGGGCACAGTGTAGGACGCATCCTCCAGCCCTGCCAAGCGCTTGATTTTCTGGATGAGATTTGGCAACAGCCCGCCTTCTTCCTCGGGCTGCGGCGCGGCGGGTTCCGCAGGGGCCTCAGCGGGGGCAATCGGCACCACCGGCCTGCAGGCGCGGTCAGTCAACGCGATCTCATGCTGCAGGCGTGCGACACGGTCGCCCAGCACCTGATACTCGGAATAGGCCGCCGACAGTTCCGCTGTCTCTTCATGGCAATGATCTGGGCCAAACGGGCTCAGCCCGCAAGGGTGGATCATCAAATAGAGGATCAGCGCCAACAGGGCCGCCAGCAGCAGCCAGCCCAGCAGGATCAACCACCACCAGACCGGGCTGGTCCAGACGCTGGCCACCGGGCCGGATTGCACCGCGCTGAGCGGTTGCGCGCGCGGCACCATTTTGGTCAGCACCCCGCGCACAGCCATCCGCTCGCCGCTGACCCAGGCCCAATGCACCAGCACCGGGTGATCGCCATCAGCGCTGCGGATCACGTGGATCATGTCCTCGGACGGGATTTCCACCGCGTTGCGCAACGCCTCGCCCAAGCGGCGCTCGTCCGAGCCCGGCCCGGCCTCCAGCGTCTCCGCTTCAGACAGAATTGCGGCAATCATTTCGCCCAGCCGCGCCTTGAGCGCGTCCTGCTCTTCAGCCGCGAGATCAGACAGGCGCAACGGCTGCCCTGCCATCGGCGCGTGCCAGTCGATGCGGTCGCCATGGGGCGTGCTGACCGGCTCGGCCAGTAGATAGGCATAGTCTGCCCCCAGTCGTTGCCGCAACGCGCCGGTCACCAGCTCATAAGAGCGTTGCGCCGCCGTACCCAGCGGTTGCAGCCCTTCCGAGGTGGTGGTTGTGAGCAGTGCTTCAAACACCCGACATTACTCCTCTGTCGGGATCGATTGGGCGATTTGCGGGCGGACCTGCGGCGCGCAGACCTCCTCGGTCAGCACCGGCTGCGCCGGCGTGCCTTGCAGGAACTCCAGCACATCCGGCACTGCCAGCGCGTAGCTGCGGTTTTGTAACGGCCCCTTGCGCACGAAACTGTTGATCCCCACAACCCGCCCGCACATATCCACCAGCGGACCACCGGAATTGCCAGTGCTAAGCGGTGCGGAATGCATCAGGACATTGGTGTCCGGCGCCAGTTGCTGTTCAGTGTTCACGATCCCATCGGTCACGGTCAGTGCCGGCACAGCGCTCGCGTCACCGCGCATCAGCCCGGCGAAATCGAGGTCCAGTTCCAGAACGTCTCCGGGAAAACCCGCCGCAATCACGTTGCTCAGGCGCAGCGACGATGGCGGTTGATGAAAGGTGAAGCCGGGCAGATCACTTGCCTCGATCTGCAACAGCGCGAAATCGTCGCCGGTTTCGGCCAGCGGGCCGGAGGCCTTGACAACGGTGGCCGCCTGAGGCTCGGGCAAGGCCTTACCAATCACCACAACACGCGTATCAGCGCCAAGGTCGATGACATGCTGGTTTGTCAGGATATGACCGTCACCGATGGAAAAACCCGACCCTGCCGCAACGCCGGAGGGTCCCTCGGCCAGAACCAGAACAGTGCGGTTGTCGAGATGGCTAACCAGATCGTCGGGCTGGTCGGGCGCCTCGGGGTTGGGCACCAGAACGCGGTCGGCCTTGTTGGGCAGCAGCGCATCGGGGGCGGCTTCGGCCTGTTCGGGGAATGCGGTGCCCTCGGCGGGCGGCAGCAAGCCTTCGGGTGTCAGGCCACCGGGCAGGATCAGCACACCATCGGCGCGACAAATCGCACCGTCCAGCGCGGTTTCCAGCGAAGCGATGCGCTCACGCAGGCTGGCGTTAAGCGCGTTTTGCGCTTCCAGCGTCCCGGCCTCGGTTATGCGCGGCGGCTCTTTCGGCAACAATCTTGTGCCCGGCTGCAAGAGCCAGAACAGCACCGCCGCAGCGATCAGCAACAGCACGAGCAACGGCACCCAAGCCAATGGGGACAGGCGGGTCCGGGGCGCGGAGTCATCGATCGGAGGCTGTGCCGCCACCGGCGCTACAGCAACCGCAGGCGCGACTGAGGGTTTCGGGGCAGCTGTGGGCAGGCGCATGAAACGGCCCAATGTGGCTTCAAAATGCGCAGGCCGCGCTGCCGCGCTGGCCCCGCGCCCGTCGGGCATCAGTCCCCAGTTCACGATGAAGGGGCGGCCATCCGCCACCATCACATCTTCTGCCCCGAAAGTGGTCAGCGCGCCCCAGGCCAGACCGCTCTGCGCCGGATCTTCGGCCAGCGTCCGCAGCGGTCGCAGATGGTCGGACAGATAGGCCGAGATCCGGTCTTGCTCGGCGGGGCTCAACCGGCTGAGCGGCTGTGCCTCTCCGGTCGCATCGGCATACCAGGCAACGGTCGGTGCAGCCTCGTCATTGCCGCGGCTGATCAGCGGCTCGGCGAACAAACACGCCACTTCTGGCCCCGCCCGTTCCGACAGCAGCACTTGCAATTCGGCGTGACGCTCCAGCACCGGCACGTCACCCGCCCGCACGAAATCGTCCGGGGCCACGCGGATCTTGGACAGGAACTGATTGGCCATGAGGTTACCTCCGCGCCCGCCGCAGCGTTGCAGAGCTGCGGCCGTTGGTTTCCGGTTGATAGGTATCGCAATTTGCGTTGCCGCGATTGTCGATGCTGCAATTTATGTCGCGGCGGAAAATGGACGAGCCGTTGTCGCATTGCAGGTTACCCGGCTCGCGCATTGTCAGGCGGCCATTGCCAGGCAACCGCCCGGACAGACGCCCCTCGCAGCGGATCCCACCGGTCGAGCGCATCACCTGCGTACCGTTGCCGTTGCGGTCGAAACAGATGCGCCAATAGCGGAACCGTTCGATCTTGCCGGTGTTGATTTCGCGCACCGCATAATCCGATGACAGCTCCCAGCAGCCCTCCATCACCGAGATGTCCTTGTTGTCGAACGCGTCCGGGTCCAGCCCGCTGGGGGTCTTGGGTTTCGGCGGTGGCGGTGGCGGAGGGGGTGGCGGCGGCGGCGGAGGGGGCGGCGGATCTGCCTTGCAGTAATAGAGCGCCAGCTCGTGTTCCAATTGTTTCACCCGCGCGATCAGATCAGCATTGGTGACGTCACTCCGGGCCAGATCAGCCCGGAGACGTTCAGACGCGGGGTCTTCGCAGAACGAGATCACGCGGTCGGAAAACGGCAGGCGAACACCACACGATTGCAGAAGCAACGTGGCAGAGACACCAATCAGGGTGACAAGCACGAAGGCGAAAGCCGCAACGAGAAACCGCATAATCACCCAGGCGCCCGTCCCTGTTGGGGTGCGATGCGCCTCCTAACCACTTTCGGCGAGTTTATGACGCAGGCTTCGCGGGCCGCAAGCCCCCGTCTTTGTGCGCGCATACAGGGTCGTGAAAATCCGCCGGTCCGATTGCGGTGCAATGCCGGGTCAATTGATGCAGTCCGGGGGTTCCGGGGCACAGGGCAAAGGCGGCGCGATCATCGACGGGTCAAAGAATCGGTGCCCGGCGCGACCGCCATGCTTGGCCGCATAAAGTGCTAGATCGGCGGCATGCAGCAGTTCGCCCGCCTCGACCCCCGTCAGTTGGTCGGACAGCACGGTGCCCATGCTGCCGGAAATGCGGCATTCCTCTGCATTATAACCGATAGGAGTTTCCAGACGTTCGATCAGCCGTCTCGCGATCGTGTCCAGCTTATGTCGGTCCCGCAGCTTGGGAAAGACAATCACGAACTCATCCCCGCCAACCCGCGCCACGGTGTCGTCGCTGCGGGTCACGTCCACCATGATACGCGCGACCTGTTGCAGCACGTGATCGCCCGCAGCATGGCCCAACGTGTCGTTGACGGTTTTGAAATAGTCCAGATCCACATGCATCAGCGCAAACGGCACTGCCGCGCCCAGATAGCGATGCAGGATCAGGTCCAGCGCGCGGCGATTCTTCAGGCCGGTCAGCGTGTCGGAGAACGCCTGTTCCTCGGCGGCGATCTTGGCGCCCTGAAGCCGGGCATTGAGATTGCGCGACGCCTCCATGGCGGCTGATTTCGCCTCGATCAAGTAGAGCAGTTCAATCGCCAGATCGGTATGCGCGAAGTCAGCCCCGCTGAGCCCGTAATCGCCCACCGCATCCAAAAGCGAGATACCAAACGACATGTTCACCACCGCCCCCTCTCCCAGCGGTGCAAGACTGGCCTTCAGCGCGGTCTGCGGATCGTCGCGGAAGCGCAGGTGCAGCCGCCCTTCGGACACGGTTAGCAGTTCCTCCATCGACATGACGCGGCGCGGGCGCAAAACCTCGAACAGGTCCAGAAACCGCGCGCCCAGCAAGCTGCTGCCCGGGCGCAGCTTGCGGATTGTGGCACCGGCCTCTGTCACATGCCCGGTGGCGTTCAGTGTCAGATGCATCGGACAAAGCCGCCCCAACATTTCTCCAAGCTCGGCCTCGGTCATCCCGCGCGCGCCCCCAATTCGAAACTGCGCCCTTCGGCAAAAGAGCTTTCGATCAAGGTGATCTCGATGATCTCGGCATTGCCCGTCACCCCCTTGTGATCGAGGATCGCCAATGCGCCATAATCATCTGCCATGGCACGCAGCACACCGGTCATGACATCGGCATAGCCCGGCAGACCCGGCTGGCAAGTCAGCGTATAATGGCCAAGCGCGTACTCGCGCAATTCCAACCCGGGCAGCGTCAGGTCGGACACCGCCATGCGTGCCCGGTCGGGCAGATCGTCCAGCGAATGCAGGAATTCCACATAGGTTACCCCACCGAATCGCAACAGGCGCCGCAGAGATTCGGTATTGGGGTTCGAGACCAGATATGTTCCAAGATCTTCCAACAGGTCGCGCCGGTTGCGGCCCAGATCGCGCACGATCTCAACCAGCAGCTTGTCGGTACAGTTGTTTTCATAGACCAGCATCGGTTCGAATTCGACAAACCCGAGCTCGGCGGCTTCGGTCACCCGCAGCCAGCATTCGCGGCCAAAACTGTGGCACACGAAGGATTGGATCGCCCTGTTTATAAGCCCATGCATGACCTCACCCCAATCTGCGTCGGCACAGTGTCGCGCCGAAAGGATTAAGAAAGTCCCAACATGCCAGGGTGATCAAAAAATATTCGGGTCAGAAATCAGTGGGCGCGCCGCCTTCGGCCTTTCTGCGTGCCACGAAATCGGCCAACTCGTCACGGATGCCCGCATCCATGGCCGGGGCCTCGAACGCGCCGATGATCTCTTTGAACATGTGATGGGCACGCTCCGCCGTCCAGATTGCGCCTGCCTCTTCCCAAGCTTCGAAGTTGCGCCAATCGCTCAGATAGGGTTGGTAGAAGGCTGTGCTATAGCGGTCCTGAGTGTGTTGAATGCCAAAGAAATGACCGTCATTTCCGACTTCGCTAATCGCCTCCAGCGCGATGTCCTGAGGCGTTGTCGCGGTTACAGAAGGCTCCATATAGCGCTGAATATGCTGTAGAATCTCGCAATCCATGATGAACTTCTCGGGGCTGGCGATCAGCCCGCCCTCAAGCCATCCGGCCGCGTGATAGACCATGTTGGTGCCCGATTGCACCGCCGCCCAGAGCGAATTCGAGGTCTCCCACATCGCCTGACCATCAGGCACATTTGCGGCGCAGACGCCCGAGGACCGCATCGGCAAGCCGTAGAACCGCGCCATCTGTCCGGTCATCTGGGTGGAGCGCATATATTCCGGCGTGCCAAAGGCAGGCGCGCCCGATTTCATGTCAACATTGGACGTGAAGGTCCCGATAACACAGGGAATTCCCGGCCTGACATACTGAAATAGTGCGATCGCGCAAAGCGCCTCGGCCAGCGATTGCGCCACTGCACCCGCCATCGTGACAGGCGCCATCGCACCGGCCAGCGTGAAGGGCGTCACCACAATCGCCTGTCCCCGCCGCGCCAGCCGGAGGCAACCATCGATCATCGGGTAGTCGTGCTTGAGCGGCGAGGTCGAGTTGATGTTGGTATACATGCGCGGCGAAGCTTCGAACTCTTCATCGCTCAAGCCCCCGGCGATGCGCACCATCTCCATCACGTCTTCGACCCGTTCTTTGCCCAGCGAATAGGCGTGCATCACCTTGTCGCTGAGCGTCAGTTTGTCATAGAGCACATCCAGATGCCGGACCGAGGCATGGATATCGACCGGCTCCACCGGATACCCGCCCGCGAAGTGGATGCAGTTGAAATATTGCGTCAGCTTCAACAGGTTCCGGCATTGCTCGCGATTGCCCGAGACCTTCTTGCCAATCTCCATATCCCAGTAATTCGGCGGCGAAGAGACATTGCCAAACAACATGGCATTGCCCCCCACCGTCAACTGGCGGTCGGGATTGCGCGGAGTGAGCGTGAACTGGCTGGGGGCCTTGCCCACCATCTCCATGACGAAATCACGGCCCATCCGCACCACGTCACCCTCGACCGAGCACCCGGCCTCGCGCAGGATGCCCAGTGCTTCTTCGTTCAGGAAGACAACTCCGATTTCTTCGAGGATGCGCATCGCGCCGTCATGGATGGCCTCGATGCCTTCGGGGCCAAGCGGTTCGACGGGTCGGTCGATATTGACCGGGATGCGCCAGGGCATCTGCTCGATGACCGCTGATCCCCGCCGGGCGGCGGCACCGGCACGGCCTCCGCCCCGTTTCCTGCGTGTGGCGCTCTGGTTCATGGCACATCTCCCTTCGCTTCTTTCGAGGAAGCCTCAGATGCGCCGCGCGCTGCCGCTCTGTCCGCGACCTGTAACGTCGCTTTTCAATCCTTTACCGGCGGTTTTGCGAGTTGAGGCGCGCTAGAGACCCAGCCAGGCCGGGATTTCGCCGATATTGTTCAGGACCACATCCGCATGAGGGGCAAGTTCTTGCACTGGCGCCGGGCCAGTCAGCACGCCCACGGTCCGCATCCCCGCGGCGCGGCCCGCGATCAGGTCATGAGTGCTGTCGCCGACCATGGCGACATGTTCGGGCGCGACGTCGACATAAGTGGCGAAGGCAAGCAACTGCCCAGGTTCGGGCTTGGCCCCATGGCCGCTGTCCGACCCCGCAATAAAATCGAACCGGTCCTGCACCCCGGCCCCGCCCAGGTGCACGCGTGCAGGCGCTTCGGCGTCGTTGGTGGCAACGCCAAGCTTGATACCCTGGCCACGCAGGTGATCGAGAAACGGGATCAGCGGCACCGCCTCGGCCTGCGGGGCCTTGGAGGCCTCATGATTCAGCATGTCGATGAGTTCGGGCTTGGTCATGCCGGGTATGGAAGGCGCGAGCACCTCGACGATTTCTGCGGGCGTTCCCGCAATCACGATGCTGTCGGGGTGGTAACGACGGGCGTGCAGGTCAAAGCCGATCACTTCACCCAGCTGCGCCGCGCGAGTATGGTCACCCTCTGCCAGCTTCATCATAAGGGCACAGGCAAAGGTCTCCCACGTGGTGGCGAAGTCAAACAGGGTTCCGTCCTTGTCAAACAGAATGGCGTCGATCTGCATCAGGGTCTCCGGTTTGGTGGGTCAGGTCCAGTGCATCCCGGCCTCGCCCGCTAGGGCAGCACGGGCCTGCATCGGTTGGTCATAGGGAACGGTGTTGGCATCACAAAAGGCAACGATCCAGGCATCGTCCATCATCAGGAAATCCAGCACCGAGAGCAGAAACTCAGAATCTCCGGCGCTTGCGCGCAGTTGCGCCTCATCTGCGCCGGTCGATCCCAGAAAGATCGGCAGCAACTCGTCATTTCCGACCAGCCAGGTCAGCGCGCGCAGCGCCAGCGTCTCGGCTGCAGGGGCGGAAAAGGTCATCGAGCCTCCGGTCTTTACGGCTACGGAAAGGGATTCTTAACCAGTTTCTTAAACAAATCGGAAGGAATGAAAAGCACTTGTCGATAGGATGCTTCGATGCAGGGAACGATTTTGATACTGGACGGCGTGTCCACCAACCGGATCATGCTGAAGGTTCAGTTGTCGGCCGCATGGTATCATGTGGTACAGGCCGCAACGCTTGAAGGCGTGATGCCGCTGATCCACCGCACGCATCCCGACCTGATCATCTCGGCGATGGACCTGCCCGATGGCGATGCGCTGGGGCTCCACCGAATGCTGCAGGCTGAAAGCGGCACCGCCAACATTCCGATGATCGCGATCGCGCGCCAGAATGATCGCGGCGCAAAGCTGCGGGCGCTGGCGGCGGGCATACACGATGTACTGTGCCAGCCCTGCAATGACGTGATCCTGCTGGCCCGTATCCGCAGCCTGATCCGTATCCATGGCAATCTGGGCGAGTTGCAGCGCCAATCCGCGTCGCAAGCGGTGGGGTTCGACGAAGCGCCCAGCCCCTTTGCCCCGGCAGAGCGGACCGCCTCGGTCGCAGTGATCGCGCAAAGCTGCGGCACCGGAGCGGTCTGGCGCACGCAACTGCGCGAGCAGGTGGGCCACCGGCTGGATCTTGTCACCTGCAACGGGCTTCATGGCCTGCCCGGTCAGGCCGCGCCGGATGCGCTCATTGTGGAGCTTTCGGAAGGAGCGGCAGGCCTGCGCCTGCTGGCTGATCTGCGCGCGCGTGGGTTGACCCGCAACGCCGCCGTGATCGCGGTGCCCAAACTGCCCAGCACCCAGCGCGCTGCAACCGCGCTGGATCTGGGGGCCGATGACGTGTTGATTGGCGGGTTCTGCGCCCGTGAGGTTGCGCTGCGGCTGGAGACGCTGTTGCGCCGCAAGGCCCGCGCCGACCGCTACCGCGACAGCGTGCAGGCAGGGTTGAGGGCGGCAACACGGGATTCGATGACCGGGCTTTATAATCGCCGATATGCCCTGCCCGCTTTGGGCCGGCTGCTGCGCGGGCCCAAGACACCCGATGCGGGTTTTGCCGTGATGATGGTCGATCTCGATCACTTCAAAGCGATCAACGACACCTATGGACATGCGGCAGGCGACGCGGTGCTGATCGAAACCGCCCACCGCCTGCGCAGCAACCTGCGCGCGCAGGACCTAATTGCCCGGATCGGGGGCGAGGAATTCATGGTCGCGTTGCCCAACACGCCCCGCGAGGATGCGGACCGTGTTGCGGCGCGCCTGTGCCGACAGATCAACGCGCAGCCCTTCAAGGTGGGTGCTGGCAACGCCCCCATCCTGGTCACGGCCAGCATCGGTGTCGTGGTGGGCGAGCCCGAGAACACGGCATCGGGACAAAGTGATATCGACCGCCTGATCGCGCAGGCCGACAAGGCGCTTTATGACGCCAAACATGCGGGGCGAAACTGTTACATGCTGCAGCAGGCCGGCTGAGGTTACTTCTTGCTACCCTTTTTGCGCCCGCGCTGTGCCAGCTCTTCCAACCTTTCTGCATAGACCTGCCGCTCGGCATCATCCATGGTCAGAACCTGCTCGATCCAGGCGTTCTGCATCGCCATGAAAACCGCGCTGCGGGCCTCGGCCTGTTCGCTGATCACCAAACGCAACGCCTGCGGATCAAACGGATCGGCATCCAGCATGGCAATCACCGCCTTCAGGTCCGCGCCCTTGGCGCCCTGCCGGGCTTTGTGCAACTCACGCGTCTGCGTGCGCAGTGTCTTGCGGTCGTCATCGGGCAAGGCCCGGTAGAGCATGGATCCCACCGTTTTTGGCATCGGGCGCTTGTGATCATGCCCGCCAAAGCGCAGCATCGCGCCAACGGCCAACCCCGCAACCGCCAGGTTCAAGGCCAGCGAGACGCCAAGCAGCAGTTTGACCCAGGTCCGGGTTCTGTAGACGGTTTCGGCCATTTACCCCTCCTCCAGCGTGACATCATTGAAGGCAAAGCTCTGAAACAGCTCCAGATCTTCCTCCTGCTGAAACACCATGCCGGCGGGATCCGGCAGGAATTCCGGCGGTGCCAGACCGATCCAGACCCCGGCGGCGCTGGCCGCAGCAAGCCCGCCCAGCCCGGCCCAACCGCCAAGCAAGGACTGTATCTGATCCCAAAGACCGGGGCGGGTTCGAATCGGTTCGGCTTGTGTCAGATGATCCTGCTGAATGCGGACCGCATCCGCCATCATGAGCGTAGCCAGGCCATCGGGCATTTCGTCCCGCGAGTTGCGCGCGTCGGCAAACAGGGCCTCCAGTTCCTTGTCATCTTCAGTCATCGCCATATCCCAATTCCGCACGCCGGTCGGCCAAGGCCTTGGCAAGTGCTCTTTTGCCCCGGGCAGTCAGACTTTCGACCGCCTCGACGCTGATGTCCATGATCCCCGCGATCTCGGGGTTCGACAGCTCTTCGATATGCCGCAATACAACCGCCTCGCGCTGCCTGTCGGGCAGTAGCATCAGGGCGGCCTGCAAGGCGTCATGTCGGGCCGCGTCCTGTAGCCTGTCAGCCGGGCCCGGCGCGCTGTCTTCAGGCTCAGGCACCGCGTCGATATCCAGCGGTTTCTTGCGACGCTTGATGTCAAGGCAAAGGTTCAGCGTCACCCGATAGAGCCAGGTCGACACCTTGGCCTGCCCCTGTTGCCAGTCCGGGGCCATGCGCCAGAGCCGGATCATCGTTTCTTGTGCCACATCCTCGGCCTCGGCCCGATTGCCCAATACTCGCAGCGCCACCGCATAGGTCCGGGGGCCGAGCCGATTGGTTAGCTCGACCACCGCCTGCCTGTCGCCCTTGGCGAACATCACAAGCAGGGTATCGTCGCTGAGCCCGGTCACGGTCGAGATGTCACCGGACCCAGCCGAAGATATCACCGGCAGGTCTTCCACACGGATCAGTTCTGTTGCGCGTCACCGTGCTTGTGCTTGCCGTGCTTCCTGCCCATCTTGTGGCCCGCATCCGCGAATTCCTGCTGCGAGATAGTGCCATCGTCATTGGCGTCCATCCGATCGAACATCTTGGCCGGATCACGCCGCTTGGGCAGCTCGTCCTGGCTGAGTTGACCATCGCCGTTGGCGTCGCGACGTTCAAGCATCTTTGCCGCCTTCTCATTGGCTTTTGCCTGCCCTGCGGCCTGCAACTCTTCGAGGCTCAGCATGCCGCTGCCATCGGTGTCGACCGAAGTGAACCGCTGCTCCTGCCAGGCCTGCACCTCTTCGATGGTGACCTGACCGTTGCCATCGGCATCCAGCACCTCGAAGGCAACGCCCTTGCCCGGCCCTTTGGCCATTGCGCTGCTTGCGGCGATTGCCGTCGCCAGAACAACAACCCCACCGATAAAGCCTGCATGTTTCATCCTGATCTTCCTTTTCTTGTGCGACGGCCCGCTGCCGCCGATCATGTAGGTCAAACGCAGGCCAAACTGAAATCCGTCGCGGACTGGACAAACTTTTTCCAGACACCCCGCGCGCGTGTTAAGATGCCCGGGCCTGTCACCTTTTGCGACATGGGGACGCAAGACAGATCTAGACCCTTTTCTGTCGCGCCGTTTCAGGGCAATAGGGCGGGTGATTTGCATTGAGGGCACCATGACCGATCAAGCCATTGAAGCGACCCAACCCGTATCAGATCGTCCCACCTGGCCTGCGCTGGCCAAGGGGTTCCGTCGCAAATGTCCGCGCTGCGGCAAGGGGTCGCTGCTGTTCAAATATCTCAAGGTGCATGATACCTGCGGCGAATGCGGTCAGGATTTCTATCACCACCGCGCCGATGACGGGCCCGCCTATCTGACCATTCTGCTGGTCGGTCACCTGATGGCCCCGGCGCTGCACGTGACCTTCGTGCAATGGCGTCCAGAACCTCTGACGCTGTTTTTGATATTTGCGGTTGGTTGCCTGGCGCTCTCGCTCTACCTTCTGCCCAGACTGAAGGGCGCGGTTGTCGCCTATCAATGGGCGCGGCGCATGCACGGTTTCGGGCAGGCAGACTGAGCCCCGCAAGACAGGCTGGGGCATGAGCGAAGACAAGACAGCAATCCGGAACGCCGCGACCGTCATCGTATTGCGGGATCGTGAGACGAACCCATCGGTGCTGATGGGGCAGCGCGGGGCCAAGGCGGCCTTCATGCCCAACAAGTTCGTTTTTCCCGGTGGTGCGGTGGATGCCGCTGACCGTGAAATCGCGCTAGCCGCGCCGCTGCCCACGCTGTGCCGTGACCGTCTGACGGAAGATGTGCCCGAAGATATCGGCAGCGCCCTTGCTGTCGCCGCGATCCGTGAACTGTGGGAGGAAACCGGCCTGATCCTGGGCCAGCCCGGCACGTGGAACGGACCGGTGCCCGACGATTGGCAGGATTACGCCGCGACCAAGCACCTGCCCTCGGCACAAGGTCTGCAGTTCGTCTTTCGCGCCATTACACCGCCCGGTCGCCCGCGCCGCTTTGACGCGCGGTTTTTCTTGATCGACGCGGCCCACATCATCGGTGATCCCGACGATTTCTCGCGCGCCTCGGACGAGCTGTCGCATCTGCAATGGATCCCGCTGAGCGAGGTGCGAACATTCGACCTGCCCTTCATTACTGAGGTGGTCTTGGCCGAGATCACCGAGCGGACGCAGGACATGACCCCGCCCGCCTCGGTTCCGTTCTTTCGCAATGATGACGAGCAGAGCCTGTTCCTGCGTCTGCGTGGGCACCATATGACCGACGACTGAACCGGTCAGCGCATCCGGCTTACCACCACCGTCACTTCCGGTTTGCGGCCGATCTCGGTCAGGGCAGACTGGCGGGTGATCCGGCGCAGCGCCTCTTCCAGCTTGTCATCGTCGCGCAGGGTCTTCTTGTCGGCCCGCATCAGGAACTGGTTCAAATCCTCTTCCAGCACCTCGATCAGCGCCGCGCGCGAGTTGCCGGTTTCCGGCAGGCCCTTGGTGTCGCACCAGGGTTCGCCCAGCGGCTCATCCTCTTCGTCCAGAATGGCTGTCACGATCACATGGCCGTTCAGCGCCATGCGGATACGATCACGTACCACCCCGTCCAGAGCGCCGATCTGGACGCTGCCATCCAGATAGGTGCGACCCGTTTCGATATAGTCGGCAACCTTGGGCGCGTTGCCGCTGAGGTCCAGCATCATGCCATTGACCGCGACGATCCCGGCGCGGCCTGCGGCCTCGGCCAGTTTCGCGTGTTCGCGCAAGTGACGGTGTTCGCCATGCATCGGGATCACCATCTGCGGATCGACGATCTGATGCACGCGCTCCAGATCGGGGCGGTTGGCATGGCCTGAGACATGATAAAGCCCCGAACTGTCATCAACCACGTCCACGCCCATTTCGCTGAGCTGGTTCATGATGCGGATCACACCCTTTTCGTTGCCGGGAATGGTTTTGGACGAGAACAGGAACAGATCGCCTTCGGCCAGCGACAGCCCGCGATACTTGCCGCGAGCAAGCTGCGCGCTGGCAGCGCGGCGCTCGCCCTGGCTGCCGGTCACGATCAGCATCAGATTGCCACGCGGAACATCCTGCGCCTCTTCCGGGCTGATGACCTTGGGAAAATCGCTGAGCACGCCGGTCTCGACCGCCGCTTCGATCATCCGCCGCATGGCACGGCCCAGCAACACGACAGATCGCCCTGCCCGCGCGCCCGCCTCGGCCAGGGTTTTCACACGCGCCACATTCGAGGCGAAGGTTGTGGCGACCACCATGCCCTTGGCCCCGGCCACCAGCTTGGTGATCTCCGGTCCGACCTCGGATTCGGAGCGGCCCGGATGGGACGAAAACACGTTGGTGCTGTCGCAGACCAGCGCTTTCACCCCGGATTTCGCCACTTCGGCCCAGAGATCGGGGTCAAACGCCTCACCCACCACGGGATCTGCATCCAGCTTGAAATCACCCGAATGCACGATCCGCCCGCCGGGCGTGTCGATGACCAGTCCGGCACTTTCCGGGATCGAATGCGACACCGGCAGGAAGCCCACCTTGAACGGCCCGGCCTCGATCTGTTCGGGCCAGGGCGAGGCCGTGCGCACGGCCTCTGGCGCGTGGCCACGCTCCTCCATCTTGCGCCGCGCGATATTGGCGGTGAAAGCGCGGGCATAGACCGGCACGTTCAGCGCTGCATAGTTGAGCGAGACCGCGCCCACATGATCCTCATGCGCATGGGTGACAAAGATCGCCTCGAGCCGGTCAGCGCGTTCTTTCAGCCAGGTAAGATCGGCAAAGATCAGGTCGACGCCGGGCGTCGTATCCATATCGGGAAAGGCCACGCCCAGATCAACCAGGATCAGCCGTTCCTTGCCCGGTGCGCCATAGCCATACACATAGGCGTTCATGCCTATCTCGCCCGCCCCGCCAAGGGGAAGGTAAATCAATCGTTCACTGCTCATTGAGAGCCACTATCCTTGTTATAGCGATGGATCACGGTCAATCCGTGCATCGTCAGATCGTCTTCGAATGTGTCGAACAACTGGGCGGATTGCTGGAACAACGGTGCCAGCCCCCCGGTTGCGACAATTTTCATCGGGCTGCCATATTCGCCCCGTATCCGTTCGCAGACCTCGCGCACCAGACCGACATAGCCCCAGAACACACCGGACTGGATGCACTCCACGGTATTGGTGCCGATCACTTTCTGCGGTTTCGAGATATCCACATGCGGCAACGCAGCCGCCGCCAGGTGCAGCGCTTCGAGGCTCAGGTTGACGCCGGGCGAGATCACGCCGCCCACATAAGCACCGTCATGCGCTACCACGTCGAAGGTGGTCGCAGTGCCGAAATCCACCACGATCAAATCGCCGCCATGCCGGTCAAAGGCCCCGGCGGTGTTGACCAGCCGGTCGGGGCCGACCTGTGTGCCCTCATCCACGCGGGGCGGAAAGGGCAGCAGACAGTCGGGCTTGCCCACTACCAGCGGGCGGCAGCCAAAGAACCGGTCCGCGAAGACCCGCAGGTTGAACACCACGCGCGGCACCGTGGACGAGATCACCACATCGGTTATTTCCGCCTCGATCCCGTAATGTTTCACCAGCGTCGAGTACCAGGTGAAATAGGCATCCGCCGTGCGTGAATGGTGGGTCGAGGTGCGCAGGGTGCACAGAAACTCCTGCCCATCCCAGATCGAGAACACGGTATTGGTATTGCCGCAATCAATCGCCAGTAGCATGCGCTTTGGTCCTCAGAAATAGATATCCGCCGCAGGAATGCTAGCGCGGCCTTTGGCGGTCAATAGGACAAGATTGCCCTGCCCGTCCACCGTCTCGAACGTGCCGACCGTTTCATTGGTGGAGGTCCGCGCAGTAATCACCTCGCCCAGCCTAGCAGCACGGGCGAGCCAGGCCTGCCGGATCGGCTCGAAGCCATAGCTCTGGAACTGCGTCTCGTAGCGGGCAAAAGCGGCGGCGAGTTCGGTCAGGAAATCCTCGGGCGTGACCAGCGCACCGGTCTCCGAAAACAGCGAGACCGGGCGCAGCGCACCGTCCTCGACCTGTGCGGCAGCCGGGGCCTCAGCCAGGTTCACACCGATACCGATGGCCAGATAGTTGACACCCTGCCCCTGGCCCGCGCTTTCCAGCAGGATGCCTGCCAACTTGCCACCGTTGAGCAGCACGTCGTTGGGCCATTTCAACGTTAGCCCGTTCGCACGCCCGGTCACAGCGACACAGGCATCGAACAGGGCAAGCGCGGCGATAAAGCTGCGCAGCGCGGCGTTTTCGGCGGTTCCGAACGGGCGCATAACCAAGGTGGCAGCCAGATTACCGGTCGGATTGGCCCAGGCCCGCCCGCGACGTCCGCGCGCGGCGGTTTGGCGATGGGCCAGGATCCATTCGGGCCCGGTCAGCGCAGGCGCGATCCTTGCAGCCTCGTTCAGGGTGCTGTCGACCTCGTCCAGCACCCGCTTGCCATAGGCTTCAGGCCAGATGCTCATGGCAAAAAGGCCCGGTTCAGCAACCGGGCCCGGTGTGGGTGATTGGACATGCTATCAGTTGACAAGGGTTGCTGCCGCTGCCGCCGCCGCACCTTCGACGCCGAACTGATAGAACACACCGACGATCATCAGCGCCGCCGAGGCCATCAGCGCACCCCACAGGACCGGCGAAGAATTGGTGTCGAGTTGGTCTTCGTTCTCGGCCCCGAAATACATGTAGAAAACGATGCGCAAGTAATAGAACGCGCCGATCACCGAGGCGATGGCCGAGGCCACGACAAGCCCGAACAGATCGGCCGAGATCCCGGCCTGCCAGACTCCGAACTTGGCGAAGAAGCCCAGCATCGGCGGCACGCCCGCCAGGCTGAACATCAGGATCATCACGGCCAGCGCCTTGGCCGGTTCGCGGCGCGAATATTGGCGCAGCGCGTCGATATCGGTGACCGGCTGGCCGTCCCGCTCCATCATCAGGATAAAGGCGAAGGTGCCGACATTCATCGTCACATAGATCGCCAGATACATCAGCATCGCCTTAATGCCCATTTCGGTCCCGGCGGCTAGGCCGATCAACCCGTAACCCATATGGGCGATCGAGGAGAACGCCATCAGCCGCTTGATGTTGCGCTGCCCGATCGCTGCAATCGCACCCAGGAACATCGACAACACCGAAAGCAGGACGATCACCTGCTGCCAGTCCGTCACGGCACCACCGAAAGCGTCATGCATCACCCGCGCAAACAGTGCCATCGCAGCCACTTTCGGCGCAGTGGCGAAAAAGGCCGTGATCGGCGTTGGCGAGCCCTCGTAGACGTCGGGGGTCCACATGTGGAAGGGTACGGCAGACACTTTGAAGGCCAGGCCCGAGATCAGGAAGATCAAGCCAAAGAGCATCCCCAATGACATATCACCATGGGTGGCAGTCTGGATGATCCCGGTAAAGAGCGTGGTGCCCGCAAAGCCATAGACCAGCGACGCGCCGTATAGCAGCAGCCCGGAACTCAGCGCGCCCAGCACGAAATATTTCAGACCGGCCTCGGTCGATTTCGCACTGTCGCGGCGCAGGGCGGCCACCACATAAAGCGACAGCGATTGCAGCTCCAGCCCCATATAAAGCGACATCAGATCACCGGCGCTGACCATCATCATCATGCCCACGGCTGCCAAAGCGATCAGCAGCGGGTACTCAAACCGCAACAGCCCCCGGCGCGACATATAGTCCTGGCTCATGACCAGGATCACCGCCGCCGACAGCAGCACAGCAACCTTGGCAAACCGCGCGAATCCGTCATTGATGAACATGCCGTTGAAGGCCACCTGCGTGGCGTTTGGCTGCACCGCGATCCAGATCGCCAGCGCCGCCATCAGCCCGGCAGTGGTCCAGACCAGAAGCGGCCCCAGCGCATCCTTGCGCGTATAGACAGCCCCGATCAGCGCGGCCATCGCATAGACGGACAGCACAATCTCGGGCAGGATTACGGTCAGATCAGCCTGGATCATCTCCGGCCCCCTCAGTTCGATGCGTGCTGGGTGGCGGCCTCGGCCGCGGCCAGCGCCGTGTCATAGGTCGAAATCAATGCAGTTGTCGACGGGCCGATTACATCGGTCACAAGCGACGGGTAGACACCCAGCAGCAGAGTCATCGCGATCAGCGGCGCAAAGATCAGCCGCTCGCGCGAATTCATGTCGCGGATCGATTTCAAGCTCTCCTTGATCAGGTCGCCAAAGACCACCCGGCGATAGAGCCACAGCGCATAGGCCGCAGAAAAGATCACGCCGGATGCGGCCACGGCAGTCACCCAGGTGT
The DNA here is from genome assembly GCF_041537925.1 of Ruegeria hyattellae. Classification (NCBI taxonomy): domain Bacteria; kingdom Pseudomonadati; phylum Pseudomonadota; class Alphaproteobacteria; order Rhodobacterales; family Roseobacteraceae; genus Ruegeria; species Ruegeria hyattellae. Next base: position 120,762 of record NZ_JBGOSH010000004.1, on the reverse strand, counting down.
TGACCTGGAACGCCCCCATCAGCGTCAGGAATTCCCCGATAAACCCGGAGGTACCTGGCAGGCCCACATTGGCCATTGTGAACAGCATGAAGACCAGCGCATAGGCAGGCATCCGGTTCACCAACCCTCCATATGCCTCGATATCGCGGGTGTGCATCCGGTCATAGATCACCCCAACACAGAGGAAGAGCGCCGCCGAAATGAAGCCGTGGCTGAGCATCTGGAAAATCGCACCATCGACGCCCTGCTGGTTCGCGGCAAAGATTCCCATGGTCACAAACCCCATATGCGCGACCGAGGAATAGGCGATGAGCTTTTTCATGTCTTCCTGCACCAGCGCCACCAGCGAGGTGTAAACCACCGCGATGGCCGACATCCACAGGACCAGCGGCGTCATCACCTCGGACCCTACCGGGAACATCGGCAACGAGAATCGCAAGAAACCATAACCGCCCATCTTCAGCAGGATGGCGGCCAGCACGACCGAGCCCGCTGTGGGGGCCTGCACGTGGGCATCCGGCAACCAGGTATGGACCGGCCACATCGGCATCTTGACCGCAAAGCTGGCAAAGAAGGCGATGAACATCAGCGTCTGCATGCCACCGACGATATAGACGCCCAGCACGCTGAAGCTTTCAGACGAGAACTGGTGCCCCATCAGCGCAACGATATCGGTGGTCTGCGCATCCGCATACATCGCCACCATCGCCACCAGCATCAGCACCGAGCCGAGGAAGGTGTAGAGGAAGAACTTGAAGCTGGCATAGATCCGCTCCTTGCCGCCCCAGATGCCGATGATCAGGAACATCGGGATCAGCCCCGCCTCGAAGAACAGGTAGAACAGCACCAGGTCCAGCGCCAGGAACACACCCAGCATCAGCGTTTCCAAGAGCAGGAAGGCAATCATGTATTCCTTGACCCGGTCCGTCACGTTCCAGCTGGCCAGAATGGTCAGCGGCATGATGAAGGTGGTCAGCAGCACGAAAAGAACGCTGATCCCGTCCACGCCGACCTTGTATTTCAGCCCCATCAGCCAAGCGCGTTCTTCCACCATCTGGAAGCCGGTATTTTCGGGATCAAAGCCGGTATAGACGCCGAGGGACACCAGAAAGGTGATGGTCGTTGCAAACAGCGCCACCATCTTGGCATTGCGCTGCGCGGCAGCGTCTTCTCCGCGTAGGAAAACAGCCAGGATCAGCGCCGCAATGGCCGGAATGACGAGAACAATGGAAAGAATGTTGTCCATCAGTGCGCCCCTCCGCCGATCGACATCCAGGTGACAAGGGCGGCAATGCCCAGCACCATGTAGAACGCATAGGTGAAGATGTAGCCCGACTGCGCCTTGCCCGCGAGCCGAGTAAAGAACGGCACCACGCCCATCGCGACCCCGTTCAGGAAGCCGTCAATGGTGTTGCCATCGCCGCGCTTCCACAGGAAGCGGCCCAGCGCCAGCGTCGGACGCACGAAGATCGCGTCATAGATCTCGTCAAAGTACCACTTGTTCAGCAGGAACAGGTAAAGCGGGCGCTGATTTTCGGCCAGCCGTCCGGGCAGCGACGGGTTCACGATGTAGAAGAGATAGGCCAGCAGGAATCCCAAAGCCATCGCCACGAAGGGTGAGACCTTGACCCATTTCGGTGAAGCATGGGCATCGTCCAGCACGTGGTTGTCCGGGGCCATATAAATCCCGCCCTCGCCGGGCTCACCCGCAAAGACATAGTGATGGTCACCGCCATGCGCGGCATCGCCTGTTTCGCTGTCAGCATGGGCCGTGTCCTCGGCGTGCGCATCGCCCTCTGCCGTGTCGTGATGCTCCTCGGCGGTGCCATCGGCCACATGTTCGGCATGGGTGTCCGCGTCATGCCCCTCGGCATGTTCCGAGGCCTCGGCCACCGGGATACCATAGAATTTTCCCACCTGATCGGCATGCCCGAAGAACGAGCCATACCAGAGCATACCGGCAAAGATCGCGCCGAGGCTCAGCACGCCCAGCGGCACCAGCATGGTCATCGGGCTTTCATGGGCGTGGTCATGGGTGTGCTTGTTGCCGCGCGCCTCGCCATAGAAGGTCAGGAAGATCAGCCGCCAGCTGTAGAAGGCGGTGAAGGCCGCCGCGATGACCAGTGCCCAGAAGGCAAATCCGGTGCCACCGGCCCAGGCGCTTTCGATGATCGCGTCCTTGGACAGGAACCCGGCAAAGCCGATACCGGTCAGCGGAATGCCAACCCCGGTAATCGCCAGCGTGCCGAACATCATGCCCCAATAAGTATAGGGGATCTTTTTGCGCAGCCCGCCATAGTTCATCATGTCTTGTTCATGATGCATGGCGTGGATGACCGAGCCCGCACCAAGGAACAGGAGCGCCTTGAAGAACGCATGCGTCAACAGGTGGAACATCGCCGCCGAATACATGCCCACGCCTGCAGCCACGAACATGTAGCCCAGCTGCGAACAGGTCGAATAGGCGATGACGCGCTTGATATCGGTCTGCACCAGACCAATCGTAGCGGCAAAAAACGCCGTGGCCGCACCAAGGAAGGTGATGAACGCGGTGGCGTTCGGCGCGAATTCCATCAGCGGCGACATGCGGCAGACCAGGAACACGCCCGCCGTCACCATGGTTGCCGCATGGATCAGTGCCGAGACCGGCGTCGGGCCTTCCATCGCGTCCGGCAGCCAGGTGTGCAGGATCAACTGCGCCGACTTGCCCATCGCACCGATGAAGAGCAGCACGCAGATCACCTCGATCGCTGACCATTCACCCCAGAGGAAGGTCAGCTGCGTCTCGGCCAGTTTTGGCCCCGAGACGAAGACATCCGAGAAATTGATGCTGTCGACCAGAAAGAACAGCGCGAAGATGCCAAGCGCAAAGCCGAAATCGCCCACGCGGTTCACCACAAATGCCTTGATCGCCGCCGCATTGGCGCTTGGCTTGCGGTAATAGAACCCGATCAACAGGTAGGATGCGACGCCCACGCCCTCCCAGCCAAAGAACATCTGCACCAGATTGTCCGAGGTCACCAGCGCCAGCATCGAGAAGGTGAAGAAGCTGAGATAGGCAAAGAAGCGCGGCTTATAGCTCTCACCCTCGCGGAACGCAGGATCGTGATCCATGTAGCCGAAGGAATATAGATGCACGAGCGCCGAGACGGTCGTCACCACGATCAGCATGATCGCGGTCAGCCGGTCCAGCCGGATCCCCCATTCGGTGCTGAGCGACCCGCTTTCGATGAAGCGCATCACCGGAATCTGCTGAGTCACGCCGTCGAAGGTGAAGAAAACGATCCAACTGAGGATACAGGCCAGGAACAATAGCCCCGTCGCCGTCCACATCGCTGCCTTCTCGCCGATGAACTTCCAGCCAAACCCGCACAGGATGGCCCCCACCAGCGGGGCAAAGAGGATTGTGGTTTCCATGAGTTCCTCAGCCCTTCATTACGTTGACGTCTTCGACGGCGATGGTGCCGCGGTTGCGGAAGAAACAGACCAGAATGGCCAACCCGATGGCCGCCTCGGCCGCGGCGACGGTCAGCACAAAGAGCGTAAAGACCTGCCCGACGAGATCTCCCAGAAAGCTGGAAAAGGCCACAAGGTTGATATTCACCGCCAGCAGCATCAGCTCGATGCTCATCAGCAGGATGATCACATTCTTGCGGTTCAGGAACAGGCCAAAAATGCCAATGACGAACAGGGTCGCCGCAACGGTCAGGTAATGTTCAAGTCCAATCATATTCTCACCATTCCAGCAACGGATAGCCGTATTTCGTACAGGTATGCTGCGCCAACGGCGCAACGGGGTCATCGGGGCCAAACGGGTCGGCGAGAGGCGCATCCGATACCTCAGGCAGGGTGTCGGGCTCTGCCGCATCACTAGAGAGCAGATCATATCGATTGTTCGAACAATCGAAGTGATAGATCAGGTGCTCGGTACCATCGGCCCCTTCCTTGCGGGCGTGCAACTGCGTGAGGCCACCGCCAAAATCCTTGCTCGCTGCTTCGAAATGCTTGTTCACCGTATCGAGCGGGTTTTCGATCTCATTCTCAGCCGCACTCGCACCACCTGCCAAAACAAGCAGACCGCAGACTGCGACAATCTCAGTGGTGATCCTTGTCCGCCCGCGCATAGTCACAGCCCCTGCCCCGGTTTCACGTCTTTCAACTCCATCGCCTGCGCCGGATCGCGCATCATCTGAGCGATGATGTCCTGGCGCTTGATGTCCTGACGGTGGCGCAGGGTCAGGACGATGGCACCGATCATGGCGACCAGCAGGATCAGGCCCGCAAGTTGGAACAGCAGAAAATACTGGTCGTAGAGGATCACACCCAAAGCCTGCGTGTTGTGCATGTCGGTGGGTATCACCTGCGCGCGCAGGCTCTCGGCCGCTTGTGCGCTTTCCCAGGCGCCAAAAGCCATGACGAACTGCATCAGGATCACCAGCCCGATCAGCAGCGCCAGCGGCATGTAACGCGCCATCTCGGCCTTGAGCTCGGCGAAATCCACGTCGAGCATCATCACGACAAACAGGAACAGCACTGCCACCGCGCCCACATAGACGATGATCAGCAGCATGGCGACGAACTCGGCCCCGAGCAGCACAAACAGCCCCGCCGAGGACAGGAAAGACAGGATCAGCCACAGCACCGAATGCACCGGCTGGCGGCTGATCACGGTGAATAGACCACCCGCTATGGCGCAGATTGCAAAGAGGTAGAAGGCAAATACCGTCATGTCTCGTCTTCCTCGCTTTCGCCCATTACCTCTTTGGCCAGTTCCAGCGCGCGGGTCATGGCCGGGATGCCGGCAAAGACCGACATCTGACCGATCGTCTCGACGATCTCCTGCTTGCGCGCACCTGCCTCCAACGCGTGGCGCACGGTCTGGCGCACCGCCGTGTCGGCCTGCGCACCCTGACAGGTCAGCCCAGCCAGCGTCAGCAGCAGGCGGGTCTTGGCGTCCAGCCCATCCTTGTTGACCGCGTTGCCGAACATCATTTCCATGACTTCCTTGGGCATGGTCGGCCACAGCGCCTCGAATCCTTTGGGTGAGAAGCTTTCAAGCGCGGGGTTGAGCGCCTTGGCCATTTCCTGAGCCTGCGCCATCATCGCTTCGAACGGGTTTTTGGGCGTGTCATTCATCGGTAGGGCGCGTCCAGTTCCAGATTGCGTGCGATCTCGGCCTCCCAGCGTTCGCCGTTATCAAGGAGCTTTTCCTTGTCATAAAACAGCTCTTCGCGGGTTTCGGTCGCGAATTCGAAATTCGGGCCTTCAACAATGGCATCCACCGGGCAGGCCTCCTGACAAAAGCCGCAGTAGATGCACTTAGTCATGTCGATGTCATAGCGCGTGGTGCGGCGGGAGCCATCCTCGCGCGGCTCAGCATCGATGGTGATGGCCTGTGCCGGGCAGATCGCCTCGCACAGTTTGCAGGCAATGCAGCGCTCTTCGCCATTGGGATAGCGTCTGAGCGCATGCTCGCCCCGGAACCGCGGCGAAAGCGGGCCTTTTTCATGCGGGTAGTTGATGGTGGCCTTGGGGCCAAAGAAGTATTTCAGCCCCAGCTTCATGCCCTTCCAGAAATCCTGCAGCAGGAAGTATTTGGCGGCGCGGGTATAGTCGATCTGGGTCATATCAGCCTCCGGTGCCCCAACGGGCGAACGCGCCCCAGAACCAGTCGAATTTGGCGGCGAAGGCCACGAATACGACCCAACCCAGCGAGAAGGGTAGGAAGACTTTCCAGCCCAACCGCATCAGCTGGTCATAGCGGTAGCGCGGGGTGATCGCCTTGACCATCGCGAAGAGAAAGAAGAAGAACGCCATCTTGGCGACCATCCACAGCACCCCGTCGGGCAGGCCGGGAATGGGCGACAGCCAGCCGCCGAAGAACAGCAGCGAAGTCAGGGCGCACATCAGGAAGATGGCGATATATTCGCCCGCCATGAACAGCAGGAAGGGCGTGGCGGAATATTCGACCTGATAGCCAGCAACCAGTTCCGATTCCGCCTCGGGCAGATCAAACGGCGGCCGGTTGGTCTCGGCCAAGGCCGAGATGAAGAACAGGAAGACCATCGGGAAATGCGGCAGCCAGTACCAGTTGAAGAGGCCCAGATTGCCGTCCTGCGCTTGCACGATCGCGCCGAAATTCATTGATCCGGTCGAGATGATGACGCCGATGATGATCAGGCCGATCGAGACTTCGTAGGAAATCATTTGCGCCGCAGAGCGCAAACATCCGAGGAACGGATATTTTGAGTTCGATGCCCAGCCGCCCATGATCACGCCATAGACCTCCAGCGAGGAGACGGCAAAGACATAGAGGATGGCGACGTTGATATCGCTCAGCACCCAGCCATCGTTGAACGGGATCACCGCCCAGGCGATCATCGCCAGCACGAAGGATGTCAGCGGTGCGAGGATGAACACGGTGCGGTCGGCCCCGGCGGGGATGACCACCTCTTTCACCACGTATTTCAGCGCATCGGCCACCGATTGCAACAGGCCATAAACGCCGACCACGTTCGGCCCCCGACGCATCTGCACGGCGGCCCAGATCTTGCGATCACCGTAGACCAGAAACAGCAGCGAGATCATCACGAAGGCCACGACCGCAATGACTTGCGCCAAAATGATCAGGGCTATGCCGCCTGGGGTGCTAAAGAAATCTGCCATGCGTCCTCACACCGTGGGTATTCCGTTTTCCGCGCAATCCGCGACCATGACCTCTGCGTCAATGGTGTTGAGACCGCGTGGCAGGGTCGGCGAGATGGTGTAAACAGCATCCGCTGTCCACACGCCACCCTTTTCATCGAGATTCGTGCGTAAATGCCGCGCAAACCCATAGCCTTGGCTCAGCGCGTATTCGGCCACGGCGCATTTGCCATAGCGATCCACATCCGCCGCATCGCGCGCGCCGCGCATGCGGAGGTCGATTTGCACCAGATCACTGTCGAGCGACACTGTTTCGATCCCCAGATAGTCGGGCGCGAATTGCGACACCTCTTCCTGCGGTTCTTGGGTGCAGGCGGCCGCGAGGGCTAGCGATATGAGCGCGGGTCGGATCATTCGGCGGCGATCTTCTCACCGCCGCGCGCCTTGGCTTGCGCCGACAGTTCCGCCATCAACTGGCTGGCTCGCGCAATCGGGTTGGTCAGGTAGAAATCGCGCAGAGCATAACGGAAGCTGGCCTGGCCCAGCGCACCGGGCGACAGCGGCTCGCCTTCATTCTCGATGACTTGATCGACCTGTTTCAGATGCGGCACCGCTTTGATCAGGGTTTGGCGCAGCTGCGCCAGCGTGTCATAGGGCAGCGCCTCGCCCAGTTCCGCCGACAGCGCGCGCAGGATGGCCCAGTTCTCTTTTGCGTCACCGGGCGCGAAGCCCGCGCGCATGGCAAGCTGCGGGCGGCCTTCGGTGTTGACGAACAGTCCCGCCTCTTCGGTATAGGCCGCGCCCGACAGGATCACGTCGGCACGATGCGCGCCCCGGTCGCCGTGGCTGCCCTGATAGATCACAAAAGCACCCTCGCCGATCTCGACTTCATCACCGCCGAGATTGTAGATCACGTCGGCCTCTGCGACCGCGTCCATGCCGCGATCATTGGTGGCATCCACGTCCAGCGCGCCAACGCGGCCCGCAGCGGTATGCAGGACCAGAAGCCCGCTTTCGGTATTTGCTGCAATGGTTTGCGCGGCGGCCAGAACGGCGGCACCGTCGGCCTCCTGCAAAGCACCCTGCCCGACGATCACCAGCGAACGTTTGCCGCGAATTTTCGCGTCGCCGCCCATGTCGACGACCTTTTGCAGCGCCGCCCGATCATCGCCTGCGTGATAATACTCATAGGTCAGATCAACCGAAGGCCCGACCAGCGCCACCTGCGCGCCATGCGACCACGCCTTGCGGATGCGCGCGTTCAGCACCGGAGCCTCGTCGCGCGGGTTGGTCCCGATCAGCAGGATACGTTCGGCGCTGTCGATATCTTCGATGGCGGCGGTCCCGACATAAGCCGCGCGATTGCCTGCGGGCAGCTTGGCCCCATCGGTACGACATTCCACGACGCCGCCCTTGCCCTCGACCATCTGTTTCAGCGCAAAAGCGGCCTCGACCGGGGCCAGATCGCCGACGATCCCGGCCAGTTTTTCAGCGCCGTTAATCGCCGCAGCCGCCGCCGACAACGCCTCGGGCCATGTGGCCGGTTTCAGCTTGCCGTCTACCCGCACGTAAGGCCGATCCAGCCGCTGCCGACGCAGCCCGTCCCAGACAAAGCGGGTCTTGTCGGAAATCCATTCCTCGTTCACGCCGTCATGGTTGCGCGGCAGCATGCGCATCACTTCGCGCCCCTTGGTGTCGACCCGGATGTTCGAGCCCAGCGCATCCATCACGTCGATGCTCTCGGTCTTGGTCAACTCCCACGGACGGGCGGTGAAGGCGTAGGGCTTCGAGGTCAGCGCGCCAACCGGGCAAAGATCGATGATATTGCCCTGCAGGTTGCTGACCAACGTCTCGCCCAGATATGAGGTGATCTCGGCATCCTCGCCACGGCCGGTCTGGCCCATCTGAGTGATTCCCGCCACTTCGCTGGTGAAGCGCACGCAGCGCGTGCAGGAGATGCAACGAGTCATGTGCGTCTCGACCAGCGGCCCCAGATCGAGGTCATCCACAGCGCGCTTGGCCTCGCGAAAACGGCTGAAGTTCACGCCATAAGCCATTGCCTGGTCTTGCAAATCGCACTCGCCGCCCTGATCGCAGATCGGGCAATCCAGCGGGTGGTTGATCAACAGGAACTCCATCACGCCCTCGCGGGCCTTCTTGACCATGGGCGAGTTGGTCTTGACCTGCGGCGCCTGTCCTTCGGGACCGGGACGCAGATCGCGCACCTGCATCGCGCAGGAGGCCGCCGGTTTCGGTGGGCCGCCCACAACCTCGACCAGACACATCCGGCAATTGCCCGCGATTGAGAGCCGCTCGTGATAACAGAAGCGCGGGATTTCCACCCCTGCCTGCTCACAGGCCTGGATCAGGGTCATCGCCCCGTCTACCTCAACCTCAGTCCCGTCGATGTTGATTTTTCGAAGGTCAGACATTGGTGTTTCGTCCTTTTGGCAACGCAACCACAAGCGCGGCGCCTGCAAATTGCAGTGCTGTAGTTTTTCCAGGCTGTGTGACATTCAGTTGAGACGACGAAGCGGCGCCCGTTTTGACACCAACCCTGCCATACCCGCTTGTGCTGGTTTGGCAGGCCGACAGTGTCACAAACAGCCCCAAAACGATTATTGCCGACGTTCTCAGCCTCATGTCACCGCCCCCTCAGATACACGCCGACGGCGCTGTTTCTGTCGATTTCCGACCGGCCCAATGCGCAGAAGCTATCCGGCTGGTCGTAGCTGACGCCGTTCTGCGCCAGATAGGCCTCGCCCTTGCGGCGCATCCGGGCCTTTTCGGCATCCGAATCCACATAGGCGCGGATTTCGCTGTCCGAATACCCTAGAGCATTGGCCTTGGATTTCAGGTCCCAAAGTACCCCGATCGCCTTCAGCCTGCGGCCGCTGATGCTGGCGCATTGCTTGTCGATCTCATTGGCGATGGCGATGAAATAGAGCTCGTTGTCGATCTCTGGCACGTCCCGCAGGGGCTGCTTGGCCCACCCCATCGTCGGCAGAGTCAGGGCAAGGGCAAGCAGGGCGGTTTTGCAATATGTCATGGGATTTCCTTTCATTCCGGACGCACCAGAACGAGCACCCACGCCCGCGTTATTCAATAACAGCGACCGCCAATGGCGAGGATATGCGCCAGATATGCTCATGGGCGCTGACAGGTTCCCTGAAAGGTCAGACGGCCATCCACCACACGCAACTGTGCCGGGTCGGTATCGGGCCCGACGGCCCATTCGATATCGGAATTGCCGTAATTCTCAATGCAATATCGCGTGCCCTGATAGCGCCCCGCCTCGCGCGCGCCATCAAGCGATCTGGCGACATCGTCGATCGTCACCGTGAACTCGGCCCGAGTCCTGCGCTTGTCCACTGCCGAGGCCTTGGTGCGGAAAGCTTGCCCGTCGAACAGTATCTGGTCCTTTTCCCTTTGGCCACATGCGGCCAGAGCCGCAACAAGGCAAAGCGTCCAAGCGGGCACCAATGGTCGATCGAGGAGTGTTCTTGCCGACATTCTTGTTCCCTATTCCGCCGCGACCGGCGCACAGCCATGGCTGTGCCACATAGTGGCATTCTTCAGATAGGCCCAGTCAAAAGCCTGATCGCTGGCCCCATTGGCGCGCAGAAGCTCGAGCCGCGCCAGTGCCTCGTCCAGCGTGGGTTCATGGCCCTCAGACACCCACCACATGACGAAATGCATCTGGCCGAGCAGTTCGAACCATTCCGCGCGGCGCTCATAGAACTGCTTGTGGATGGTGCCCCAGACAAAGCGTTCGAGGCTCGCCACATCTTCCCACACGGTCAGATTGGCCACCTGCTGCGGGTCGTCGCCAATGGCGTTCTCGGTATTGCCCGTGCCCGGCTCGCCCGAGCCTTCCATCATCCAGACAAACCCCGGCATCCGCTTGCCCAGCCCGTTGATGCGGTCGAGATTTTCCATGAACTCCGCCACACGCGGGTCGTCGGTCGGGGCCAGCAAACGGCCCACATTGAGCTCGGCCAGGTGATATCCGTCAGGGCGTGTCAAAACAACTTCACCAGTGCCAAAAGGCCAATGAGGATCATGCAGAGCCAGCCACCCACATATGCGAAGGAACGCAGGCTGGTATTCGGGGCGCCCAGCCCCTTGATATGGATGAACAGCATCAACAGACGCGAGACCAGCGCCAGCGAGGCCAGCAGGTTCACCCAGAACGGGCTGGCACCGGCAAGGATCGCCGCAACCACCACGGTGAGAAAGGCGGGCAGCGTCTCGGTGCCGTTCAAATAAGCGCGGTTCAGACGGTAAGCGCGGTCGCCATAGTCCTGCTCGGGCGTGGCGCCGGGGGCCAACCCCTTGGCCTGCTTGGCCAGCGCGGTGAGAGGCGACATCACCAGAAGGATCACGGTGAAGATCACCAGCGAGGCGATCGCGTGGGAATATGCAAGAACGGTTTCCATTAGGTTACTCCTTGATCAGAAAACGCCCGATCGCGTCATTAGTCCCGGCGATTTTCTGCGCAAACCCGCAAAAGACCTTGTTTCCCTTATGCAATATGCCGCGATCGGCCAAAACAGTCTTTCCCATCTGCTGCTGCCATTCTGTTTGCCCATAAAACAGCAAGCGCCGCATCTTTTGTCGGCGCAGACCTTGCGCAACGGCCGCGTCGGATACGGCAAAAACAAACTGTTGATAATCCTGGCCCAAATGGCCGATGCCCGAGCACTCGTCGCTCATCCACCACGCCGCAGCAGCCTCCCCTACAGCCTGTTCATAGTCCGCCTTGGGTGCAGCGGTCACGGTTGTCGCGCATGTCACAATGGTCGCAGTCATAGCGGCCACAACTATTATGCCTTGGATTCTAGCTCTCATTCCGCCGCCATCGCGCCCATGCGCCCGGATTTCTGTGCCTTGATGCGATCTTCGATCTCTTCGCGGAAGTTGCGGATCAGGCCCTGGATCGGCCAAGCTGCCGCGTCTCCGAGCGCGCAAATGGTGTGGCCCTCGACCTGTTTGGTTACATCGAAGAGCATGTCGATCTCTTCCAGTTCGGCCTCGCCGCGTACCAGGCGGTCCATCACCCGCATCATCCAGCCGGTGCCCTCGCGGCACGGCGTGCACTGGCCGCAGCTTTCGTGCTTGTAGAATTTCGACAGCCGCCAGATCGCCTTGATGATGTCGGTGGACTTGTCCATCACGATCACCGCCGCCGTGCCCAGACCCGAGCCCAGATCGTTGCGCAGGTGGTCGAAATCCATGATCGCGTCGCGCATATGCTCGCCGCGCACACACGGAACGGACGAGCCGCCCGGGATCACCGCCAGCAGATTGTCCCAACCGCCGCGGATGCCGCCGCAATGGGTCTCGATCAACTGCTCGAAGGGGATCGACATCGCCTCTTCGACGACGCAGGGATTATTGACATGGCCCGAAATCGCGAACAGCTTGGTCCCCGCATTGTTCTGCCGCCCGAACCCGCTGAACCAGTCCGGCCCGCGCCGCAGGATTGTGGGCACAACAGCGATGGATTCCACGTTGTTCACCGTGGTCGGACAGCCGTAAAGCCCCGCCCCCGCCGGGAACGGCGGTTTCATCCGGGGCATACCTTTGCGGCCCTCAAGGCTTTCCAGCAGCGCAGTTTCCTCGCCGCAGATATAAGCGCCTGCCCCGTGATGCAAAAAGATATCGAAATCCCAGCCTGAACCGGCAGCGTTGCGCCCGACCAGCCCGACCTCATAGGCCTCGTCTATCGCGGCCTGCAGCGCCTCTTTCTCGCGGATATATTCACCGCGGATGTAGATGTAGCAGGCATGGGCGTTCATCGCGAAAGACGCGATCAGGCAGCCCTCGATCAGCGTGTGCGGATCATGGCGCATGATCTCCCGGTCTTTGCACGTACCGGGCTCGGATTCGTCGGCATTGACCACCAGATAGGCGGGCCGCCCGTCGCTTTCCTTGGGCATGAAGGACCATTTCAGACCGGTGGGAAAGCCCGCGCCGCCGCGCCCGCGCAAGCCGCTGTCCTTCATGTTCTGAATGATCCAGTCGCGGCCCTTCTGGATGATCCCGGCGGTGCCGTCCCAATGGCCGCGCGCCTGCGCGCCTTTCAGCGTGCGGTCATGCATCCCGTAAAGGTTGGTAAAGATGCGGTCCTGATCTTTCAGCATCGCCGGTTATCCCTGACTGTCCCGGCGCATGCGCCAGAGTTGCAATATATTGACGCCCGCATAAACGAACCCGGCCAGAGCGGCGAGGTCAAACAGCAGCGCGTAGCGGCCCGGCAACCCGATCGCCGGACCGATGAACAGGGTCAGCGCCAGCCACGCCACCATGGTGATGGCAATCACCATACCGATATGGCGGCCCTTGCGGGCGATGGCCTGGTCCTTGTCCATTCACATCTCGCCACCTAGTCGGCGGCATTTCCCTCATAGCGCCAGCTGCCTTTGCGGCTGGCAAGTTCCTGTTCCCCGGCCAGCACGGCCGAGGGTTTCACAACCGAGCCGGTTCCCGGCGCGGACGCTGCGGCGGGTGCCACGGCGGCTTCCGGTTCAGGCTCAGCAGCCGCTTGCGCTGGAGCTTCGGCCACCGGTGCAGGCGCTGACTCGGGCGCTGACGTCTCCGGCTCGACCGGTTGTGCCGCAGCCTCGGGCGGAGGTGCTGGTTTGGGTGCCTCGGGCGCTGGCGCCGGTTTGGGTGCCTCGGGCGCTGGTGCGGGTTGGGTTGCAGGTTTCGTCGCGGAAGCAGGCGCGCTTTCGTTTTTCGCGTCCGGGCAGAGGAAACGCGACACCACAAAACCGATCACACCGAACGCCACCAGCCCGGCGATCACCGCGCCTATCAGACCGGCGCCGCCGATGACCATGTAGAGCACCGCAAAGCCGACACCGCCGAAACCCGCGGCGCGCCAACCGCGCGAAGCGCAGCTTTTCTGATTGCTGTTACCGGTCATCTGTTGTCTCCCCTAATCGTGCTCAGTCTTCGTTTGTCTCGTCTTTCCTAGCGCGTTTCGCGAATTCCGTTTCTTTTCCTGCGGCCAGCTCAGCGGCCTGTGCGATCCAGCCATCCCGTTCGATCCGGCCTTTGAATTTCAATCGGCTGTCGACCCAGGCGATATGGATCGGCGTCCATGCGGCGATCTGGTCGAAATGGAAGAACCCAAGCTCATTGAGCGTCTGTTCCAATTTTGGCCCAACCCCCTTGAGCAGCTTGAGGTCATCCGCCTTGCCCTCGTGTGGGGCGTCAAGCGTTTCGGGCGCCTCATCCGCTGCCGCTTCCGGCGCGGTTTTCGCCGGCGCGGGTTTGGCCGCTTTTGCCTCAGCCGCCTGTTTCACAGCCGGTTTCGGGGCCTCGGGCGCGGGTGGTGGCATGTCCTTTGCATCCCGGCTGACGACTTTGCCATCCTTGCCCATCCATGGAGTCAGCAGCCGCACTTCACTTCCGTCAATCCGCTTGATCGTGTCGCCGATATCCGTCGCCAGCGCGACCGAGGCGTTCTGCGCCGGTTTGCCGCTGTCATACTCGGTCAGAGAGGTCAGCCCGCTTAGTGGCTCACAGGCATAGCGCCCGTTCTGCGGTCCCGGCGTGGGCACCTTACCGGCCGCCATCTCGTCGATGATCCGGGCCAAGCTCTCGGTGGTCAGGTCCTCGTAATAGTCCTTGCCGATCTGCGCCATTGGCGCATTGGTGCAGGAACCGAGGCATTCCACCTCTTCCCAGGAAAACTTGCCATCATCCGAGACTACATGCGGCTTGTCGGCGATCTTCTCGCGGCAGACCGCGACCAGATCCTCGGCCCCGCAGATCATGCAGGAGGTTGTGCCGCAAATCTGGATATGTGCAACCGAACCAACTGGTTGTAACTGAAACATGAAGTAGAACGAGGCCACTTCGAGCGCGCGGATATAGGCCATGCCCAGCATATCCGCGACCGATTCAATCGCGGGGCGTGACAGCCACCCCTCCTGCTCCTGCGCGCGCCACAGCAGCGGAATGATCGCGCTGGCTTGACGCCCGTCGGGGTATTTGGTGACCTGCCCCTCCGCCCAGGCCAGATTGGCGGGTGTGAAGGCAAAATTGTCGGGTTGGTCGGGATAAAGACGGCGCAGCATCAGGCGGCTCCATTGGCGCTGAGAGCAAGAAGGGCAACCACAGCGGCTGCGATACCTGCAATCAGGTGTGGCATGAACGGGCGCTGCGCGCCGCGGTAAACCCAGGCATCATAAAAACCGAGGAAGGCATAGACCAGAAAGAGACCCGCAATAACGGCCATATCGCCGTACAAGGCGGCAAGCAGCGCCAGCGCTGCCATCCCGGTGTAGCGTCCGCCCATGACCTGCGGCAACTGCTCCAGATGGTGACTAGTCCGCTCCATCCCCAGCTTGAGATCGCGCAGGAAGATTGTCGAGATAACGGCAAGGCCTGCACCTCCGAAGCCTGCCAGAATTAACGCGAGCGTGGCCATCAGCGGTCGATCTCCCCGAACACCACATCCATGGTGCCTATGATCGCTGCGACATCGGCCAATTGGTGCCCACCAGCCACATGGTCCATCGCCTGCAAATGCAGGAAGCCCGGTGCGCGGAGTTTGGCGCGATACGGCTTGTTGGTGCCGTCAGCCACCAGATAGACGCCGAACTCGCCCTTGGGGGCTTCGACGGCGGCGTAAACCTCGCCCGCGGGCACGTGGAAGCCTTCGGTATAAAGCTTGAAGTGGTGGATCAGGCTTTCCATCGAGGTTTTCATGTCAGACCGCGAGGGCGGTGTGATCTTGCCGCGTGCCAGAATGTCTCCGGGACAGTCGCGCAGCTTGGCGATGGCCTGCCGGATGATATGCAGCGACTGGCGCATCTCTTCCATGCGGACAAGATAGCGGTCGTAGCAATCGCCGTTCTTGCCCACCGGCACCTGGAACTCGAATTCGTTGTAGCATTCATAGGGTTGCGCGCGGCGCAGATCCCAGGCGAGGCCAGATCCGCGCACCATCACACCCGAGAAGCCGTAAAGCTGGATGTCTTCTTCGGTCACCACGCCGATATCGCAGTTGCGCTGTTTGAAAATGCGGTTCTCGGTCAGCAGCCCGTCGATATCGTCCATCACGGCGGGGAACTCGTGGCACCACGTCTCGATATCGTCCAACAACGCATCGGGCAGGTCCTGATGCACGCCGCCGGGGCGGAAGTAAGCCGCGTGCAAACGCGCGCCACAGGCCCGTTCATAGAACACCATCAGCTTTTCGCGTTCCTCGAACCCCCAGAGCGGCGGGGTCAGCGCGCCCACATCCATCGCCTGCGTGGTCACGTTCAGCAGGTGGTTCAGGATGCGACCAATTTCGCTGTAGAGCACCCGGATCAGCGAGGCGCGGCGGGGCACCTCAACACCGGTCAGTTTTTCGATCGCCAGACACCAGGCATGTTCCTGGTTCATCGGGGCGACATAGTCGAGCCGGTCGAAATAGGGCAGGTTCTGCAGGTAGGTGCGGCTTTCCATCAGCTTTTCGGTGCCACGGTGCAGCAGGCCGATATGCGGGTCGGCGCGCTCGACGATTTCGCCATCCAGTTCCAGCACCATCCGCAACACGCCGTGGGCGGCGGGGTGCTGGGGGCCGAAATTGATGTTGAAGTTGCGGATTTTCTGCTCGCCGGTCAGGGCGTCTTCGTATCCTCTGGAGCCGTCCATGAGCGTTCCCTACCCTTCAAGCGCCGGACCATCCATGGTCCGGAACACTTTGGTGATCAGTTTCCATTTGCCGCCGTCGCGGACAAAACCCAGATGGTCCTCGAAGCGGCGCGGCGGCACATCGACCCAAAGATGGGCGCGCGCTGTTTCCTCTCCTGCGACATCCACACTCAGAATTTCGAAGGATGGATCGCCTGGAAAGGGATCGCGTCCCGCAACCCGCTCCAGATAGTCGGCTTTGTCCCAGAACACGGTTCCACCGGCGCCGGTCACAGCCGTCATCAAAAATTTCTCGTGGCACATGTCTACAAAAACATCAGGTTCGGAGCGATGAATCGCTTCGCAATACGCTGTGGCGAGCGCGTGAATGGCCTGGGTATCGCCCCCTTGGGCACCGCCCACCATCACCGCTTCTCCAGTTCCTGAAGCTTCAGCCCCATCCACCATAAGAGCGCGATGGTGCCAAACGGGATCAGACAAGCAGCGGCCCAGTATTTGTTGATGCCGAAGAATGGCAGCAACTTGACCATCGGGATCGCGGTCAGGGCCGACAGGATCAGCCACCAAAGGGTTCCCATTATTCTGCCTCCTGCTTCTCATCGCCGGGAAGGATGTACTCGGCACCTTCCCACGGGCTCATGAAATCGAATTGACGGTATTCCTGCACCAGGCTGACGGGCTCATAGACCACCCGTTTCTGCGCCTCGTCATAGCGCACTTCGGTATAGCCGGTGGTCGGGAAATCCTTGCGCAGCGGATGACCGCGAAAGCCGTAATCGGTCAGGATGCGGCGCAGGTCGGGGTGACCGGTGAACAGGATGCCAAACATATCGAACACCTCGCGCTCGAACCAGTTGGCCGAGGGGTGGACCTCGATGATCGAGGCCACCATATCCCGCTCGCGGATCGAGACGCGCAGGCGGATGCGCTGGTTCTGATACATACTGAGCAGGTGATAGACCACGTCGAAGCGCTGCGGGCGCTGAGGATAGTCCACCGCCGTGATGTCCACCAGCGTCGAGAACCTGCAGGTCGGGTCGGATTTGAGGAACTCGATGAAGCCCGGCAGGTTGGATGGCGTCACATCCATGTTCAGCTCGTCATGGGTAATATCCCAGGACAGCACGCAATCGGGGCGTTTCAGTTCGATATGGGTCCCGAGTTCCCGAAGCGTGTCGCTCATCTTGTCATCTCCATCCACGCGCGGGTCATCGCACGATTGTCCCCGTACGTCGGATCTTGCGTTGCAACTGCATCAGACCGTAAAGCAGCGCCTCGGCGGTGGGCGGGCAGCCGGGCACGTAGATGTCGACCGGCACGATCCGGTCACAGCCGCGCACGACGGAATAGCTGTAATGGTAATAGCCGCCGCCATTGGCGCAGGAGCCCATCGAGACCACGTAGCGCGGCTCGGGCATCTGGTCATAGACCTTGCGCAAGGCGGGCGCCATCTTGTTGGTCAGTGTTCCGGCCACGATCATCACATCGGACTGGCGCGGGCTGGCGCGCGGCGCAATGCCGAAGCGTTCAGCGTCATAGCGCGGCATCGAGGTGTGCATCATTTCGACCGCGCAGCAGGCCAGACCAAATGTCATCCAGTGCAAGCTGCCGGTGCGCGCCCAGTTGATGATGTCCTCGGTCGAGGTCAGCAGGAAACCCTTGTCCTGCAACTCGGCATTCAGGGTTTGCGTCGCGACCTCTTTGTCGACGTCTGCCGTGTTTGCTCCGGTCATCAGTCCCATTCCAGCGCCCCCTTCTTCCATTCGTAGGCGAAGCCGATAGTCAGGACGGCAAGGAACACCATCATCGACCAGAACCCCGTATCACTGATGTCCTTGAAACCAACGGCCCAGGGAAACAGAAAGGCAATCTCGAGATCAAAGATGATGAACAGGATCGACACCAGGTAGAAGCGGACATCGAATTTCATCCGTGCGTCATCGAAGGCGTTGAAGCCACATTCGTAGGCGCTAACCTTTTCGGGATCGGGGTTGCGGACGGCCAGCACGACAGCGGCGAGAATCAGGACGATGCCCAACCCCACCGCAACGGCCAGAAACACCAGAATCGGGAGGTATTCCCGCAACAGATCATCCACGAATGGCTCCTTTCCCGCGCGGCCCGTTTCGGGCGCACCGTCAATTGGCGAGTTGACGCGTCATTCTGTACCGCCGCACTCTAGGGGCGTCAACCAAGCGGCATCCTTGGGACCGTGGAATATCGTCGCATAAGCTTGGAGATTTTCCTGAACAATCGCGACTTTGCAGAGTTTTTGCAACGCGCAGCGGCCTGTTAGCTTTGGGGCAACCCGGTTTCAGAGGACGCATGCCGCTCAACTATCTGCCGGAGGCAAATGACGCAGGCCGCCGTTCGAAAAATGCGGCGATCCCTTCCAGGGCTTCGTCGGTCTCCCAGCGCTCGAC
Source organism: Ruegeria hyattellae (assembly GCF_041537925.1). Lineage (NCBI taxonomy): Bacteria > Pseudomonadati > Pseudomonadota > Alphaproteobacteria > Rhodobacterales > Roseobacteraceae > Ruegeria > Ruegeria hyattellae. The sequence continues at coordinate 102,037 of NZ_JBGOSH010000004.1, read as the reverse complement.
AAGCGCGGTGATCGTGGCGTCGATAATCGCGTCGTCGATGCGCGGCCCAAGGCTGCGGGCCAGCGCCTTGGCCGAGGCTACGGCACCCGGCGCGCAGGTTAGGTAGGGCACGACTTCGGCTTCGACCGCGTCGTGCAGTGAATCCTCCGGCACGGCGCGCGCGAGCAGGCCCAGTTCCACCGCCTCTGCGGCCCCAAAGAGCCGCGCCGACATGAAAACCCGCCGCGCCCGCGCCTCGCCCATGCGCGCAACTACGTAGGGCCCGATCGTGGCAGGGATCAACCCCAATCGCGTTTCGGTCAGACCCATCTTCAGGCCCTCCACCCCGATTGCCACGTCGCAGACCGAGGCCAGTCCGACGCCACCGCCAAACGCATTGCCCTGCAGCGCGCCGATCAACGGTTTTGGCAGCGTGTTGAGCGCCTGCAGCATCTCGGCCAGCTTGCGCGCCTCGGTGAAGCGCGTCTCGCGGTTGGCCGCCATCTGGGCCTGCATCCAACCCAGATCGCCACCCGCGCAGAAGGATTTACCTGCGCCAGTCAGCACCACAACCCGCACAGCCTCATCCTGCGCTAATGCCGCCGCCGCCGCGGTCAGGTCGGCGAGCATCTGCCCAGACATGGCATTGTGTTTTTCGGGCCGGTTCAGCGTCAGGGACGCCACCCCGCGTGCGTCGACAGATATTTCTATGGTTTCAAACACCTAGTTCCTCCTGAGCATCATTTCGGATCACCCTACAGATCATCGAAACAGACTGATCTACGGCAGTCAGCGCCGTGTCGATCCGCATCGCAGCTTCGGTCATGGTCTCATATTCCCGCGCTTGTATGGCATCCCAATCGGGACCAACCCAACCATCAAGATTTACGACCCGGTTTTCCAACCGATAGCGATGCTTCCGGGGATCGCTGCAAACCACCTCCACATCCAAATGCCGCGCTCTGGTTTCCTTGGAAACGTCGCGCCACGCCTCGCGTGTCAAGCGAATGGGGTTCACACAATCTGCAATCACATCGAAGCCCTGCTTCAAGGCCCCTTTGGCCACCGCTTGCGCCGCGGCATACCCGGCATCTGCCAAATCGTTGGCCTGCATTCGAGAGGCTTTCATCGCCGTCTCGATTTCGTCAATCCACAACAGGAGCGCACCGGTTTCCTCGGCCAAGCGCTTGGCAATTGTTGTTTTCCCAACCCCCGGCAACCCGCTCAGGCAGATGAGGGTCGGCATTTATGCACTCCGCATGGCGCGCGCCATATCCGCCGCCTCATCCAGGATGGTGGCGTCTAGACCGGTCTCATAGCCTAGCCGTGCCAGATGCGCCGCCACCGCTTCGGTCGCCACATTGCCCGCAGCACCAGGTGCGAAGGGGCAGCCGCCCAGTCCGCCCACAGCGGCGTCGAATACGCGGATCCCCAGCGACAGGGACGCGTCGATATTGTCCAGCGCATGACCGCCGGTGTCATGGTAATGCCCGGCCAGCCGGGTCACCGGTACCGCCTCGCGCACCGCCAGAAGCATCCGCACGATGCTGTCGGGCGTGCCCCGCCCCAACGTATCGCCCAGCGAAATCTCATAGCACCCCAGACCAAAGAGCCGGTCCGCCACTTCCGCCACCTTTTCGGGCGGCGTCGGTCCGTCATAGGGGCAATCGGTCACACAGGAGACATAGCCCCGCACCGGCAGATCGATATGGCGGGCCGCCTCCAGAATGGGCTCGAATCGTTCGATCGACTCGTCGATGGATGCATTGATATTGGCCTTCGAGAACCCCTCGGAAGCCGAGGCAAACACCGCGATCTCATCCACCCCGGCCGCCAGCGCGTCCACGTATCCGCGCATATTCGGCACCAGCGCCGCATAGCGGATGCCATCACTGCGTTTGATCCCGCTCAGCACCTCACCGGACCCGGCCATCTGCGGCACCCGCTCAGGCGAGACGAAGCTGGCGATTTCGATCCGCGAGAACCCGGCCCGGCTCAGGCAATCGACCAGTGCGATCTTGTCCTGGGCCGGAATATCGCGTGGCTCGTTCTGCAACCCGTCCCGAGGTCCGACCTCGAATATCTCGACCCGCTCGCTCATCCCGACACCTTTCCCTGGTTCTTTGCACGCGACATGCGCGGCACCTGTCGTCGCAGCCTGCGCCGCGCCCGGTTGGGACGCAACCTCATTCCTCCTGCAAGCGCACCAGCGCGGCGCCGGCCTCGACCTGCGCGCCCTCAGCAGACAGCACCTCGGCCACCACCCCATCGCGCGCGGCCAGCAGCGCATGTTCCATCTTCATCGCTTCCAGCACCGCAAGCCGGTCGCCTTCGCGGACCTGCTGCCCGGGTTCGGCCAAGACCGCCTTGACCAGGCCCGGCATCGGCGCCTCGATCACATTGGTATCGCCGCCGCCCGAGGCATCGCGATCCAGCGGATCAACGATATCAAACGCCAGCCCGTGCCTGTCGAACACGGTCACGGTGGACCCTGACAGCGCGGTGTCCGGCATCGCCTGCCAGCCAATCCGCCAGCGCCCGTCGCGACGTTCGGCCCGAATCTGATCGGGCCCCACCTGCCAGAGCTGGAGATCAGGGCCTTCCACCTGCACGTCCACTACAATGGCCTCACCCTGCCAGCCCAGATGCGCGGCCCTGCGCACAGGCGCCCAAAGGGTGAAGCCGGTGTCGTCACTTGTCTCCACCAGACCAAGCGCCCGCATCGCCGCCGCAACCACATGGCACGGTTCCGGGCCCGGCGCGCAAGCCAGCCGGTCCAGATCGCGCCCGATTAGCCCGGTATCCACGTCACCCGCCGCAAAACCCGCATGCCCGGCCAGCGACCCGAGAAAAGCCAGATTAGTCACCGTGCCGCCCACCTGCGTGTGATGCAGGGCGCGCTCCAGTCGGGCCAGCGCCACCGCGCGGGTTGGTCCATGCACCACGAGTTTCGCGATCATCGGGTCATACCAAGGGCTGATCGTATCCCCGGCACGCACGCCGCTATCAGCCCTGCATCCATCCGGAAATTGCAGATGGGTTAGCGTTCCCGTAGCTGGCAGGAAGCCTTTCGGCACGTCCTCGGCATAGAGCCGCGCCTCGAAGGCGTGGCCGGTGATCGATAGGTCCGCCTGTCTCTTGGGCAGTGCCTCACCCGAGGCCACGCGCAGCTGCCATTCGACCAGGTCAATGCCGGTGATCGCCTCGGTGACGGGGTGTTCGACCTGCAGACGGGTGTTCATCTCCATGAACCAGAACCGGTCCGGGCGCAGCCCGTCCGAGGCGTCAACGATGAACTCAACCGTACCCGCCCCCTTGTAGCCAATTGCCTCGGCCGCGCGCACGCCTGCCTGTCCCATCGCGTCACGCATCGCTTGCGTCATGCCCGGCGCGGGGGCCTCTTCGATCACCTTCTGGTGACGGCGTTGCAGTGAACAATCCCGCTCAAACAGATGCACCGCATGGGTGCCATCGCCAAAGACCTGCACCTCGATATGGCGCGGTTTGGAAACGAATTTCTCGACCAGCACCGCGTCATTGCCGAAGGCTGTGCGTGCCTCACCCCGGGCACTCTCCAGCGCGGCCAGAAAATCTTGCGGCTGTTCGACAAGCCGCATGCCCTTACCACCGCCACCCGCAACCGCCTTGATGAGAACCGGATAGCCGATAGCATCTGCCGCGCCAGAGAGATGTTCGGGGTCCTGGTTGTCACCGTGATAACCCGGCACCACCGGCACGCCCGCCGCCTCCATAAGCACCTTGGCAGCATCCTTAAGCCCCATCTTGCGGATCGCATCCGCTGACGGCCCAATGAAACTTAACCCTGCGGCCTCGACCAGATCAACGAAATCAGGATTTTCGCTAAGGAAACCATAGCCGGGATGGATCGCCTGCGCGCCGCTATCAAGTGCGGCCTCGATGATCACATCGCCCCGCAGATAGCTGTCCCCCGGAGCCGCGCCGCCGATATGCACCGCCTCATCCGCCATCGCCACATGTTTGGCCGCAACATCCGCGTCGGAATAGACCGCGACACAGGCCACGCCCATGCGCTGCGCGGTTTCCATGACGCGACAGGCAATCTCGCCCCGGTTGGCGATCAGGATCTTGCTAAACATCTCCATCCTCTCCGAAATCTTTGACCAGCCGGAACCGCTCGCAGATCAGTTCCATCTCGGCGAACCAGCCGCCATTGCGTTCGAAATAGGCGCGGTGGGCCGCCTGCCAGCCTGCCAAGTCATCGTTTTCGCCCTCGGCCAGTGCGAAATCCGCATCCACATCGCAATACCGGCGCTGCGTGACCTCGACGGTCTCGATCACCAGCGCCGCATTCCCGTCCCAGTCCAGTGCGATGTCCTGACGCCCGACCACCGGCAGCGCGTCGCCCCCCTCACCGTAATCGCGCAAAGCTCCGCAAGTGGCGGTTTTGCGCTCTGATCGCACTAGGGCCAGCAATTCGTCGCACAGCGCCCGACTGTCGCCAAACGTGAAAGGTTCGGCTTCGGGATAGCGTTCTTTCGCAAGGTTGATCGCAAGGCTCATGAAAGGACGCCGCCGGAAGCGCATGGGAGTTGCAAGCGAATTGCGTTGCAGGAGATCAAAGCACTTCGCAAGGCTGGGCTTGCAGCCCCGTACATGACTACGTCGCGTTGGACGACTAGAGTTTTCTCGGACATCAGTTCACCACCTCTTCCTGCACCCACATCTGACAGAGGTCCTTGGGGACCAACTTGCCTTCATTCCATTCAACCAAGATGCTGCCGTAAGAAGCGCAAGGCCGACCTGTCAGGCAATCCCGTGAGGAAACAACTTGCCTGTCGGTCGAATTGCGACCCAGTTCTTTGATCGTTCCAAATACACCTGCGACGTAAATGGTCATGCCGACTACAGGCAAACCCTCAATATGCGTCAACATGAGAGCTAAGCCTGGCTTAGTTGGGAGATGTAGAGCATCCTCAATCAATCCTCGAAACTTGGGCATCAATCACATCCGGAACACGCCGAAACGTGTTTCCTCAATCGGGGCGTTCAGCGCCGCGTTCAGTGACAGGGCCAGCACGTCGCGGGATTTGCGGGGGTCGATGATGCCGTCATCCCAGAGCCGGGCCGAGGCATAAAGCGGGTGGGATTGTTCCTCGAACATCTCGATGGTGGGGCGTTTGAATTCGGCCTCTTCTTCGGCGGACCATGTGCCGCCCTGCCGCTCGATCCCGTCACGCTTGACAGTGGCCAAGACGCCCGCCGCCTGCTCGCCACCCATGACCGAGATGCGGGAATTGGGCCATGTCCACAGGAAGCGCGGCTGATAGGCACGCCCCGCCATGCCATAGTTGCCGGCGCCAAAAGACCCACCGACCAGCATGGTGATCTTGGGCACATTGGTCGAGGCCACCGCGGTCACCATCTTGGCCCCGTGCCGGGCGATGCCTTCGTTTTCGTATTTGCGGCCCACCATGAAGCCGGTGATGTTCTGCAGAAACACCAGCGGGATTTTGCGTTGCGAGCAGAGTTCCACAAAATGCGCGCCCTTCTGGGCGGCCTCGGAAAACAGCACGCCATTGTTGGCGATGATACCCACCGGGCAGCCTTTGACGTGTGCGAACCCGGTTACCAGCGTCTCGCCAAAGCGCGGCTTGAACTCGTCGAAGCGCGAGCCATCGACCAGCCGCGCGATCACCTCGCGGATGTCATAGGGCGTGCGCAGATCGGCAGGCACCACGCCGAGGATCTCGTCGGGGTCATAAGCCGGATCTTCGGGGCTGGCCCAATCCACGGTGAGCGGCTTGCGACGGTTGAGGCTCTGCACCGCGCGGCGCGCCAGCGCCAGCGCATGGGCGTCATCCTCTGCCAGGTAATCCGCCACACCGGACAGGCGGGTATGCACGTCGCCGCCGCCCAGATCTTCGGAACTCACCACCTCGCCTGTCGCGGCTTTCACCAGCGGCGGACCGGCGAGGAAGATCGTGCCCTGTTCCTTCACGATGATCGTGACATCGGACATGGCGGGCACATAAGCCCCGCCCGCCGTACACGACCCCATCACAACGGCGATCTGAGGGATGCCCTTGGCGCTCATCCGCGCCTGATTATAGAAGATGCGGCCAAAGTGATCGCGGTCGGGAAAGACCTCGTCCTGATTGGGCAGGTTGGCGCCACCACTGTCGACCAGATAGATGCAGGGCAGATGGTTTTCCTTGGCTATCTCTTGCGCGCGCAGGTGTTTCTTGACCGACATCGGATAATAGGTGCCGCCCTTCACGGTGGCATCGTTGCAGACAACCATGACCTCTTGCCCCTGAACCCGGCCAATGCCCGCGATGACCCCAGCACTGGGCGCGGCATCGCCATACATCCCATGCGCCGCTGTCGCGCCGATTTCGAGGAAGGGAGAGCCCGGATCGAGCAGGTTCGCCACCCGCCGCCGCGGCAACATCTTGCCCCGGCTTTCATGGCGCGCGCGCGATTTTTCTCCACCACCCATACGGGCAGCTTCAGCAGCTTGCGCGATCTGCGCCAAAGCGTCGAGATGGGCCGCACGGTTGGCCTTGAAGCCCTCGGAGGCGGGCATGGCTTTCGAATTGAGCTTCATGATTTACCCCTTTGCTCTGCGAGCCAATCAGTCAATGTTTGGGCTGCGAGATATCTCTGTATGGCGGTCAGAGCTGTACAATAAACTCGTGACCCTTCATTCTGGCACTGAATTTCTGGGGTCAATTCACTCAAAATTGACAAGCGAAGATCATAAAAACCTTTTTGCACGCCGTCGGCATCTATGGTGTCTGGAAAGTCGACTATTATGCGATCCGCCCGATCCTCAAAACCCGTTGCAAGCCTAAGAAAACATGTCTGATTTTCCTGAGAGAACTCGCAATATGATAAGATGACATCTAGGCATCGCTCCCTTTCGTTCACCCAGTCCAATTGGTTCTTCGAGCTCTTCATACACCTATCCACCCAGTCCACCGGATTGGGATCGTCTGCAGAGGCAAAAGTCATCATGGCAAAACTCGCCGAAAACAGCGTTACAAAAAACAATGGGGTCTTCATGTCTGCACCTCCGTTTCTTTTGTTGCGAGCTGCTTCAATTCCTTCCGAATAACCTTCCCGGTCACCGTCATCGGCAGTTCCTCCAGAAACGCCACCTCGCGCGGGTAGGAATATTGCGCCAGACGGGCTTTGACCCACTCCTGCAACTCCGCACCCGTGACCTCGGTACCGGGTTTCAGCACCACATAAGCTTTGACGATCTCGGTACGCAGCGGGTCGGGTTTACCGACAACGCCCACGGTCGCCACGGCCGGGTGGGTTAGCAGGCAATCCTCGATCTCGGACGGGCCGATGCGGTAGCCCGACGAGGTGATCACGTCATCCTCGCGGCCCAAGAAGCGCAGATACTCGTCCTCCCACATGCCGCGATCTCCGGTGATCAGCCAGTCGCCGCGGAATTTCTCGGCCGTCGCTTGCGGGTTGTTCCAGTATTCCAGCAGCATCGAGGCCGAGCCGCGCCGGATGGCCACGTCGCCCTCCTCCCCGGTTGGCTGGCCCTTGGCGTCGAGCACGGCGACTTCATGCCCCGGCACCGGCTGCCCGATGCAGCCGGGGCGCGCGGGGAAATCCTCGGCGCAAGAAGAGACAACCATGTTGCACTCGGTCTGGCCGTAGAACTCGTTGATCGTCAGGCCGAACGCCTTTTGCCCCCAAGTCAGCATCTCACCCCCCAGTGGCTCGCCGCCCGAGGCGACCGAGCGCAGGTCGGGGATGTTCTGATCCGCCGCTTTCAACATCCGCAGCGCTGTGGGCGGGAAGAACACGTTGCGCACGCCACCGCGCGCGATCACATCGGCGCAGGCCTGCGGGCTGAACTTTTCCAGCCGTGCGGCCACCACCGGGATGCCCAGCGCCAGACCCGGCATCAGCACATCAAAGAGCCCGCCGATCCAGGCCCAGTCGGCCGGGGTCCAGAGGCAATCACCCGCGCGCAGATGGTTATGGCTGATCGACACACCCGGCAGGTGGCCGGTCAGCACCCGGTGCCCGTGCAGCGCGCCTTTGGGTTTGCCCGTGGTGCCCGAGGTATAGATCAGCACCGCCGGGTCGTCGGGACCGGTTTCAGCCCGCGTCACGGCAAGGCCATCCTGCCCGATCTCCGACGCAATCAGAGGCGTGGACAGATCACCGAGCAGATCAGCGCCTTCATCATCGGTCAGCACCAACTCCAGCCCGGCATCCTCGATCCGGCTGCGCAGCGCGTCGCGCTGGAAGAGCTTGAACAGCGGTACCGAGACCGCGCCCAGCGCCCAGATCGCCAGATGCGCCGCAGCACACCAGGGCGACTGGCCCAGCAACACGCCGACGCGATCTCCACGCTGGACACGGGCCGCGAGGGCTCGCGAGATGCCATCCGCCATCAAGGCAAGTTCGCCGTAAGAGGTATCGCGCCGCTGCGTCCCTGTCAGGTCGATGATCGCCACCCGGTTTGCTGGCCGCGCAAGGCATTGATCCGCCATGTTCAGGTGGTCGGGAAGCTCCCAGCCTCCACCCGGGCGCAACCCCGGTATGCGCCTAGAGAAACCCATCGCATTGCCCTGCTTTTATTGATGTTTTGCCGCGACTGCGCGTCGGGCAAGCCGCGTTTTCTTGATCCAGATCAGGGCGTTTCTGCGGCGCGGCAGGAACAACACAGTCATCACCCAAATCAACGACAAGAGACGACACATGAAACTGAGAACCGCCGTTTTGACCTCCGCTGTCGCCATGGCAGCCATTGCCGGCCCCGCCCTTGCGCAATCGCAAGGTGACTGGACCGTTGGTGTTGGTGTTGGCTACCTTGATCCCAAATCCGACAACGGCACCGTTGCCGGGACCGAACTGAATGTCGGCAGCGACACCCGCCCGATCTTCACCGCGGAATATTTCATCCGCGACAATCTGGGTATCGAATTGCTGGCTGCGACCCCGTTTGACCACGACCTGTCGCTGTCGGGCGTCGGCAAGATCGGCAGCACCAAGCAATTGCCGCCCACCCTGTCGCTGAACTACCACTTCCCGACCCAAAGCAAGTTCACCCCGTATGTGGGTGCGGGCCTGAACTACACCATCTTCTTTGACGAGAAATCGTCGCTGGGCGATCTGGAGATCGACAATTCCTGGGGCATCTCGCTGCAGGCCGGTGTGGATTATCAGATCACCGATGCGGGCGCGATGCGCCTGAACGTTCGCTGGTTCGACATCGATTCCGACGTCAAGCTGGATGGCAACAAGATCGGCGAGGCCGAGATCGACCCTTGGTTGGTTGGCCTGTCCTACGTGCACCGGTTCTGAGCCATTGATCCTAGCGGGCGTGGTCATGGGTCATTCACCCAGCCACGCCCGTTCAAGATAGATCGCCTGATCGGCGGTGAGCCGCAGCAGGCAGTTCAGCCCGGCCGGACCGGTACCGCTGCCACCACCCCATTGCGATATCTCGAAATCACAGGTGGTGTCGCGATAGGCGATCCATTTGCGCTGCATTTCGCGCAGCGCCGGGGTGACCCTCGGCCCGCTGGTGCCCCATTTTTCCGCCTCTTCATCCGAGGCCTGCGCCTTGGCCAGCAAGGTGCCATAAGCCGCATTCAGCCAGCCATCCCACTGCTTGACCTCCTGATCGAGGCAAGAGCTCATGCCCACCGTGGTCTCGCCATAGGGATCGTTCTCCATGCAGGCCTCAGCCGCTTTGCCCGCGCAGGCCCGACGCGCCGCCGGATCGGAGGTGGCCGCCAGGCAGGATTGCGTCGCCGCGATCGAGAAATTCAAATCCTGCGCCTGCGTCGCCGGTGCGGCCCAAAGCAGGGCGACTGCCGCAGCACCCAAAGCCCGGTGCATCACATCGCCCCCATCAGTTCACGACCGATCAGCATCCGGCGGATCTCGGACGTGCCCGCGCCGATCTCCATCAGCTTGGCATCGCGGAAAATGCGGCTGACCGGCGCGTCCGCCAGGAAACCCGCGCCGCCCAGCGCCTGCACCGCCTGATGGGCCTGGGACATGGCTTGCTCGCTGGCATAGAGACAGCAGGCGGCGGCGTCCTGCCGGGTCACATCCCCGCGGTCACACGCCTTAGCGACCTCGTAGACATAGGCGCGCGCGGAGTTCATTGCGGTATACATGTCGGCGATCTTGCCCTGCATCAGCTGGAAATTCCCAATCGGCTGGCCGAACTGCTTGCGCTCGACCATGTAGGGCATGACCTCATCCATGCAGCTTGCGATGATACCCGGCCCGATGGCGGCCAGCACGACGCGTTCATAATCAAGGCCCGACATCAGCACCTGCACGCCCTTGCCTTCCTCGCCCAGCACATTCTCGAACGGCACTTCGACATCCTCGAAGATCAGCTCAGCCGTATTCGAGCCACGCATCCCCAGCTTGTCGAAATGCGGTGAGGTCGAAAAGCCCGTCATCTCTTTCTCGATCAGAAAGGCGGTGATACCTTTTGGTCCAGCCTCGGGGTCGGTCTTGGCGTAGACCACCAGCGTGTCCGCGTCCGGCCCGTTGGTGATCCAGTATTTGTTGCCGTTCAGCCGGTAGTGGTCGTTGCGTTTCTCGGCGCGCAGTTTCATCGACACCACGTCTGACCCCGCCCCCGCCTCGGACATGGCCAGTGCACCCACTTTGTCGCCCGAAAGCAGGCCCGACAGGTATTTGCTTTTCTGCGCTTTGGAGCCGTTCAGATTGATCTGGTTCACGCAGAGGTTCGAATGCGCACCATATGACAGCGAGACCGAAGCGCTGGCGCGCGCGATTTCCTCAACCGCGACCGCATGGGCAAGGTAGCCCATCCCCGCGCCGCCATATTCTTCGGAAACCGTGATGCCCAAGAGGCCCAGCTCACCCATTTCGCGCCAGAGTTCGTTTGGGAAGCTGTTGGAGGCGTCGATCTCCGTCGCCATGGGACGAACCCGCTCCTGCGCCCAGCGATGGACCATCTCGCGCAGGGCGTTCACGTCCTCACCCAGATCGAATTTCATGGTCGCGTTGAACATCGCTGGCCTCCCTTTTCGATTATTGAACGGGTGTTCATATAACATCCACAACTGCGCCCGTCAAAGAAGAACTGAACAGGCGTTCAGGGCATCATGACAGTTTAGATTTGATCTTCTTCCAGAGCACCGGCCAAGCGGCGAGCAGCATCACAAATCCAGCCGTCCCGACATTCACCGGTGGTGGTGGCGGCAATTGCCCCGGCACATTGACTTTCACCTGCGCGTAATGCTGTTGCATCTCTTTCACGGCGGCACGGCCAAGGCGCTGCACATTGGTATGCAATTCCTGACGCTGCTTCAGGCGCTTCTCACGCTCAACCTTCAGGGCCTCGATCTTGTTGTCGATCTGCAGGATACCGGCATCGAGCTTTTCGATGGCATCCTCGCCCTTCTTTGCGTTCTTGATCGCGGTGATCACTTTGGTTTCCGCTTGTTTCACCAAAGTCATCGCCAGTTTGCGCTTCTTCACCTCTTCGGCAAATTTCTTCTTTTCATCGGCCTTCGCGGTCGTGACCTTGATCTTTTCCTTTTTGTGATCAACGGATTTCCCACCGCGCTGTGGTTTTGCCATGTCAAAAGCTCCCTCAAATATGGGCAGCCTAACATGTTCGTGGACCGGCGCTAGGTCGCGTTATGGGCGCGTGTCACTTCCGAGCGGATGATACTTGCGATCAGGGCGCAATCCTCGGTACTGAAGGTCAGCGGCACGCGCATGTCGACTATGCCCGCCAGGACGCGGTCGGTGGCTGGCATCGCCTCGGACGGTGCATATCGCCAACTGTCATAGCGCGAAGTAAAGGCCACCGGTTCCGGCGCGCCGAACCATTTCAACTCCACGCCACGCGCGGCACAGCGGTCGATCACATCACAGAGCGCCCTGTCCTGCCAGTCGAGTAACAGGAACTGAATCGACGAGCCGACATAACTCTCTTCCTCTGGCCGTTCGATCACGATCAGGCCGGGAGTGTCGCGCAGCCCCTCTTCCAGAACGCGGTAGCGGTCATTCCAGCGCGCTACTTGCGCGTCCAGATCGCGCAGTTGCGGGCGCAGAATCGCGGCGCGCAGATTGTCCATCCGGCCCGAGATATTTGGGGTCTGATACTTGACCCGCTCGAACACCTTTGGCGACGGGGCCGCCTTGTGACGACCATAGAGCATGTAGGACCCCGACAGCATCACAGCCCGCGCCGCAAGCTCTTCGTCATCGGTGACCAGCAAGCCGCCTTCGCCGGAATTCACATGCTTATAGGTCTGGCAGGAATAGCAGCCCATCGCCCCGTGTCGCCCCGAGGACACATCGCGCCAACTTGCGCCCATCGTATGGGCGCAATCCTCGATCACCGTGACCTGCGCCGCATCGCACATCGCCATCAGCCGATCCATATCACAGATATGCCCGCGCATATGGCTGAGCAGCAGCACCTTGGCGCGGTCCAGCTTGGCCGCGAGATCGTCCAGATCGATGGTCAGATCCTCGGTGACGCCGACAAATTCCGGGATCGCCCCTACCGAGGCGATCGCCCCGGGCACCGGCGCCAGCGTGAAGGCATTGGACAGCACCCGGTCACCGGGTTTGACACCTAAAGCCCTCAGTGCCGTCGCCATCGCATAGCCGCCCGAGGCCACGGCAAGGCAGTAGCGCGCACCGGTCAAAGCGGCGAATTCCTGTTCCAGCAACGCGGTCTCACCCGCTTCGCCCTCGGCCACGTTATAGCGGTGCAGCCGCCCGTGTTGCAGCACGTCAAGCGCCGCCGCGATGGCGTCGTCGGGAATCGGTTCCTGCTGGGTGAAACTGCCGGTGAATCTCTCTGCCATGTGGCGTTTGTGAAGCGCGCGCCGGACCCGGTCAAGCCCGCGCGGCCTTAGCAGGGGCATCCGGATGGCCGATCAGCTCTGGCACCAGATCCGGCAGATGCGCAAAATCATGCAATAGCGCCTCGGGTTCCAGCGCCGCCATGTCTTCGCCCGACGGCCCGAATGTCACCAGTACCGATGGCACTCCGGCTGCGCGCGCGGTGTCCCGGTCGGTATCGGAATCACCGACAAGCAGGCACAGATCTGGATGCCCGCCCGCGCGCTTTGCTGTTTCACGCAAGGGCGCGGGGTCGGGTTTGCGCACCGGCAGCGTGTCGGCCCCCACCAGTGCGGCAAAGGCGTCACGTATGCCAAGCCGCTGCAACAGCAGATCGGCGTGCCCCTCTGGCTTGTTGGTACAGATACCGACCCCGTATCCGGCTGATTTCAACTGCTCGACCGCCTCCATCGCCGAGGGGTAGAGGAAGGTGTGCACATCGATCTTCTCGGCATAGGCATCCAGCAGCACCGGATAATAGTTGTCGACAGTATCCGCATCGAACTGACCGACCCGGTGCAACCCGTGCGTCAGCATCATCCGCCCGCCGCGCAGGGCAACGCCCGCATCCGCGCCATGTTGAAGCACATCGCCATGGCCCATCATCCTGAAACAGGCATTTGCCGCCTCCAACAAGTCACCGGATGTATCGGCCAGCGTGCCATCCAGATCGAAAATAACCGTTCGCATCCTGCCTCCTGTCGGCGCGCATCCGCCGCGTTCTGTTGCATCCCGCAATCTCATTTGATCGCACCAGTGCTTGCGCCCCTGCCCCCAGCGGATAAAACGGGCACAAGGAAAATACAAAGAGAAACCATTTTCATGAGCATCGCCCTCGTCATCCTTGCCGCAGGCAAAGGCACACGGATGAACTCGGATCTACCCAAGGTACTGCATCCGATCGCGCAAGCTCCGATGCTTGTTCACGCCATGCGCGCGGGCCGGGCCTTGTCGCCCGAACGCACCGTCATCGTCGCTGGCCATGGGGCCGAGGCCGTCACCAAAGCCGCGCTGGCCGAGGATGAGACCGCGCAGGTCGTGCTGCAGGAGGAACAACTTGGCACCGCCCATGCGGTCGACCAGGCCCGCGCGGCGCTGGACGGGTTCGAGGGCGATGTGGTGGTGCTTTATGGCGATACGCCCTTCCTCAGGCCCGAGACGCTGGAACGCATGATCGCGGCGCGCGCCGGGAACGATCTGGTCATCCTCGGGTTCGATGCCGCCGATCCTGCACGCTACGGACGGTTGGAGATGAGTGGCGACAAGCTGGAGCGCATTGTCGAATTCAAGGATGCAAGCGAAGAGCAACGCCGGATCAGCTTCTGCAATTCCGGCTTGATGGCCTGCAATGCGGCGGTGCTCTTTGATCTGATTGCGGCGGTCGGCAATGACAACGCCTCGGGTGAGTATTACCTGACCGATGTGGTCGAACTGGCCCGTGCCCGCGATCTGAACGTCACTGCAGTGGCCTGCCCCGAGGCCGAGACGCTGGGCGTGAACTCGCGCGCCGATCTGGCGCAGGCGGACGCCGTGTTCCAGACTAACGCGCGCAATGCCCTGCTGGATCTGGGCGTGACCCTGATGGCCCCCGAAACCGTCTACCTCGCCGCCGACACCGTGATCGGGCGCGATACGGTGATCGAACCCAACGTGGTCTTCGGCCCGGGCGTCACGGTGGAAAGCGGCACGCAGATCCGTGCCTTTTCGCATCTGGAGGGCTGCCATGTCAGCCGGGGAGCCGTGGTCGGTCCTTACGCGCGCCTGCGACCGGGCACCGAACTGGCCGAAGACACGAAGGTCGGCAATTTCGTCGAAATCAAGAATGCCGAGATCGCTGAAGGCGCCAAGGTCAACCATCTGAGCTATGTTGGCGATGCCAGCATCGGCGCCAGGTCCAATATCGGCGCGGGCACCATCACATGCAATTACGATGGCTTTATGAAACACCGGACCGAGATTGGTACGGGCGTCTTCATCGGCTCGAACACGATGTTGGTGGCGCCTGTTACCGTGGGCGACGGCGCGATGACAGCAACCGGCACGGTAGTGACCCGCAATGTTGACCCGGACGCGCTGGCAGTGGCCCGCGCCAAACAGGAAAACAAGCCGGGCTACGCGAAAAAACTCTTCTCCATATTACGGAAGAAGAAAGAAAACCTGTCGAAAGGTCAGTAGAGATGTGTGGAATTGTAGGTGTTCTTGGCGATCACGAGGCCGCCCCCATCCTGGTCGAGGCGCTGAAACGTCTGGAATATCGCGGCTATGACAGCGCCGGAATCGCCACCGTCAACAAAGGCGCGCTGGATCGGCGGCGGGCGGTGGGCAAGCTGGTCAATCTCAGCGATCTGCTGGTGCATGAACCCCTGCCCGGCAAATCCGGCATCGGCCATACGCGCTGGGCCACCCATGGCGCGCCCTCGGTCAGCAATGCCCACCCGCACCGCGCCGGATCAGTGGCCGTGGTGCATAACGGCATTGTCGAGAATTACCGCGAATTGCGGGTGGAACTGGCCGAGCATGGGATCGA
The DNA here is from genome assembly GCF_041537925.1 of Ruegeria hyattellae. Lineage (NCBI taxonomy): Bacteria > Pseudomonadati > Pseudomonadota > Alphaproteobacteria > Rhodobacterales > Roseobacteraceae > Ruegeria > Ruegeria hyattellae. The sequence continues at coordinate 86,658 of NZ_JBGOSH010000004.1, read as the reverse complement.
ATTCCAGACCGAAACCGACACAGAAACTGTCGCCCTGCTGACCGAGCATTTCCTGCGCTCGGGCCTTGATCCGGTCACCGCCGCCTACCGCGCCATCGACCGGCTGGAAGGGGCGTTTGCGCTGGCCTTTCTCTTTGACGGCGAAGAAGATCTGATCGTAGCGGCGCGCAAGGGTTCACCGCTGGCCATCGGCCATGGCGACGGCGAGATGTTCGTGGGTTCGGACGCCATCGCACTGGCGCCGCTGACTGACAGGATCACATATCTGGAGGAAGGCGACCGTGCTGTCCTGACTCGCACAACGCTGGAAATCCGCGATGCGCAGGGTGAACTCGCCAATCGCGAGATGCGCACCATAGCCGCCGACCGCGCCCGCGCCGACAAGGCCGGGCACAAGCATTTCATGGCCAAGGAAATCGCCGAGCAACCCACCGTAATTGCCGAAGCCATCCGCGCCTATCTGCCCTCTGGCTCTGACGTCGTGCGCTTGCCCGGCGAGGGGATTGATTTCTCACAGGTCGACCGGTTGACCATGGTGGCCTGCGGCACCGCCTATTTCGCATGTCTGACCGCGAAGTACTGGTTCGAGCAACTGGCGCGCATCCCGGTCGAGGTCGATATCGCCTCGGAATTCCGCTATCGCGAACCACCGATCCCCGAGCGCACCGTGGCGCTGTTTGTCAGCCAGTCGGGAGAAACCGCCGACACGCTTGCCGCGCTGCGCTACTGCGAGGGAAAGGCCGACAAGATTGTTTCGGTGGTCAATGTTCCCGAAAGCTCGATCGCGCGGGAAAGCCAGTTGGCACTCCAGATCCACGCAGGTGTCGAGATCGGCGTCGCCTCGACCAAGGCATTCACCTGCCAGCTCAGCGTGCTGCTGATGTTGGTGCTGAAAGCGGCACGGGACCGCGGCACGCTGACGCAAGAGCAGATCGCCGATCACGTGTCGGCACTGCGCGGGCTGCCCGCGCTGCTCAATAGCGCGCTGGATCAAGAGGACGCCATCCGCGCCGCCGCGCAGAAGCTGAGCGAGGCGCGAGACGTGCTGTTCCTGGGGCGCGGCGTGATGTACCCGCTTGCCCATGAAGGCGCATTAAAACTGAAAGAAATAAGCTATATACACGCCGAAGCTTATGCTTCTGGAGAGTTGAAGCACGGCCCCATCGCGCTGATCGACAAGCATATGCCGGTGGTCGTGATGGCGCCGCGGGACCCGCTTTTCGACAAGAGTATCTCGAACATGCAGGAGGTGATGGCACGCAAGGGCAAGGTGCTGCTGATCTCGGATGATGACGGCATTGCCGAGGCGCAAGACGGTGTCTGGTCCACAGTGCGGATGCCCCATGCCCATCCCAGCCTGACGCCGATCCTCTATGCAGTGCCCGCACAGTTGCTGGCCTATCACACCGCCGTCGCCAAGGGCACGGATGTGGACCAGCCGCGTAATCTGGCAAAATCGGTGACAGTGGAGTAACCCATGGGAAAACAGTTCCCCGCAATCGACGACGCGCATCGCACGTTCATCGAAGCACAGCACATGTTCTTCACCGGCTCGGCCGGGCCAGAGGGGCGGGTCAATATCTCGCCCAAAGGGATGGAGTCGCTGCGGGTGATGGGACCGAACCGCATCCTGTGGATGAACCTGACGGGCAGCGGCAATGAAACCGCCGGGCATCTGCTGGAAATCAACCGCCTGACGCTGATGTGGTGCTCTTTCGAAACGCGCCCCATAATCCTGCGCGCCTATGGCACCGCCCACACCGTGCAGCAGGGCGATGCCGGCTGGTCCGATCTGGCCCAACACTTCCCACCCCATCGAAGCGCAAGGCAGATCTTCGATGTCGACATCGAGATGGTCCAGACCTCCTGCGGCTATACCGTCCCGCTCATGGACTACCGCGCCGACCGCGACACAATGCAGAAATGGGTCGACGGCAAATCCGACGCGGACATCCGCCAATACTGGGCCGACAGGAACCAGACCACCCTCGACGGCAAACCAACCGGCGTTCCGGTTCGAGGGGCCTGATGCTCGCGGCCCATCTCGACCAGCTCAAAGCTCATGTTGAGCCCGGCCGCGCCGAACAGAAAGCGGCCTATCACAAACAGACCCGTGCGGTTCTGGGTGTCCCCAACCCGGCGATCAATGATCTGACCAAGGCGTGGCGGCAGGTGCTGAGCCTGCCGGAGCGGATCGAACTGGCCGACGCGCTGTGGCAGAGCGATATCTTCGAGGCCCGGATCGCCGCCGCCAAGCTGCTGACGCAGGCCCGCATCCGCCCCGATGATGCAGTCTGGGAATTGTTGTGCAGCTGGGTGCCGGAATTCGACAGTTGGGCCATTGCGGACCACGCCTGCGGGGCCATCTCAAAACGGCTGGTGGCCGATCCCGCGCGTCTGGATCAGGTCGAGGGCTGGACCGGGTCGGAGCACATGTGGACCCGCCGCGCTGCGCTGGTCTCCACCCTGCCCTGGACCAAACAGAACAACCCCAAACCGGATGATCTGGCCCGCCGCGACCGTATCCTGGGTTGGGGCGCCAGCTATGTGCCCGACCGCGACTGGTTCATCCAGAAGGCGGTGGCCTGGTGGCTGCGCGACCTGTCCAAACACGACGCGCCGCGGGTCCGAGCCTTTCTGGCCGAACATGGCGAGGCGATGAAACCCTTTGCCCGGCGCGAAGCGGGAAAGTATCTGGACCGCTGAGTTTTGGGGGGTGGCAAAACCCTTCGCCCCTTGCCCACTATCACGATTGCGCGCAGTCTCAGCGGCAAGCCAAGCCCAAAACAACAGATTGTCCAGCCATGCCGCAAGCAAACAAAGACCGTGTCCGTGCCCTGCTCAAAAGCATCGAGACCGGCGATCCGGAACCGATCTCGGTCGTGAACGAGGCCAAGTACATCCAGCACAATCCGCAAACCCATGAAGGTAGCGAAGGGTTGGCGGCGCTTTTCCAGCGTCTTTCGAAAACCTCGCCGCGGGTGAATATCGTGCGGGCCTTCGAGGATGGCGATTATGTCTTTGCCCATACCGAATATGATTTCGCCACCCGGCGGATCGGGTTTGAGCTGTTCCGGTTCGAGGATGGTCAGGCGGTTGAACATTGGGACAACATCCAGCCCCGACTGGGTCCGAACCCCACCGGGCGCAGCATGGTGGACGGCCCGACCGAGGCCAGCGATCACGCGCTGACCGAGGCCAACCGCAGCCTTGCCCGCAGCTTTGTCAAAACCGTGCTGATCGGCGGGATGCTGGACAGGATCCCCGAGTTCATCCCAGAACAGGGTTATATCGAACACAACCCCCGGCTCACTGATGGCCGCGCCACTCTGATATCAGCACTGGAAGAGACCGAGAATGGCCACCGCATGATCGACTATCACCACCTGCACCGCGTCGTGGTCGAGGGGAATTTCGTACTCTGCGTCAGCGAGGGGGAATATGCCGGCCAGCACTGCGCCTATTTCGACCTGTTCCGGGTCGCCTACGGCATGCTGGTCGAACACTGGGACACCACCGAAAAGATCGCACCCCGCTCGGAGTGGAAGAACGACAACGGCAAGTTCTAAGGTAGATCGAACGAAAAATTGTTGTTCACGCCCCGCGGCCTGAACTCGTACTATGCGGGACAAAGTGAGCTTTCGCTGCACTTGCTCGCGTCACAACAAACCTTGCTTCGCGCTTACCCAAAACTAACCGATGCCACTCTTGGTGTTTCCTTCAAGAGCTCAGTTCGTTTCGCCACCTATTCAATTTAAGGCCCAAAGCACTTCATCAAATTCAGTCGACACCGTGTACTTGATAACATCCCATTGATCTCTATACAGGAAAGCCGACCATGCGACAAAAACACCTGCTCCGCCGGGCGCTTCAAAGAAGGACACCTCATTCACAAGGACTGGGGATTTCTTTTCAGAGAACAGTGTCGAGCAATAGCTAAAACCAGACGGGAACGCCTCAAACAGTGCGTCAATAATGGATTCCGCATCCGGATGCTCTTCGGAAGAGAATCTGTCCGTAAGCTCAAAGAAATACCTGTAGTTGCCTTGAGCAAAAACAGACTTAATTTTCTCTAGCTCCGGTACGTTGCTACCAAGCATTTCGCATTGAGTTTCCGCTTTCGCATCGCTCGCGGCCCAAAAGAAAACGAAAGTCACAGAAAGAAGGAGAAATTTGAGTAGCTTAAATACCGAATTGCGCCCTTGCACTATTTCCTAGCCCCTTGAATCTGCGCGGTCATTGGCGCTCAACTTGATATAACTTCTACTGATAGGCAATCCCGTCCCTTGCCTGGCCGTACCATGCAACACGATGGCAGCATTGTACGGGTCTTGGATGAATAACTATCGCCCATGAGTAGTTACTTTGGGCTCAAACCGGTCATCTTATAGTTTCGGTAGGTCATTGAGGCGGTTCAGCTCACTCGGGTGTCGGCTGTTCGTGCAATCCCAACTTTTGCGCGAACCGCGCGATCGCCAGACCACGGGCGGCTTCGCCTTGATTCCGCGCGGGAGATCCTCCGCTATGGGCTCCAACTTGCCATCCTGGCTGGGCTACAGCTCGATGCCGGTTCGATTTCACTCCGACAGACCGGCAGCGTATTTATTCTCCTGAGCAGCAAAACTCCCGTCCACCGTCGAAAGTCTAATCGGGAATTACTTAGTCCGTTGCCGATGCAGTCAAAAATGCGACATACCACAAGTCGCCTGACATCCGAAACATGCGTCTGTTCGGATGCGCGCTCAGGTCCTAATTGGCATAGACGTCCAGCTCAACCAGCTGGTCGATCGGCGCCAGCAGCGCCCGCATCGCCTCCAGTGACAACCGGCTGCCTGCGGTGTCCTCGCCCTCGATCGGGATCAGCGTAACGAAGGCCGAGGCCCCAGTTTTGCGCACCACCACCCGACCCGAGCGTTCGAGACTGACCAGCGGTGTCTCAAGCCAAACGCCGGGCTTCAATACGTCGCCCAGACCCGCAATCGTCTGCTTGGCTCCGGTCCAGCCCGGATCGAACTGCTCGGTCGCGACGACCTCCTCGACCTCTTCTGGGGAATCAGCCTCGGGCGTTTCCACCGTCTCGTTACCTGATGCAGAGGATGACCCGCTGAACAAACCATCCGTCGTGTCGCGGATCTGCGCGCATCCGGCAATCAGGATCAAAGCGGTCAAAGCGGTCAAAGCTAAGTATCTCATGCCGGAACCCTAGCCAGAGACGACCAGCCATGCCAGACCCAATACATGATGCCTCTTGCCGCAGGCGGGGCTGCGCTTTACGTATAGCGCCATGACAGCACCCCTGATTGACCCCTTTGCCCGCGCCATCACCTATCTCCGCGTTTCGGTTACCGACCGCTGCGATTTTCGTTGCGTCTATTGCATGTCCGAGAACATGACCTTTCTGCCCAAGAAAGAACTGCTGACGCTGGAAGAGCTGGATCGCATGTGCTCGACCTTTGTGGGGCTTGGCGTGCGCAAGCTGCGCATAACAGGGGGTGAACCGCTGGTACGGCGCGACATCATGACCTTCTTCAACGGTATGACCCGGCATCTGGACAGCGGCGCTTTGGATGAACTGACGCTCACCACCAATGGCTCGCAGCTGGAGCGGTTTGCCGATCAGCTCTATGCGGCGGGCGTGCGGCGGGTGAATGTCTCGCTCGACACGCTGGATGAGGCCAAGTTTGCCGATATCACCCGCTGGGGCCGCCTGAAACAGGTGCTGCGCGGAATTGACGCGGCACAGAAGGCTGGGCTGCGGATCAAGATCAACGCCGTGGCGCTCAAAGGGTTCAACGAAGAAGAACTGCCTACGATCACCGAATGGTGCGCCTCCCGCGACATGGACCTGACCTGGATCGAGGTCATGCCGATGGGCGATATCGGCAACGAGGACCGGCTGGGCCAATATTGGTCGCTCAAGGATGTGCGGGCCGAGTACGAGAACCACTATACAGTCAGCGACCTGACCGAACGCACCGGCGGCCCGGCCCGTTACGTGCGGCTGGAGGAGACCCGGCAAAAGATCGGCTTCATCACGCCGCTTTCCCACAATTTCTGCGAAAGCTGCAACCGCGTGCGCCTGACCTGCACCGGCGAGCTTTACATGTGCCTCGGGCAAGAGGATATGGCCGATCTGCGCCAGCCCCTGCGCGATCACCCCGACACCGAAGCGCCCCTGCAGGACGCTATCCGAGCCGCCATCAGTCATAAGCCCAAGGGCCATGATTTCGACTATTCCCGGCAAACGCTCGATGGCCAGATGCCCCGGCATATGAGCCACACGGGCGGCTGAGATGCCCGAAGAGGGCGTCACCCCGACGCCGCTATACCGGATATACGCTGCCGTCACCGGCGCGCTTGGCCCGGTGGCATGGCGCCGCGTGCGCCGCAAGCTCGACGTGGCCGGGATCGCGCCCGAGCGGCAGCGCGAGCGATTGGGCCAAGCTACCCTGCCCCGCCCTGAAGGGCAGCTTATCTGGTTTCACGCGGCCAGCGTGGGCGAAAGCCTTTCAGTGCTCACGCTGATCACCCGGATGGGTGCAGCACTGCCGCAGGCAGAGTTCCTGATCACCTCGGGCACGCCCACCTCAGCCGAGTTGGTCGCCAAGCGCCTGCCACCGCGCACCCGGCACCAGTTTGCCCCGCTCGATACCGGATCGGCCGTCCGCCGGTTCTACGATCACTGGCACCCACAGGCAGGCATATTCGTCGAAAGCGAGCTCTGGCCGCGCATGTTGGTCGAGGCCGACCGGCGTGGCATAAGACTGGCCCTGCTCAACGCTCGCCTCTCGCAGAAATCGGTGCAGGGATGGCAGAGATTCCCGGGCACCGCCCGGTTCATCCTTGACCGTTTCACGCTGTTTCTGACCCAGAACAGGCAGACCGCCGACAACCTCCTCGCCATGGGCGCCGACCCGGACCGGGTACGCCCGGGCAGCAATCTCAAGGCCACATCGGCGCCGCTCCCGGTGGATGAGGCAACCCGCGATGCGCTGCAGTCCATGATCGGGAACCGCCCGGTCTGGGTCGCAAGCTCGACCCACAAGGGAGAAGAGGAACAGGTGCTGCAGGCCCACAAAACCCTGCTCGCCGCGCATCCCGACCTGCTCTTGCTGCTGGTCCCCCGCCACCCAGAACGCGGTGACGCGGTGCAGGGGCTGATAGATGCCGCGGGCCTGACTTCCGCCCGACGCACCTCGCAAGACCCGATCACAGTGCAAACCCAAGTCTACATGGCCGACACGCTGGGCGAGACGGGAACCTGGTACGCGCTCTGCAAGCTGGTCTTTCTTGGCGGCTCGCTGCTGGAGATCGGCGGCCACAACCCGTTCGAACCCGCGCACGCAGGGGCCGCGGTGATCACCGGGCCGGGATATTACAACTTCGCTGAAACCTATGCCCAAATGAAGCAGGGTGGCGGCGCGCGAGAGGTTCACGATGCCGACAGCCTCGCCCGCGCCGTCGCGGGCTGGCTGGAAAACCCGGCGCAATTCGACGGCGCTCGACAGGCTGCCTCGGCCTATGTGGCGAGCCAGCGAAACGCGCTGCAGGCTGTTATCGATAGCCTGTGTCTAGAGCTTGAACTGACCGGACCCGCAGAGACCCGCTGACCCCTGTTCCCATTCCGATCCGACATTTCAGGTCTCTCGACATGCAAGACCTCAACTCCAAACTCGCCGAATATCCCGATCCCTTCTGGAGACGTTTCAAGGTCATGCAGGCCGACCTTGACGGCTTTTGCCATGTCAATAACGCGATCTACCTGAATTGGCTTGATGCCACGTTCTGGGAACACACCCGCGCGGCCGGACAGAGCGAGCAGGCCTGCATTGACCAGAACCGCAGCATGGCCGCCATCCCGCACGAGATCGACTACCTGTCTTCCGCCTTTCTCGATGACGACGTGGTCGTCTTTAACCAGATCGCCTTGAATGACGGAAAGCCGCGCGCAAGCCGGCGCTTTCAGGTGGTCCGGCTGGGTAACCGCAAAACCGTCCTGTGTGCAAGATCGAGCTATGAATGCACAATCCTGACAACAGGTGCCCCACCCGCATGCCAGAAATTTCCAGAACCGCCTATGGCGTGAAAATCCCTAACGAGACTTAGCGCCCGCCGCGTCCTGATCCGCTCTTCATCTGGCCAAAGGTATCCCGGGGAATCGAGCGGCGCGATGGGGGCAGCGCCCCCCTGCCCGCCTTCAACTCACGCCGCGGGCATCCGCTGTTCGACGATCCCGGCCCACCAGCTGCATCCGGCGGGAATGGCCTCGTCGTTGAAGTTGTATTCTGGGTGATGCACCATCGCCGTATCGCCATTACCAACAAGTATATAGGCGCCCGGACGTTCCTCGAGCATGAAGGCGAAATCCTCACCGCCCATCACCAGCGGCGCGTCCTCGCAACTGCCTGAGACATCACGCGCCACGCCAGCGGCAAACTCAGTCTGCGCTTCGGAGTTCACCATCACCGGATAACCGCGATGATAGATCACTTCTGCAGTGCCGCCGAAGGTCATTGCAATACCAGAGCAGATCTCCTTGATCCGCTGCTCGGCCAGATCGCGCATTTCAGTGCTCATGGTGCGCACAGTGCCTTTCAGAAAGACCTTCTGCGGGATCACGTTGAACGCGTTGGACGAGGTTTCGAACGAGGTGACCGATACGACAAGCTGATCGGTCGGGTCGGCATTGCGACTGACAATGGTTTGCAGCGCCAGCACCAACTTGGACGCCATCACCGTGCTGTCAACGGTGGTCTGCGGCTTGGCAGCATGACCGCCCTTGCCCTCGAGCGTGATCTCGAACTGGTCGGTGGCGGCAAAGAACGCGCCGGGACGGATCGCAAAGCTGCCCACTGGCTGGCCCGGCCAGTTATGCATGCCATAGACCTCCTGAATGCCCCAGCGGTCCATCATGCCGTCCTCGCACATCTCGCGGCCACCTCCGCCGCCCTCTTCGGCGGGTTGGAAGATGATCACGGCGGTGCCATCGAAATTGCGGGTCTCGGCCAGATATTTTGCGGCCCCAAGCAACATGGCGGTATGCCCGTCATGGCCGCAGGCATGCATCGCGCCGGGCGTTTTCGAGGCATAGCCCAGCCCCGTCGCCTCGTGAATCGGCAGCGCATCCATATCGGCGCGTAGCCCGATCACCTTGCCCGCGCTGTCGGTCTTGCCTTTGATGACACCTACCACCCCGGTCCGACCGATGCCGGTCACAACCTCGTCACAGCCGAATTCCCGCAGCTTGTCGGCCACCAGCGCGCTGGTGCGGTGGGTGTCGAACAGAATCTCGGGGTTCTCGTGAATGTCGCGACGCCACGCGGTGATTTCATCCTGCAGCTCTGCAAAGCGGTTCTTGACTGGCATAACTTGCTCCTGCGATTGCGGCCCGCGGGCCGATACCTGTTGTCCCGATCACATATGCGCCCCGACCTGCACGTCCAGAGCGAAACAAGCCAAAAAGATCAGAGTTCCGGCCCCAACTCCAGCGCCGATCCGTCGCTGAACCGCGATAGGCGGAACCGGGTCAGATCGTGGCCGGGCGCGTTGCCGGTCACCAAGTCGGCAATGATGCGTCCAAAGGCTGGGCCGATCCCGAAACCGTGCCCGCTCATCCCGGTACAAATCATCAGGCCCGGCAGCGCTTCGGCGCGATCCACCACCGGCACCACGTCGGGCATCGTGTCGATCATCCCGGCCCAGGCAGCCGAGGCCCGCACCGCGCCAAGCGCCGGAAAGAGGCTTGAAAACCGGTCCAGTATCTGTCCCACCTTGCGCCTATTTGGTGAGGGGTTCAACACGCGGCAGCGCTCGAAGGGCGAGACCTGATCACCCGACCAGTGCCGTTTGGTACCCCAGGCATCGGGGAAGTCACGCGGGGCGGCAGGCAGATAGCGCCGCCCGAACGGGTCCATGCACAGTTGCGGCCAAAAGGCGCGCGCGGCACGAAACGCGTCCGGGCCGATCCAGAGATCATGCGCGTCCCCTTCGGCCAACGAATAACCGCCATCGACGCGTCTCCGCAGGGCGATCTCACCGAAATCCGCCCCGCCCGCATAGACATCCGGGATTGGGGTCGTGGCCACCACGGTGGCGCGCACCGAGAGCTGCGGGATACCTATCCCATGCCGCCGCAGAAACAGGTTGGACCAGGCACCGCCCGCCACCACCACATCGCGTGTTGCGATCCGTCCGGCCTCGGACACCACGCCCGCGACGCGCCCGGCCTGCACGTCCAGAACCCGCGCCGCGCAGTTCTCGCGGATAACCGCGCCTGCCGCCACAGCCGCCCGCGCCAGCGCCGGGACCGCCATCCAAGGCTCGGCCCGCATGTCCGAAGGCGTGTGCATCGCGCCGGGCCAGGTGCCCTGCGCCTGCGGGATCAGACCCGCCAGTTCGGCCCCGCTTAGCATTCGGGTATCAACGCCGTTTTCGCGCGCGTGCGGCAGCCAGCCTTCGAACCCGGCCAGTTCTTTTTCGGATCGCGCCACATAGGTCAGGCCGCAGGGGCGCAAACCCAGATCTTCGGTCAACTCCGTCTGCAATTGATGCCAGATCTGGTTGCCCTCGACCATGATCGGAAGCTCGGCGGAGTCGCGGCCCATCTGGCGCACCCAGCCCCAATTGCGCGCCGATTGCTCGCCCGCGATACGGCCCTTTTCCAGCAGCACCGGGCGCACGCCTTTCTGTGCCAGAAAATAGGCGGTCATCACTCCGATAATGCCACCGCCAATGATGACGACGGGCGCGCTTGAGGGCAGCGCCGCGTCATGTTCGATCGGCGACATGTCGGTGATTGGAATGCCCTTCATCTCGACAGATGGTCCAGAAGCGCGATCATGAAATCCTGCCCGGCCCGAAACTGCTCGACCGACAGGAACTCGTTTGCCTGATGCGCCTGCGCGATGTCGCCGGGGCCACAGATGATAACGGAATATCCGGCATCCTGAAACTGCCCGGCCTCGGTGCCGTAGCTGACCACATGAGTGCCATTGTCACCGGTCAGCGCGCGGGCCAGAGCCTCTGCCACGCCTTGCTCTTCGGGCACCAGACCGGGGACCTGGAAGGCGTCGCTGATCTCGATGTGGGCATCGGGGTGCACCTCTTGCATCTCGGCCTCGACCTCTCCCGCGAAAGCCCGAAAATCGGCTTTCCAATCGTTCAGCGAGACACCCGGCAAGGTTCGGCACTCGATGAAGAACCAGCAATCCTTGGCGGTGATGTTGCTGGCGGTACCACCTTCGATCGTGCCCACATGCTGGGTGGTCCAGGGCGGATCGAAGAGCGCAGCCGTCGCGTCACGCGGAGCCGCGCGGTTCAGGCGGTTGCGCTGATTGGCCCAGTCGATCAGCCGCGCCGCTTCATGCACCGCACTCACCCCCTGATGCAGCAGCGAGCTGTGCACTTCGAACCCGTGCACATGCACGTTCAGCCCGACATCGCCCTTGTGCCCCGTAACCACCTGCATCATCGAAGGCTCGCCTACGATGACAATGCGCCCCTTGGGGACGACCGGTTCCATCGCCCGGATCAAATGCGGTGCACCGATGCAACCGATCTCTTCGTCATAGCTCAGCGCCAGTTGCAGCGGCGTGGTCATCTCGCGCCCCTGCGCCTCGACCAGGGCCCAGATCGCCAGCGCGTCGAAGCCTTTCATGTCGCACGTGCCGCGCCCGTAATAGCGGCCCTCGGCCTCGACCACCTCAAACGGATCGGTGTCCCATGTCTGTCCATCCACCGGCACCACATCACTATGGCCCGAAAGGACCACAGCCCCTTCCTGCCACGGCCCTGCATGGGCAAAAAGCGCGGCTTTTTCCGGCTGACCCGGCGCTTGCATCCGGTGCGCCGTCACGCCATGGGCGATGAGATAGCCCTCAACCCAGTCGATCAGCGGCAGGTTCGAATCGCGGCTGACCGTGGAAAAAGACACCAGCTTTTCCATCAGCGCGCGCGGAGACAGTTTCTCGGTCATGTAACGCCTCTTGGCAGATCGTTCCGAGGGGGTGTGCGCACGCTAAGTCGCGGGGCAAGCAGCTGTCAAACCGAATGAATCCTAATCAGCGCGCGGGCGCAGCGCACTGGCCAGCAGCACGATCACAAGCGCCAGCGGCACCAGCACAGCCAGCGCCAGCCGCAGCGAGGCCAGATGCGCCAGAAACCCGATCACCGGCGGCCCGATCAACAGACCTCCATAACCCAGCGTCGCCACGCTGGCGATCCCCTGGCCCTGCGGCACATCCGGATCATTGGCCGCACGGGTAAAGGCCAGCGGCATGACCACGGCATACCCCACGCCCATCAGCCCAAGCCCCACCAACACGATCGAAGGGGTACCTGCGGTGACAACTGCCGCTGCCCCGACGGTTGCAAATGCCCCGCCCAACCGCGCCGCGAAGACCGGACCGAGTGCGCCGATCACCCAGCCGCCCACAAGACGCACCGCCACCATGGCAACCGAAAATACCGCATAGCCCAATGCCGAAACGCTCTCTGCCGCACCGATGCTATCGCGCAGATAAATCGCGCTCCAATCAGCAACCGCGCCCTCGCCCATTGCACCGCAAAATGCGGATAGCCCGACCAGCACAAGAACCCCGGTCGGAAAGGCAAAGACCTTGCCGCGCGAAAGATCCGAGCGTTGCGAGGTCCACCGGATGCGGGCGACCGCAAGCGTCAGCACTGCAACGATGGCCCCCGACACCATAAAATGCGCCAGCACAGACATCTGCGCCTGAACCGCCGCAAACCCGCTGAGCGCGCCCAGCCCGGCCCCCAGGCTCCACATGGCGTGGAACGACGACATCGCCGCTTTCCTGAAGTGCCGGTCAACTTCCGCGCCCCAGGCATTCATCGCCACATCCATCGACCCATGGCTGGCCCCGAACAGAAAGAGGGCAAGACACAGGAACGCGAAGCTACCCGCCACGCCCAACAGGATCAGGCTGAGCGCATAAAGGACGCCCACAACCAGGGTGACGCCATATGCCCCAAACTTGTCAACCAGCCGCCCTGTGATCGGAAAGGAACAGACCGCGCCCGCCGCCAGAAACAACAGCGCCACCCCCAAGGTTTCATGCGACAGCGACAGAGCGTCGCTCACCGCCGGGATGCGCGACGCCCAGATGCCGAAATAGGCACCGTTGAGGACAAACATGGACGCCACTGCGCTCCACGCTCTTGGAAACCGGACCATGTGGTGACCTTTATGCGAGAAGGCCAACGGCCCTTTCAGTGAGTCTTAGCGGCGAAAGCGCGGCCTGAACAGCGGATCACTCCAGGTGTTTACGGATGCGTTTCACCATGAGCCAGACCGCCGCGATAACCGGCAGGGTCACCCCGGCGGTCAGTGTGGTCTTGGAGAGGCCCAGCTTGGTCAGCGGCCCCAGCAGATAGACCGCCAGCGACACCGCGTAATAGCTGATCGCCACCACCGACAGCCCCTCGACCGTATGCTGCAGTCGCAGCGCCAGATCGGCGCGGCGGTCCATGCTTTCCAGCAGTTCCTGATTCTGCGCGCTGCGTTGCACATCAACCCGCGTTCGCAGTAGCTCACCGGCGCGCATCGCCCGATCTGACAGGCTCTGCAGCCGGTTCTGCGTAGATTTGACCGTTCGCATCGCCGGGTCGTAGCGGCGTACCATGAAATCCGACAGGGTTTGGCGGCCCAGAAACCGTTCTTCCCGCAACAGCTGGATGCGCTGGTTCACGATGGCTTCATAGGCGCCCGTCGCGCCAAACCGGAACGAAGCGCGCGCCGCCATCGTCTCCAACTCGGCGGCGGCAGTCAGAAGGTTCGGCAGGGTCTCTTCGGCCGGGGCCGCCTCATTGGCCATCTCACCGGTCAGTTCAGTCAGCTTTGTGTCCAACTCGCCCAACCGAACCCCCATCTTGCGCGCATCCGCAAAGCCCAGCATCGACATCGCCTTGTAAGTCTCGATCTCACACAATCGCTGCACGATTCGGCCCACCCGCCGCTTGTCGGTTCCGTCCGTGACAAAGACCGCCAGTCGCACATGTCCCGCCGGATCGATCCGGAAATCCCCGGCCACCACCGCCGCATCGTCCAGCACATGTGCAACCGCGAGGCTTTCAGGCACAAACCAATCGCGCAGCGACGTGATGATCCTTGGCATATCGGGACGGCGCATGACGCGCAGAGCGATCGAGGTGATCCGCTGCCCCGGCGCACTCTCCAGCCAATCGGCCGGAAACACCTCGAAATCGGCCGGGTCAAAAGCCCGGCTACTGACCCCATCCGAAAAGGCGGTATAGGCCACGAACTCGGTATGCTGCTCCCATTTTAGATGATGGCGACCAAGTGTGCCCGAGAAATGCGTGGCCCCCGGTTGCGGATGCTGCGTGCCGTGCCGGTCGAGCAGGTCGAGAAGATGCGCGTGCGCTTCCTCGCGTGCGACACCATTCACACCATCGGGATGTTTGATGGCAAGATAGACTGCCGTGCCTGGCGCCGTGGCGACCGGAAAGGGTCGTGCGTGCAGCTCATTGGCGATCGCGTAGCGCAGTGGGTGGTCGTGAATGGGCGGCATGTCTGGCTCCAAGTAATCGACCTCACTATAAACACTCCCACTCAGTGAGAAAATATCTTTTTATTTCAATATTCTACCGGAATACCGCCGCATACATCTCTTAGCCATCCCCGTTCCAACCTTCATCTGGCTACAAATATCCCGAGGGGGAGGTCGCAGGCCAAGGGGGCAAAGCCCCCTGAGACAATCAATAAAAGAAAAGGGCGCCCGCAGGCGCCCTTTGCAATTGGATCAGACCCGTGCTCACTCGATCATCGGCAGCAGCTTGTCCAGCGAGGCTTTTGCGTCGCCATAGAACATGCGGGTGTTTTCCTTGAAGAACAGCGGGTTCTCGATTCCCGAATAGCCGGTGCCCTGACCGCGCTTGGACACAAAGACCTGCTTGGCCTTCCAGCATTCCAGAACCGGCATGCCGGCGATGGGGCTGTTGGGGTCGTCTTGGGCGGCTGGGTTCACGATGTCGTTGGACCCGATCACGATGGCTACATCCGTATCCGGGAAGTCATCATTGATCTCGTCCATCTCCATCACGATGTCATACGGCACCTTGGCTTCTGCCAGCAGCACATTCATGTGGCCGGGCAAACGGCCCGCCACCGGGTGGATCGCAAAGCGCACGTTCTTGCCAGCCGAGCGCAGCTTGCGCACCAGTTCGCTGACCGATTGCTGTGCCTGCGCCACCGCCATGCCGTAGCCGGGGATGATGATGACACTGTCGGCATCGTTCAGCGCTGCGGCCACGCCATCGGCCTCGATGGCGATCTGCTCACCCTCCACGGCCATCTGCTCGCCCTGCGGGCCACCGAAGCCGCCAAGGATCACGCTGACAAAGTGACGGTTCATCGCCTTGCACATGATGTAGGACAGGATCGCACCCGAGGAACCAACCAATGCACCGACAACGATCAGCAGATCGTTGCCGAGGCTGAAGCCGATCGCCGCTGCGGCCCAGCCCGAGTAACTGTTCAGCATCGACACAACCACCGGCATGTCGGCGCCGCCGATACCCATGATCAGGTGATAGCCGATGAAAAGCGCGGCCAGCGTCATCAGGAACAGCGGGAAGAAACCGCCCGTGCTAGTGTACCAGATCAGACAGATCAGCGAGAGCACCGCAGCACCCGCGTTCAGCATATGCCCGCCCGGCAGCTTGGTTGCCACCGACGTCACCTTGCCTGCCAGCTTGCCGTAAGCGACGACAGACCCGGTGAAGGTGATCGCCCCGATGAAGATACCAAGGAACAGTTCCACATGCAGGATCGCAAGCTCTGCCGAGGTTTTCTTGGCGATCAGCTTGGCGAACGCCCCCAGATCGGACAGGTCGGCCTCTTTCGCCGAATCGACAATCGCCATCACTTCGGCCACGTTCTTGATCTCGAAATGGGCGTTGAAGCCGACAAAGACTGCCGCCAGACCCACAAGCGAGTGCATCGCTGCAACAAGCTGCGGCATCTCGGTCATCTGCACACGTTGCGCAACATAGACGCCAATGGTGCCGCCACCGGCAATCAGCAGAAGCGACAGCAGCCACAGGCCGGAACCCGGCCCGATCAACGTAGCAAATACTGCCAACCCCATACCGACGATCCCGTACCAGACCGCGCGCTTGGCGCTTTCCTGGTTGGACAAACCGCCAAGGGACAGGATGAAGAGAACAGCTGCAACAACGTAAGCAGCAGTGGTAAAGCCAAAATCCATCTCTCGGCCCCCCTTAGGATTTCTGGAACATGGCGAGCATGCGCCGTGTGACGAGGAAACCGCCGAAGATGTTGATCCCGGCCATGAAGACAGACAGCCCCGCCAACAGGATCACCAGGAAACTGCCCGATCCGATCTGCATCAGCGCCCCCAGGATGATGATCGACGAGATTGCGTTGGTGACCGCCATCAACGGCGTGTGCAAGCTGTGCGCGACGCCCCAGATCACCTGGAAGCCAACAAACACGGCCAGCACGAAAACGATGAAATGCTGCATGAAGCTTGCGGGCGCAATCAGGCCCACCAGCAGCGTCAGCACGCCACCAACGGCCAGCAACGTGACCTGCTGCTTGGTCTGGGCCTTGAATTCTGCAACTTCCTTGGCGCGCTTTTCTTCCGGGGTCAGTTCCTTGACTTCGGGCTTTTTCTGCACGGCAATCGCCTGCACTTTGGGCGGCGGCGGCGGGAAGGTGATCTCACCCTGATGGGTCACGGTGGCACCGCGGATCACGTCATCTTCCATGTCGTGATTGACCTGACCGTCCTTCTCGGGCGTCAGATCGGTCATCATGTGGCGGATATTGGTGGCGTAAAGCGTCGAGGCCTGCGACGCCATCCGGCTGGGGAAGTCGGTATAGCCGATGATGGTCACGCCATTATCGGTCACGATCTTCTCATCGGCCACGGTCAGCTTGCAGTTGCCGCCCTTTTCCGCCGCCAGATCGACGATCACCGAGCCCGGTTTCATCGCTTCGACCATGTCCTTGGTCCAAAGCTCGGGCGCTTCGCGGTTGGGGATCAAGGCGGTCGTGATGACGATATCGACCTCGGGGGCCAATTCGCGGAACTTGGCAAGCTGCGCTTCGCGGAACTCTTCGGACTGGACGCTGGCATAGCCACCGGTGGCCGCGCCATCCTGCTGGTCGTCCTCGAAATCGAGATAGACGAACTCGGCACCCATCGATTCGACCTGTTCGGCCACTTCGGGGCGCACGTCGAAGGCCAGCGTGATCGCACCCAGCGAGGTCGAGGTGCCGATGGCGGCCAGACCGGCAACGCCCGCGCCCACCACCAGTACCTTGGCAGGCGGCACCTTACCGGCTGCCGTCACCTGACCGGTAAAGAAGCGACCAAAGTTGTTGCCTGCCTCGATCACCGCGCGATACCCGGCGATATTGGCCATCGACGACAGCGCATCCATCTTCTGAGCCCGGCTGATCCGCGGCACCATTTCCATGGCGATCACGTTCGCGCCCTTGGATTTGGCGGCCTCCATCCCCTCTTCGTTTCCGGCAGGATTGAAGAAGGAAATCAGCGTCTTGTCCTTTGTCAGTCGCTTGAGCTCGGTGGCGTCAGGCTGGCGCACCTTGGCGACAATGTCAGACGCTTTCCAGAGCGCGGCGGCGGTCTTGATGACCTCGACCCCGGCCTCTTCATAGCGCGCATCCGAAAAACCGGCCGCTGCCCCCGCGCCGCTTTCGATGGCGCAGTCATAACCCAGCTTTTGCAGTTGGCGCGCCGAGTCTGGCGTCATCGCAACGCGCGCCTCGCCTACAAATTTCTCTTTTGGTGTGCCTATCTTCACCTGTCAGGCCCCCTTTTGCTGTCTGCATCCGGACGCAGATTGAAACGGTTCGCGGTGCCTTGACCTATATTGCGCAACAAAATTTCGCAAGCGCAGCATTTGGATTGGCCGTCGAGTTGCTCTTGTTCTACAGCCAGCGGCGCGTCTTGCGCTCGTACCGGGCGAAGTCGGCACGGAATGTCCGGCGCAGCGCGGCTTCCTCGGGCAGGACAAAGCGCCGCTCAAGCAGCCAGACAAAAATCGGGATCAGCGGCAGCGACAAAACGGCGTCGAAACGCAGGATCAGACCAGCGAGAATCAGGGCATCCCCCAGATAGATCGGGTTGCGCGAACGCGAAAAGATGCCGCTGGTGACCAGCGCCGAGGCGGTCCGATGCGGGATCGGCGTGGTGCGATGCCGGCGCAGCTCCAGCAGGGCCAGCACCATCAGCAAAAGCCCCGCGCCCACGCACAGCCCGCCCAGCAGATCGGCCCAGACCCCGCCAAAGCTGAACCGGAACGCGGCCCAGCGCGCCTGCCCCCATGCGATCAGTATGAACCCGACCAGCCAGATCGGCGGAATATCAAGCCATTTCATCAGCGCTCCTCCGGAGATTTCGCGCACAACCTGCCACATCCACTGACCGTACGCGCCAAGACGCAACGCCGCAGCAGACCTTGCTCATCCCCTGCAAGCAGGCCATCGTCGCGACACCAAGTGTCAGCAGGATGTCAAATGACCGATTTCACCACCACCAAGACCCTGTTTCACCTGCCCGAGGGCATGACTTATCTGGACGGCAATTCGTTGGGTCCGCTGCCACTGTCCGCCACTGACCGTATGGCAGAGGTCATGCAGGGCGAATGGGGCGAGATGCTGATCACCGGCTGGAACAAAGCGGGCTGGATCCACCAGCCATCGCGTCTGGGTGACCGGATCGGAAGACTGATCGGCGCGGAACCCGGCCATGTGGTTGTGGGTGATACGTTGTCGATCAAGGTCTATCAAGCGCTGGCCGCCGCGCTGGCGCTGTCACCGGACCGGCGCGTGGTTTTGTCAGATACCGGCAACTTTCCGACTGACCTCTACATGGCAAGGGGGTTGCTGGACACGCTGGGTCAGGGGCACACATTGCAGTTGGTGGACCCCGAGCAAGTCGCCGCCTCGCTGAGTGACGAGGTTGCGGTGCTGATGCTGACCGATGTCGATTTCTGTACCGGTCGCCGCCATGACATGCGGGCCCTGACCGAAAAGGCGCATGAACTTGGTATCATAACCATCTGGGATCTGGCACATTCCGCGGGTGCGGACGCCATCGACGTCACCGGCTGCGGGACAGATTTTGCAGTGGGCTGCACTTACAAATACCTCAATGGTGGCCCCGGGGCGCCCGCCTTCATCTATGTCGCGCCCCGCCATGCGGATAATGCACTGCCCGCCCTGTCGGGCTGGCTGGGCCATGCCGCGCCTTTTGCCTTCGATCTGGACTACCGCGCCGGGCAGGGCATCGAGCGGATGCGCGTGGGCACCCCGCCGGTGCTGCAAATGGCCGCGCTCGACGCCGCGCTGGATGTCTGGGACGGGGTCGCGATGGCGGATGTTCGTGCCCGGGCGGTCGAGTTGAGCGAGATGCTCATCGCGGGGGTCAGCGAGCAATGCCCCGACTTGCAGCTTGCCAGCCCGCGCGACCCCGCCCAGCGCGGCAGCCATGTCTCGTTCCGCCATCCCGAGGGCTATGCCGTCATTCAGGCCTTAATCGCGCGCGGCGTCATTGGCGATTTCCGCACACCCGATATCTTGCGGTTCGGCATCACGCCGCTGTTTCTGGACGAAACTGACATAGCGCGTGCCGTGACGATCCTGGAAGAAATCATGCAAGACCGCGTTTGGGACCGGGACGAATACAAGGTCCGCCAGTTGGTCACCTGATCTAGTTGGCGATTCCCGCGCCAAACACCGCGGCGAGCATTCTTACCGACTGGCAATAATCGTCGTAAGACCCGGCGGTCACCTTGGCCCCTTTCAGCGACGATGTGATGAGCGCCGCCATTTCTTCGGCACTGCCAGGCAGTGTCACGTCCCCGGCCTTCTCATGTCGTGCCAGCCAGTCGGCATAGATCTTGCGCAGACGCGCCTCACCTTCATGTACCATTTCCGAAGATGTTGTTGTCCCCGCCTCCATCAACTCCATCCCGTGGGCAGAGCTGAGCATCGGCCGCACCACGATCTCACCCTGCGCGAGAACTGCCGTTTCCAGCACCTCCGGCACGGCGCCGTCCTGGTTCAGCGCCGCGGCCAGCGCGGCGCTGCACTTGTCGTAGCAATGCCGCACAAGCGTCTGGAAAATATCATCTTTGTTCCGATAGTGCAGGTACAGCGCCGCCCGCGACATGCCCGCCCCACGCGCGATGTCATCCATCGAGGTCTTGCGAAATCCATATGTCGCAAAGGCGGTCCAGGCCGCGTCCAGAATGGCTTTCTGCTTTGTGTCGAGATCGAGATCCTTCATGACTCCAGTCTTTGACATTTTGTGTCGATTTTGTCAATTGACATCCTGACAAATTCCGCTATTTTTGTCACAACTCAGCAGATGCGGAGAGACGCGCCATGCCAACATCCCTGACAATCAACGGAACCACCCATGAGGTCGACCTGCCCGATGAAATGCCCCTGCTCTGGGTGCTACGCGATGAGGTTGGCCTGACCGGTACGAAATTCGGCTGCGGCGTAGCCGCCTGCGGGGCTTGCACAGTGCATATCGACGGCGAAGCGGTGCGCTCCTGCCAGGTTGCTTTGTCGGATGTCTGGGGTGATGTCACTACCATCGAAGGCGTCGGCACACCCGATGCGATGGCCAAGATCCAGCAGGCCTGGGTTGACCATCAGGTCGCGCAATGCGGCTATTGCCAGTCGGGACAGATCATGCAGGCTGCGGCATTGCTGGCCGAAAACCCCAGCCCCTCGGACAACGAGATCGACGAGGCGATGCAGGGCAATCTCTGCCGCTGCGGCACCTACCCCCGTATCCGCGCCGCGATCCACACCGCCGCTGGCAAACTGAAGGAGGCGTAAATCATGGCATCTGTCGGAAAAATCCTCCGCCGTACTTTCCTGATCGGGTCGGCCGCCATCGTCGGCGGCGTGGCTTTTGGCGTCTATTATGTGAACCGCCCCGCCCCCAACCCGCTGAAACCGCAAGAAGGCGAAACCGCACTGAACCCCTTTGTCCTGATCGATCAGGAGGGCGTTACATTGTTCGCGCCCCGTGCCGAGATGGGTCAGGGCGTGATGACCACTTGGGCGGCGCTGATCGCCGAAGAACTGGATGTGGAACTGGATGATATCCGCGTCCTGCACGGACCAGCGGCGGCGGCCTATTACAACAGCGCGATGTTGGGCGAGGCACTGCCCAACAAGGGCTATGACATCTCGGATTTCCAGCACAATCTGGCCGAAGCGCTTGGTGTGCTGGGCAAGGTGTTCAGTCTGCAAGTCACCGGGGGCTCAACCTCGATGAAGGACGGGTTCGTGCGCATGCGCGAGGCCGGAGCCACCGCCCGCGAAACCCTGAAACAAGCTGCCGCAGATCAGTTGGGCGTCGACCGTAGCCTACTCAAGACCGAAAAGGGCGCGGTCATCGCCCCGGACGGCACAAGCATTTCCTATACCGAACTGGCCGTGGCCGCCGGTCAGATCGACCCGCCCCATGTCGAACTGCGCGACCCTTCGGAATGGCGCATTCTGGGCAAACACCATCCGCGCGTCGACATGGTCGGCAAATCCACCGGCACCGCCGAGTTTGGCATCGACGTGCGGCCCGAGGGCCTGAAATTCGCCAGTGTCCGCGTCAATCCGAAACTGGGTGGCGAGATGAAGGGGTTTGACGCCAGTGCCGCCGAATCCATGACCGGCGTCGAAAAGGTCGTCGATCTGGGCAATGGCGTTGCG
The DNA here is from genome assembly GCF_041537925.1 of Ruegeria hyattellae. Taxonomy (NCBI): domain Bacteria; kingdom Pseudomonadati; phylum Pseudomonadota; class Alphaproteobacteria; order Rhodobacterales; family Roseobacteraceae; genus Ruegeria; species Ruegeria hyattellae. The sequence continues at coordinate 64,898 of NZ_JBGOSH010000004.1, read as the reverse complement.
GTGATCGCAAGCAATACCTGGCTTGCCATGCAAGCGGTCGAGGCCATTGATGTGGACTGGGGCGAGGCGCCTTACCCGCCGGAAACCGACGCGCTCTTCGACGTCATCGCAGCGAGTTTCGACGGCGAGGCCAACTCTGCCATGCGCGACGATGGCGATGTCAGCGTGCTGCCCGACGGTGCGACCGAGATCACGGCGGAATACAAGCTGCCCTATCTGGCCCATGCCACGATGGAGCCGATGAATGCCACCGCACTCTTTACCGGCAAAACCCTGGACATCTGGGCTGGCAACCAGGCCCCCACGATTATCCAATCGAAAGCGGCCGAGGTCGCCAATCTCGACCCCGAGGCGGTGTCCGTTCACACCCCCTATCTTGGCGGTGGTTTTGGTCGCAAAGGCGAGTTCGACTACTCGGTGATCGCCACCAAGGTCGCGATGGCGATGCCCAATGTGCCAGTGCAGACCACATGGTCGCGCGAAGAAGATATGCGCCACGACTTCTACCGTCCCGGCGCGATGGCCCGGATGCGCGGTGCGGTCAAGGATGGCAAGGCGGTACTCTGTGACGGCCAGATCGCGGCGCAGTCTGCAGTCTATCAGGCCATGGGCCGGATCGGAATGCCTGCGGGTGGCCCCGACAAGGTACTGGTCGAGGGCGCCTTCAACCAGCCTTACGCGATCCCCAATTACCGGATGCGCGGCTACGTGACCGATCTGGCCGTGCCGGTAGGGTTCTGGCGCTCGGTCGGCAACAGTTTCAACGGCTTCTTCCACGACACTTTCCTGGATGAAATGGCCCATGCCGCCGGGCGCGACCCGCTGGAATTCAGGCTGGAGTTGATGAAATCCGAACATGCCCCCTCGGCCGGTTGCCTGGAGGCAGTGCGCGAGATGTCAGGCTGGACCGGCAAGACGCCCGACGGTGTCGGGCGCGGCGTCGGCTTCTGCTACAGCTTCGGCACACCGGTGGCGCAAGTTATCGAGGTGGTCAACGAGGATGGCACGATCCGCATCAACAAGGCCTGGATCGCCTGCGATATGGGCCTCGCGCTCGACCCCAATACGGTTGAGGCGCAGATGGTCGGCGGCATGATCTATGGCCTGTCGGCAGCGTGCTTTGGCGAGATCACCTTCGCCGATGGCGAAGTCGAGCAGTATAACTTCCCCGATTATGACGCGTTGCGCATGCACACCACGCCGGTGACCGAGGTGCGCGTATTGGAAACCAACCGACATATGGGCGGAGCGGGCGAGCCGGGCACCCCACCCGCGATGCCTGCACTTGGCAATGCGCTCTTTGACCTGACTGGTCAGCGCGCGCGCACGCTGCCACTGTCCCATAGCTTCGATCTGCTGATCTGAGGCGTCCTATTGAAGGACCTGAACGCATCGCCGGGCCTCCGGCGGTGCATTCATCTGCGCAAAAGCGGCATGTGCCCTTCCCCTTCCCGACCCCATTCGCTATTGCAGGCCTGACCCGAATTCGTTGACGCAGGACGCACCCCATGGCGATGGAAAAGACTTTTAACGCGGCCGAGGCCGAGGCCCGCATCTATGAGGCCTGGGAACAGGCCGGAGCCTTCAAGGCAGGCGCGAACAGATCGCGCGACGAAAGCTTTACCGTCATGATCCCGCCGCCCAACGTGACGGGCGCGCTGCATGTGGGTCATGCGTTCAACAACACGCTGCAGGACATCCTGATCCGCTGGCACCGCATGCGCGGCTTCGACACGCTGTGGCAACCCGGTCAGGACCACGCAGGCATCGCCACGCAGATGCAGGTGGAAAAGATGCTGGCCGCCACCCAACAGCCCGGTCGACGGGAGTTGGGGCGCGAGAAATTCCTGGAAAAAGTCTGGGAGTGGAAGGGCGAATACGGCGGCACGATCATTGAACAGCTGAAACGTCTGGGCGCATCCTGCGACTGGTCGCGCAACGCCTTCACCATGGCCGGTGCAGCAGGCGATCCGCGCACTGGTCACGAGAATTCGGCCAATTTCCATGACGCGGTGATCAAGGTCTTTGTCGAGATGTACCAGCAAGAGTACATCTATCGCGGCAAGCGGCTGGTCAACTGGGACCCGCATTTTGAAACCGCGATCTCGGACCTCGAAGTCGAGAACATCGAAACGCCCGGCCATATGTGGCACTTCAAATACCCGCTGGCGGGCGGCGAGACCTATACCTATGCGGAAAAGGACGAGGACGGGAATATCGTGCTTGAGGAAGAGCGCGACTATATCTCGATCGCCACGACGCGGCCCGAAACGATGCTGGGTGACGGCGCGGTGGCCGTTCATCCCTCGGACGAGCGCTATGCGCAGATCATCGGCAAGCTGTGTGAAATCCCGGTTGGCCCGAAAGAGCACCGCCGCCAGATCCCGATCATCACCGATGATTACCCGGACCCGAATTTCGGCTCAGGCGCGGTGAAGATCACCGGTGCGCATGATTTCAACGATAGCATGGTGGCCAAACGCGGCGGCATTCCGATGTACCGGCTGATGGACACGCGCGGAGCGATGCGGGGTGACGGCGCGCCTTATGCCGTCGAGGCTGGTAAAGCACAGGACTACGCGCGTGGGCGCGCGTTCACCGAGAACGAGATCGACGCGATCAATCTGGTGCCCGACCACCTGCGCGGACTTGACCGGTTCGAGGCGCGTGCGAAAGTTGTCGAAGAGATCACCGCCGACGGTCTGGCCGTTATGACCCGCGCGGACAATCCGGTGCTGGGCACCAAGCTGAGCGAAGATGACGATCCGGCTGCTCTTGTACCGCTGGTCGAGAGCAAACCGATCATGCAGCCCTTTGGCGACCGCTCGAAAGTTGTGATCGAGCCCATGTTCACCGACCAGTGGTTCGTGGACACCGAAAGGGTCGTCGGCCCCGCGCTGGATGCGGTCAGGGCCGGCACGGTCAAGATCATCCCCGAGTCGGGCGAGAAAACCTATTACCACTGGCTGGAAAACATCGAGCCCTGGTGCATCTCGCGCCAGCTCTGGTGGGGGCATCAGATACCGGTCTGGTATGGTCTTGATTTGTCCGCCGAAGATTTCAAAGGCGACGAGAACGAGGGCGAGCTTGATCTGGTCGAACTGGGTCGTCTGCTGAACGAAGGTGGCATGCTGCATCGTGGCAATGTCATGGAATGCGCGGCGAGCCTTGAGGCTGTCACCGAAAAATTCTTCGATGACAACGCCAATATTCCCAGCCCACTGAGCCATGCAAGCGTTGTCGAGGTTGCCGACAAGCATGAGGCGATTCATCTATTCGCTGAAAGCCTCGCGCAGTACGCGGTCGAACAGGACCCGACCAAGCTGGTCTATCCGGTCTGGCGCGACCCTGACGTTCTCGACACCTGGTTCTCGTCCGGCCTCTGGCCCATCGGCACGCTTGGCTGGCCCGAACAGACCGAGGAGCTGGAGCGCTACTTCCCGACCGATGTTCTGATCACCGGATTCGACATCCTGTTCTTCTGGGTCGCCCGGATGATGATGATGCAACTGGCCCTAGTCGATCAGATCCCGTTCCACACCGTCTACCTGCACCAGCTCGTCCGTGACGAGAAGGGCAAGAAGATGTCCAAGACCACCGGCAACGTCATCGATCCTCTGGAGATCGTGGACGAGTTCGGCGCCGACGCGTTGCGGTTCACCAATGCTTCGATGGCGGCGATCGGTGGCGTACTGAAACTCAGCAAGGAACGCATCACCGGCTATCGCAATTTCGGCACCAAACTGTGGAATGCCGTCCGCTTTGCTGAGATGAACGAGGTCTTCACCGACACCGTGCCGCAGGCTGCGATCACCGATCTGAAGCCCAAGGCCGCCGTGAACCGCTGGATCATCGGCGAAACCGCCCGCGTGCGAGAAGAGGTCGACGCAGCACTCGAGAGCTATCGCTTCAACGACGCGGCGAACGGGCTTTACGCCTTTGTCTGGGGCAAGGTCTGCGACTGGTATGTGGAACTGTCCAAGCCGCTGCTACAGGGTGACGACGCCGAGGCTCAGGCCGAAACCCGTGCCACCATGCGCTGGGTTCTGGATCAGTGCATGGTCCTGCTGCACCCGATCATGCCCTTTGTCACCGAAGAGCTCTGGGGCCTGACCGGCGCGCGGCCCAAGATGGTCGTTCATGCGGATTGGCCCACTTACGGTACTGAACTGGTCGATGCCGAGGCGGACCGCGAGATGAACTGGGTGATCTCAGTGATCGAAAACACCCGCTCTGCGCGTCAGCAGATGCGGGTGCCAGCGGGGCTTTATGTACCCATGCTGGTCACCAAGATCGACGCGCATGGTCAGACCGCGTGGGACCGCAACGAGGCGCTGATCAAACGTCTGGCGCGGATCGACAGCCTGACAGCGGCAGAGGAACTGCCCAAGGGCACGATCTCGATTGCAGCGCCAGGTGCGTCCTTTGGCCTGCCTCTGGCGGACATCATCGATATCGGTGCTGAAAAGGAACGGCTGGAGAAAGCCAAGAGCAAGCTGGCCAAGGAACTTGGCGGGCTGCGCGGGCGTCTCAACAACCCCAAATTCGTGGCCTCGGCCCCCGAAGAGGTTGTCGCAGAAGCCAAGGCCAACCTCGCCGCCCGCGAAGAAGAAGAGGCCAGGCTGGACGAGGCGCTGGCGCGACTGGCCGAGATCGCCTGATCGGTCTTCCTGCTTCGAAAAGGAAATTTCACCTCGCCGCGCTCGCGCCCGGCGGGGTTTTTCACCAGGTTGCAGGCATAACACGGTCCACACGAAATCTCGCCGAGCGTCGGATTCTCAAGGCTAAGGCCGAGGGCCAGCTTGAGGGGCAGCGGGCAAAGGCCAGCCCCTGCCCGATCGCTCGGGCGAGGCGATGAGTGACCCGGCGCTGGCTGCGGACCATCGGATCATAGCGCAGGCGTGCCTTCTGACGGAGGAGTTCTCACTCAAGAAAGGACAGGATACCGCGCGGGCGGACTATGCCCGGCTGTCCGACCTCGAGGCGCGCAAAGGGGCGATGGCAAGGATCGCGGATCTGGAAATGCGCTATAACATGGCGCGGGATGCGCGCCACAGCTTCATGCGCTAGCGCCCAGCAAAGGCGCGGCTGGACACCGAGATCGTGTTTTTCGACGGGTCCTTGGCATTGGAGAACGCATAGCCATCCGCCGCGTGAATCGGGCCGAATTCCAGACCTCGCTCCCGAGCTTGCGCGCAAAACGCAGCCACATCCGACACATCAAAGACCAGCTTGATCCCCACCTGCCCCTCGCGCGTGCCCTTGCCCGCCGGGTGCAGCATCAGGTGTATGCCCGAACCGGGCGGGACCAGCTCAACGATCCGAACATCAGCCCGCCGCACGGTGCGATATCCAAAATGGGTTTCATAGAACATGGCCATCGCATCCATGCGCTTTGTGTAAAGCACCAGACGCGACAGTGGCGGCTGCATCGCAGGAGTCCTTATTTGAAATCGGGCTTGCGGCCCTGCATGTTGGCCGCGATGACCTCCATCTGATCGGGTTTGCCGATCAGCGCAAGCTGCTCGGCACTTTCGGCCAATAGCACATCAGCGCGCCCGGCCCGTTCCGACAGATCAATCAGCCGCTTGGCCGCCCGGATGGCGGAAGGTGATTTTCCGGCGATCTCCTCAGCCAGCGCGCGTGCTGCCGCCAGTGGATCGTCATGGATCTCGGTCACCAGTCCCCACTCCACGCCGCGTTCGGCCGAGACCGGGCGGGCGGTGTAGGTCATCTGGCGCAGCGCGTCCGAGCGCATCAGAGGCGGCAGCAGCACCATACCGCCCATATCGGGGATCAGGCCCCATTTCATTTCCATGATCGCCAGCTTGGTATCCGGGGCGGCAATACGGATATCAGCGCCCAGTGCAAGTTGCAGACCGCCACCATAGACCGCTCCCTGCAAGGCGGCGATCACCGGCACCTGCACCCGTCGCCAAGCCAGCGCGACCTCCTGCGGCTCGTTGGCATCGCCGAAGTCTCGGGCATTTATGTAGGCTTCGGTGTCGCGCCCGGCCAGTTGTGCGAAACTCGCCACGTCCAGACCAGCGCAAAAGCTGTTGCCCTCGCCCGACAGCACCACGGCGCGCGCGTCCGAGACGGCCACCTCCTGACCGGCGGCGACGATGGCCTTGAACATCGCGTCGTCCAGCGCGTTTCGCTTGTCGCCACGGGTTAGCGTGACATGCGCCACGTGGTTTTCATACTCTACCGATACGCGTGCCATCTCGATCCCTCCGGTTCAGTTCGGTGCCACTATGCGCGGCCCAAGCGCGTCGGTCCATTCTAACGCGGCGGCAGGTCGGTCACCGGCATACGTGCGAACCAGGGCGAGGACAGGGTCATGACATAAAACATGTCACCTACCTGCCTGGCGCTTGTGGTGACGCCCAGCCGCCCGTCGGGGTCCTGAAGATTGTGCAGGAGCGTTCCGTCGCCGTCGAACTGGATCACCATGCCGCGATGGACTGGCGCCGGGCGCACCCAGGGACCAAGCCGCCAGACCACCTTGCGCAGGAACGGGTAGGGCAGCAGTTTTTCCGAAGGCGCGCGCGGGCTGGCAAAGGCCAGCCAATAGGTGCCATCGCCCTGCGCCTTGAGATTGTCCGGATAGCCCGGCAGGTTATCCAGAAACACTTCTTGCTGCCCGGCCCTGTCCCCCTTGAGCCAAAGCCGATGCACGCGCGCGCGCCCGGTTTCGGCGATCAGCAGGAAATCCTCTTCCGGCGACAGAGCCACACCATTGGTATAGACGAGACCTTCGGCGATTTTCTCGACTGTTCCATCGGGATCGCGACGGGCGACATAGCCGGTATCGGACTGCTCCCAGATCGTCATCACCGAAGTGAGTTTCGTACCCCCCATCGTCTCAGGATCGAACCGGTCGGTTGAGTTCGAGAAATAGACCGTCCCGTCGCGCGCCACATCAAGGTTGTTGGCATAGATCACTGGCGCGCCGTCAATCTCTGAGACCAGCATTTCCAATCTGCCGGGACCGGACCAGCGGGTCAGGCCGCGAAAGCTGTCAGCGATATAGAGCGCACCATCAGGCCCCGCCTTCAGGCCAAGCGGTCGCCCGCTTAGTTGATCGACCCGCTCTGGCGCGGCCCCATCGATGCGGAACAGATCACCTGACAGGCTCGCGGTATAGACATGGCCCTGAGGGGTGACCGCGATATCCTCGGGGCCCAGCTCTCCATCCGGCAGCAAGACCTTCTCGGCCTTGTCCAACGCGGTGTTGACCGCAAAATCACCAGCGAAATCGGGCGGCTCGGGCAGTTTATTGGCCACCGGTTGCAGCGGGATCGGCCAGAACAGCAGGTAAGCGGCGGCAATCGCAACCAGCAGCAACAACACACGCATTCCGATTCCTATTCTGACTTTGTTCCCGTTTTGCAAGTATTGATCCAAGCCCCGCACCGACGCAAGACTTGTTCCGGCCCTGTTGATCCGCTTATCTGCCGCCATGACCTATCCGCGCTATACCCCGCTTGCTTGTTCCCTGCCCGCAACTGTCCCATTTGTGGGCCCTGAAACGCAGGAGCGGGCGCGAGGTGACGCTTTTGCGGCGCGGATCGGTGCCAATGAGAACGTGTTCGGCCCCTCGCCCAAGGCGATTGCCGCGCTTCAGGACAGCGCCGCGTCCTTGTGGATGTATGGCGACCCGGAGAACCACGATCTGCGCCAAGCGCTGGCCGCCCATCACGGGGTTACCCCCGGAAACATCGTGGTCGGCGAAGGAATCGACAGCCTGTTGGGCTATCTGGTACGCCTGATGGTCGGGCCCGGTGATGCGGTGGTGACCTCCGACGGGGCCTATCCCACCTTCAACTACCATGTGGCAGGATTTGGGGGTGCACTGCACAAAGTGCCCTATCGCGACGATCATGAGGACCCCGAAGCGCTGTTTCGCAAGGCCGCCGAGACCGGGGCCAAACTGGTTTATCTGGCCAATCCCGACAATCCTATGGGCAGTTGGCATTCTGGCGCGCAGATCGATGCGGCGATGGAACATCTGCCCGAGGGCACGCTGCTGGTGCTGGACGAGGCCTATATCGAATGCGCCCCCGAAGGCACCGCGATGCCGATTGCCGCGGATGATCCGCGGGTGGTCCGCATGCGAACCTTTTCCAAGGCACACGGGTTGGCAGGCGCGCGCGTCGGTTATGCGATCGGCGCTCCAGAGCTGATTGCGGCCTTTAACAAGGTGCGGAATCACTTTGGCATGAACCGCTCGGCCCAGATTGCAGCGCTTGCCGCGCTGGAAGATCAGGACTGGCTGTCTGATGTCACCGCATTGATCGCAGCGTCGCGTATGCGGATCGAGGATATTGCACGCGAAAACGGGCTGTCGCCGCTGCCCTCCGCCGCCAATTTTGTGGCCATCGATTGCGGGCGTGACGCCGATTTTGCAAAGCGCGTGCTGGATAACCTAATCGAACTTGGCATTTTTGTCCGCATGCCGTTTTCGGCACCGCAGAACCGCTGCATACGCATCAGCTGCGGGACAGAGGCCGATCTGGACGCCTTTGCCGCCGCCCTGCCCCGCGCATTGGACTGCGCCGCCAAGGGCTGATATCGTGGATCATCCGGCAGCTATCGAAACAGACGGTCCGGACCGGCATGGACGATCACAGGATACCACGCGCACCGGATTACACGCTGGCCGCCCTGATCATGGGCGGGATCAATCTGACATGGATTTTCATTGTGATCTGGGCACTTTATGGGTTGGTCTCGGTGCTGGTATTGGCGGCCCTGCTCAACCACGCCATTTCGCGCCTGCGAGACTGGAGAAGCACTTAGCCCGGTCGCATGTGACATTGCAGCGACGTGTCTAACCGATACCCGACCTGCCGCCCCAACAGCTTGCAACGTGCCCACCACCTGCTTAAATGAGCGCGTCATGACCAATTGCACGTCATTCCCCTTCCCCCTCCCGCACAAGGCCGCGCCATGAGCAAACCAGCATATACCGCCCGCGAACTCATCGCGTGGGTCTGGACGGACTACCTGCGGCGGTATCGCTGGATATTGGTGGCAGCCTCGATCTTCATGTTCATCGAAGGCAGCATGGTCGGTGCGCTCAGCTACATGATGCAACCGATGTTCGACAAGGTCTTCGTTCAGGGCAACGAAGACGCGCTGGTCTGGGTCAGCGTGGTGTTCTTCCTTATCTTCACCACACGCGGGCTTGCCGGTGTCGCTCAGAAGATACTTCTGGCGCGGGTGTCCCAGAAAATGGCGGCGAATCTACGTGTCGACATGCTGACGAAGATGGTACGGCAGGATACGTCCTTTCATCAGGTCCATCCCCCCGGCTACCTGATCCAGCGCGTTCAGACCGATGTCGGATCGGTCAACTCGGTCTGGCAGATGATCATCACCGGCATGGGCAAGAACCTGATTTCTCTTTTCGTATTGCTGGGCGTTGCGATGAATGTGGATGTGGTCTGGACGCTGATCATGCTGGTGGGCATTCCGCTGACATTCCTGCCGATCGGTGCAGCTCAGCGTTATGTCAGAAAACAGGCCGCGAAGGTCCGTGACCTTGGCGCATCGCTTGCAGTACGGCTGGACGAGACCTTTCACGGGATCACCCCGGTAAAGCTGAACAGCCTCGAAGAGTACCAGGTCGGTCGCTTTGCCGCAGGCAACGAAAAATTTGTCCGCGCGGGCATTAAGTCGACGATAGGTACCGCCTCGATCACCGCGTTGGTCGACGTGATGGCCGGTGTCGGCTTTATGGGCGTGCTGCTTTATGGCGGGACCGAAATTATCAGCGGTGAAAAGACCGTCGGTCAGTTCATGAGCTTCTTCACCGCAATCGGTCTGGCCTTCGACCCAGCGCGGCGCATAGCAGCGATGAGCGGAAAGTGGCAGGCCGCCGCCGCGGCACTTGAGCGGGTCAAGGAACTGATGGATGCGCCAGTAAAGCTGCTGCCACCCACCAACCCGAAACCCGCGCCCAAAGGCCGTCCGGGTGTGGAACTGGACAACGTCTCGCTCAGCTATGGTGACGCGCAGGTTCTGCGCGATCTGTCGTTGGTGGCCGAGCCGGGCGAGACCACAGCGCTGGTGGGCGCATCGGGGGCTGGGAAATCGACTGTTTTCAACGTGCTGACCCGGCTGGTCGATCCTGCGCAGGGCGCGGTGACCGTTGGTGGCGTGCCTGTCAGCGAGATGAGCTTTCCTGACCTGCGTGGGCTTTTTGCGGTGGTGACGCAGGACGCGCTTCTGTTCGACGAATCGGTGCGCGAAAACATCCTGCTGGGTCGGACCGACGTGTCCGACGACGACCTGCAGGAGGTTCTGAAAGCGGCCCATGTGGCGGATTTCATCCCCAAGCTGGCCAACGGTCTGGATACGCAAGTCGGCCCACGCGGTTCGGCCCTGTCGGGAGGTCAGCGCCAGCGGGTGGTGATCGCTCGCGCCCTGCTGCGCGACACGCCGATCCTTCTGCTGGACGAAGCAACCAGCGCGCTGGACGCACAATCGGAAAAAGTGGTTCAGCAGGCGCTTGATCGGCTGTCCGGCGGGCGTACGACCATCGTGATAGCACACCGGCTATCGACCATCCGCAACGCCGACAAGATCGTTGTGATGGATCGCGGACGCGTGGTCGATCACGGCAGCCATGACGAATTGCTGGCGCGTGGTGGCATCTATGCGGATCTTTACCGGCTGCAATTCCAGGACGGGTTGACGGTTGTGGACCAGGCAGGCGTCGCGGCGCTGACCCCGAGGGCGCCGCATCTCGACGCGCCCAAGGAAACCTGGTTCCGGCGCATGGTGAACAGATTTGCGGGCTGAGGCGCTCTCAGCCCAAGGCAGCCGCCTCGCGGGCCAGTGCCTCGATTCCGGCCCAGTCACCGGTCTGAACCTTATCCTTTGGGGCCACCCAACTGCCCCCGGCACAGACCACGTTGGACAGTGACAAATAGCTTTCGGCGTTGGCCGTTGAAACGCCGCCCGTCGGACAGAATGAGATCTGCGGCAGCGGCGCGCCGATGGCCTTCAGCGCAGGTGCCCCACCCGAGGCCTCGGCAGGGAAGAATTTGAGCATGTCATAGCCCGCCTCCAGCAGGCGCATCGCCTCGCTGGCTGTGGCGGCCCCTGGCAGCAATGGCAAGTTCTCGGCCTCGCAGGCCGCAATCAAAGCATCGGTCGCACCCGGAGAGACCCCGAATTGTGCACCCGCCGCCTTGGCAGCACGTACATCCTCAGGGGTGACCAGCGTGCCCGCGCCAACCACGCCACCGGAGACCTGCGCCATGGCGTGGATCACATCAAGCGCCACCGGTGTGCGCAGGGTCACCTCAAGCGCGGGCAGACCGCCCGCTACCAAAGCCTGCGCCAGCGGAGCGGCGTGGGCCAGGTCATCGACCACCAGTACCGGAACGATAGGTGCCAGCGCGCAAATCTCGCGGGCGCGGGTGGATTTCGATGTCATCAGAACTCTCCAAACACGGTTGCGCCGGCATCAGCCCGGCTCACATTGCGGCGGAACAAGGCGAACATCTCACGCCCTGTGCCAAATTCATTTCCGGTCAGGTCGGCCTGTATCGGATCGCGATCCAGCACCCCTTCGGTCAAGATCTCAAGTTCGCCCGAGACTGCATCCACCCGGACCAGATCGCCGTCCTGCAGCCGCGCAATCGGTCCGCCATCCAGCGCCTCGGGGCAGACATGGATCGCGGCAGGCACCTTGCCCGATGCTCCGGACATCCGGCCATCGGTGACCAGAGCCACCTTGTGCCCCCGTCCCTGTAGGATCGACAGCACCGGCGTCAGCGAATGCAACTCTGGCATACCGCTGGCCTTGGGTCCCTGGAACCGCACGACAACAACCACGTCACCGGTGAACTCTCCGGCCTTGAACGCCGCTTTCACGTCCTCTTGATCGTTGAAGATGCGTGCGGGCGCCTCGATGATCCGGTGTTCGGGCGCAACCGCCGAGACTTTCATAACCCCGGTACCGAGCGACCCGCTCAGCCGCGACAAACCGCCGGTTTCCTGAAACGGGTCCGCTGCGGGGCGAAGGATCTTGTCATTGAGCGACGCGCCCGCGCCGTCCTGCCAGACCAACGCGCCGTCGATCAGCTTGGGCTCGCGGGTATATTCGGCCAACCCCTGCCCCGCAACCGTGATGGTGTCGGGATGCAAGAGCCCCTCTTCCATCAGCGTGTGGATGGTGTAGCCCAAACCGCCTGCCGCGTGGAAATGATTCACATCGGCGAGCCCATTGGGATAGACTCGCGCCACTAGTGGCACAACTTGGGAAATTTCTGAGAAATCCTGCCAGTCCAGCCGGATGCCACCAGCCCGTGCCATCGCGATCAAGTGAATGAGCAGGTTGGTGGAGCCCCCTGTCGCCATCAGACCGACGATGCCGTTCACATAGGCCTTCTCATCCAACACCTTGCAAGCGGGCGTGTAATTGTTGCCCAGCGCGCTGAGCGACAGCGCGCGTTTTGCGCCCTCTTCGGTCAGCGCATCGCGCAGAGGCGTGTTCGGGTTCACAAAGCTCGCACCCGGCAGGTGCAGCCCCATGAACTCCATCAACATCTGGTTGGTATTGGCGGTGCCGTAGAAGGTGCAGGTGCCCGGCCCATGATAGGCGGCCATTTCAGCCGCCATCAGTGCGTCGCGCCCGACCTCTCCGGTGGCGAATTTCTGGCGTATCTTGGCCTTTTCATCATTGGGCAACCCGCTGGTCATGGGACCGGCGGGCAGGAACACGGCAGGCAGATGGCCGAAGCTTTGTGCCGCGATCACCAAACCCGGCACGATCTTGTCGCAGACCCCCAGAAACACAGCGGCATCAAAGGTGTTGTGACTGAGTGCCACACCGGTCGCCATCGCAATCGCGTCACGGGAAAACAGCGACAGCTCCATCCCTGCCTCGCCCTGCGTGACCCCGTCGCACATGGCCGGAACCCCGCCCGCCACTTGCGCGGTGCCGCCCGCGTCGCGGGCAGCGGTCCGGATCAGGTCGGGGAACCGTTCGAATGGCTGATGCGCCGAAAGCATGTCATTGTAGGTCGTCACGATGCCTAGGTTGCCCGCCGAGCTTGTGGCCAGCGCCTGCTGATCCGACCCCGCCCCAGCATAGGCATGCGCCTGACCGCTGCAGCTGAGATGGGCGCGGGCCGGGCCTTTGCTGGCGGCCTGATCCATCCGCTCCAGATAGCGGTCGCGCGTGCCTGCGCTGCGCTCGATGATGCGCAGGGTCACATCCTGAATGGTGCGGTGCACGTTCATGTCACCCTCCTATATGGCGCCAGCGGCGACCGTCGCGATGCATCAGCATCAGCGCTTCTTCGGGACCGGAAGTGCCCGGATCGTAAGCTGCAGGCTGATCGCCGGTTTCTTCCCAGTTTCGGATGATCGGATCAACCCAGGCCCAGGCGGCCTCGACTTCATCACCGCGCATGAACAGCGTCTGATCGCCCCGGATCACGTCCATCACCAACCGCTCATAGGCGTCCTGCTGGCGCACATCCGCGCCCAGCGCATCGGCAAAGCTCATGTCCAGCGACACCTCGGACAGGCGCAGACCACCCGGTCCCGGATCCTTGATCGTGGTGCGCAGGGTGATGCCTTCATCCGGTTGGAGCCGGATCACCAGCACATTGCCGCGTAACCGGCCCACATTGGGAAAGATCGTGTGCGGCGGATCGCGGAACACCACCGCGATCTCAGATTCCCGCGCCCGCAGCCGCTTGCCGGTGCGCAGATAGAACGGCGTGCCCGACCAGCGCCAATTGGCGACGCTGACCTTCATGGCGATAAAACTCTCGGTGTTGCTGGAGGGATTACCGACATGGTCGCGATAGCCATCGCCGCCCGCATCGGCCCGATACTGGCCGCGCGCGATATCACCCGGCTCGACCGGATCGAGCGCCTCAATCACCTTGACCTTTTCGTCACGCACTGCGTTGGGTGTGAATTTCGAAGGCGGCTCCATAGCGGTCAGGCACAGAAGCTGTACCAGGTGGTTCTGAACCATGTCCCGCATCGCGCCCGATTGATCATAATAGGCCCCGCGCCCGTCGATTCCGATGCTTTCGGCCACGGTGATCTGAACATGATCGACATGGGTGGCATTCCAGAGCGGTTCGAACAGTGAATTGGCAAATCGTAGCGCCATCAGGTTCTGCACGGTTTCCTTGCCCAGATAGTGGTCGATCCGATAAATCTGGTGTTCTTCGAAACAGGCCCGCAGCCCTTCGTTCAAGGCACGCGCCGAGGAGAGATCCCGACCAAAGGGCTTTTCGACGACGATCCGGCTGTCGGGCGTGGCCAATCCGCAATCATGCAGCCGTCCGGCGATATCGGCAAACAGTGAGGGGCCCACCGACAGGTAGAAGGCTCGCACAACATCGGGTCTGAGCGCATCCGCCAGGGTCTGCCAGCCCTGATCGGACGAGACATCGACAGTCACGTAATCCAGCCTTTCCAGAAACTGTGCCAGTGTCTTGGCGCGGTTCGGGCTGTCGGGGGTGAACTGCTCAATGGCGTCTTTGGTGACCTGACGAAAGGTCTCTGCATCCATCTCGGTCCGGGCCGAACCAATGATGCGGGCCTCGGACGGCATCTGGCCGACTTCGAAACGATGAAACAGACCCGGCAGAATCTTTCGTTTCGCCAGATCGCCGGTCGCACCAAACAGGACAAGGTCAAAGGGGTCTACGGGGATGACACGCGAGACCATGGGTTGGCTCCAGTTCTGGCCGGCAGACGGTTTTGGCACCGATCCGCATAACGGCCACTGTTAGCGTTAACAATTCATCGCGTTAATTGCCCATCCGGCCTCGGAATGCAAGAGCGAAATGGCCTTGCCGCATGAAATGCCTTTGCAGGAGTTTCACCTGCTTTGCCGGAACCACTCCATCACCATCGGGCGCACGGTCTGTTCGCCGCGATGGCGGGCATCCAGGATCACCTTGCGCAGATCGTCGAGATTTGTCCGCAAAAGCAGGCTTTTGACCGGCCCGATGGAGGCCGGGCGCATCGACAGCGTGCGCAGGCCCATGGCGGCTAGGCACACCGCCTCGACCGGACGGCCCGCGTCCTCGCCACAGAAGCTTAACGGCGTGCCGGAGATGGCGCAGCGTTCCACGATCCGTTCGATCAGGCTAAGGAAGCTTGCATTCAGGGTATCATAACGGCGACGCACGCGCTCGTTTTCGCGGTCGGCGGCAAAGAAGAACTGTTTCAGGTCATTGCCACCGATCGACAGGAACCCGACCTCGTCAAAGAATTTCTGCGGCGCGAACGCTAGCGAAGGGGTTTCCAGCATCGCGCCAATCTCAAGCGTTTCCGGCAGCACATGACCCAATCGTTCCTCGCGGGCGATGGTCTTGTCCACTTCGGCGCGGGCGGCGCGATATTCCTCGGCCTGGGCGACGAATGGGAACATGATGGTCAGCGGGCGCCCGTTGGCGGCGCGGATCAGTGCCTGCAACTGCATCCGCATGATGCCCGGCTTGTCCAGCCCAACCCGGATCGCGCGCCAGCCCAGAGCGGGGTTCGGCTCATCGGTGGGTTTCATATATGGCAGGACCTTGTCGGAGCCGATATCAAGCGTGCGGAACACCACGCGCTTACCTCCGGCGGCATCAAGAACCCGGCTGTAGAGCGCCACCAGTTCCGATCGTTTGGGCATCTTGTTGCGCACCAGAAACTGCAATTCGGTGCGGAACAGACCGACCCCTTCGGCGCCGGAACTGGGCAGCGACGGCAGGTCCGCCATCAATCCGGCATTCATCACGAGACTGATCTCTTTGCCATCCTGCGTGGTCGCAGGTTTGTCGCGGATCGAGGCATAGCGTTCCTGGGCTTCGGCTTGCATCGCAATCTTGTCGCGAAAGGCAGTGACAACCGTGTCATCTGGGCGCAGATGCACAACGCCCTGATCACCGTCGACCATGATGTGATCGCCGTTCAGTGCCTCGGTCGTGACCCGCTTGGCATGGACCACCAGCGGAATGGCCAGCGCGCGCGCGACGATGGTTGCGTGGCTGCCGACCGAGCCTTCTTCCAGCACGATACCCCGCAGCGATCGGCCGTATTCCAACAATTCAGCCGGACCGATATTCCGCGCCACAAGGATCGGGTCGGCGGGCAGGTCAATGCCCGTCTCCTTGCCCTGCCCGGTCAAAATCCGCAGCATCCGGTTGCTCAGATCGTCAAGATCCGCGAGCCGTTCGCGCAAATAAGGGTCCGACACCTGCTCCATGCGCGCGCGGGCCTGCGATTGTTCCTTCTCGACGGCGGCCTCAGCGCTCAACCCGCGCGAGATATCCTCTTCCATCCGGCGCATCCAGCCCTTGGAATTGGCGAACATCCGGTAGGCTTCGAGAACCTGCAACTGTTCCTTGTCGCCGTTCTGCGACATCTCAAGCATCTTGTTGACGCCAACGCGCAACTCTTCGACCGCGTGATTGAGACGGGCCTGTTCAATATGTGGGTCATCCGCTATCGGGTTGGTAATGACGACGCGCGGTTCATGCAGCCAGACATGCCCCTCGGCGGTGCCTTCTTGGCCGGTGCCGCCGCGCAGCAACACTGGTTGCTGGTGCAAGGGCGACAGGGCCGCGCCTTCACCGACAAAGGCGCCTAGCTCGGTCATCTCAGCCAGGACCATTGCGACCACTTCCAGCGCATAGACCTCGTCGGCCAGATATTCACGCGGATCACGGGACTGAACCACCAGTACGCCGAGTTTCTCGCCAAGCCGCTGGATCGGGACGCCAAGGAAAGACGAGAACCGCTCTTCGCCCGTTTCGGGCATGAACCGGAACCCCTTGGCCGCAGGTGCATCCGGTGTGTTCACCACCTTGCCAAATCGGGCGACCCGGCCCACAAGCCCCTCGCCCATCCGCATCCGGGTCTGGTGTACGGCCTCGGTTTTCAAGCCTTCGGTTGCACAAAGCTCCAGCGTGTCTTCATCTCGGAAAAGGTAGATGGAACAGACCTCTGTGCCCATGCTGTTGGCAATCAGATGGGTGATCTTGTCCAGGCGTTCCTGACCGGCAGAGTCACCGGCCATCGCCTCGCGCAGACGCCCGAGGAGTTTTCTGGATCCGCTTTCCGTACTATCCGCCATGGGCCCCGTTCAATCTGATTTGACGGCGGCCCTAGGCTTGTCTGCCTCAGGCCGCCTTGTCCAAGTCAAACGCATCATGCAGCGCCTGAACGGCAAGTTCCATGTATTTCCGATCAATCAGGACCGAAATTTTTATCTCGGAGGTGGTGATAACCCGGATGTTGATTCCTTCATCGGACAGCACCTTGAACATCTTGGCCGCAACCCCCGATTGCGAGCGCATACCGATCCCCACGACCGAGACCTTGGCCACATCCTCGTCGGCCACCAGCTCGGCATAGTTCAGCTCGCCCGCGCCCTTGATTTCCAGCAGCGCCTTTTCCGAGCGCGCCACCTGATCGGTCGGACAGGAGAAGGTCATGTCGGTGCGCCCCTCATCCGAAATGTTCTGCACGATCATGTCCACGTTCACCCCTGCCTCACTAAGAGCGGAGAAGATCGTGGCGGCGATGCCGGGGCGGTCGGCGACCGACACCAGCGTCATCTTTGCTTCGTCGCGGGAATAGGCCACACCGGCCACGACATTGGATTCCATAATATCCTCCTCGGCACAGACCAGCGTGCCCGCATTATCGGATTGTTCCTCGAAACTGGACAGCACGCGCAGCCGCACGCCAAATCGCATGGCCAGCTCGACCGAGCGGGTCTGCAACACCTTGGCCCCCAGCGAGGCCAGTTCCAGCATCTCCTCGAACGAGATCTTGTCCAGCTTGCGCGCCTTCTCGCAGATGCGCGGATCGGTGGTATAGACGCCATCCACATCGGTGTAGATGTCGCAGCGTTCGGCATCAAAAGCGGCGGCAAAGGCAACCGCGGTGGTGTCCGAGCCACCCCGGCCCAGCGTGGTGATACGACCCTCGGGGCTGAGTCCCTGAAAGCCCGCGACCACGGCCACTTTCATGCCTTCGGAAAATTTGGCGTTGATGTTCTCGGTCGGGATATCATTGATCCGCGCCTGGCTGTGGGCGGAGGTGGTCAGCAGCGGTACCTGCCAGCCCTGCCAGCTGCGCGCCGGCACGTCCATTTCCTGCAGGGTCAGCGCCATCAGACCGGCGGTCACATTCTCGCCCGAGGACACGACCGCATCATATTCGCGGGCGTCGTATAGCGGCGAGGTCTCATCGACCCAGCCGACCAGCTCATTGGTCTTGCCGGACATGGCCGAGACGATGACGATCACATCATAGCCCTTGGCCACCTCGACGCCGACACGTTTCGCAACGCGGCGGATACGGTCGAGATTGGCCACCGAGGTGCCACCGAATTTCATCACGAGCGTGGGCATAGGGCTTGTCGTCTCCGCGCCTTGGATTTCCGATCAGGGGGGTCTTAAGCGAGGGGGGACGCAAGGGCAAGTGGGCATCCCTGTCCGGGCAGGTTCTGTGACATAGGTGTCCGGCGCTGTCGCAACATCCCGCTTTACTTTGGCCGGGGCGACTGCCACCGTCCCGGCGACCAAAACCCCAAAGGAATTCCCATGCGCGTCTTATTTCTGGCCCTGACCCTAGCCGCCACTCAGGCCACAGGTCAAAACGCGACCGTATCCGGAACCGACGGCCAGAGCGCGCTTGGGACCGTTCCCTGCGCGGCGATCGCGGATCAGCCCATCGCACAATGTCCCGCTGAGCTGCGCCGCAAAGACGATGGCAAAGCCACGCTGGCCGTGCAACTGCCCACCGGAGAGGTGCGCAGAATATATTTCGAAAACGGTGAACCGACCTCGTCCAGTTCTACTTCGCCCGTAAACCATGAACTCAACGGTGATATCATGATAATCTTCATCGAGCCGAACGAAGTGTTCGAGCTCCCGGCAAGCGCCGTTAAAATTCAGTAGTCGATAGGACCGCCGTCCCAGCTTTCGAAGCAGCCCGTCGTCGCTAGAGAAAGCGCGTCGAACCGGTCCACAAGGCCTGATGTGGCCTCGTCCACATGCAGATCCGCGCCGGTACCGCCCATATCCGTGCGCACCCACCCGGGATGGTAAATGCCCACCGCAACGCCCTGCGGCTCAAGATCCGTCGCCAGGTTGCGTCCCAGATTGAGTACCGCCGCCTTCGAGGCACGATAGACATAGCTGCCGCCCGGCGCACGCGTGTGAGATGCCATGATCGAGGACAGAACCGCGATCCGGCCACCTGCCGCCCGGAGATTCGGCAACAGCGTCTGAACCGTCAGGAACACACCAGTGACATTCGCTGCAAATGTCTGCGCCCAGAGATCGCTGTGGTACTCGTCGAACCCATACCCCTTGTCCAGATAAACCCCGGCATTGCAGACCAGCAGATCGATCTCGCGCCCGGCCAGCGCCTCAGCCATCTTTGCATGCGTATCGGGCTTGGTGACATCCAGCGAGATGGCCTCGCTGCCATCGCGCGCTGTGCCCGTGACTTCGTGCCCAGCCGCGCGGTAGCGATCCGCCAGCGCACGGCCAATCCCGCGATTGGCGCCGGTGATCAGAACATGCATGTCAGTTCGACTTGCGGTTCGGAACGAACGGCAGGGGTGCGACCGGCACGCCATCCTCGACCAGCGCACGGGCCTCGTCCAGCTTGGCTTCGCCATAGATCGCCCGCGCGGGCGCGTCGCCCAGATGCATCTTGCGCGCCTCGCTGGCAAATTCGCGACCGACATAGTCGGACGTGTCCTCGACCCGTTTGCGCAGCTCGGCAAGGGCCTTTTCGGCCGCATTGCGCGGCACGTTCAGCGGCACAGCCTCGCTCTGCGGCTTGGGCGGGGAATTCGGGACATCGACCGCATTCCGTGCGGGACGGACACGCGGCGTCATGACTGCCTTTTCAACGTGTTGGTCACCGCAGATCGCGCAAGCCACCATGCCCGCCGCCCGCAGCTTGTCATAGGCGGCTGCGGACTGAAACCAGCTATCAAAGCCGTGGCCATGACTGCATTTCAACGCGTATTGAATCATTTGACTTCCAAAACACAAGTCTCCGGGCGACTCATACAAGCTCAGGGCCTAACATCAAAATAAACTTTAGGATTAGCAACTCAAGATTGACGTTTGGCTATATGAGAAATCTTTAAGGTTGCGGCGGCGGTAGATTCAGCCGTTCGGCCAGCAGCGCGACCAGTTCCTGTTGCGGCATGTCGGCATGGATGGCCAGTCTGCGCAATCCAAAATGAACATGCGCCACCTGCTGGTAATAGCGGGTGTAGACATAGTTCGTCCCCGCCCCAGCCACAGCCCCCAGCAACGGGACGGTCTGCGCCGCCAGCTTCTGCCCCAGAACCGTAGCGAGCCGTGGGGCGACCATCGCGATCAGCTTCTGCATCGCGGTGCCGGTCAGCGTCAGTCGGACCGAGAGAAACCCCAGATCGGCCCCGTCATCGACTTCAAGCGGCCCGGCGGCAGAAAAGACCCGCACGCAGTCAAAACGCACATTCTCGGCAGCGGGATCAAAGCCCTCGGCCGCCGCAACACCCTGAATGGCGCGCAGTAGCATGGTGGTGGTCAGCGGCAGTTCCACCAGCGCCGACGGCATCCCGCCCAAACCTCCTGCCGCACCCATGGCGGTGGTCACAGCGGTATTCACCCAAGGTTTCTGGTCTGGCACCGCCTTGCGTGAGCCCTGTGCGGCCTGCATCGCCACCCTGAGCGCCTGTTCCGTACCCTCATAAAGCCCGGCGCGCACCGGTTCGGGCAAACGGTCCAGCAACCCTTCGGCCTTGCCGCCCAACAGGTTGAGCATCTGCACTCCGGCTCCTCCGGCGGATTGGTACCGCGCGGCGATCCGGTCCAATTCGGCATCCAGATCAACCGGCGCCGGGGTAATGACGTCATGCATGCGAAACCCTCCTGACCCTAAAGATCGGGGCCGAAAAGTCGAAATTCAATGCTTTATCGGCACCAGCGAGAAACCAAGCCCGATATTCCCCGCCAGGCTTGCGGCACCAGATCATGGCCCAGAACACGTTCTGGGTTCGTCGGTGGCGGCATCTCTATTGTCTCAAGACGGGCAAAACCGAAGCGGCCATAATAGGGCGCGTCGCCCACCAGCATCACCCTCTGCCAGCCCTTGTCGCGCCCAGCCTCCAACCCCTCCTGAATCAGAAAACCGCCCAGGCCTTCACCCTGATGGGTCGGGTGCACGGCGATCGGCCCCAGAAGCAACGCATCCGCCGTCCCGACATGCACCGGCCAGAAGCGGATCGCGCCTGCAAGCGTGCCATCGCCATCGCGCGCCACATGGGATAACCCGCGCACTGGTTCCACCCCATCGCGCAGCCTGTAAGACGACAGCGCCTCGCGGCCCGGCGCGAAGCAGAGGTCGAGCAAAGCTTCGACCTCCCACCAGTCATCGGGTTGTTCCGGCCTGACTTCGATCACCTGCCCGCACACCTTCCATTCAACGGTGGCAATCGCCCTACCACTTCGCTACCCCTTGGGCAAATGCCTGGAGACGCACGCAATGTTCTACCGCCCCGAGGACGGCCACGGGCTACCGCACAACCCGTTCAACGCTATCATCACACCTCGCCCCATCGGCTGGATCTCCAGCCGTGACGCTAAGGGTGTGAACAACCTGGCGCCTTATTCCTTCTTCAACGGTGTCGCGTATCAGCCGCCACAGGTGATGTTCGCCTCGACCGGCAACAAGGAAGATCAGGAACAGGGCAAGGACAGCCTGTCCAACATCCGCAAGACCGGAGTATTCTGTGTCAATATCGTCGAATACGCAGCCCGGGACGCCATGAATGCCAGTTCTGAAACGCTACCCCATCATGTGGACGAGTTCGACCATGCCGGTTTGACCGCGCAAAATTGCGAGACAATCGACTGTGCCCGCATTGCCGGCGCCCCGGCTGCGCTGGAATGCCGACTGACCCAGATCACGACCCTGCCGGGCGCATCGAACCACGTGGTCTTTGGCGAAGTGACCGGCATTCACCTGCGCGACGACTGCCTGCGCGACGGCGTGTTTGACGTCACCACATATCAACCGCTCGCCCGGCTAGGCTATCGCGACTATTCGGTGGTCACCGAGCTTTTTAGCCTTACGAGGCCCGATGACTAATGCCCTTTCCCGACCCAACCCGCCGCTATCCGATCACCCTGCCCGACGGCAGCGACCACAAGGGCTCGGTCTTTCTCAACCGCGTGATCGACCATCCCCGGTTTCAGGCGGGTGATTTCACCTATGCGTCCGATTTCGACCCGCCCGAGGACTGGTGCGCGCGGCTGGCGCCCTACCTGTTCGATTTCTCCAAAGAGACCCTCCGGATCGGCAAGTTCTGCCAGATCGCCCACGGGGTGCGCTTCATCACAGCCTCGGCCAATCACGCCATGGATGGTCTGACCACTTTCCCCTTCCCCGCATTCGATCTGGAAAACCGCGCCGTATCCCAGCCCGACATGCGCGACACGGTGATCGGCCACGACGTCTGGATCGGTTATGGCGCCCTGATCCTGCCCGGCGCGCAGATCAGCAGCGGTACCATCATCGGCGCAGGCAGCGTCGTGCGCGGAGATATCCCGCCCTACTCGGTTGTGACCGGCAATCCGGCGAAAGTCGTCAGACCACGGTTTGAGCCTTCCCAGATTGCGGAGCTGATGGACCTGGAATGGTGGCACTGGCCTGCCCGGCAGATCGCAACTGCCGAACCCGCTCTACTCACTGGCGACATCAACCGGCTCAAGGCGAGGACGCCAGAACGCTGAAGCAACTCCCCTTGTTCGTCTGGTTTCAAGTTCCCTGGGGGCCGCCCCTGAAGTGCCATTGGTTCAGGCGCCAATGGCGGCGGCAGGCCTCGCAACCGCACGTCAGCGCAATTAATGCGCGCGCCGCAAGGCGCGCTCCGCTGGATTGCGGCTCAGTGACCGCCTAGCATGCCCGTGCGCACCGAGTAATCCACAACCAGCCCGTATTCGGGATCGTCGTCGCTGTCGATCATCAACTGACCCGCCTTGGTCAGCAACTGATGGCAGTCGCGGCTCAGATGGCGCAGCATCAGCGTCTTGCCCGCCGCCGCATATTTAGCGGCCACTGCCTCGATCGCCTGCAGGGCGGATTGATCCACCACACGGCTCTCAGCGAAGTCGACGATCACGGTGTCCGGATCATCGGTAATGTCGAACAGTTCAGCAAACCCGTCAGCAGATCCAAAAAACAACGGGCCCTGAATTTCGTAAACCTTCGC
Organism: Ruegeria hyattellae; assembly: GCF_041537925.1. NCBI lineage: Bacteria > Pseudomonadati > Pseudomonadota > Alphaproteobacteria > Rhodobacterales > Roseobacteraceae > Ruegeria > Ruegeria hyattellae. The sequence goes on along the minus strand of NZ_JBGOSH010000004.1, from coordinate 41,629 downwards.
GCCCTTTTCGGTCACCGACTCGCGGGTCACCGCATGGATGCGCGTGGCGTTGTTCCATGCATAAGCCAGCGCCGAGACAATGACACCGACGACAACGGCGACCGCAAGGTCTTCCATCACCGTCACCACGGTCACCAGCACAATGACAAAAGCGTCCATCAGCGGCACTTTGCTCATGATCTTGAACGAGTTCCAGGCGAAGGTCCCGATCACCACCATGAACATCACGCCGACCAGAGCCGCCAGGGGGATCTGCTCGATCAACGGCGCGGCGAACAGGATGAAGATCAGCAGGAACATGGCTGCCGCGATCCCGGCCACGCGGGTGCGGCCACCGGATTTCACGTTGATCATCGACTGACCGATCATCGCGCAGCCGCCCATGCCACCGAAGAAGCCCGTCACTGTATTGGACACGCCCTGCGCGATGCATTCCTGCGACGCGCCACCGCGCTTGCCGGTCATGTCGCCTACAAGGTTCAGCGTCAGCAGCGATTCAATCAGGCCAATCGCCGCCAGAATGACCGCATACGGCAGGATGATCTCGAAGGTTTCCCAGGTCAGCGGCACCATCGGGATGTGGAACGGCGGCAGGCTGCCCTGGATCGAAGCCAGATCGCCGACGCGTGGCACGTCCAGACCCATCGCGATCACCAGAATGGCAACAATGCCGATCCCGGCCAGCGGCGCGGGCACGATGCGGGTGATGCGCGGCATCACCCAAATGATTGCCATGGTCAGCGCCACCAGCCCCAGCATCAGGTAAAGCGGCATACCCGACAGCCATTCGCCACCGCTCATGCCATGCCCGGTATTCTCCATCGAGCCCGGCACCTTGAATTGTCCCAACTGCGCCAGAAAGATCACGATCGCCAGACCATTCACAAAGCCAAGCATCACCGGATGCGGCACCAGACGGATGAACTTGCCCCACTGCATGACGCCCGCGATGATCTGAAGGATGCCCATCAATACCACTGTTGCAAACAGATATTCGACCCCGTGCTGCGCTACCAACGCCACCATCACAACCGCCAGAGCCCCGGTCGCGCCCGAGATCATGCCCGGACGCCCACCGATCAATGCGGTGATCAACCCCACCAGAAACGCCGCATACAGCCCGACCAGAGGATGCACCCCGGCCACAAAGGCAAAAGCCACCGCCTCTGGCACCAACGCCAAAGCGACGGTCAGACCCGAGAGCAGTTCGATCCGCAGACGCGAGGGCGTCAGTTTCTCATCCGGCATCCATCTGAGGTCGGGATAGGCGAATCGGCTTTCGAAAGCTGCCTTGAGGGCGCTCAACATGGCTATGTCCTGATATCGGGTCTGTTCGCGGCGATGGGGCGTCATACAGGCTCGGAGACCACTGAGCCACCGCACTGCACGGGATGCTGCCATGCAATTTGGTCATAGCTGAGTGCTCTCACCAACGTGACTTGTACTCGCCACCCGGCCTTATCATCGTGGCGGCCATGAAATGGATCACGCTCTTTACCTTCTTGTTCGCCCTGCATGCCGCGGCACAGGACAGGCAGGGTAACGACACCGCAAGCGATTGGCGCGTAACGCATTATCAGAGCTTCGACATCTGGAATTCGATCTGTGACGAGCGGATTGAGGAAACCGCATTGGTCCAGCGATGCTATCTGCGATGGGTCGATGTGTACTCTCCTCATCCCAAATTCGGCGCACAATTTGTCTTTGTCACACCTGAACTCGGAGGCTACCAAATCGAACTTGGGATCGAACCCGGTACGCTCTTTTTTCCCGAGGGGTTTCGGATCGAGGATGCGGGCGAGGTGACATGGCGCACGCGCTGGCCGGGTTGCCTGACCGGATTGAGCTGCACGTTTTCCGGCAGCGACGCTGATGAATTGCTGGCCGCCATGACAGGCGGGGGAACCTTTCGGTTCAGCTTCCGGGATCGCCACGGCGTCGCACGGGACCTGAGTTGGCCGCTTGTCGGGTTCCCGGCGGCGCTGGCTGATTTCGAGCAACAGACGCAATCCCGTGGATTACGGCAATAGGCACGCTACTCACGCTTGTGAAACCGCCCAAAACCTTCCAATTATGCGCAGCAGGCAGTCAGTCAGGATTGGAGACCATCGTGAACAGCAAGACCAAGATCGCCGTGATCGGCGGATCGGGCATTTATGACATTGACGGGCTGGAATCCCCCGAATGGGTGAGCGTCGAGACCCCGTGGGGCACACCCTCGGACCAGATACTCACCGGATCGCTTGAGGGGGTCAACATGGCCTTCCTCCCCCGTCACGGGCGCGGTCATGTGCATTCGCCCACTGATGTGCCCTATCGCGCCAATATCGACGCGCTGAAACGGTTGGGGGTGACGGATGTGATCTCGGTCTCGGCCTGCGGGTCGTTCCGTGAGAAGATGGCGCCGGGTGATTTCGTAATCGTGGATCAGTTCATCGACCGGACATTTGCCCGCGAGAAAAGCTTCTTTGGCAGCGGCTGCGTCGCCCATGTCAGCGTCGCCCACCCAACGTGCCCGCGTTTGAGCGACGCCTGCGAGAGTGCCGGGCGCGCGGCGGGCATCACCCTGCATCGCGGTGGCACCTACCTGGCCATGGAAGGCCCGCAATTCTCGTCGCTGGCGGAATCAAAGATGTATCGCGAGCACTGGGGCTGCGACGTGATCGGCATGACCAACATGCCCGAGGCCAAACTCGCCCGCGAGGCCGAGCTGTGTTACGCCTCGATCGCCATGGTCACCGATTATGACAGCTGGCATCCCGATCACGGCGAAGTGGACGTGGCCGCGATCATTGCAACCCTGACAGGCAATGCCGAGAAAGGCCGCGCCTTAGTCAAGGGCCTGCCCGCCCTGCTGGGCGCCGCGCGCGCGCCCTGCCCGCATGGTTGCGACCGGGCGCTGGACTACGCGATCCTAACCGCGCCCGAAAAGCGCGACGCGGCGCTTATGGCCAAGCTCGACGCGGTGGCGGGCCGCGTTCTTAACCCAACTGTATGCTGACAAACGCATCTTTGAGACGCGTCACGAAACCGGGTTCAAGCAGATCTTTCAGATTCAGCCGTTCACCCGCAACATCATCTAGGACAGCAAACGAAACTGAGACAGGCTTAAAACGAACCATAAGGGGTTTTTGACGATCAGTATTGGCCTGATACACTGTTTCGACGATAAATACCCCGTATTGAGGATCATCAACTTTCTCACTCACGTTACTAAGGCATTCCATCGGAAATTTGGCTCCAGAACGCTCATATCGAATTTTGTTGGTCAGCCATTCAACCCGGACATTCTTTGCGGCAAGCCACGGCTGAAAACGGTCCCCCAAGGTCTCTTTCAGTGCCTCATTGAAGCTCGCCCCCGCGGAATTTAGACCAACAAGCAAGATTTCTTCTAAAGGGGCAAGTTCAACCCCTATTTGCTGGCATAACTCTGTCTGCTCCCATGTGCGGCTTTGCTCATGGAATGCATAAGCTTTTCCGGGAGCCGGCGAATGAAGCTCATTGGCATCGACCGTTTTCATATCCAGGAAAAGGTCGGCATCGTGTGTAGAGAGAAATTGCTGCCTGGTAATAATAAAACCGGTGCAAGCGATTACCGCCACAGCAAGAAAAACATAACGTTTCCACATAAGACCAACCTCAAATCAATTTGGGCAGCAAAGGTTGCCGCCACACCCATAAGATCCAGGAGGGCAGGTTTGGGCTGAAGATGCTGCAGGTAAAATTGTGAACATGAGCAGCAAAGAGATCAAAAAATACCTCATAACAATAACCTCGAATCACGAATAATAATTCAAATTATATCACATTTTTGTGCCCATTTCGATTTTCAGATGCATGTGTTCCAAAGGCCACTACCAATAAAATCAAAACACGAAAAAACAAACCCTTAGCGAGCAAAACTTCGCCGGATACCACTTTACATTTCTTGAAATGCCCTTCACCCACTGAACATGAAGCCCATGGACGACGCCCGTTTGACACGAAACAAATCACGCCTTCAGGGTCTCGACGCCGCGCGGTATCTGGCCTTTTGCGGCATGGTTCTGGTCAATTTCCGGATCGCGGCCGAGGTCACGTCGGACAACGACTGGGCGTCACTCCTGATCGGATCGCTCGAAGGGCGCGCGGCGGCGCTGTTTGTGGTGCTGGCCGGGATCGGTGTATCGCTGTCGCGGATCGGCGCGGGTCTGTTGCTGCGCCGTGCTGCCTTCCTGTTTGCGGCGGGACTGGTCAACATGACCATCTTCGAGGCCGATATCCTACATTTCTACGCGCTTTACTTCGTCGTCGGCGCAATGTTTCTGAACGCCCCACCCCGGACGCTCTGGGCCGGGGCGCTGGGGTTTGTTGCCGCCGCTTTTGTCGCGGTCCTGCTCTTCAACTACGATGCTGACTGGGATTGGCAGGATCTGACCTATTCCGAACTATGGACACTGCCCGGCTTTCTGCGCAATGCGTTTTTCAATGGCTGGCACCCGGTTCTGCCCTGGGCCGCGTTTCTGCTGATCGGCATGGGCGTTGGACGGATGGACCTGCGCCAGGTCTGCATCCAGCACCGCCTGATCCTATGGGGCCTCGCTGCCGCGCTTGTCGCGCTGGTCCCGCAATATCTGACCCAAGAGCCTGAGCTTGCGGCTTATCTGGGCACCGAATCCATCCCGCCCGGCCCGCTCTACATCCTTGCCGGAACCGGCACCGCTTGCGTCACTGTCGGCCTCACGCTTAAGCTCTGGCCCCTGGTCGAGCGCCTGCGGCTCGGACGCGTCCTCACTGCGCCTGGGCGACAGGCCCTGACACTCTATGTTGCGCATATCCTGATCGGCATGGGCACACTCGACGCGCTTGGCCTGCTTGACGGCTCGCTCACCGCGCCACAGATCGTCGCGATCGCGCTGGGGTTCTGTGCCCTGTGTTCGGGTTACGCCGTTATGTGGCAGAAGATCTTCCCACGCGGCCCATTGGAAGGCCTGATGCGCCGGATCACTGAACCACGTCGCGCTGGCTGAAAATCCGTGTGTCTCGCGGGCAGGCATCACTGATCCCTCCCGTTGACCTGGCGCTGGACCTCATCCCAGAGCCCATGCGACCACAGATTGCCATGATCCGCGCCCTCAACGACCATCAGGGACCGGGGATCATTGGCGAAACCGAACAGGGCCTCGCCATGGGCCACAGGGATCACGTCATCTGCCGTTCCATGGGCGATGAAGACCGGCGCATCGACCTCTCCGATCCGGTCGCGCGACGCGAACGGGTCCTTCATCAGAAGCGACACCGGCAGCCAGGGATATTGCTCTGCAGCCATGTCCACCGTCGCTGTATAAGGCGCCTCGAGCACCAGAAGGTCGACGCCCGCGCGCTGCGCCGCGACAGCTGTCGCGACACCGGTGCCAAGACTTTGCCCATGAACGATCACCGGTGCGTCACCGCCGGACAAACGGTCGAAATGTTCCAACCCGTCGGCGATGAACGCAACCTCCGAGGGCGCGCCGCCGCTGCCCGGATAGCCCCGGTAGCCCGGCGCATAGAGGCCATAGCCGCTGTCCAGAATATGGCGGAACCGGTCTGCGCGGTCACTCAGATTGCCGGAATTGCCGTGAAAAAACAGCACGGTCGGAGCGTCCTCCGTGGTCGGGGGCGCGGTCCAGACCATCACCTCGGTCCCGTCAACCATGCGGATCGTGTCCACCGACATCTCGGGCACACCCACCGCCGCCGGGGTCGCGACCTCGCCTCCCGGTTTGAACACGAAAGAGCGTTGAAGCAGGTACATGTAAGCCATTGCTGACAGATACGCTGTGGCTGCCGCCACCAGGACACCGATCAGGATGCGCCGCGCGGGGGACCGCCCGACCGCATTGCGCGCCGGGGTGGTATCGGTCTCAATATTCAACGTGTCGGACATCCGCTCCTCCCGCATTTCACCTGCCTTCCATGTGTTTGCCCGCAGCATAGCATTCAAGCCGCAAATGCTATCAGTGGAATGAAGTCTTCTTCATCTTGGCACCTGCTCCTCCCCAACTGGACTTGCAAAGCGCAAGCACTTTGCACAGGCTGTGCCAAACCATAAGGACCCCGCGAATGTCACCAGAGCTTTGGCTTGCCTTCGTCGCCGCCTCTACCGCCCTTTTGCTGATCCCTGGCCCGACCGTTCTGCTGGTGCTCAGCTATGCGCTCTCCAAGGGCCGCAGCGTCGCGGTTGCCTCAGCCTCTGGGGTGGCACTTGGCGATCTGATCGCGATGAGCGCCTCGCTGGCCGGGTTGGGCGCGCTGGTAATGGCCTCGGCCACGCTGTTTTCGGTTCTCAAATGGGTCGGCGCGGCGTATCTGCTGTGGCTGGGATACAAGCTGCTGCGCAGCGCCCCGTCCGAGGGGCTCTCGACGGTCAGGGCCAAAGGTGATGTTACCGCGCGAGGCGTTTTCTGGCATGCCGCCGCCGTGACTTCATTGAATCCCAAATCCATCGCCTTCTTCATCGCCTTCGTGCCGCAATTCCTGCGCCCGGATCAGGCACTGTTGCCGCAATTCGCCATTCTTATCGCAACCTTCGTCGGCCTCGCCGCGCTCAACGCGCTGGCTTATGCGCTGCTGGCCGACCACCTGCGCCGCTGGGTCGGGCGGCCTTCGGTGGTGACCGGCCTGACCCGCGCGGGCGGCGTGACGCTGATGGGAATGGGCGTCGCCACGGCGCTGCTGCGACGACCTGCCTGACTCGGCCAAGGCCTCTTTCCCTTGCACCGACACCCTGACTGCGCCAAACCCTCAGGCGTCGCAACCACTCAGAGCACCCCATGCCCAAACACGCCACCGTCAAGGATTACATCCGCACCATCGTCGATTTCCCGCATGAAGGGATCATGTTTCGCGACGTGACCACGCTCTTTGCCGACCCGCGCGGGTTCCGCATGGCCATCGACCAGATGCTGCACCCTTATGCGGGCGAGCGCATCGACAAGGTCGTGGGGCTCGAGGCGCGCGGTTTCATCCTGGGCGGTGCCATCGCACATCAGCTCAGCGTCGGCTTTGTGCCGGTCCGCAAGAAGGGCAAGCTGCCCGGCACCACGATCAGTCAGGATTACAAGCTGGAATATGGCGAGGCCATCGTCGAGATCCACGATGACGCGATCCAAGCGGGCGAAAAGATTCTGGTGGTCGACGACCTGCTGGCCACCGGCGGCACCGCGGCAGCTGGCATCAAGCTTATCGAACGCCTGGGCGGCGAGATCATCTCCTGCGCCTTCATTATCGACCTGCCTGATCTGGGCGGGCGCGCGGTACTCGAAAGCATGGGTATGGATGTCCACGCCCTCTGCGCCTTCGACGGCGAATAGCGTACAGAATCCGCCCCCTCATCTGGCCAGGAATATCTCGGGGGGGTGAGCAAGCTTCCCGAAAACGGTCCGGTGAACCGTTTTGCAAGCAAACGGGCGGAGCCCCGGAACGGGCGGCGGGGGAGTGCCCCCAATCCGCGCTTAGCGCAACACCACCCCTGGGTTCATGATCCCCAATGGGTCCAGAGCGGCCTTGATCGCCCGCATGGCGCTCAGCTTGGCGGGGTCGGCATAGCGTTCCAGATCTTCAACCTTGAGCCGCCCGATCCCATGCTCGGCACTAATCGAGCCGTCCATCTCATCGACCAGATCATGCACAACGCGTTTCACCACCGGTGCCAGATCGGCAAATTCCGCGCGCTGCCGGCCCTTTGGCGGAAAGACATTGTAGTGCAGGTTGCCGTCGCCCAGATGACCGAATGCGTTGATGCGTAACGGGCCAAGGTCTGCCACCACCTCGCGCCCTCGCGCGATGAACTCCGGGATCACCGAAATCGGGATCGAGATATCGTGGCTCGACACTGACCCGATCAGCCGGTTTGCCTCCGGTATCTGTTCGCGCACCATCCACAGTTCATGCCGCTGCGTCTCGGATTGGGCAATCAGCCCGTCGCTGGCAACGCCGCGTGTCAGCGCGCGGGCGAAAAGCGCCTCCAATTGCTCTTGCGGGTTCAGGCCCGGTGACAGACCAAACTCGATCAGCACCGACCATTCAGGCGGGTCGTCAAAAGGCTGGCGTACATCCGGCAGAACCTCGGTCAGAAACCGCAGCCCCTCGCCGTGGATCAGCTCAAAGGCGCTGATCCCTTCCGCCACCTGTTCGCGCGCCAGCGACAGCAACTCCAGCGCAGCCGCCGGGGAAGGCACGACCATCACTGCCGTCCCCACAGCCGCCGGAATCGGGGCCAGCTTCAGCGAGGCGGCGGTGATGATCCCCAACGTCCCCTCGGCCCCGATCAGCAGATCGCGCAGGTCATAGCCGGTATTGTCCTTGCGCAACCGGCTCAGCCCGTTCCAGACCTCGCCATTGGGCAGTACCGCCTCGAGTCCCAGGCACAGATCGCGCGCATTGCCGTAGCGCAGCACATTCAGTCCACCCGCATTGGTCGACAGGTTGCCGCCGATCCGGGCCGAGCCCTCGGCCGCCAGCGACAGAGGAAAGAGCCGCCCAGCCTCTGACGCCGCCGTCTGCACATCGGCCAGGATCGCGCCCGCCTCAGCCACCATGACGTTTTCGGGTGGGTAGATGCCGCGCACACTGTTCATCCGTTCCAGCGAGATCAAGAGCGGCGCGGCGCCGTCCGGCTTCACCTGCCCGCTCACCAGACCGGTGCCGCCGCCATAAGGCACGATACCGACTCGCGCGTCTCTGGCAGCCCGCACCAGCAGCGCGACCTGTTCGGTGTCATGCGGCAACGCCAACAGACCCGCCTGCCCCTGCCATCGCCCGCGCGGCTCTTCCAGATAGCGAGGTGCTACCGGGCGCAGCACGTCCTCGGGAAGGAGCTCGGCGAGCCGTGCGGCAAAGCGCGCATCTGCGGGGTTCAGATCCATGCGCCACCCTCACCCGAACCGCGCCGCAGCCGCAACCGCTATTCCTGTTCGATCAAATATTGCGGCTCCAGTACGACCACCGTGGGCTGGTCCGGCAGGTTGGCCAGCGAGACCTCGATCGAGCTTTCGCCCGGCTGCTGGACCGGAAACACATCGGATATCCCGACCAGAAAGGCGCCAAGCGAATACCGCGAAAACCAGTGCATCGGAATGATCACCGAGCTTTTGAGCCGCCGCAACGTGCGGATCATCTCGGGCAGCGGCATGGTGGTGCCGCCGTCCACCGCCGCCATCACCACATCCAGCCGCCCAAGTGCGGCAAACTGTTCGTCACTTGGCACGTGATGCAGATGGCCCAGATGCCCGATGCACAGCCCCTCGACCTCGAACACGAAGATCGAATTGCCCTTGTCCTCTCGCCCGCCAAATTGCGAGCGGATATCGGTCGAGACATTGCGGATCAGCACTTCGCCCAGATCCAGATGATGCTCGATCCCTTCGCCAAACGGTCCCCATCCTTCCAGAACATGCGGGATCGCCGGATCGGGAAAGGCGGTCCAATGGGTGTCATGAGCATGATTCATCGTGACGATATCGGGAATCAACGGGGCAGAGCCAACAAAGCCGGTGAAATCGGTCACCGCGTTCAGCCCGCCGCGCGTCTGGATCAGAAAGCTGGCATGGGCGATATAGCTGATCCGCACCGAATACTCCGGCACCGGTTCCTGCCAGTTTGCTTTGTGCAGATAGTTGATTCCAGGCGCGGCATCGGCGATGGCGATGCAATGGCTCGGCCGCCGCTCCTGCGCCGCCGCACTGCTCGCCATCAACACCAATGCCAGAATGATCCACCGCATGAGGGAAGTTTAGCGCAACCCTCCCGCAAGTCACGTCCCTATCCGGTCAGCGTCTTGCCGCGCCGGTCCGATCTGAGACATGCATAAAGCACATGGGTCCGCCAGCGCCCGTCGATCTGCAAATAGGACTGTGCCACGCCCTCATATTTGAATCCCGACCGTTCCAGCAACCCGCGAGAGGCTGCGTTTTCCGGCAGGCAGGCGGCCTCGATCCGACTCAGGTCAAGCCGCGCAAAGGCATAATGCACGATCGCACCGATCGCCTCGCGCATATAGCCCTGCCGCGCATGGGTCTCACCGGTCCAGTATCCCAGCGTACCGGCCTGGGCCGGACCACGGCGGATATTGTCCAGCGTGATCGCCCCGATCAATCGGTCATCCGAGCGCCGGAATAGAAACAGCGGCATCGCCGCCCCCGACGCAACCGAACGCTGCGCCCAATAAACCCGATTGGTGAAGGCCTTGCGGCTCAGGTGATCGGGGGCCCAGCTGGGTTCCCACGGGATCAGGAAATCACGACTGGACTGGCGCAGCGCCGCCCATTCGCGGAAATCGGAATGGATCGGCGGGCGCAAGCTCAGGCGCTCGGTCTCAAGTTTCGGCCTGCGTTTGCCCAGCAGCATCACGCCGCCCGCCGCTCCTGTATCTCGGCCAGGCTGGGAGCGTCGGCAACAGGGCCGTACAGCGCCAGCGCCGCAGGCGCATCGACTGCCATCCGCGCGGCAAACGCCTTTACATCCGCCGTGGTCACTGCGTCGATCTTGGCGATGGCCTCGTCCAGCGAGGGCACCTCGTCCCAGATCTGCACCAGACGCGCCAGACGCTCGGCCCGGTTCGACGGACTTTCCAAGCCCATCAGCATCCCGGCCTTCATCTGCGCCCGCGCCCGCGCGACCTCTGCCTGACTCATGTCGTCGGCGGCGCGTTTCATTTCATCAATGGTGATCGCCGCCAGTTCAGCGACCTGCCCGGCCGAGGTGCCGGCGTAGATCGTGGTGGTGCCGGTATCTGCGTAGGCGCCAGCCTGAGCGAAGATCGTGTAACAGAGGCCGCGCACCTCGCGGACCTCCTGAAACAGCCGCGAGGACATGCCGCCACCCAGCGCGCTGGAATAGATCTGCGCGGTATAGATCTCGTCATCGCGATAGCCCGGCCCTTCGAGTGCCAGCGCGAAATGAGCCTGTTCCAACTCCTTGTCGCGCCGCGCCTCGCCGCCAATGAAGCGGGCAGGTTCGGCGATCAGACCCTTGCGGGGCTGCAGATGCCCGAACATCTGCTCTGCCGCCTTGACCAACGCATCATGATCGACCGCTCCGGCGGCGGAGAGGATCATCTCCTCGGGTCCGTAATGCTCGGCCACAAAAGCCGACAGATCTTCGCGGGAGAAGGAACTGACCCGTTCGGTGGGGCCAAGAATGGTGCGGCCCAAGGGTTGGTCGCGATAGCTTTCTTCCTGCAGCCAGTCAAAGATCACGTCATCAGGCGTGTCATGCGCCTGGCCGATCTCTTGCAGAATGACGCCACGCTCGACCTCGATCTCGCGCGGATCAAAGATCGGGTTCATCACGATGTCACCGATCACATCCATCGCCAGCGCCACATCCTCTTTCAGGACGCGGGCGTAATAGGCGGTCACCTCGCGCGAGGTATAGGCGTTGATGTAGCCGCCCACATCCTCGATCGCCTCGGCGATCTGCAAGGCGCTGCGGCGCGCGGTGCCCTTGAACGCCATATGTTCAAGGAAATGCGCGATGCCGTTCTGTTCGATCCGCTCATGCCGCCCACCGGCGGTCACCCAAATGCCAATGGCCGCCGATTGCAGCCCCGGCATGTGTTCACTGACAATGCGAAATCCGTTGGCCAGTTGATCCTGTTGTACCGTCACGCAGGTATATGCCCTTTGATATGCTTCTCGATGGCGCCCAGATCATTGGCGATGCGGGTCACCCGTTCCGACCTCTCATACAGGTCCGACATGCGCGGGGGAAGAGGCGGAAACACGCCGCTGGCCTTCTCGACCGCTGCCGGGAATTTCGCGGGGTGCGCGGTGGCCAGCGTGATCATCGGCACGTCGCTTTTACGTTGTTCTTCTGCAACCTTAGCGCCGATGGCGGAATGCGGGCAAAGCAGCTCACCGCTCGACGCCAATGTCGATTTTATTGCCGCCATCGTCTCTTCTTCCGATACCCGGCCCGAATCGAAGCTCTCGTGCAGCGCTTGCAGCGCGCCCTGGCTGACATCGAAGCCACCCGCTTTCAGCTCTTCCATCAGCGCAGCGATGGCGCGGCTGTCCTGATCGTAGGCATAATAGAGCACGCGTTCGAAGTTCGAACTGACCTGGATGTCCATCGACGGGCTGATTGAGGGGATGGTATTCCCCTTGTGATACCCCTGCCCCGACAGGCAGCGGTGCAGGATGTCGTTCTGGTTGGTCGCCACCACCAGCCGGTCGATCGGCAGGCCCATGCGTTTGGCAAGATAGCCCGCGAAGATATCGCCGAAATTGCCCGTCGGCACGGTGAAGCTGACCTTGCGATGCGGCGCGCCCAGGCTGACGGCGGAGGAGAAGTAATAGACGATCTGCGCCAGAACCCGGGCGAAGTTGATCGAGTTCACCCCGGCCAACTTGACGCTATCTCGAAACTCGAAATCGTTGAACATATCCTTGAGCGCGGCCTGACAATCATCGAAATCACCATCCACGGCCAGCGCATGCACGTTGCTATCGGCGGGCGTCGTCATCTGACGGCGCTGTACCTCGCTGACCCGGCCATGCGGGTAGAGGATGAACACATCCACAGCATCCAGTCCCCGGAACGCCTCGATCGCGGCAGAACCGGTGTCGCCGCTGGTCGCACCGACGATGGTCACCCGCTCGCCGCGCTTTTTCAGAGCCACCTGGAACAGCTGGCCGATCAGCTGCATGGCGAAGTCCTTGAAGGCCAGGGTCGGGCCGTGGAACAACTCCAGCAGGAAATGGTTTTCGTTGAGTTGCTTAAGCGGTGCGCGCGCGTCATGACCGAAACCCGCATAAGCGCGGTCGATGATGTCGCGGAACTCCTGCTCGGAGAAAGACCCGTTCACATAGGGCCACATCACGCGAAAGGCGATTTCCTCATATGGTTGCCCGGCCAACGCGGCGATCTCGTCGTGGCTCATCTGTGGGATCTCGGCGGGCAGATAGAGGCCGCCATCGCGCGCAAGCCCCGTCAGCATCGCCTCTTCAAAGGTCAGTTCGGGCGCCTGCCCGCGGGTCGAGATATATTTCATGAGGTCTCGCTTTCAGGTCCGGCGCGGGTGCGCCACAGGAAATAACCCGTCATCCCGGCCCAGACAGCGGCCAGGCCAAACCAGGTGACGGCGTATTGCAGATGATCGTTCGGGATACCGGCGCTGTCCACTGGCAAGGGCGTGATGTTCGGGTCGGTAGGGCTGCGCGCAATCAGCAGGATCGGCTCAGTGCCAAGCACCTCGGCCAGCGCGGGAACGTCGCGGGCGAACCAGATGTTTTCTTTCAGGTCCGGCTCGGGCGTGTAACTATCAATCTCCTGCGGCCAGTGCAGGTTGCCGGTGACCTGCATCGAACCAAGCGCGCGCGCTGTGGTGTGGTCTTCGATGCGCACAAAGCCCCGGTCCACCAGAATCCGGCGGCTCTCGGTCTGAAACGGCGCGATGATGCGATAGCCCGGACCAACTTGTTTAACCGAGACTAGTACCGGCACCTCGCCGGGCAGCATCTCTCCGGCAATCACGACGGGCAGATAGCGGTCCGTTTCCGCGTCGGGCCGGATCGGCAAAGCGCCGGGTGCGTCGCTAATGCGCGCATCAATATCTGCCAGCAGCGCCTGTTTCCAACTCAGTCGCTGCATTTGCCAGGTACCAAGCGCGACAAGAACACCGAGCCCGGCCAGTCCAAATAACAGCAGAAAGAGAATGCGGCGCATCATTCGGTCCGGGGTTCATGGGCAGAGCAGCCCGCGTGCAGGGCCTTGTTTCCTGTGCCGCGCGCCGATTTGCAACCACTTTGCGACCGCAGAGCTGCGTTTCGGGCACAAAAAAGCCGCTTGGAAGCGGCTTTCTAGCGGAATGCAAACCGCTTGGACAAGGCGATTGCAAACGCCTCGCCCGTTATTCATCTGCCGCGTCAGTAAAGCGGCGCCTGTCCCCAGATGTAAACCGCGACGAACAGGAACAGCCAGACCACGTCAACGAAGTGCCAGTACCAGGCGGCCGCCTCGAAGCCCACATGCCTCTCGGGGGTGAAATCTCCGCGCAGGGCACGGATCAGACAGACCGTCAGGAAGATCGTACCGATGACCACGTGGAACCCGTGGAACCCGGTCGCCATAAAGAAGTTCGAATAGAACTGGTCGCCCCCGAAGGTCCAGTCTTCGTGCAGCAGCAGCTCGGCATATTCAAAGGCCTGCAGCGCGGTAAAGGCGATGCCCAGCACAATGCCGATGGCCAGACCCTGCACCAGCGCCTTGCGGTCGCCCTCGTGCACCAGCGCGTGGTGCGCCCAGGTCACGGCACAGCCCGACAGCAGCAGAACCAGCGTGTTGATCAGCGGCAGGTGGAACGGGTCCACCGCGTGGATCGCAGGGGCGACGTATTCAGAGCCGACATAGTCCTGCATCGGATAGATACGGTGTTTAAAGAAGGACCAGAACCAGGCGAAGAAGAACATCACCTCAGACATGATGAACAGGATAAAGCCATAGCGCAGGCCGATCCGCACAACGGCCGTGTGATCGCCGATATGGCTTTCAACCACAACCTGCGACCACCAGGCGAACATGGTGTAAAGGACGCCGACCAGACCCATCCAGAAGATCCATGCGGTGATCCCATGCATCCACAGCACGGCGCCAAACAGCATGACGAATCCGCTGAGCGCGCCGATCAGCGGCCAGATCGAGGGATTCAGAATGTGATAATCGTGGTTCTTAACATGTGCCATGAGCGTCCCTCACCTTGCGGCCTTAATTCGTAGTGGTTTGCGCCTGCGTATTGAGGGCGGCATATCCCTCGGGCAGGTCTATTTCGTAGAACGTATACGACAGCGTGATCGTATGTACATATTTGCCGTCGCGATCGTCGACGATCGCGGGGTCAACAAAGAACGTCACCGGCATCTGTACCCGCTCACCGGGTTGCAGAACCTGCTCTTCGAAGCAAAAACAGTCGATCTTGTCGAAGAACCCGCCCGCCGTGTAGGGCGTCACGTTGTAGGACGCCTGGCCTGCAATGGGGCGATCGGTCGGGTTGTAGGCCTCATAGAAGGCCAGCCCGGTTTCACCGATGTGCAATTCCATCTCGCGTTCGACCGGCGTGAACTCCCACGGCATGTCGCGTTCCTTTGAGGCGTCGAAACGTACCTTGATGGTCTGGTCAAGAACAGTTTCCGCGCCTGCAGTGGAAACGCCAGTGACGCCGCCGAAACCGGTGACTCGGCAGAACCAGTCGTAGAATGGCACCGAGGCCCAGGCCAGCCCACCCATCAGCACCACGACGCCGACGGTCTGCATTACGGTTTTCTGCGGCCCGCTCATCGCCATCAGTTTTGCACCTCGCCGCGCGGAGGCTCAAAATCACCGCGGGTCACTTTCACCACGGTCAAGCCAAAGACGATCACGATGAATGCCGCCAACGTCAGGGCAACGCCCAGATTGCGGCCATAGCGGCGCTTGTGCAGTTCATGCGGCTGACGCAGGCTCATGACCAGCCTCCCAGCCCGTAGGGCTTGAGCAGCGCTTCCACCAGAATCGCGCCGAAATGCAGGAAGAGGTAGAGCAGCGACAGTTTGAAGAACCCACGTTCGACCTTGAAATTGTCTGCCTCGGACATGTCCTCATCCCGGTGCCAGATGCGCCAGGCGCCGCGCAGGAAGAGCGCGTTCAGCACCAGCGCAACTGCCAGATAGAGCGGACCACCAATGCCCGAGAACGCCGTCCCCACCGCCAGCAGCGCCAGCAGGATAGTGTAAACGAGGATATGCACCCGTGTCGCCGGGCGGCCATGGGTCACGGTCAGCATCGGCACGCCGGCATCGTCGTAGTCGCTGCGCATGAACAGCGCCAACGCCCAGAAATGCGGTGGCGTCCACATGAAGGTCAACGCGAACATCAACCATGGTTCCACCGACATCGACCCGGTTGCGGCGATCCAACCGATCACCGGCGGGAAGGCCCCCGCCGCGCCACCGATCACGATGTTATGCGGCGTCGAACGCTTGAGCCACATGGTGTAGACCACAGCGTAGAAGAAGATGGTGAACGCCAGAAAAACGCCGGCAATAACATTGGTCGCCAGACCCAGCATGATCACGCTGAGCCCCGACAGCGCCAATCCCAGTGCCATGGCTTCGCCCGGCTCGATCTTGCCTGCAGGGATCGGACGCCCCTTGGTGCGTTTCATCACCCGGTCAATATCAGCGTCCCACCACATGTTGAGCGCACCCGAGGCACCGCCGCCGATGGCAATGAAGAGAATCGCGCAGAACCCGATCACCGGATGCACAGGCACCGGTGCCGCCAGCAATCCAACCAGCGCAGTAAACACCACAAGCGACATCACGCGGGGTTTCAGCAGGGCGAAGTAATCGCCGAAACTGGCTTCGTCCTCGCGGCCCGCGCTCTGGGCTGTGCTGGCATTGATGCTCGCGTCGCTCATCTTGGTCCTTTTGGGTCGAAAGGTGCGTGAAATCACGCACCCTGCATCGTTTCAGTGCAGTGGGTCGCCGTTACTGCGAAGCCACCTGATAGCTTTGCGGCAGACCGGCATATTCGTCGATCGCGCCCTTCAGCCATTCGTCGTAGGCTTCCTGGCTGACCACCTTGACGGTGATCGGCATATAGGCGTGGTCCTTGCCGCACAGCTCTGAACACTGGCCAAAGTAGATACCTTCTTTTTCGGCCTTGAACCACAACTCTGCCAGACGGCCCGGCACCGCGTCCTGTTTCACGCCGAAGGCGGGAATGGTCCAGGAATGGATCACGTCGGCCCCGGTCACCTGCATCACCACGATCTTGTTGATCGGAACAACCACGGCAGTATCGGTGGCCAGCAGGTATTCGTCTTGGCTATAGCCTGCGGCCTCAAGCCCCTCACGGCCCAGCATGAAACTTTCGAACTCGAACTCGTGATCGACATATTCATAGCCCCAGTACCACTGATAGCCGGTGACCTTGATGGTCAGGTCCGCCTCGGGGATTTCCTGCTGCTTGAACAGAACCGGTAGCGAATAGGCCCCGATCAACACCAGGATCAGGATCGGCCCCACGGTCCAGGCGATCTCGACTGGGGTGTAGTGCGAAAACTTCGCCGGGGTCGGGTTCACGCGGCTGTTGTAGCGCATGATGGCATAAAGCAGCAATCCGGCGACAAACACGCAGATGATCGTGATGATCACGAGGATCAGGCCATCCAGCCATTGCAAGTCGCGGGCCAGTTCGGTCGCGGCGGGCTGGAAGCCGACCCCGCCGTCTACGGGCTTGCCGATTATCTCAAGCTCCTGCGCCATTGCTGGCAAGCTCGTAAGGGTGGCGAGAAGCCCCGAAAGCGTCAAAACGTTCTTCATTTTCTGTCCTGATCGGTTGATCTTTGCGTCCCTGTCCGGCCGAGATGAATCAATTCAGATTCCGACCGTTGTCATTGGCTGCGGTAAAAACCATATTCCGGGAGGCAGATAAAGCAAAATGCTTGCGTCAAACAGACGCTATTTTTGATCTGGATCAAATAAAGAGACCAAACGCATGTCAGAGACCCCGTTCCGCCCCTTCGACACCGCCCTTCCGCAGGACGAGGCGCTGGACGTGTTGCGGTACGCGACCGGGGGCGCGGATGATGGCGAGCTATTTGTCGAACGCCGCCGGTCCGAGTCGCTGACTTTTGACGACGGGCGGCTGCGTAGCGCCTCTTATGACGCGGCTGAGGGATTCGGGCTGCGCGCGGTCCGGGGCGAGGTGGCCGGGTATGCCCATTCCACCGATGTCTCGATCCCGGCGCTGCGGCGGGCGGCGGAGACCGCGCGTCTGGCCGTGGGAGATGGCGGCGGCACGTTGGCCGATGGCCCCGCCCCTACCAACACAAGGCTTTATACCGATGACGATCCGATCGCCTCGGCCGAGTTCCCTGTCAAGATCGACACGCTGCGCGAGATCGACGCCTTTACCCGCGACCTTGACGCGAGGGTAGTGCAAGTGACCGCGTCGATTGCCGCCTCGTTGCAAGAGGTCGCGATCCTGCGCCCCGACGGTGCAGTGGTGCGAGACACGCGCCCGATGACCCGGTTGAACATCTCGGTCATCGTCGAGCAGGATGGACGTCGCGAAAGCGGCTCTGCTGGTGGCGGCGGGCGTGTGGGTCTCGATGGGTTGATCGACCCGGCGGACTGGCAGGCAAAAGCGCGCGAGGCACTCAGGATCGCCAAGGTAAACCTGGACGCGGTGCCCGCTCCTGCCGGCGTGATGGAAGTGGCGTTGGGCCCCGGCTGGCCTGGCATCCTGCTGCACGAGGCGATCGGCCACGGGCTGGAGGGCGATTTCAACCGCAAGGGCAGCTCCGCCTTTGCCGGGCTGATGGGCCAGCAGGTGGCCGCCAAAGGCGTGACCGTTCTGGATGATGGCACGATCCCGGACCGGCGCGGCTCGATCTCGGTGGACGACGAGGGCACGCCCTCGGGCCGGACAACGCTGATCGAGGACGGTGTTCTGGTGGGCTATATGCAGGACCGGCAGAACGCGCGTCTGATGGGGGTGGACCCAACTGGCAACGGGCGGCGGCAGAGCTATGCCCACAAACCGATGCCGCGCATGACCAACACGGTGATGCTGGGTGGGGATGCAAAGCCCGAGGATCTGGTGGCCGAGATCAAGGACGGCATCTGGGCAGTGGGATTCGGCGGTGGGCAGGTGGATATCACCAACGGCAAGTTCGTGTTCTCCTGCACCGAGGCCTACCGGATCGAGAACGGCAAGATCGGCGCACCGGTCAAGGGCGCGACGCTGATCGGCGACGGCCCATCGGCGTTGAAGCAGGTGCGCGGGCTTGGCAATGACATGGCGCTCGATCCCGGCATGGGCACTTGCGGCAAGGATGGCCAATGGGTTCCGGTGGGCGTAGGCCAGCCAACCGTGCTGATGGACGGGCTGACGGTGGGTGGATCGGCGGCCTGAGCGGGAAACTCGACAATCTTCGGCAAATTTGCACCGATTCATGGGATGTTAACCTGGTGAGTCGTACACCGGTTCTGCACAGAAGCGGAGCCACGGATGACCGAAGATCACATTTCTTCCTATCACCCCCCACTCCCACCCACCACGGAAGATGACCGGTTCGCGTGGCTCCGTCTTCTGCGCTCGAGACGGGTTGGCCCAGCGACGTTTCGTCGGCTCATGTCGGAACACGGTACGGCGCAGAACGCGCTGTCGGCGCTGCCCGAAGTGGCGCGCAAGGCCGGGGTCGAGGGCTATGAAACATGTCCTCCCGGCGTGGTCGAGGCAGAATTCAAAGCCGCAAAAGCCGCCCGCGCGCGGCTTTTGTGCCTGGGTGACCCCGATTATCCGCGTCAGCTGATCGACCTCAACGATGCGCCGCCGGTGCTTTGGACGATGGGCGACGTATCGCTGCTGCACCGTCCGATTATCGCAATGGTGGGCGCGCGCAACAGCTCCTCCCTCGGTACAAGAATGGCCCGGGCGCTGGCGCATGACCTCGGATCCAGGGGCTTTGTGGTCGTGTCGGGGCTGGCCCGTGGCATTGACGCCGCCGCCCATACCGCCGCGCTCAAGACCGGAACCATTGCCGTCATGGCGGGCGGCGTGGACGTGATCTATCCGGCCGAAAACACACATCTTGCGGAGAATATCGCCGCGCAGGGCCTGCGGATTTCCGAGCAACCTGCCCGCCTGTCGCCACAGGCGCGGCATTTCCCGCGCCGCAACCGGATCATCTCGGGCCTGGCGCGGGCCGTTGTCGTGGTCGAGGCCGCCGCCAAGTCCGGCAGCCTCATCACCGCGCGCGACGCGCTGGATCAGGGGCGCGATGTGCTGGCAGTGCCCGGTCACCCTTTTGATGCACGCGCGGCGGGCTGTAACCATCTGATCCGTGACGGCGCGCAACTGGTGCGCAACGCCGAGGACGTGATCGCAGCGCTACCCGCCGAAGAACCTGCCGCGCCTCAACCCGAACTGGCCAACCTGATGGAGGACCTGCCGCAAACACCGCAAACGCGAACCCTGCACGACACCGCGCAACTGCATGGGCAGATCTTGAACCGGCTCGGCCCCTCGCCGATCGCCGAGGATCAGCTGATCCGCGATCTCGGTGCCGCACCGGGGGACGTTGGACCCGCCATCGTGGACTTGGAACTGGACGGCAAGATTCAGCGGCAAGTGGGCGGGCTCCTGGCACTGGCAAATTGACCGCCGGTTCGTTTCAGCAACTGCATCGCAAACCGGCAAATTCACACCCGCGCGCCAACTACTTGACGATCTTGCGATCCGGCACGCTGCAGAAAACCGCGGCCTTTCGTCGGGGCAGATTCTGGCGGATTGACAATTCCCTCTTGCACCCCACATGTTGCCCGGCCATAGAACGCGCCGTGTTCGTTGCATGAGGTTTTAATATAAATGCCTGTAGTTGTTGTAGAATCCCCGGCCAAGGCAAAAACGATCAATAAGTATCTTGGCTCTGACTACACGGTTTTGGCCTCTTACGGCCATGTGCGTGACTTGCCGCCCAAGGACGGATCGGTCGATACCGAGCATGAGTTCGACATGAAATGGGAGGTCGGAACCGATAGCCGCAAACATGTCAAAGCCATCGCTGACGCCTTGAAAGACGACAACGAGCTGATCCTCGCCACCGACCCCGACCGCGAGGGGGAAGCGATCAGCTGGCACCTGCAGGAGGCGCTGACCAAACGCCGCTCAATCAAAAAGGATACGCCGGTCAGCCGGGTGGTGTTCAACGCAATCACCAAATCCGCCGTCACCGAGGCAATGCAGAACCCGCGCCAGGTCGACATGCCTCTGGTCGAGGCCTATCTGGCCCGCCGCGCGCTGGACTATCTGGTGGGCTTCAACCTCAGTCCCGTGCTCTGGCGCAAGTTGCCCGGCGCGAAATCGGCAGGCCGCGTGCAATCGGTCTGCCTGCGCCTGATCGTCGAGCGCGAAATGGAGATCGAGGCCTTCAAGCCGGTCGAATACTGGTCCGTCAAGGCGATCTTCGAGACCCCGCGCGGCCAGACTTATGAAGCACGGCTGACCACACTGGCCGGCAAGAAGCTGGACAAGCACGATATCGGCAACGCCACCCAGGCCGAACTGGCCGTGCAGGCGATCACCAGCCGCGCGCTGAGTGTGACCTCGGTCGAGGCAAAGCCCGCCGCGCGCAACCCCTCGGCCCCGTTCATGACCTCGACCCTGCAGCAGGAGGCCAGCCGCAAATTCGGCATGGGTGCGCGGCAGACCATGAGCACGGCGCAGCGCCTCTATGAGGCGGGCTACATTACTTATATGCGGACCGACGGGATCGACATGGCCCCCGAGGCCGTCACCGCTGCGCGCGACGCGATCAAGGACCGATTTGGCGCTGAATACGTGCCGGACAGCCCTCGCATGTACAAGAACAAGGCCAAGAACGCCCAGGAAGCGCATGAATGTATCCGGCCAACGGACATGACGCGCGATGCCGAAGCGCTCAAGTTGAAGGAACCGGATCAGCGCAAGCTCTATGATCTGATCTGGAAACGCACCCTGGCCTGCCAGATGGCGGCGGCCCGGCTGGAACGCACCACTGTCGACATCACCAGCGAAGACGCGCAGGTCGGACTGCGCGCCACCGGTCAGGTGGTGCTGTTTGATGGTTTCATGCGCGTCTATGAAGAAGGCCGCGACGATGTGGCCGATGATGACGACAAGCGCCTGCCGCAGATCATGCAGGGTGAACGCGCGGTCTTCGCCAAAACCTCGTTGTCCGATCAGTTCGCCAAGGCTACAGGCGAAGCGCAGGTAACCGAAGGCGCGAAAGTGGCGAAAGAGGCGGTGCTGGCCGAAAACGAGGCGGTGCTGGCGCTGCAGCACCACACGCAGCCCCCGCCGCGCTATACCGAAGCGACACTGGTCAAGCGGATGGAAGAGCTGGGGATCGGGCGGCCTTCGACCTATGCCTCGATCGTGACCACGATTCAGGACCGCGAATATGTGCGCAAGGACAAGAACCGGCTGATCCCCGAGGAAAAAGGCCGGATCGTCACCATCTTCCTGCTGAACTTCTTCCGGCAATATGTCGGCTATGAGTTCACCGCCAATCTGGAAGAGCAGTTGGACAATGTCAGCGCCGGGGATGCAGATTACAAGGACCTGCTGGGCCGATTCTGGCGCGATTTCTCGGCGGCGATCTCGGAAACCTCGGAACTGCGTATCACCGAAGTGCTCGACAAGCTGGACGCGGCGCTGGCGCCGCAGCTTTACCCACCGCGCGAAGATGGCTCGGACCCGCGGATCTGCCCCAAATGCGGCGCCGGTCAGTTGCACCTCAAGACCTCGCGCACCGGCGGGTTCGTGGGCTGTGGAAACTACCCCGAATGTCGCTATACCCGCCCGATCAGCGGTGATGCCGATGATACCGGTGACCGGGTTCTGGGCGAGGATGCGGGCGACGAGATCAGCCTGAAGAAAGGCCGGTTCGGACCCTATGTGCAACGTGGCGAGCCCACGGAAGAGAACAAGAAACCCCCGCGCGCCAGCCTGCCCAAGGGCTGGTCGCCGGATGATCTGGACCTTGAGAAAGCACTGATGCTGCTCTCCTTGCCTCGCGAGGTCGGCGCGCATCCCGAGGATGGCGAGATGATCGAGGCCGGGATTGGGCGCTATGGCCCCTTCGTCAAGCACGGCCGTCTTTATGCCAACCTCAAGGAAGCCGATGAGGTCTTTACCATCGGCATGAACCGCGCGGTGGAGGTGCTGGCGCAGAAAGCCGCGTCGCGCGGGGGACGTGGCGCGGCGGTCAAGCCTTTGAAAGAGTTGGGCGAGCATCCTGAAAGCGGCGGCGCGGTGAATGTCATGGAAGGTCGGTACGGGCCTTACGTCAAATGGGAGAAGGTGAATGCAACCCTGCCCAAAGGCACCGAACCCGCCGATGTGACCATGGAAATGGCGGTCGAGCTGATTGCTGAGAAAGCCGCCAAGAAAGGCGGGCGCAAGAAAGCTGCGCCAAAAAAGAAAACCGCTGCCAAGAAACCCGCCGCCAAAAGCGCATGATCCGATGCCGCCCGTCTGAGAGGGCCTCCTCTTCAGACGGGCGCGCTGACCTTTATGCCAGTTCCGATCCCCATCCGTAGAAATACCCACCCCGTCAAGTTTCGTTGACTTCGATGGGATGCGGCGGCAATACCTGTCGCGTCATAAGGATTTTGCGGAGATTTCCATGAAAAAACTCTATCCCGACGCCGATGCCGCGTTGGAGGGCGTGCTGGAGGACGGCATGCTGATCGCGGCGGGCGGATTTGGCTTATGCGGCATTCCGGAACTGCTGCTTGAGGCCATCAAACGCTCGGGCGTCAAGAACCTGACATTCGCCAGCAACAATGCGGGCGTCGATGATTTCGGCATCGGCATCCTGTTGCAGACCCGACAGGTCAGCAAGATGATCAGCTCTTATGTGGGCGAGAATGCCGAGTTCATGCGCCAATATCTGAGTGGTGAACTGGAGCTGGAGTTCAACCCGCAAGGAACGCTGGCCGAACGGATGCGCGCGGGCGGCGCAGGCATCCCCGGCTTCTATACCAAGACCGGCGTGGGCACGGTGATCGCGGATGGCAAGGAACACAAGGATTTCCCGACAGGCCCCGATGGCCAGCCCGAGACCTACATCATGGAGGAAGGCATCTTTGCCGATCTCTCCATCGTGAAGGCCTGGAAGGCGGATGAGACCGGCAATCTGGTCTTTCGCAAGACCGCGCGCAACTTCAACCAGCCCGCCGCCACCTGTGGCCGGATCTGCGTGGCCGAGGTCGAGGAGATCGTGCCGACTGGCTCGCTGGACCCCGATTCGATCCACCTGCCCGGCATCTATGTGCACCGCCTGATCACCGGCAGCCACGAAAAGCGCATCGAACAGCGCACCACCCGCAAGAAGGAGACCGCCTGATGCCCTGGGACCGGAACCAAATGGCCGCCCGCGCGGCGCAGGAATTGCAGGACGGCTGGTATGTGAATCTCGGGATCGGCATCCCGACGCTAGTGTCGAACTACATACCCGATGATGTGCATGTGACGCTGCAATCGGAAAACGGCATGCTGGGCATGGGCCCTTTTCCTTACGAGGGCGAGGAAGACCCCGACCTGATCAATGCTGGCAAGCAGACCATCACCGAATTGCCGCAGACCGCCTATTTCGACAGCGCGCAGAGCTTTGCGATGATCCGCGGTGGCAAGATTGCCATGGCGATTCTGGGCGCGATGGAAGTGGACGAAAAGGGCGATCTGGCCAACTGGATGATCCCCGGCAAGCTGGTCAAGGGCATGGGCGGCGCCATGGATCTGGTGGCGGGTGTCGGTCGTGTGGTGGTGGTGATGGACCACACCAACAAGCACGGCGACAGCAAAGTGCTCAAGGAATGCACCCTGCCCCTGACCGGTAAGGGCGTCGTGGATCGCATCATCACCAATCTGGGCGTGCTGGATGTGGTCGAAGGCGGGCTGAAGATCGTGGAACTGGCCGATGGCGTCAGCGAAGACGAGATGCGCGCCGCGACGCAGGCAACGCTGGTCGTCTAAGCGGTCTTCCGAACATGTTCACGGCCCCTGCCGACAGGCGGGGGCCGTTTTGTTAGGTTCCGCTCAATTCATGACCGTAAAGACGCACCCATCCGTTATAAGCTCGGGCGGTGTGGCACAGAGGCCCCGCGCGGTCTGAAATGCGGCCAGCACCTTTGGTACATAGTCGCGGGTTTCGGCAAAAGGCGGCACGCCCTTGTGAGTCCGCACCGATCCCTCACCGGCATTATATCCCGCCAGCACAAGGATCGGGTCGTTGTCGAACTCGTTCATCAGCCAGTCGAGGTATTTGACGCCCCCGGCGATGTTTTCCTGCGGTGACAGGCTGTCCTCGACCCCGAAGCGCTCTGCGGTGGCGGGCATCAGCTGCATCAGCCCCTGCGCCCCCGCCCCGCTGACCGCATCGGGCTTGCCAGAGGATTCCACCGCGATCACCGCCAAGACCAGCGCGGGCGAGACATTAGTACCGACGGTGGATTGCAGGATCGGTATGCCGCGCTCTTTCGCGATATCTTGCATCGATTGCAGTCGCGGCGCCGCGACGCCGCCGTTGCTGACCGCCTGCATCGCTGCGGTCAGGCGGCCGGGCCGCGCATCCGCCAGCGCGGGGGAGATCTTGTCCCAGAACCACGCATAGCTGCTTTTGGGGCGATCCGGCGCGGCGTCGGGCGTTGTCGCAGGTTCGGGCGGCGCAACAACATCCACGATCGGTTCCCGATACCCGGTCGATGGCGCATAGGGCGCGGTGGCGTGTTCTTCGGGCGATATCTGCACGTTTATGCGCGAACCGGTCCCGGGGGATGGCGGTGTGATACGTTTGAAAGGCGTCTCGGCCAGCACGGCGCCCGGCCCGCTCAGCCCCCACACCAGACCTGCCGCAACGGCCAGACCCACCTGCGTCAAGGATTTGTTGAGAAACATCTGCTCTTCTCATCATTATTTTGAGTCTTTTTCTCCCGAAACAGAGCCTTGAGACCAGAAAAACCGTGTGAATTGAGGCATTTTCGCCCAAATTGCCGCCATTTTGCATCGCCCGCCCACCCAGACGGCAAGAGCGTGAAGTTTGTTTTCCTTAAAATTCAGATAGTTACGCGAATAGTATGCAAAAAGTTAAACTTAGGCCGGAAAATTCGCGTTTTGGCCCAATTCCTGCCACGCGTAACAGGCAAAACTCTATTCATACCACGACGGACACGGGCCACGAGAGAGAGACGGTTCAGACGGACGGCGAGGTTAACGAAACATACCGTGATCCTTAGGAGGGACATTCCATGATCAAATTTTTCAAAAACTTCCGCAAAGACGAAGACGGCGCCGTAACTGTTGACTGGGTCGTTCTGACCGCAGCCGTTGTTGCTCTGGCCGCCGTTGCCTATAACGGCATCTCGGGCGGCGCGTCGGGCCTGGCAGGCACCGTGAACTCCACACTGTCCAACGCAACCGTGACCATCGGCGAAGCGGGCGGTCTGGGTAGCGGCAGCTAATCCAAAATAATCCGAACCTTAGGGGCCATGCCTTGCGAAAGGTGTGGCCCTTATTTTTAGGGAGGCGCTGTCGAAAGATGCCAGTATGTGTCAGACACTTCCTGAGATCGGAACTTGGTGCTGTAACGGTCGATTGGGTTGTACTTACGGCCGTCGTCGTTGGGCTGGGCGGAGCGACAGTGCTCGCGCTCGGAGGAACGCAAGGTGACGGTTTTGCGGATGGGATAGGCGGGCAAATCGCTGAAGGAGAGGTTCACTTGAATGGACCCTTCGGAACAAAGTGATACGCTCAACTCCCAGATTATGAACGCTTAGTTCAAAATCGCCTCATACCACATGCTTTGTCCCTTATTTCGACACATTTCATGGGTATGAGCAAGGATGGTTCAGTGCGTACCGGGCCACCGGTATGCTCTGAACCGCAGCAGATTAAGAGGTGCGGGAATGCGAGCTGTTTTTGGTCTTGTTCTGATCGTTGGGGTGGCGCTAGCCGGGGGCGCCGTGATGATGGCGCGCGGCTATATCGAAGAACACCGCTTGCAGCTTGCGCAAGAACGGCAGGCGCGCGCACAGATCGTGCCGACCCAAGAGGTCCTGGTTGCGAACACGCAACTGCAATATGGTGTACAACTCAAGCCCGAGCACGTGCGTGTGGTCAGATGGCCGGTGGACGCCATCCCGGAAGGCACATTCTCCAAAGCAGAAAATCTCTTCGCCACCGAGTTGAACGACAATCGTTTCGTCATTCGGACCATGGAAAAGAGCGAGGCGATCATGGCCGTCAAGGTCACCGAGATCGGTGAAGATGCCGGTCTGACCTCGCGCCTGGAACGCGGCATGCGGGCCTTTGCAGTCAAGGTGGATGTGACCAGCGGCGTGTCGGGCTTCCTGCGTCCCGGTGACCGGGTCGACGTATACTGGACCGGCGGCATTGGTGGGGCCATTGAAGGCGAAAGTGGCGAGGTAACCCGCCTGATCCAAACAAATATTCAACTGATCGCGATCGACCAGAGCGCTGGAAACGAGCGCAATGGCGCCTCGATCGCCCGGACGGTGACCGTTGCCGCCAAGCCCGAGCAAATCGCCATTCTGGCGCAGGGACAGAACACCGGCAAGCTCACGCTTGCCCTGGTAGGCGCGACAGATGACACCGTGGCCTCCACCGTGGAGGTCAACAAGCGTGCCTTGCTGGGACTGGGGGATCGCGAAACGGCCCCTGAAGTGCAGCAGAAAAAGGTCTGCACCGTCCGCAACCGGCGCGGTGCCGAGGTGATCGAAATCCCGATTCCCTGCACAAACTGACGCCATTTCAACCTGTTAGTCTGGCGAACCCGACAAAACGTCTGGTTCGCTTTTTTGCATTGTTGCCTGTTATCCACATAAAAGCCCGCGCTCAAACCATTGATTATTGCAAAAAAACTGCTTCTGACGCAGAGTGAGCGCGACAAAGGGCAAAAAGACCCAAAAACGAGGCGTGATCGGAAAGGCAGGTCACATGAAAATCGACAGTTGGATGAGGGCAGCCCTGATGGGGCTGACTGTCTTGTGCAATCCCGTTGTAGCCCAGGCGCAATCCGAGCCGCTGCGGGTGGTAAAAAGAGACATGGCCACGACGCTTGATGTTCCAATGAACAGGGCGGTGGTGGTGGAAAGCGACGAACCTTTCGCCGAGCTCAGCATCGCAAATGCGGGTATTGCCGATATCTCGTCCCTGTCCGATCGCAGCATCTATGTTCTTGGCCGGTCTCCCGGCGTCACGACGATGACGCTGCTGGATGCAACAGGCCGGCTGATCACCAATGTCAACGTGCGCGTCGCACCCGACGTGACCGAGTTCAAGGAACGCCTGCGGCAGATTCTGCCCGGCGAAGCCATCGAGGTGCGTACGGCCAATGACGGCATCGTGCTCTCGGGCAATGTGTCCAGCAGTTCCCGCCTGCAACGTGCTCTGGAACTCGCCGAACGGTATGCGCCCGAACGGGTTTCGAACCTGATGAGCGTGTCGGGTGTGCAGCAGGTCATGTTGAAAGTGCGGTTTGCGGAGATGCAGCGTTCGGTAACCAAATCGCTCAGTGCCTCGCTGGGCTTTTCGGGCGGCAATGCCACCGGCGGCATCAACACACTCAATAATTCGCTCGACCTTACCCGGGCATTGAATGGTAATATCCCGGCCGCCAACGAAAACACCGGCGCATTGCTGTTCGGCTTCAGCGCCGGGGCCACACAGATTCGCCTATTGCTGGAAGCGCTGGAACAAAAAGGTGTGGTTCGCACCCTGGCGGAACCGAATCTTTCGGCCCTTTCGGGGCAAGAGGCGACCTTCTTGGCCGGTGGTGAATACCCGATCCCGGTCGCCCAGCGTGACGGGTTGTTTTCGGTGGAATTCAAACCCTTTGGCGTCCAGTTGAGCTTTATTCCTAGGGTGGTGGACGGCGACCTGATCAATCTTGAGATGGTGGCCGCGGTTTCCGCGCTCGACCCGACCAATTCGGTGGTAATCAACGGTGCGACCGTTAACGGGTTCTCGCGCCGGGAGACTTCAACGACCGTTGAGCTCTTTGACGGCGAGAGCTTTGCCATCGCCGGTTTGATCCAAGACGATTTCCTGGATAACAACTCACAGCTTCCCTGGTTGGGCGATCTGCCGGTACTTGGAACATTGTTTCGCAGTGCGAACTACCAACGCAGCCAGACCGAGCTTGTGATCATCGTGACCGCTCATCTGGTCTCACCAACACGTGGCGAGGCACTGGCGCTACCGACCGACCGTGTGACACCACCGAGCGAAACCGAGCTGTTTCTGTTCGGCAAGACCGCGTCAACTGTGCGAGCCGGGGGTGGCGCCGCATCCGAGGTCGCAAAACAGGATTTCAGTGGGTCTTACGGCTATGTGCTTGAATGATCGGGAGGATGAAACCAATGCATAAGATGATTTCGATCCTTGGCCTCTCCGTCGCTGTTGCCGGGTGTGCCTATGATGCGGGCCATAGAGTGGATTCGGGCACATTCGGAAACGCCACGCTCAACAATGCCCAGATCCAGACCGGTGCAAAAAGCTATGTCCAGGTATTGGGTGAGCGCTTTGCCCGCGAAGTCCCGGATCAAGTGAACTTTGCGTTCAATAGTTCACAGCTCGACCCGACCGCCCAGCAGATCCTGCGGCAGCAGGCGCACTGGATCAAGCAATTTCCCGAGGTCCGCTTCAAGGTATTCGGTCATACCGACAAGGTCGGGTCGCCGGCCTATAACCAGCGCCTCGGGCTGCGCCGCGCACAAGCCGTGGTGAACTATCTGACCAGACAGGGCATCAGTCGCAGCCGCCTAGAAGCGGTTTCGTCGCTTGGCGAACGCGAGCCGCTGATCAACACGCCAGACCGCGATCGCCGCAACCGGCGCACTGTCACCGAAGTGACCGGCTTTATCAAACGAAACCAGACACTGGATGGCAAATACGCCCAGGTGATCTATCGCGAATATATCAAAAGCGCAGAACCGCCTACGACGCTTAACGCAGGCGACTCATCAGCCTTTGAAAACTGAGTACAATAGCGACGAATTGGGCGGGATCGTCGCCCAATTCCCTACAATTGGTTCTTTTCGGCCCAAATCTCGCCCAACTTCGCGACGACACTGCTTTCAATAGGTGATTTGCGGCCTTTTTCAGGGCCGCGGGTGGGTGAAACAAGCCGGATGCAGCGCCAAGCTGTTCGACTTTCCTGCCATTTTTGAATGAGGATGAAGGTAATGAGCAGTGGAATGCCGCAATCTGAGACCGCTCCGATCCTGGCCTGCACGGTCAGCCGGGACGTCCAGAATTTCGACCTGCTGATCGAAGACATGGAAGCGGCAATGGGCGAAAGCTGGGGCGACCTAGGCTTTGCCGAGGCGCTGGCCTTTTTCGGACAGCCCGAAGCGGAAACACTGGAATTCATTGCATTGGCGCTGGATGGCGATGATGAGGACAATCTGGTCCTGATGGGCGAGATCATCACCCAGGCCAAGACGCGCGACATTGGCGTCATTCTGATTGCCGAGGACGTAACGCCAGCATCTCTTCACCAGCTTCTGCGCAAGGGCGCGGATGAATTTGTCCCCTACCCGCTTCCCGAGCAGGAGTTGCAACTGGCCATCGACCGACTGCGCAGCAAAGAAGACGCGCAGGCGACGCAGGCCCAGACCAGCAGCGCACCGCTGAATTCCGGCACCTCGAAAGAGGGCGCGGTGATCGTTGTTCATGGCCTTGCGGGCGGCGTTGGATCGACCACGATGGCGGTGAACCTGGCATGGGAACTGGCCAATGTGTCGGGCGACGATTCTCCGTCGGTCTGCTTGCTAGATCTCGACCTGCAGTATGGGTCGGTCTCGACCTATCTCGATCTGCCGCGGCGCGAAGCCGTGTTCGAGATGCTGACCGACACAGAGAATATGGATGATGAAGTATTCGGTCAGGCGCTGGTCAGCTATGAGGACAGGCTTCAGGTCTTGACCGCCCCCTCCGACATGGTGCCACTCGACCTCGTGACGCCGCAGGATATCGAACGGGTGATCGAACTGGCGCGCGCGCATTTCGATTTCGTCATCATCGACATGCCCAAGACACTGGTGCAATGGTCAGAGACGGTTCTGCAGGCCGCGCATGTCTATTTCGCGATGATAGAATTGGATATGCGATCCGCCCAGAACGCACTGCGCATGAAACGGGCGCTGCAATCCGAGGATCTGCCATTCAACAAGCTGCGCTTTGCCCTTAACAAGGCTCCGAAATTCACCGACCTGAGCGGCAAGAGCCGTGTCAAGAGAATGGCGGAATCGCTGGGCATTTCCATTGAACTGCAACTGCCAGATGGCGGCAAACCAGTGACACAGGGCGGCGATCACGGCCAGCCTCTGGCAACGTCCGCGGCAAAGAACCCGCTGCGCCGGGAAATCGCCAAACTCGCGCAATCCATCTACGAACTGGGCACAGGCGAAGCGGAAGCTGCCTAACGCGATTCACGAGAGGGGTCCAAGATGTTCTCGAGATACAAAAAGCAAGCCGACGCCGCACCCGTCAAGGCAGTGCCAGCGACCAAAACCGCCAAACCCTCCCCCGAAATCGCCCCCGCTCCAACCAAGAAAGAGCTACTGCGCAAGCCGATGCCGGGCAAAAAAGCCGAGGCGGCACCGCAGGATCGCGAACGCAAGCGCAAAGACCGTCTCGGCGAGATCAAGATCGAGCTGCACCGCGAACTGCTCGAGAATCTCAATCTCGCAGCGCTTGAACACGCGTCGGAAGCGGAACTTCGCAACGAGATTAGCTCGATCTCTTCCGAGATTCTCGAACAAAAAAGTATCGTTCTCAACCGTGATGACCGTCAGACCCTCAACAAGGACCTCTATGACGAGGTGACCGGACTGGGCCCGCTTGAAACGCTGCTTCAGGACGACACGGTCAACGATATCCTGGTCAACGGCCCCCACCAGATCTTCGTGGAACGGGACGGCAAGCTCGAACTCAGCGATGTCCGGTTCAAGGATGAACGTCATCTGCTGCGGATCATCGACAAGATCGTGTCAGCCGTGGGCCGACGCGTCGACGAATCGAACCCCTATGTTGACGCCCGCCTGGCCGATGGCTCGCGTTTCAACGCCATGGTGCCACCAATTGCGGTGGATGGCTCGCTGGTTTCGATCCGGAAGTTCAAAAAAGACAAGCTGGGCATCGACGATCTGGTGAATTTCGGGGCCTTCACCGAAGAAATGGCTGCTTATCTGCAAGCCGCCGTTGCCACCCGTCTGAACATTATCGTGTCCGGCGGCACCGGTTCGGGTAAGACGACAACGCTGAATGCCCTGTCCAGCTTCATCGACAATGCAGAACGTATCCTGACGATCGAAGACACCGCCGAACTGCAGTTGCAGCAGACCCATGTGGGCAGGATGGAAAGCCGTCCACCCAATGTCGAGGGCAAAGGTGAAGTCAGCCCGCGCGACTGTCTGAAAAACGCCCTGCGGATGCGTCCCGACCGCATCATCGTGGGCGAGACGCGCGGCGAGGAAGTGATCGACATGTTGCAGGCGATGAACACCGGCCATGACGGATCGATGACCACAATCCACGCCAACTCGGCCCGCGACGGTATCAGTCGACTTGAGAACATGATCGCCATGGCGGGGATCGAGATGCCGATCAAGGCGGTGCGCAGTCAGATTTCTTCGGCTGTGAACCTGATCGTGCAGGCCAGCCGCCTGCAGGACGGTTCTCGCCGGATGACCTCGATCACCGAGATCACCGGGATGGAGGGAGATGTTATTTCCATGCAGGAAATATTCCGCTATCAGCGCGTCGGCCTGACACCCGACAACAAGATCATTGGCCATTTCACCGCCACCGGCGTGCGCAGCCACTTTTCGGAACGGTTCCGCATGTGGGGGTATGACCTTCCCGCATCGATCTATGAACCGGTCAACATGTAGGGGAACAGGCCATGACTATCAGCGCAGAGCCACTCATCTACATCGGGATATTCGTCGGTGTGCTTTTCCTGGTCGAGGGCGTCTACCTGCTGTTTTTCGGCAAGTCGATCAGCCTGAACAACCGGGTGAACCGCCGTCTGGACATGCTGGACAAAGGCGTCGGTCGCGAGGAGGTGCTCGAGCAACTGCGCAAGGAAATGCAGCAGCATATGCGCAGCCAGTCGATCCCGCTCTATTCGCTGCTGGCGGACAAGGCGCAGAAGGCGGCGATCGCCTTCACTCCGCGCCAATTGATCATGATCATGATCGGTGTGGGCGTCGTTGCCTTTGTCGGCCTGAGCATCGGCACTGAAACCGAGCCGCCGCTGCGCATCGCCGCCTCGGCCCTGATTGGCGTTAGCGCGGTCTATATCTGGGTGAACCACAAGGCAAAGAAACGCATGTCCTTGATCGAGGAACAACTGCCCGATGCAGTCGAACTGATGGTCCGGTCGCTGCGTGTCGGTCACCCCTTCGTTGCCTCGATCCAGATCGTGGCGAAAGAGGCCAGCGATCCGATCGCAACCGAGTTCGGTGTCATATCGGACGAAGCCTCGTATGGTCGCGATGTCAGCGACGCGCTCAAAGAAATGGCCGAACGCCTGGATATCCAGGATTTGCGGTTCCTGTCGGTCGCGGTCTCGATCCAGCAGCAATCGGGCGGTAACCTGGCCGAAGTTCTCGAAGGTCTGGCCAAGGTGATCCGCGCGCGGTTCCGGCTGTTTCGCCGGGTCAAGGCGATCACTGCCGAGGCGCAATGGTCGGGCAAGTTTCTGTCGGCCTTTCCGCTGGTCTGCCTGATGGTGATCCTAGTCAACGATCCCGGCTATTATGACGGTGTCATGGATCACCCCTGGTACATTCCAGCCTGTTTCTTCGTTGGCATCATGCTAACGGCCAACCTGATCGTCATGCGCATCTTGACGAATATCAAAGTCTGAACCGGAGGACCGATGGAATTCCTGCAGCAAATCAATGACCTCCTGACCGAAAACCTGGGCGAGTTCGGCCCGCTCATCGTAGTGGGTGTCGCGGGCTTGTTCATGATCCTGGTGACGCTTCCCTTCATCCTCAATCAGCCTGAGGATCCGCTCAAGAAGCTCAAGCGGGACGTGAACCCGAAGCCCAAGGCAAAGACCAAGAAAGAGCAACTGCGTCAAGGCAGCCGGAACGAACAGCTTGACCGGTTTGCAAACTTTCTCGAGCCGCAGGATGCCGAGGAATACACGGCGATGCAGCTCAAGATGCGGCAAGCCGGTTACCGGTCTAAGGATGCGATCCGCTTCTTCCATTTCTCCCAATTTGTCCTAGGACTGATCGGCCTTTTGATTGGCGTGGTTTATGTGACGATCATCGTCGGCGATCAGGACCTCGAAGGTACAACACAGCTGATGTATGTGTTCGGGCCGGGGCTGGCGGGGTATTTCCTGCCGAAATACTGGATCACCCGGCGCGTCGAAGAACGCAAACAGGCCATTATCTCGGGCTTTCCGGATTCGCTCGACATGATGCTAGTCTGTGTCGAGGCCGGGCAGTCGCTGGATCAGGCCATCGTTCGAGTTGCCGCCGAGTTGCGCGCCTCTTACCCTTATTTGGCGGATGAGTTCGAGATGGTCGCCTATGAGATGAAAGCCGGTAAAGAGAAAGACAAGGTTCTGCGTGACTTCGCGACGCGCTGTGATGTTACCGATGTCTCGTCTTTTGTGACGGTGATGATCCAGTCCGCCAGCTTCGGCACGTCAATCGCCGAGGCGCTCAGGGTCTATGCCGGCGAGATGCGTGACAAACGCGTGATGCGCGCCGAAGAGGCTGCAAACAAGTTGCCAACAAAAATGACACTTGCCACAATGACCCTGACCGTCCCGCCCCTGCTGGTCATTCTTGTCGGACCTTCGGCAAAGGGCATCATGGACTTGGGCAATATGAGTTCTGGCTAATACGAAAGTGGAAGGTGTGAACGTAACCGCACCAAGTCTGAAACACCTCATCGCCACCGCCGCCCTCGCGGCGGTGGTTTCGTGTTCGACATCCGATGAGGTTACGCTGCCGGACGATCCCTACCCCCCCGGTATCGATCACGGGGCGCAGGCGGTGGACGGAGTCGAAGTTGGCCATCGACTGATGGCTGCTGGCGAGTATGAGCTTGCGATGGATGCCTTCACCCGCGCCGCGCTGGAACAGGGAATGACGCCGGAAATCCTGACCGGTCTGGGCACAGCCAATCTTGAACTGGGCCGGTTGGGGCAAGCTGAGGTCATGCTGCGCCGCGCCGTCACAGATACGCCGGACTGGCCCGAGGCTTGGAACAATTTGGGCGTGCTTCTGATGGAAAAAGGCGAGACCGCCGAGGCCACCCAAGTGTTCAAAAAAGCCTATGCTCTGGACAATGGCCAAAGTGACTCAATCCGGGACAATCTGCGGATAGCACTCGCAAAATCTGAAAATCCTGCTAATAATGCGCCTGAGGCAAACGACGAATATAAGCTGGTGCAGCGGAGTGAGGGGCAGTTCCTGATCCGCAAGACGCCATAACGGATAGAGCAGTAAAAGGACGCAAAAATGCGCCACCTTATTTTGATCCCGGCACTTGTTGCAGGCGGGCTCGGGCTTTCCGCGTGTGTGAGCAAGGAAGATCAGGCCGTCGAACGGGCGCTGCAGGATGTGAACGTCATCGACGAGACCGGCATCAACGACGTGATGCTAACGGTCGGAGACCCGAACGAGGCGGTCACTTATTTCCAACGCGCCACCAATACCGCACCGGACCGGATCGACCTTCAGCGCGGTCTGGCCATGTCGCTGGTGCGGGCCAAGCGCAACACCGAAGCGGTCTCAACCTGGTCCAAGGTAGTCGAGATGGAAGGCGCCAACGACGCCGACTCGGTCGAGCTGGCCGATGCCTACATCCGTAATGGCGATTGGAAAAAGGCCGAGGAGACGCTGGACAAGGTGCCGCCGACCCACGAGACTTTCAAACGCTATCGGCTTGAGGCGATGGTGGCCGATGCCAACAAGGAATGGAAACGCGCCGACAGCTTTTATGAAACCGCCGTTGGTCTGACGACGAAACCCGCCGCCGTGACCAACAACTGGGGCTATTCCAAGTTGACACGCGGCCAGTATGCCGAAGCCGAAAAGTTGTTTGGTGAGGCGATCCGGCAGGATCGCACCCTGTTCACCGCAAAGAACAACCTGGTTCTGGCACGTGGCGCGCAGGGTAACTACACGCTGCCGGTGGTACCGATGAATCAGGTTGAGCGGGCACAGTTGCTGCACACAATGGCGCTGACCGCGATCAAGCAGGGCGATGTCACCAAGGGCAAGGCTTTGCTGCGTGATGCCGTCAAAACCCATCCCCAGCATTTCGAAGAGGCGATCAACTCGCTACGCGCATTGGAAAGCGCCTGAGCTATGGCGATTCCGTCCCTGGTCGCGCTGTGGTTCCTTCCGCTGGTGCTGCCGCTCTGCTTCTATGTGGCCTTCACCGATCTGCGCGAAATGCGGATCACCAACCAGGCCGTTATAGCGCTGGCACTGATCTTTGTGGTGATGGGACCGTTCTTGATGAGCTTTCCTGCTTATGGCTGGCAGTTGGCGCAGTTGGTTATTGTGCTGATCGTGGGCATTGCCCTGAACGCAGCCGGTGCGATGGGAGCAGGCGACGCCAAGTTTTTGGCTGCCGCAGCACCCTACATCGCACTTGGCGATCTGTCCCTTGTTTTCATGATCCTCTGCGCCAGCCTTCTGGCGGCGGTGGCCACCCATTGTCTGGCCAAACACACTGCCCTACGCCGGGTGGTACCGGATTGGAAAAGTTGGGATATGGGCCGGAAATTCCCCATGGGGCTGAGCCTTGGCTTCACGCTGGCGCTCTATCTCGTGCTGGGTGCTGTTTACGGAAGTTGAACAATCCCCGCCTCCGCCCCGGCTTTGCCCTTCTGCTGCCACAATGGGCGGGCAGTTTCGCCCCATGCGGAGACACCGCAGCGTTTTGATGAGCCAGCCCAAGACGGATTTTGCCGATGAATATGCAGACCCCCAATGTCATGGCGCCCCCTGCCCCCAACGGGCTTGCCGAAATGCGCCTTCCGATCGTGATGATGCGGGACATTTTGCTAAAGACGATTTTCCGCAAAAACCTCGAGATGGTCAGCGAGATCGCCGAAGCGATCTGCCTGCCCGGATCGGTGACGCAGGAAATT
Source organism: Ruegeria hyattellae (assembly GCF_041537925.1). Lineage (NCBI taxonomy): Bacteria > Pseudomonadati > Pseudomonadota > Alphaproteobacteria > Rhodobacterales > Roseobacteraceae > Ruegeria > Ruegeria hyattellae. The sequence goes on along the minus strand of NZ_JBGOSH010000004.1, from coordinate 4,920 downwards.
GTCGATCTGTCCCGCGATCAGAAACTGCTGGAGGCGACGGGCACGCTCAACGCCAACAACGGCAACGAAATGGGCTATCAACTGACCGATGCAGGCCGCTCACGCGCGCTGGATGCGCTGAGCCAGTCGGAATATTTCGGCGCGATGCCGGTGCCGCTGGAAGTATATAGCGAGCAGGTCAAGCGCCAGTCGATCCGCAACATCCAGGTCACGCGTGAGCAACTGACCAACGCGATGGGCCATTTGGTTCTGCCCGACAGCCTGCTGGATCACCTCGGCCCCGCCGTCAGCGCCGGGCGGTCGATCCTGATGTACGGCCCGCCGGGCAACGGGAAATCCTCGATCTCGAACGGCATCCGCGACGCGCTGGGAGATAAGGTCTACGTGCCACGCGCCATCGAATATGCCGGTCAGGTCATCACCGTCTATGACCCGATCGTGCATAACGCCATAGAGCAAGAGGCTGACGATCCGACACAGTTGCGCCGCCGCAAACGCTTCGATAGCCGCTATGTGATGTGCGAACGCCCCACCGTGGTCACCGGGGGCGAGCTGTCGCTGTCGATGCTCGATCTGGTCTACAACCCGACCGCGCGCACCTATCAGGCCCCGCTGCAACTGAAATCAACCGGTGGCATCTTCATCGTCGACGACCTTGGTCGTCAGGCCGAACCACCGCAGGCCCTGATCAACCGCTGGATCGTCCCGCTGGAAGAAAGCAAGGACATCCTCGCCCTGCAATCGGGTGAAAAGTTCGAAGTGCCGTTCGACACGCTGGTCATCTTCTCGACCAACTTCCACCCCAACGAAATCTTCGACAAGGCGGCGCTGCGGCGGATCTTCTTCAAGATCAAGATCGACGGACCGGATCAGGAAAACTTCCTGAAGATTTTTGCGCTGGTGGCGCGCAAGAAAGGCATGCCGCTGGACGAGGATGCGCTGGTGCATCTGCTCAAGGTCAAATACCCGACCATCGACAATGTCTATGCAAACTATCAGCCTATCTTCCTGATCGACCAGATGATCGCCATCTGTGAGTTCGAGGGTATCCCTTATCAGATGCGGCCTGACTTGATCGATCGCGCCTGGGCGAACATGTTCGTGAAAGAAGAAGAGATCATTCACTAGGCCCGTTCACAGGGCACGTGCACCCGTTCCAAAGGGGAAACCGCTGCGGTAAGCTGTCTGCAATGTCGCAGATTCCCCCCGCAATTCAGACCTGGTTCTCGGCCAAAGGCTGGTCGATACATCCACATCAGCAGGATATGTTCGACCGTGCGCAAGACCCGGCGACGCTGCTGATCGCGCCCACGGGGGGCGGCAAGACGATGGCTGGTTTCCTGCCAACGCTGGCGGAACTGGCTGACGGCAGCCATGATGGCCTGCACACACTCTATGTCTCACCGCTCAAGGCGCTGGCAGCCGATATCAAGCGCAACCTGCGCACGCCGGTGGACGAGATCGGGCTGCCGATCCGGATCGAGGACCGCACCGGCGATACGTCGGCCACGCAGAAGAAGCGCCAGCGCGCCGACCCGCCGCATATCCTGCTGACCACGCCGGAAAGCCTGGCGCTGCTGACCTCCTACGAAGATGCGCCGCGCATGTTTGCCGGGGTGCAGCGGGTGGTGGTCGATGAGATTCACGCGCTGGCTGAGAGCAAACGGGGCGATCAGCTGATGCTGGCGCTGGCGCGATTGCAAGCGCTCTGTCCCAACCTGCGGCGCGTGGGGCTTTCGGCCACAGTCGAGGATCCAAGCGCCATCGCCCAGCTCTTGGCCCGCCACCCCGATCCCTGCGTTGTCCTGCTGGCCGATCCCGGCCCGGACCCCGATATCGCCATGTTGGAAACCGAGGACATGCCGCCCTGGTCCGGCGGCGGCGCGGCCTATGCGATCCCGGCGGTGCTGGATCAAGTGCGCCAACACAAGACCACGCTGATCTTTCACAACACCCGCGCGCAGGCGGAAATTTTCTTTCACAATCTGTGGCTTGCCAATGACGAGGGGCTGCCGATCGGCATCCATCACGGCTCGCTCGACCGGCAGCAGCGCCAGCGGGTCGAGGCCGCAATGGTGCGGGGCGACCTGCGGGCCATCGTCTGCACCGGCTCGCTCGATCTGGGGATTGATTGGGGCGATGTCGATCTGGTGATCCAGATCGGTGCGCCCAAGAACGTCAAGCGGCTAGTACAGCGGATCGGACGCGCAAATCACCGCTATAACGCGCCCTCCAAGGCGCTGTTGGTGCCCGCCAACCGGTTCGAGGTGGTGGAATGTGTTGCCGCGCTGGAAGCAGTCAAGGCGCATGATCTGGACGGTGATCCGCGCGGGCGCGGACCCCGCGATGTGCTCTGCCAGCATATCCTGATCGCCGCCGCAGCCGGTCCGTTTGAAGCGGATGCGCTTTATATGCAGATGACCTCCGCCGGCCCCTTCGCCGATCTGACCCGCGCGGAATTCGACGATTGTCTCGATTTCTGCGCCACCGGCGGCTATGCCCTGCGGGCCTATGACCGCTGGCAACGGTTGCAACAGCGCCCCGACGGGCAATGGCAGCTGCGCGACCCCCGCGCGGCGGCGCGGATCAGGATGAATATCGGCACCATTCAGGACACAGACACCCTCAAGGTCCGGCTAATGCGCAACCGCGGCGGCAAGCCATTGGGCGAGATCGAGGAAGGCTTTGCCGCGTCGCTGACACCGGGCGACACGTTTCTGATCGGCGGGCAGATCGTGCGCTATGAGGGATTGCGCGAGATGACCGTCGAGGTCACCCGCCGCGCCGACAAGAAGCCCAAGATCGCCACCTTCATGGGGACGAAATTTGCAACCTCCACCCAGCTCAGCGCCCGCATCCTTGACATGTTTGCGCAGGATAGCTGGCCGCAACTGCCACGACACACCACCGAGTGGCTGACCCTGCAACGTGAGGTGTCACAACTCCCGCGGCGGGGCCGGTTGCTGGTCGAAAGCTTCCCCCATGACGGGCAAGAGCATGTTTGCGTCTACGGCTTTGCCGGGCGCAACGCGATGCAGACGCTCGGCCTGCTTCTAACCAAGCGGATGGAAGAGATCGGGCTGCACCCGCTGGGCTTTGTTTCGACCGACTACGCCACGCTGATCTGGGGGCTGGACGCGCTGACCGACGCGGCGCCGCTCTTTCGCATGGAGGCGCTGCGCGACGGGCTGGACAGCTGGCTGGCGGGCAATGCGGTGATGAAGCGGACTTTTCGGGCCTCGGCGACCATCGCAGGGCTGATCGAGCGCAACACCGCCGGGCAGCGCAAAAGCGGGCGACAAGCGACGTTTTCGTCGGATATCCTTTATGACACGCTGCTGAAATACGACCCCGATCATGTGTTGATGCAGATCACCCGGGATGAGGCGATGCGCGGGTTGGTCGATTTCGGCCGCATCGAAGAGATGATCGCGCGAGTCGGCGACCGGATCGATCTGGAGCGGCTGGACCGGATCACGCCATTGGCTGCGCCTTTGCTGCTTGAGGTTGGCAAGGTGCCGGTCAAGGGATCTGCCGAAGAACGGCTGCTGGCCGAAGAAAGTGATCGCCTGCTGTCCGAGGCCGGGCTGACGTCATGAAAGACTTGCACAGAGGTGAAACCCGAGGGAAGAACGGGGCATGAAAGGACTTGATTTCGAATTTGCAGGTAAGCAGTTGATGGCGCTTGGGTCCGGTGCACTCTGGTGGCCGGATTGGGGGCTGCTTTGCGTATCGGACCTGCATCTTGGCAAGTCCGAACGGATTGCCCGCCGCGGCGCGCCTGCGCTGCCGCCTTACGAGACCCGCGACACGCTCAGCCGTCTGGCCGATGATCTGGACCAGACGGGGGCGCGTATCGTAATCTGCCTGGGCGACAGTTTCGACGATCTGGATGCGGCGCGCGCGCTTGGTGAAAGCGACAGGCAGTGGATCGCTTCGCTGCAGGCAGGGCGCGACTGGACTTGGATCGAGGGCAATCATGACCCCGGCCCGGTCGAGATCGGCGGCGGACACCGGCACGAGCTCAGGTTCGACACCGTTAGTTTCCGCCACATCGCCACGCCGGGCGCAACCGGCGAGATCTCGGGGCATTACCACCCAAAGGCGCGGGTCCGGACCCGCGGCCTTAACATCACTCGCGCTGCGTTCTTGCTCGACCGGGACAGGATTCTGTTGCCCGCCTATGGCACCTATACTGGCGGGCTGCATTGCGACGAGCCGGTCCTGCGTGACCTGATGCGCCCCGATGCGCTGGCCATCCTGACCGGCTCACCACCGCGCGCAGTGCCGATGCCGCGATAGAGGCGACCACCTGGCCCCATCTGTGCTAACCACATTGGCAGCGACAAGCAGGGATACTATCAGGTATATGGAACAGCGTATCAGGGACAGTTTTGCGCGCCAGTCGATGATGAAGACGTTCGGCGCGTGCATCGACGAGGTCGCAGAAGGCCGAGTGGTTCTGAGCGCGCCTGTTCTCGAGACCGCCCTGCAGCAACATGGCGCCGCCCATGCGGCCCTGAGTTTCGCCCTCGGGGATTCGGCCGCGGGATATGCCGCGTTGACGATGCTGAAACCGCCACAAGAGGTGATGACGGCCGAAATGAAGATAAACCTGCTCGCGCCCGCGCGGGGTCAGCATCTGCGCGCGGTTGGCCGGGTGGTAAAACCCGGCCGCCGGTTGATCGTGGTGGCGGCGGATGTCTATGCCCTGCGGGACGATACCGAAACCCATATCGCCTTGTTGCAGGGCACGATGGTACCCGTCGCGCCCTAGGCCGTTAGGCCTTCTGGTTCTTGCAGGTCATTTGCGCGGGATGCTGCTGTGAGTGTGTTTGCGAGGAGGCAGGCGATTGTCATGGGGCCTACGCCTCCCGGGACGGGGGTTATGGCGCCGGCAACCTCTGCCGCGCTGGGGTA